>PXYV01000065.1 GCA_003023745.1 Sulfobacillus acidophilus | reverse complement strand
GATTGCCGCGTGACGGGGGTGTTTGTCGCGTGAATTCCCGCAAAACCTGTTATCCACAAGGCCATGGAAATGCACAACGCAAAAAGCTCTCAAAGAGACCGTGGTGCGTTGACAGTTAGATTGCCGTATGATATGGTGAGTTTAATAGTGTCGATAGACGATGAATGGGGAGAGTAGACATCCCAAAGCCGTACAGCGAGCCGGGGGGTAGTGGGAGCTCGGCAGGATAAGGATGGGGAATGGGCCCAGGAGTTGCTGCCCGAATGTAGTAGGCGTAGCCGGAGTCTTGCTCCGTTATCAAACAAGACATATCGGACGCAATGTCCCGTATGTGTTAAGTGGGGCAGCAATGCCTAATTGGGGTGGTACCGCGGAGTAACCTTCGTCCCTAGAGTGGATGAAGGTTTTATTGTTGTTTGCGGAGGGATACTGTGCTGAGCACTGTAAGAAGGCCAGGAGAACAAATTTGGGACGATGGTGCGGCGGAGCACGTTGCAATTGTCAGGCAGTACGCCGTGGACCAGTTGACGCCGATCTCGGCGTTTTTGAGGCTGAGGCCTCTAGGCGCTCATACCTTGTTAGAGAGCGTGGAAGCGGACGACAAGATTGCGCGGTATTCGTTCATTGGGCTCGGTGAATGGGCTCGCCTCTTGGAGGCCAATGGCCAGGCTGTCTTAGTCAGCCCCGAGGGAACCGAAGTAGGGGACGATCCGATCGCGCTTTTGCGCAAACAGCAGCAACGGCAACGGATAGCGGTGCCCGAAGACGAATCCTTGCCGTTTGCCGGTGGTGTGGTGGGGTATTTTGGCTACGACTGGGTGAGGTGTCTAGAACGGCTGCCTCGTCGGCACGAACCTCGTGGCCCGTTGTGGGAATGGGTATGGCCCAAGGCGGTTGTGGCCTTTGATCACCGTCGCCAAGAGCTAACTGTATTAGTGGAGACCACCCGAGATCAAATTGAACAAGGACGGGCACGGCTGGAGATTTTGGTCGAAGCTCTGCGCCAGCCGTTAATGTTAGCGGAACCGAATGCCCAGGCCGCGACCAAAGTGCAGTCAACCGTGAGCGAAAGCGAATTTGTTGAAATGGTGCGCAAGGCTCAGCAACACATCGTGGATGGGGATATTTTCCAAGTGGTCTTGTCGCAACGGCTGGGTGCCAAGATTACCGGTGACCCGTTTAGCCTCTATCGGCGCCTTCGGCGCATCAATCCGTCGCCTTACCTGTTTTACTTCGAAACTCCGCGGCGGACCTTGGCCGGATCGTCGCCTGAAACGCTGGTCCGGGTCGAAAATAAGATCGCGATTAATCGCCCCATTGCTGGAACTCGGCCCCGTGGAAAGACCGCAGAGGAAGATCAGGCGCTGTGGGAAAGTTTGATCCACGATCCCAAGGAGCGGGCAGAACATGTCATGCTGGTCGATTTAGCGCGCAACGATCTCGGCCGCATCTGCGAGTATGGAAGCGTGACAGTAGAAGAGTTTATGGTGCGGGAGATGTATTCTCATGTGATGCATATTGTCTCAGAGGTGCGAGGGCGACTTAAGCAAGACGTTGACGCGCTGGATGTTTTGGCTGCTTCGTTTCCGGCAGGTACGTTATCGGGGGCACCCAAGATTCGGGCGATGGAGATTATTGAGGAACTTGAACCCACGGCCCGGGGCGCCTACGGTGGTGTTGTCGGTTATTGGTCGCATCGCGGTGATTTGGATGCGTGCATCACCATTCGCACATTGGAGATTGAGCAAGACATGGCGTACGTGCAGTCCGGTGCCGGGATTGTGGCAGATTCTGAGCCGGCAACTGAGTATCAAGAGTCCTTAAGCAAAGCGGCAGCCGCACTAAACGTGTTGTCTGTCGGAGAGGAAGAATGGCTGTGATTGTGGTCTTGGACAATTATGACTCGTTTACCTACAATCTCGTGCAATATCTAGGGCAACTGGCCCCGATTGTCGTTGTGCGAAACGATGTCGTTTCCGTTGATGAGGTCATGTCGTGGGACCCATGGGGATTGGTCGTCTCGCCAGGACCGGGTCGCCCCGAAGATGCGGGGATCGCCATTCCTCTGATCCAGGCTGCTGGGCGCACCATTCCGGTATTAGGGGTGTGCCTTGGCCACCAAGCGATCGCGGTTGCTTATGGCGGCCAGGTGGTTCCGGCTGTTCGTCTCATGCACGGAAAGGCGGATCAGATTCAACACGGCGCAACCGGATTATTGAAAGACTTACCGAATCCCTTTACGGCGGGTCGCTACCACTCGCTAGCGGTGGACGTGCACAATGCCGATGAGTTGGTCGTCGACGCCGTGAGTGATGATGGCACCGTTATGGCTGTCTCGCATCGACGTCATCCCGTGTACGGGGTTCAGTTTCATCCAGAGTCGGTACTGACTCCGCAAGGCATGACCCTTCTTGGCCATTTTGTGGATCTTACGGTATCACACCGGTCATTGAAAGGAGTGCAATCATGAACGCTGTGGTCATGGCCAGCCTCGAGTTGTTAAGCGAGCGCAAGCAATTGTCGCAGGCGCAGGCGTACCAATTCATGGATGCCATCATGCAAGGAGAGGCGACGCCAGTACAAATTGGCGGCGCACTGATGGCGTTGCGGGTACGCGGCGAAACAGTGGAGGAGTTGACGGGATTTGCCCAAGCGATGCGGGCTCATGCGGTTCGCGTGCCGGTCGCGCATCGGCCCCTGATCGATACCTGTGGGACTGGGGGTGACCGGTCCTTTACGTTCAACGTGTCGACCGTCTCCGCGTTTGTGGTGGCCGGGGCTGGGTTAAGGGTGGCAAAGCACGGCAACCGGTCGGCCACATCGAAAAGTGGCAGCGCCGATCTTTTGGAGGCGTTGGGAGTGGCCATTGCCACCGAGCCCCAAGCTGTGGCTACCCTTATCGACGAGGTGGGGTTTGGATTTCTGTTTGCTGTCCAAGTTCATGGATCGATGCGCTTTGCTGCGCCTGCACGCCGCGAATTAGGGGTTCGGACGGTTTTCAATGTGTTGGGTCCCTTGACCAATCCTTGTGCGCCTGAGTATCAACTGGTGGGGGTGTTTGACGCACAATGGATAGCGCCTTTGGCCGAAGTCCTGAACCGTTTGGGAGTAGGCCGTGCGATGGTGGTGCATGGACATGGGGGATTAGACGAAGTGTCGCTTTCGGGCGCGACCCAGTATGCTCTGGTCGATCACGGAGCGGTGTCATTGGGCCAATTGACGCCTGAGGAACTGGGATTGGCGCGCTATCCGGTTGGTTCGTTTGCGGGCGCGGACCCGGCCACCAATGCCCGCATCTGCCGCCGCATCATCTCTGAGGGTGAATCAGGACCCCTTACCGATCTGGTCCTGGCCAACGCTGGAGTTGCGCTGTACGTCGGCGATATGGTCCCCTCGCCCAAGGAGGGCGTGAAGTTGGCGCGCGAGGTATTGAGCCAGGGCGCGGCCCATCGGGTGCTGGAGCAATTGATTGCGCGCTCAAGCCAGACAACCGAGCGGAGGGACGCCTAATGTTTTTGGACGCGATTGTGGGCGCAGTGGACGAGCGCGTTCAGCGCCTAACGCCAGTCAGCAGCTTTTTACGGCAGGAAGCTGAACGGATGCCACCGGTACGGTCATTGCGGGCGGCGTTGTCAGGCCAAGGATTGGCGATAATTGCGGAATGCAAGCAAAAATCCCCCTCAAAGGGATGGTTGACCGATTATTATGATCCCCAGGCGCAAGCCCTCCGATATCAAAAGGAGGGCGCGGCGGCGATTTCAGTCCTCACCGAGCCGCATTTTTTTGCAGGGGATTTATCCCATCTCCAAGCCGTGCGCGATCTCGTCTCGGTGCCGGTCTTGCGCAAGGATTTTGTGCGTCATCCGGTGCAGTTGTTTGAAGCGCGCATGGCGGGTGCAGACGCGGTCTTGCTGATTGTGCGGATTGTAGACCAAGTGCAGCTACGCGAACTGTATGAGACCGCCAATGGGATCGGTCTAGAGGTGTTGGTGGAAATTCATTCGGCCGCTGAAGCAGAACGGGCGTTAGCAGTCAATCCGGAAATTATCGGAGTGAACAATCGCGATTTGGATACTTTCGAGACACGTCTGGACTTCTCCCGCGAGATGGCAGATGTGGTTCCAAAGGATATCATTCGCGTGAGCGAAAGTGGGATATCGCACGACGCGGATTTAACCCAGGTGAAGGCGTGGGGATATCAGGCCGCATTGGTGGGAGAAAGTTTGATGCGGGGCAAAGACTTGTTACGGGTGTGGGCGGATGGCCACCACAATTAAAATTTGCGGCATACGAGACGAAGGGTTAGCACGGGTCGCCCATAATCTGGGAGCGGATTTCTTAGGATTGGTGCTGACGGCCAGTCGACGGCAGATCACACTAGAGCAAGCGAAGGCCATCATCGATGCCGTGCCCGAGGGACAATTTGTGGCCGTGGGTCGTGATGTGGACGAGCCGTTGTTCGAGGAAATGTTGGCTCTAAACGTGAAGGCCGTGCAACTGCACGGCCGGGTGCCTACGCGATGGATCGCGCGGGCGCACGGAGTGGGGAAGTGGGCTATTGCGACCATGCTCGAAGTGCAGGCCGACATCGTGTTGTTGGACGGTGTGGTGCCGGGCAGTGGCGTGGCCCGAACATGGGAGAAACCAGAATTTACGCGTCCGATTTGGATAGCGGGTGGGCTAAGCGTGGATAACGTTCGCGCGGTGGTTCGCCGCTTGCGGCCAGACGGAGTAGATGTCTCGAGCGGGGTTGAAAAAGAGGGGCGCAAGGATCCGGAGTTGATTCGGCGCTTTATTCAGGAGGTTCAGTATGGCGACAATGCGAGTGCCTGATCGGCAGGGAAGATTTGGGTCCTTTGGGGGTCGGTATATACCCGAAACATTAATGCCTGCTGTAGACGAACTGGATCGCGCCTATCGTGCGGCGCGACGCGATCCCGGCTTTAAACAAGAGTTAGCCACGCTTTTAAAAGAGTACGTGGGAAGGCCCACGCCGTTGACGCGAGCGTCACGGATGAGCGACGCGCTGGGGTTTGACATCTACTTGAAGCGGGAGGACTTGAATCACACCGGAGCCCATAAAATTAATAACACGATTGGTCAAGTGCTGTTAGCCCGACGCATGGGGAAGACTCGCATTATTGCGGAAACTGGAGCGGGCCAACACGGTGTGGCAACTGCCACCGCCGCCGCCCTTTTTGGTTTGCGGGCTGAAATTTATATGGGATCTGAGGATGTCAAGCGTCAAGCACTGAATGTCTACCGCATGAAACTGTTAGGTGCCAGTGTGCATTCGGTGGAATCGGGCACCCGGACCCTTAAGGACGCGACCAATGAAGCGATTCGCGACTGGGTTACCAACGTACGTGATACGTTTTACGTGATTGGTTCGGTCGTTGGTCCGCATCCCTATCCGATGATGGTTCGAGACTTTCAATCCGTAATTGGGAGGGAAGCAAGGCAGCAAATATTGCGAACGACCGGGCAGCTGCCCACTCACATTGTCGCCTGCGTCGGGGGTGGCTCCAACAGCATGGGCATTTTCTATCCCTTCCGCCGTGACTTGGTCCAGCTTATCGGAGTTGAGGCGGCAGGTGAAGGGCTGGACAGCGGGCGGCACGCAGCCAGCATTCAGATCGCCCAACCGGGGATTTTGCATGGTAGTTTGAGTTATTTGCTACAGGATGAGGATGGGCAGATTCAACCGGCCCATTCCATATCGGCGGGGCTTGACTATCCCGGGGTGGGGCCCGAGCATGCGTACTTTCATGCGATCGGTCGAGCCCAGTATGTGGCAGTGACCGACGCTGAGGCATTGCAGGGCTTTCATCAGTTGGCCGAATGGGAGGGGATCATACCGGCCTTGGAGAGTGCGCATGCGGTGGCGTGGGTCATCAAAGCACAGGACGATTTAAGACGGGCCAAAGCCCGGGTGTTGATTAATCTCTCGGGGCGCGGCGACAAAGATGTGGAGCAGGTGTTTGAGTTAGACGGGAGGCAGTCGCATGCGGCGCATTGAAGAGGCTTTTCAGGAAGCCAAACAGCAGAACCGGGCTGCCCTGATTACGTATATTACGGCGGGCTATCCCAACTTGGAAATTCTGCCGAACCTGGTCAGGGCACTGAGCGAGGCAGGATCGGACATTATTGAAATTGGGATTCCGTTTTCCGATCCCTTGGCCGATGGGCCGGTTTTGCAACGGGCGGCGACGGTCGCGCTCAATCGGGGAGCCCGGGTGTCGAAAATCCTGGCGGCTGTCGAAGGGTTCGCCGCAGATGCGGCCCCCTTGGTCTTCTTAACCTATATCAATCCGGTGTTTCACTATGGCGTCGGGCGATTTGCGCAGGATGCGGTGCAAGCGGGAATTCAAGGTCTTATCATTCCCGATCTGCCCTGGGTTGAGGGACGGGAGTTGCGCACGGCAGCGGAAGCGAGTCGGATAGCCGTCATACCGCTGGTTGCGCCCACGTCGACGGACGCCCATCTACGAGCGATCGGGCGAGCACGTGGATTTGTCTATGCCGTCTCGCTCACAGGAGTCACAGGGGTTCGAAAGGTGGTGGATGCCGGAGTGAGGCCTCTCGTAGAGAGAATTCGGCACTTTACGCGACTGCCGATCGCAGTCGGTTTTGGCATCGCCACCCCGGAGCAGGCGCATGAAGTCGGGGAAGTAGCGGACGGTGTCATTGTGGGAAGTGCACTCGTCGATGTGTTGACCCACAATCCTGGCCGCGAAGAAGAGGCGGCCTTTCGGTTTGTGCACGATTTAAGCCAGGCCGTGAAAAATATTACAACGAAGGCTTGACACCGCACCGTGAGGTGCGGTATGATGCGGAAAAATTCAATACCCTAAAGCGATGAGCGGGAAGGGGTCCGGAGAGACGTGGCCCAGAGAGTCGGCGTAGTGGTGAAAGCCGAACCCTCGAACCGAGACCGTACCCCCGCGAGTGTGCATCGAAATTCGTCAGAAGAGTAGAGTATCCGGCATCCGTCCGTTACGCGGAGCGGTTGTGTTAGCAACCGACAAAGTGGGCTCTTGTGCAAGAGCCAGGTAGGGTGGTACCGCGGAGTGGCCTTCGTCCCTAGAGAGTAGGGGATGAGGGTTTTATTATTGTTAGAGTGTTGAGAGCCGATGCGAAGGAAGGGTGAACACGGTGGGAGCAACCGAAACAGCAGAGCCAATGGTGTCATCGGCACGCAAGCCATATCGTTTGGTGAGCCGGGATTTTCATCCCGACAACAGTGTGGTTCGGGTAGGGAACGTGGCTTTTGGCGGCGATAAAGTGATTGTGATGTCTGGACCGTGTGCGGTCGAAAGTCGGGAACAGGTCATGACGTCGGCCGAATTCATGCAGCGGGTAGGCGTCCCGGTGATGCGAGGCGGCGCCTATAAGCCGCGTACGTCGCCGTATAGCTTTCAAGGAATGGGTGTAGAGGGGCTCGAAATGCTGGCGGAGGCCCGGGAACGCTTTGGCGTGTTGATTGTTACCGAAGCCGTGGATCACGAGAGTTTGGCGCGCGTGGCCCAGTGGGCCGACATCGTCCAAATTGGCGCACGCAATATGCAAAACTTTGAGTTGCTCAAGGCGGTGGGCCAAATTAACAAGCCGGTCTTGTTGAAGCGCGGGTTGGCGGCGACTATTGATGAATGGTTGATGGCAGCCGAGTATGTTGCGGCCCATGGCAACCTCAATATTGTTTTGTGCGAACGGGGTATCCGCACTTATGAAACGAAGACCCGCAATACTTTGGATATTAGTGCCGTTCCGGTCGTTAAGCAACTTAGCCATCTGCCGGTTGTGATTGATCCTTCGCATGCGGCCGGACAATGGCAATGGGTGGAACCGTTGGCACTCGCTGGCATTGCGGCTGGAGCTGACGGACTCATTATTGAAACGCACCCGAATCCAGCGGAAGCGCTTTCCGATGGTCCACAGAGCCTAAACTTTCGCCATTTTGAAGAGCTGATGGAGAAAATTGGAAGAGTCGCTCGTGCGCTCGGACGCGAAGTATGACCGTTGGCATTGTCGGGGTTGGTCTCATTGGCGGCTCCGTGGCTCAGGCTTTGAGTGCCCAAAAACAGTCATTGTGGTTGGATGATCGTGATCCGGCAACGAAGCAGGCCTTGAGTCGTCTCCGCCTTGGACGGGTTGACTCGTATGTGCGTTGGGCGGGCGGAGTAGACACCGTGGTGTTAGCCGTGCCGTTACAGGAAATGACCCGCATAATCTACGATATTGTGCCGCGCATGCGGTCCACGGCGACATTGATTGATCTGAGCTCGGTGAAGGGACCGGTTGCCGAGGCCTTGCGCTGGGCAGGCCAATCCGTGCAGGTCTTGTCGTTGCATCTTATGGCCGGACGCGAGGTGAGTGGATTTACAGCGGCTTCCCCGGATTTGTTTCGGGATTGCGCTGCTGCTGTGGTGGACATTGGGTTAGGGTCTGGTCCTGCAGATGCTATTGCCTGGTGGCAGCAAGTATTGGGGTGCGCTCCTTTTGGGTTGTGGAGTGCGTATGAACACGACCGTGCCATGGCCTGGGTCAGTCAATTGCCCTACTTGGCGTCGCGGGCAGTGGCTCAGGTCGTGCAGGCACAGGCACCCCAAACGATGGCGTTGGCTGGCTCGGGCTTTCGCGACACGACCCGTGTGGGGAAAACCGCGCTGTCGGAGGTGTTGCCAATGCTCTCGCATAATGCCGAGGAATTGAGCCGTGCGCTTTTGGCACTAGAGTCGGAGCTAAGAGTCTGGCGCCAGTGCCTGGATCGCTCGGTGTCCGCGGCCGTGCCGCTAGAGAGTCTTGACGGATGCCTCAAGCCCAATGAATAGGGGGAGATCGGGTGGTGGAGTTAACCGCCTGGCAGCATGGGTTTAATCGGCAGGTTAGAGTTCCTGGCGACAAATCTTTGACCCATCGTGCCATTTTATTTAGTGCGGTGGCACACGGGGATATGGAGATCGAGGGGTGGCTGGATGCGGCTGACACACGCTCTAGCTTAGGATTGGTGCAGGCTTTAGGGGTTCAATTGGTGGAGTCCAGTGCGCGACGGGTCGTTTTGCGATCGTCCGGCCTGTTAGAAGAGCCCTCTGCCGTAATCGATTGCGGGAATTCCGGCACGACCATGCGATTGGCAACGGGCCTAGCTGCCGGGGTAGCGGGACTGGTAGTGCTAACCGGAGACGAGTCGCTCGTCAGGCGGCCGATGCAGCGCGTCATTGACCCGCTCGCACAGCTAGGGGTGACGGTCTTAAGCCGGGGTGGCGGTTATGCGCCGTTGGCGCTGCGAGGGGGACGTCACCGCGGCGGGCAGTTTGTCCTGCCGGTAGCCAGCGCGCAGGTGAAATCAGCCTTGTTGTTGGCCGGTCTAAGCGCTGACGAAGCCGTGAGCGTGCAAGAGCCGACACGCTCGCGCGACCACACCGAGCGGATGCTTAAGGTGATGGGCGCAAGTGTCAATGTTGCAGGCCTGCGGACGACGGTTCAGCCCGGGCGGCTGAACGCGATTGGTTTTGACGTGCCCGGCGATCCCTCGGCGGCCGCCTTCTGGTGTGCATTAGCAGCTGTGGCGCCTGACCGCGTGGTCACTGTTCCCAATCTGCTCTTTAATCCGACGCGCACGGGATTCTTTCGGGTGCTGCAACGGATGGGAAGTCGGTTAAAGTGGGAGGAAGCGGGCCAGGTGCCGGAGCCTTGGGGAACGCTGACGGTAAGCGGGATGGTTCAACAGGCGATTGTGGTGGAAGCCGCCGAGATCCCGGCCATGGTTGACGAAGTTCCGCTTTTGGCCCTGCTGGCGACGCAGTGCGAAGGAACCAGCGTGATTGGCGGAGCGGGGGAATTGCGCGTCAAGGAGAGCGACCGGATTCGAGTGACGACCGAAATACTGCGCACTATGGGGGCCAAGATTGAGGAGCAGCCCGACGGGTGGGTGATTGAGGGCCCGACGCCGCTTCATGGAGCTGCGGTGGATGGCCGTGGCGATCACCGCATGGCGATGTTGGCGGCTGTTGCCGCCACCGTTGCTCGGGGCCATACCCAGTTGACCGGCGAAGACAGTGTGCGCATTAGCTATCCCCGGTTCTTCGAGCAATATTGGGCCTTAAAAAACGGGACGTCATCACGCTTTTAAGGCCGACTTGCACTTGATTGGAACTATCGACGAGGCTGATTCGATCGGGTCGGCCTCACGTTGATCAAGCCCACGATTGCACGTTCGCCGTATGCCTGCCGCGCCCACAACGCACAATATGGTGGGCGTGGAGAGAGCGATGTCGGCATTGGCAACAAATTTGTTTTCACGGTTGGAACAAGTTATTGATCGGAGGACGAGAGATTTCTAATATTAAAGATGGAGTCCGGTAGAGGAAGTGATGGAGGCAGTGCCCATTCATGGACCGGATGAACCGGTTTATACTATTGGCGTCATGGCCCGATTGGTGGGTGTTTCGGCGCAGACTTTGAGAGCCTGGGAACGGGAGGCTCTGATTAGTCCGCATCGGACAGATACCAACAATCGGTTATACTCAGAGAATGACTTCCATCGACTAACTCGGATCCGAGATTTGGCGGAGCAAGGCATCAATCCGGCTGGGATCCGCGCGATTTTAGGAGGCACCAGCAGTACGGCTGGGCCCAAAGCGAGGGTGGCGACGTATGGCAAAAGTGGTAGGAATTGACTTAGGCACAACCAACTCGGTCATTGCGGTGATGGAGGGCGGGCAGCCGACCGTCGTGCTGAACTCCGAGGGCAGTCGACTCACGCCGTCCGTGGTTGGGTTCAGTAAGAGCGGTGAGCGACTGGTGGGTCAGTTGGCGCGGCGTCAGGCCGTGATGAATCCCGAGAACACGGTGTTTTCAATTAAACGGTTTATTGGGCGTCGGTTTGATGAGGTGACCGAGGAGCGGACCCGTGTACCCTATCGCGTGGTGAGTGGCCCCAATAGTCAGGTTCGGGTGGAGTTGCCCAATGCGGGCGAGAATCTGACGCCTGAGCAAATATCAGCGATGGTCCTGGGAAAGTTGAAAACCGATGCCGAAAAGTATTTAGGGGAGAGCATTACCCAGGCGGTCATTACCGTGCCGGCGTATTTTAACGACGCCCAGCGCCAAGCGACGAAAGATGCGGGCAAGATCGCTGGACTAGAAGTGTTGCGTATCATCAACGAGCCGACGGCGGCGGCGTTGGCTTATGGCCTGGACAAAAAGAAGAATGAAACCATCCTGGTCTGGGACTTGGGTGGTGGAACCTTTGATGTCTCAGTGTTGGAAGTGGGCGACGGGGTCTTTGAAGTGAAGTCCACGTCGGGCGATACGCATCTGGGCGGTGACGACTATGACATGAAGTTGGTAGACTACATAGCCGACCAGTTCCAAAAAGAGTACGGGATTGATCTGAGAAAGGATCGTCAAGCCTTACAACGACTGATCGAGTCAGCCGAGAAAGCCAAGATTGAGCTCTCGTCGGTCACTGAGACGCAGGTGTCATTGCCATTTATTACTGCGGATCAGACGGGTCCCAAGCATCTGGAGCAAAAGGTGACGCGGGCGAAGTTTGAGGAACTCACGCAGAGCTTGACGGAACGCTGCGTAAATCCCTTTAAGCAGGCGTTGGCTGACGCTAAATTGAGCGAGAGTCAAATTGATGAAGTGATTTTGGTGGGCGGGTCCACTCGGATGCCGGTCATTCAGGAACTGGTCAAGCGGTTGACCGGCAAAGAGCCTCATCGTGGAGTGAATCCCGATGAAGTGGTGGCCATTGGCGCCGCGATTCAAGGGGGCGTACTAGCGGGCGATGTGAAGGATGTCATTTTGCTCGATGTGACGCCCTTGTCGCTCGGGATTGAGACATTGGGCGGCGTATTTAACAAGTTAATCGAGCGCAATACCACCATCCCTACGCGCAAGAGCCAGGTCTATACCACGGCTGCGGACAATCAGACCAGCGTCGAAATTCATGTGTTGCAAGGGGAGCGGCCCATGGCGCAGGACAACCGCACGCTGGCCCGCTTCAGTTTAACGGATATTCCTCCGGCGCCGCGAGGCATCCCCCAGATCGAAGTGACGTTTGATATTGACGCCAATGGCATCGTCAATGTCTCCGCCAAGGATTTGGGTACTGGCAAAGAACAACGGATTACTGTGACGGCTTCGACGCAACTCAGCAAAGAAGAGGTCGAACGCATGGTCAAAGAGGCGCAGGAAAAAGCGCAAGAAGACGAGCGTCGGCGAGATCTGGCGGAGGCACGCAATCGGGCCGAGTCGTTGGTGTATGCGACGGAAAAGTCGTTGAAGGACCTGGGCGATAAGGTGAGCGCAGCAGATAAAAGTGAGGCCGAGGCGAACATTCAAGCGGTGCGAGACGCCATGAACGGCGACGACAAAGGGAGCATTGACAGTGCGTTGGCGAAGCTGGAGGCGAGCGCGCACAAGTTGGCGGAACAGCTGTATCAATCGCAGGCCAATAGCGGTAATGATGGTCCACCGCCTCCCAATGCAGGATCGGACAGCCCTGATGACGGCGACGTAATCGACGCGGACTTTCGTCCTAGCGAGTAGTGCGATGGTGCGGTTGATGGACACGGGCGAGGCGGCATCCTCGCCCGTTTTCACCGCAAACGGAGGTGGCCATGGCAGCACCGAAAGATTATTACAAGACCCTGGAAGTGGATGAGAAGGCCAACGCCCAAACCATTAAGCAAGCGTATCGCCGGCTGGCCCGCAAATATCATCCGGATGTGAGCGGAAAGGCTGGGGAGGACAAGTTCAAGGAAATTAATGAAGCCTACGAAGTTTTGTCAGACCCGGCTCGGCGGGCCGAGTACGATCGATTGCGACGCACCTACGCGGAGCGCCAGTCGCGTCGACACGGGACCGGGTTTGAGCGCGTGGCGCACGAGTGGTCCACGGATGATCTTGGGTCATTTGGGTCGTTTTTTGAAGACTTATTTACAGGAGCGCGCGATTCAACGCGTCCGAGTACGCGGTCGATGCCGGAGGAATCGGTTCGCATTACGCTCGAGCAAGTGGCGCAGGGGACAACGGTGGCGCTGACGGTCAATGACGTACGGGAGTGTGTCGTGTGCCACGGACACGATCCGGATTGTCCCCGCTGCGGTGGGCTGGGCCAAGTGGCGGAACCCAAGCGGTTTGATGTGGTGGTACCGCCGGGCATCGAAGATGGGGCCGTGCTCAAGGTGGGGGATCATGCGCGCTTAAAGATTGAGGTGGCGCCGCATCCGCGCTTTCATCGACAAAAGGATAATGTGGTGGGTCGGTTGATGGTCTCGGTACCGGTGGCCGCAGTAGGCGGAGAAGTGCCCGTGAAACCGTTAATCGGGGATGAAATGATGGTCAAGATACCGCGTCACACCAATCACGGCCGAATGCTGCGCTTAAAAGGGCTGGGGTTGCCGCACCGTGGAACATCCGTGCGGGGCGACATGCTGCTTGAAGTGAACCTGCGGTTCCCTGAGCCATTCACCCCGGAAGACGACGCGTTATATCAGCAATTGTTGGGCCATCATCAGGAAGCAGGAGGGGAAATTCGTGCGCCTCGATAAATTGACCGTCAAAGCGCAGGAAGCACTGCAAGACGCCCAAACGCGGGCACGAGATCATCAAAATCAGGCGGTCGGGGATCTGCACCTGCTGGCCGCTTTACTGGGACAGGCCGATGGGGTGGTGCGTCCTGTGTTGGGGAAACTCGGAGTGCCGGTAGCGCCGTTGGCGCAGCAAGTGGAACAGGCGATTGAGCAGTTGCCGCGAGTGAGTGGCGCCCAGCCCGGGGCCTACTTGGCGCCGGAACTGGTGCAAGTGATTGAGGATGCTGAACTGAGAGCGGAGTCGCTGAAGGACGAGTACACGTCGACAGAACATCTGTTGCTCGGGTTGGTGGCGGCCCAACGCGGACGGACGGCACAAATTTTGCGAGACTTTGGAGTAACGCAAGAGGGTCTCATGCGTGCGTTAAAAGATGTGCGCGGCAACACGCGGATTACGGATCCGAATCCCGAGGAGAAGTATCAAGCGCTCAATCGCTACAGTAAAGATCTGACCGAATTGGCCCGCCGCGGCAAATTGGATCCGGTGGTGGGACGCGATGAAGAAATTCGGCGCGTCATCCAGGTGCTTTCCCGTCGCACCAAAAACAATCCCGTGCTGATCGGTGAACCCGGGGTTGGCAAGACGGCCATCGCGGAAGGCCTGGCGCAGCGTATCGTGGCGCACGATGTACCAGAAGGCCTGCGAGACAAAAGGGTGTTGGCGTTGGATCTTGGCGCGTTGATTGCTGGGAGCAAATTTCGGGGGGAATTTGAGGATCGCCTTAAGGCGGTGTTGCATGAAATCGAAGAAGCTGGCGGCAGCGTGATTTTGTTCATTGATGAGTTGCATACTCTCGTCGGCGCCGGCAAAGCCGAAGGTGCGGTGGATGCTGCCAATTTGCTGAAACCGGCCCTGGCCCGGGGGGAACTGCGGGCGATTGGCGCGACGACGCTCGACGAGTACCGTCAGTACATTGAAAAGGATGCGGCCTTGGAGCGGCGGTTCCAACCGGTGTATGTGTCGGAACCGTCGGTTGAAGATACGGTGGCCATTTTGCGGGGGCTCAAAGATCGCTACGAAGTGCACCACGGGGTTCGCATTCGCGACAGTGCCTTAGTGGCGGCTGCACGGCTGAGTCATCGCTACATTAGCGATCGTTTTCTGCCGGATAAGGCGATCGATTTGGTGGACGAGGCGGCCTCGCATTTGCGGGTAGAGATGGATTCTATGCCGGAGTCGCTGGATGCGTTGGAGCGTCACCGTATTCAACTCGAAATTGAACGCCAGGCGCTGATGAAAGAAGGGGATGATCCGTCCACCGCGGAACGCCTAGCGGCACTTGACCAGGAACTCGCGAATTTGAATGAAGAGCGTAATGCCTTAAAAGGGCGTTGGGATCGGGAAAAGGCGTTAGTCAATACCGTGCGTGATATTAAAAATCGCGTGGCACAGGCCAAGATCGATGAGGGGCTGGCAGAACGGCAAGGAAATTTAGAACGGGCGGCCGAACTGCGCTATGGTATCGTGCCTGATCTGCAGAGGCAACTGGCCGAAGCCCAGCGCGCCTTGGAGGAAGCGTCTGGCGAGTCGGCGCGGCTTTTGCGCGAAGAAGTGACGGAGCAGGATATTGCGGCGATTGTCGCCAAATGGACCGGGATCCCCGTGACGCGTCTCCTGGAAGGGGAACGGGAAAAACTGGTGCATATGGAAGAACGCTTGGGTGAGCGGGTGATTGGACAGACCCGCGCCTTGCAGGCGGTGTCGAACGCGGTGCGCAGGGCCCGAGCGGGATTGTCGGATCCGCGTCGACCGATGGGCTCTTTTCTCTTTTTGGGTCCGACTGGGGTGGGCAAGACGGAGTTAGCCAAGGCTCTGGCGGCGTTCTTATTCGATGATGACAATGCTTTGGTGCGGATCGACATGTCAGAGTATATGGAGCGCCATGCCGTATCCCGCTTGGTGGGCGCGCCTCCTGGATATGTCGGATATGAAGAGGGCGGCCAATTGACCGAAGCAGTGCGACGACGGCCCTATGCGGTGATTTTGCTGGATGAGATTGAAAAGGCCCATCCCGAAGTGTTTAATGTGTTGTTGCAGGTGTTGGACGATGGTCGCTTAACCGACGGCCAAGGTCGCACAGTGGACTTTCGCAACACCGTCATCATTATGACGTCTAATTTGGGCAGCGAGATTATTTTAGAAGAGGAGGATGCGGTGCGCCGCCAACAGCTCATGGCAGACGTGCTGCGACAATCGCTGCGGCCGGAATTTTTAAATCGAATTGATGAGGTTGTGATCTTCGAGCGCCTGACGGCAGCGGAACTAAAGGCCATTGTTCGTTTGCAGCTTTCTGGATTGCAAGCGCGACTGCAAGAACACCGGGTTCATCTGGTGGTGACGGATGCGGCGTATGACTGGTTGGCCGAGCGCGGCTATCAGCCGCAGTTTGGGGCACGACCGCTGCGCCGACTTTTGCAACGCAGTGTGGAGGACCCGCTCGCCGTCAAAATGTTAGCCGGAGAAGTGCCTGACGGCGCCACGGTGCGGGTGGATGTGGAATCACAGGGATTGACAATTCAGGTTCAGCACTAAAGCCCCTGGACATCATACTGTTACCAAAGTGGATATAAGGCGCGTGACCGAGGGGTTCGATGCCCCAAGGCCACTCTACTCTTGACGAACGATAGATGCCAGCAATGTTCTATAACCATGTTGAAAGCCTATCGCTATCGACTCTATCCAACAGAAGAGCAAACGGCATTCCTAAACCGGCAGTTTGGGTCGGTGCGGTATGTCTACAACTGGGCGTTAGCGGTCGCGACGACAGCCTGTCAGACGCAGGGCAACGGCGTCACCCGGTTTCAGTTAGACAAACGGCTCACCGCGCTGAAGCAGGAATTGCCGGGGTTAGGCGAAGTGGCCGCCCAGCCCTTGCAGCAAGCGCTGGTGCATCTCGATAGAGCGTTCACACGCTTCTTTCGCGAGAAGAAAGGCTACCGCGTTTTCACTCCAAGCGGGGCCAGCAGAGTGGACGTATCCCCAAGGCGTGAAGATCCATTGGAAGAACGGCGTCATCTACCGTCCGAAAGCCGGATGGATTCGAGCGGTGTGGAGTCGGCGCTTCAAGGCCCGGTGAAAACCGTCACCATCAGTGGCGTGCCCTCCGGCAAGTTCTTCATATCGGTACTCGTCGAGGACGAAAACCAAGTCCCTGATGTTGTGCCCGAAACACGGGAACGCGCCGCGGGCGGTGACCTCGGACTCCATGACTTGTTGGTGCTGTCTACGGGAGAAAAGTACGGACATCCCCAATGGTTAGAATCCGAATTGTATCGCCTGAAGATCCTTCAGCGGCGACTCGCCAGAGCGGTTAAGGGATCAAAGAATCGGGCGAAGATTCGCCGTCAAATTGCGCGATTGCATGAGCAGGCAGCTAATCGTCGGCAGGATTTCGTCCACAGACTGCGCACGGACCTTCTTCGTCGGTTTGATACGGTATGCCTCGAGGATCTCAATGTGGCCGGAATAGTGCGGAATCACCCCTTAGCCCGGCGCATCGCCCAGTCGGGATGGGCGGAATTCCGCCGCCAACTGGAATACAAAGCCCAATGGACCGGCAAGCACGTCCGCGTGATCGGTCGCTTTGCCCCATCGTCTCGCCTCTATGTGTGCGGCTACTACAACCATCATCTCGCCCTCGCGGACCGCACCTGGACTTGCCCCCACTGTGGACAACGCCATGATCTCGACGTGCTAGCCGCCACCAATATCAAACGCTTCGATTTTGCACAACACGAGACAGGGCGGGACATGCCCGGTGTGACTGGGGAGCGCCCTCCGGTGGACGACCGGCGTCGGCCCTAAGAAGCCGTGGCGCGAGGAAGCAGGAAGCCCGACCCGTGAGGGCGGGAATCCCCCGGCGTCAGCCGTGGGGAGGTTGTAACTGCTTGCGATAAATCTACAATCATATCTAAGAATATGGTATAATCCATCTTGGTGATCGTTCAATGGACGAACAGTTTGTCAGTATTGGCAAGGCCGCGAAGATGCTCGGGATGAGTATCGAAGGGCTCCGGAAATGGGAACGCGAGGGACGGTTGATTCCCGTGCGCACGTTGACGAATCATCGCCGCTATCGGGTGG
>PXYV01000064.1 GCA_003023745.1 Sulfobacillus acidophilus | reverse complement strand
TTTCGGCTAAGTTTATTTGTCCTTACTGCCTTCAAAGTTTTCTGGGGTTTTTGGTAAATTTAGAGTGATTTCTTGGTGGCACTAGGGAAGAGGCCCCGGGGAAAATACGAGAGCCTCGGACAGTTGACACCTGTACCGAGGCCAGTGAAAGTTGCGATCTTTCATGGCTATCTTATGGCACTTTTGGCCGTCCTTCAAGGCCTATGAGCAGAGTTGGGCATCTGCCTGGCCGACGATCACGTGCCCAAACGGGCACGGTCGCTTGGCGAAGAACGGCACGTTCTGCCGCGATTACGTCGATGCCCAGGGGTTGCATGGGCTGCGCTTGCAACGGTATCGCTGTCGACCCGGCCACGAGACCTGGACGTTGTTTCCCACGTTTGCCACGCCGTTCTCCGCTTATGCCCAAGGAGTCGTCTGGGCAGTCGCTATCTGGCATCGGGAACGCGGGTGGTCCTGGCGGCGCATCCAGGCCTGGTGTACCGACCATCACGTCCCCGCGCATCTCCGCACACTGCAACGCTGGGCTCGACGGTGGAGCCAGCGGATGACAGCCTGTTTGCAGCTCTTGATGGTCTGGATTGCGGACCACGGGTATCAGGACCAGGTGGATGTCTGGGGTCGGCTGGGCAGCGGCACGGCGTTTCAGGGGTGGCGACGCTTGTGGCGCGGCCTGCAACAGGGCGTCGCCGCGTGGCGGCGTGGCGCTGTGTGGGTAGGGCCCACGCTCTTAGGGGTGGGCTGTCACACGGAATGCCGAATGGTGCGCGAGCCGACAGCCGGGGGAGGGTCAGATGATGACCCAGTTCTGACTCAAGGAGGCTGATGACCCTTGCCGTCATCTCGGACTACCCCTGAATTGATCGCGGCATTTCGCTATCACGTGATTGCCCCGTTGGTGAGTCGGCCGCTCTCGTATGGGGAGCAGCGGACACTCATTCACACGCTCTGTCAGCAAGCATGGCAGACACCCGATGGTGAGCAGGTGACCCTAAGTCCCCGCACCATCTACCGCTGGCTCGCGGCGTATCGGGCTGGCGGCTGGCCAGCTTTAGCGCCCGCGCCGCGGGCGGATGCCGGCGCCATGCGCCACCTCGATCCGGAAATTTTGGCGCTGGCCATTCAACTGCGCGAAGAAAATCCCACCCGGTCCGTCCAGCAGATTATCCGGCTGCTGGAACTGGCGCAGCGCATTGAGCCAGGAGCGGTGAAATATAGCACGCTGACCTACCATTTTCGCCGGCGCGGGGTACTGGCAAAACAAGCGCCCGACCCGGAGCACGTGCTTCGGCGCCGCCAAGCCCCGTATGCCCATGCGGAGTGGCAGGGTGACACCCAGTATACGGTGCGGCTACCCGATCCAGCGCGGCCGGGCAAGACAAAACAGGCCTATCTCTTTGCCTTCATCGATGACTTCAGTCGCTTTATCGTGGGGGCGCAGTTCTTTTTTGACGAGAATCGCCCCCGTCTGGAAGAAGTGCTCAAGTGGGCCATTGTCCGGCACGGGGTGCCGGAACTTTTGCACTGCGACAATGGGGCCGTGTACGCTTCCCACTATCTCGAACGGGTCTGCGGCGAACTGGCCATTGACTGACGCCATGACCGCCCCAGACACCCTAGTGGAAAAGGGAAAATCGAACGCTGGTTCCGGCGCGTGGATCAACAATTCACGGGGGAAGTGCAGTCCCTCATCACCGAGGGCCGCGTGCAGACCCTCCAGGAACTGAATGCTCTCTTGGAGGCGTGGTTGGCCGTCGGATATCAGGATGCACCGCAGAAGAGCTTGGCCGGGGCGACGCCCCGGCAAGTCTGGATGGCGAGCCGCCAGGAGCATCCGCCGCGCACCCAACCGGTCGAGACTTTGCGGCGCATCTTCTTATGGCAGGAAACCCGCAAGGCAGACAAAACGGGCGTGATTCAGTGGGCGGGCAACCGCTACGAAGTCGATGCCCGACTGGCGCGTAAGACCCTCACCGTGCGGTATGACCCGTACGACCTGACCGTCATCCACTGCGAGTATCAGGGTCAACGGTATCCCGATGCGACCCCGCTGGTGCTCCACCACCATCGTCATCGCGAGGTCCCCAATCCGGAATCCCCGCCGCCGGCACCGGCGACCGGCTTGAACTATCTCACGTTGGCCCAAGAACAACAGGCCGCGCGGGTCCAAGCGCAGCACGACCGCATTCGCTATGCCACCCAATCCCTCAACCCGGCCAATCCCCAGGAGGAGCTGCCCCATGCTTAAAGGCTATTTTGGCTTTACCCGGGAACCGTTCAGCCAAGAGATCGGTCCCACAGAATACTTTCCGCACAGCGGCTTTCAGGAATGACAAGCTCGGCTTGCCATCATGGTGGACACCCGTGCGTTGGGGCTCGTGACCGGCGAAATTGGCTCGGGGAAATCGAGCGCCGTCCGGCGGCTGGCCGCCGGCCTCGATCCGCATCGGCACCCCGTCGTCTACTGCGCCGAATCCCAGCTCACGCCGTTTGATTTCTACTCCTTGGTGCTCGACGCCTTCGGCATGACGCCCCGCTTTCAACGCGCCCCAGCGCGTCGGCCATTCGTGGCGCTCATGACTGACCTGTTTGAGCAACAGCACACAGTGCCGGTCCTGATTATCGACGAGGCCCAAAACCTCCCAGCGACGATGCTCCAAGAGCTTCGCTTCATCCGCAATACCCAAATGGACGCCGTCACGCCCTTTGCCTGCATCCTGGTGGGACAACCGGACTTGCGGGCCCAACTCCGCCTGCGGTATTTTGAACCGATTCAGCAACGGATTGCCTTACGCGACCACTTGGGCGGCCTCTCCGAATCCGAAACCCAGGCCTATGTCGCGTATCATTGTCAGCTCGCGGGCGCCACCCACCCGTTGATGGCCCCGTCGGCACTGAGCGTCCTCTATGCCCAAGCCCACGGCATCCCGCGACTGATCAATCTGTTCGCCGTCCAAGCACTCTGGGCCGCGGCCGTTGCCCATGCCGAGATCGTGGATGAGTTACACATGCAACAGGCGATTGCCGATTGGCGCGACGGTAGTTGACCGCGGACCACGGCCATAAGACCTCCTCCCGCAGATGGGCAGGGGGTCTTATGCCAGCGGCGTTAGCAGGGCCTTGGGGGCTAAACGTGGTGACAGTGAGCGGCAGTACTGCCAAGAAGCGTTAGCGCCAACAGCCGATGATGGCTGGGCACCAAGGTACTCACCAACCGACCATGCTCGCTTCCAGACCTAGGCCATGTTGGCGTGACTGACGTTGCCTTTGTCAAAGACCACCGTGATCCGGTCGCCCGCCAGGGCGGCCATTTGCGACAAGTGCGTGTGCAAGCGATCCAGAGCGTCCCCAAAGGTGGTAGGATCCGGCACATGGCCAGCATACGTGGTGTGCAACAGCGGCAGATGATCCTCAACGGTCGTTAACAACGCCAGATTCAGTGGACGCAGGTCGTTTCGCTTTGGTTTGGTGTGTCCGCAGTGGGCTAATGTGCTCGACGTGGGGGTGGGCAGGTACGTGAAAAAATTGGTGGCATCATAGGCCACGGTCTGTACGTGCACCCCAAAGTGCTGCACCGTCGCGACCGCAAAGGCCGTCTCAATCATCTCGAGGGCGTCGGTGTCGACCGCATCCATCGCCCGCCAGAACACGGCACTGCTAAAGGCCGCCCCCGGGGAGTCCCCACGCCGCAGCCAGGTCTTCTCAGACCAGGCCCCCCATTTGGGTTTTGCTCTTGGGGCCACTACCCGATTGAGCGCCGCCAACACCAGGAAGTGCCCAATGGACACGCCCTGGTGTCGCTTAGGGACGGCTCGATCACCGATCCCCACCAGATTGAGGCGCTCCACCAGCCGCCACAGGGCGGCCAGCGCACCGAATTCGGCCACCACGACCGGGCGATTGCCGCGCCAACGCGCGGCAATATCTTCGGGGTAGAGTTGCCGTGTAATCCGCGGTTGCCCGTTGACCCGTTTCGATTCGACGAGATATCAATAGACAGTGGCCTTTGATGGTTTTCTTCATCAGGCGCATCGGCCACTCCTCCGTTTGGTGCTACATCTGCCCCCAACATTCACTAAACCACCCAAGAATGCCTGCCGTCGACGAATCGAAATATTCGTTGCTACATGAGACGACCTCAGGCGCTACCATGGTCTGCATCAAATCGGGCGCAATATCAAAGCTGGACGCGGCTTTCGCCACTTCCGGCCCGAGTTGGTAATGTCCATAGGGATTAGGCTTTGTCCTTGTGACGACTTCCCATGCCTAACGGCAGAGGCTTCTCGGTTCATCGTGGTGGCGTGTTCTCGATCTGCTCCCCGGAGGCGAAGGCTTCGTGAAAATCGTGTGTTAGCCGACCAATGCTGGTTGCAAAATGTTCCGACCGCATTGATGTCGCGGTCATGCCAGACCCCGTCGTTCGGACATTGCCAGGTACAATCTGCCAAGGTAAGATCGGTCTTACGGTAGGAACACCCCGGCATTGAGCAATCTTGGCTCGTATGACGCGAGTTCACGAGCACGACCTGGCGACCAGCCCGTGCCGCCTTGCCCGTCGTGGCTTGTACGAGTCCCGCCCCACCTATTTTTAACGATCGAGCGGTAACTTTATGCTATCGGGAGCACCGCGTTGGCTCAAGAAAGTGTGATCGCGTCTCCCATTGAACCATGCGCCGAAGCGGCGGCCACGAAGAGCGGGATTTGATCCCCAAAATTACCATGCCCAGGTAAGATCACGCGCACGACAAATGGCGCGAGTGAGCAGGGAGACGCTATGGTCGGCAACCCCGGGAACGGAGCGTTGCTGCGTTTTTAACACACCCGACGCGATCGCCGATCGGGAAGCTACCTGTTCCATAGCTTGAATCGTAGGCATCATCCAAAGTTGGACGCGATTCTCCTGGGTCTTACGACGGAATCGCGGAGGCGTTTGCGGCTTGGGCCGCGTTCATCAATTCCAATAGTGTTTGCGTGGCTTCACGCGTATGCCTTTCCGCAGTTTGGGCGGCTTCACGCAAATGCCCCGATTTAATCGCCATAAATATTTCCTCATGGTCTTCGTGCCGTCCCAATGTCGTCGTTGCAAAGTTAAACATGACCATGGCATAAAGATAGTGGGGATGCAATTTGCGGTACATCGTGGTAATGGTCTCGTTCCCGGCGAGCATGACGGTACCCAAGTGGAAACGGAAATCTTGCGCGTTGTACTCCAAGTATTCGTATTGCGGTCGACTGCGAATCGCGCTCATTTCCTCAAGTGCCTGTTCGATGTCCCGCAAGACGTCCTGATGTGCGCTCACATCAATGTGTTCAATGGCATAGGATTCAATCATTTCTCGTGCCGCATTGATTTCAATGATGCGGCTGACAGGAATCGTGGTCACAAATGTCCCGCGCCGCGGATGAACCTGAACCAACCCTTCTTCTCCAAGGCGAATAATGGCGTCGCGAACCGGTTGAGAGCTAATATGAAACCGCTGTGCGAGATCGTTGACCGAAACCCGCTCTCCTTGGCCCAAAACTCCTTTTAAGATGTCCAGGCGAATTTGTTCGTACACCTTATCCCGAATACTGCGGACATCCATCGAACCGCCCCCGTCACTATGCGATGATATTAATAGACTTACGCGCACTCGACAACTATGATGTCACATTTTTGTTGACAGATCAAAGATTATAGATCTAACATCTTTGATGACAGTTTGGACATCCAGTCCGGCTGGAACTGACAGACGATTTTGGCGTGTGTTGAAAATCGGCGAATAAAGGAGTTCGGGTATGATCCGTTTTGCAGAAATTCTGACGGAAGCTCAGCCGACGCCATTTTGGACGATGCTCAAACAAATCGGTGTCACCGAAGTAGTGGGCGTCTTGCCGCGCAAATCAATGGATTGGCGTCAGACAACGATTGACCATCCCTGGGACTATACGCCATTGGCGGTCTACAAAGAGATGATCGAGGAGGAAGGTCTTACTTTAACGGCGATCGAGGACAATCCGCCGATGGACCGTTTGCGTTATGGCGCAGCCGGGGCAGAAGAAGAGTTTGAGCAGGTAGTCAAACTGATTGAGAATATGGGTAAGCTAGGTATCTCCATCTGGTGTTACAACTGGGCGGCTGCATTGGGATGGCTCAGATCGTCATCTCGGCTTCGCGGCCGTGGGGATGCCATTGTGTCCGGCTACGATGACAAGCTGATGCAAGCGGGGCCACCACCGTTAATGGGGACCGTGTCGAAAGAGACGTTGTGGAACACCTTGGAACAGTTTTTGAACCGTATTGTTCCGATTGCGGAGCGCGCGGGTGTGAAACTCGCGTTGCATCCCGACGATCCCCCGGGAATTCCCGAAATACGCGGTGTGTCTCGCATTATGAATAGCGTTGACGCTTTTGAAAGGCTGTTGTCGCTTAATTCCAGTGAAGTGAACGGGATTACGTTATGCCAAGGGAACTTCACGCTGATGACCGACAACCTGCCTAAGGTAATTCGCGAGCTTGGATCCACTAAGCGCGTCTACTTCGTACACTTTCGCGACGTGATGGGAACTCCCACTCATTTCGTGGAAACCTTTATCGATAACGGCAAAACGGACATGGTGGAGTGTATGCGCGCCTATCGCGATGTCGATTTTGATGGGATTATGCGCAGTGACCACACACCGACGTTGGCAGGGGACAACGCCGACGTGGCCGGATACTCCGTGTTGGGGCGGCTGCATGCTCTGGGTTATATGACAGGTGTGCGGGAATCGGTATTGTCAGAGTCCAACCGTCCGCGCCTTTTAGCCGATTCCGTGGGCACGTAGGCGCGAAGGGTAGCCCTCGTGTGACGCAAGGAGGCTTCGCATGAACGATCAGGTGTGGGGCGCAATACGTGCCCAACGGGTAGTACCCGTCATTCGCGCTCAAAGCGCTGAGCAAGCTCAGCGTTTGGCCGAGGCGGTTTTTGAGGGCGGCATGCGCGTCATTGAACTGACCACGACCATCCCCTCGGCTGTAAGCCTTTTGGAGCGGCTTCGCACATCCCATCCGGATCTCATTGTGGCGATGGGGACGATTCGCGACCGCGACATGGCTCAACAAGCGGTGGACTACGGCGCGCAGTTGTTGGTAACGTACAAAGTCGCCGAGGATGTGGCACGGATTGCCCAGCAAAATCATCTGCCCTTTATCTTGGGGGCCATGACTCCCACAGAAGTCGACCACTGCGTCCAGTTGGGCTGTTCTGTGGTGAAACTCTTCCCGGCCGGGGTCGTGTCGACCGCGATGATTAAGGACCTGAAAGGGCCCATGCCGGCCGTGGATTACTTTCCGACTGGTGGCATCGGGATTGACGAGGTTGGGCGCTGGTTAGAGGCAGGGGCCATGGCAGTCGGAATCGGAGGTGCCCTATTGCGCGGCTCGCAAGACGAAATCCGGCGTAACACGGCGCATCTTCTTGCTAATTTCGCGATCTCCAAGGAATCGCAATAGCAAGAAAATATTGGGGATGCGTGCGGATTGTGTTGTGATTGTTAAGCGGCGCATGTCTAACAACACCACCGCCTGATCAGCGAATTTGAGTCCGATCAAAACAGCTAGGGAAAGGGAGGAATGAACGTGAAGAACCGAAAAGGAGCACTTATTGGAGGTGTCATCGCTGCGACCGGGTTATTGCTATCTGCCTGTGGAGCATCGACCACTTCGGCTGCCGCGGCTAACCACACGAGTTCGTCCACTACGCACAAAGGACCTTACAAGATCGGGCTGTCGAACACCTTTATTGCCAACGAATGGCGGGTCGAGATGGAAAATCTCTTGAAGACCGGTGCCAGTCAACCGCCATTCAATCACGAAGTGCAGCTGCACATTTTCAATTCCGGCAACACGGTGTCGGACCAAATCAGCACCATTCAGAACATGATTTCGGCGGGGTATAATGCCATCTTGCTGGACGCCACTTCGCCTACCGCCTTGAACGGAGTCATTGCCGAGGCGCACCGGCACGGCATTGTCGTGGTCGCGTTTGACAATACCGTCACGTCTCCGTACGCCTACAACGTGAACGTCAAGCAGGGACCCATGGGCTCGATTGGGGCAAAATGGCTCGTTGAACAATTGCACGGGCATGGCAACATCATCATGAACCGCGGCATCGCCGGAAGCCCAGTGGACATTGGCCGCTACAATGGCGCCATGAGCGTCTTCAAAAAGTATCCGGGCATTCATATTTTGGACCAGATTTACGGTCAGTGGGACGACTCCACCACGCAGTCGGCCTTTGAAACGGCGCTCGCGGCCTATCCCAACGTCAATGGAGTTTGGAGCGAAGGTGCCAGCACGGGTGTGATTAACGCGTTTTTGCACGCGCACCGGAAGTTTGTGCCTACCATGGGCGGCACGTCCAATCAATTCATGGAGGATCTGCTGCAGTACAAGAAGGATGGGTTGACCGGCATTTCCGTCGGCAACAGTCCCGGCATGAGCGCGGTGGCGATGAAGGTCGCGGTCGAGGCGCTGGAGGGCAAACACCCGCCCAAGTTCACAACCATTCCGGTTAATGTCGCGACCGATACCCAGGTGAAAAAGGGCGTGAATGCATTTCCTAACCTGCCGCCCAGCCTCGAAGTGAATTGGCAGGTGCCTGGGTTCAAGTTTACGGCGCAGGAAGCCTTGCATGGCTAGTGCGTCTAGCCAAGGCCACATGCTGCACGCCCATTAAGTTGGGGACGGCGTACGGTCGCATCATCGGCAAGCATTGATTCTATGATTGAAAGTTTGGGATGGGCGTGCGGTTTAGCGCCCCGCGTCCATCTCCTGTATCCAAAGGTTCGATTTCGGGGCGCACTGAAAGGAGCATGTGTCATGAAGAGTCGCAGAGCATCAGCAGTCGGAGGAGTCGTCGCGGCGACCGGATTATTATTAGCCTTTGGGGCCGTTTTGCCCACGTCGGCCATGGCGGCGGCGCGGCATACCAGCGTGTCGACCAAGCACAAGGGGCCGTATAAAATTGGGCTGTCGAACACCTTTATCGCCAACGAATGGCGGGTGGAGATGGAGAATCTCTTAAAGGCTGGTGCCAGCCAAGCGCCGTATAATCACGAAGTGCAGCTGCACATTTTCAACTCCGGCAACACTGTGTCGGACCAAATCAGCACCATTCAGGACATGATTTCGGCGGGATACAATGCCATCTTGCTGGACGCGACCTCGCCCACCGCCTTGAATGGAGTCATTGCCGAGGCGCATCGGCGCGGTATCGTGGTCGTGGCATTTGACAACACGGTCACGTCGCCGTATGCCTATAACGTGAACGTCAAACAAGGACCTATGGGCTCGATCGGGGCGCGATGGCTTGTCAAACAACTCCACGGCCATGGCAACATCATCATGAATCGCGGCATCGCCGGAAGCCCCGTGGACATTGGCCGCTACAACGGGGCCATGAGCGTTTTCAAGAAGTATCCGGGCATTCATATTTTGGACCAGATTTACGGTCAGTGGGACGACTCCACCACGCAGTCGGCCTTTGAAACGGCGCTCGCCGCCTATCCCAAGGTCAACGGCGTTTGGAGTGAGGGTGCGAGCACGGGGGTAATTAACGCGTTTTTGCATGCGCACCGGAAGTTTGTCCCGACCATGGGCGGCACGTCCAATCAATTCATGGAGGATCTGCTGAAATACAAGAAGGATGGTCTAACCGGTATCTCGGTGGGCAACAGCCCGGGTATGAGTGCGGTGGCGATGAAGGTTGCGGTCGAGGCGTTGGAGGGTAAACACCCGCCTAAGTTCACCAAAATCCCGGTCAATTTAGCGACGGACACACAAGTTAAGGACGGAGTGAATGTATTCCCGAACTTGCCGCCCAGCCTGGAAGTGAACTGGCAGGTACCGGGATTTAAGTTTACCGCGCAAGAAGCATTACACGGATAACACGAGGAAGGGGTGCAGACGATGGGCCATTTCGAGGAAGGATCACCGCGATCCATTCGTGACCTCTTGCAGGATGCTCCCTGCAACTGGGGCCGTTGGGGATCTGAGGACGAAGTCGGCGCCGTGAATCTTTTGGATCAGACGGAGGTTTTGCGGGCCGTGGGCAGTGTTCGTCGCGGTGACGTGTTTACCCTGGGACTTCCGATTGGCACGGAAAAGGGTGATCTCGTATGGCCCGGTCGTATACCCACTCAGCATTATATGGTGCGCGACCATAGTCATTACGCCAACGGCAAGGTGGCGGTGGATCCCCAGTATGGTGGCAGCCAATTTGCGGACGATGTGGTGCACATGTATGTTCAGGGGACCACTCAGATTGATGCCCTTGGACATGTCTGGTACGACGATACTCTCTATAATGGGTATGACGCCGCCACGACGGTGGGGGGATTGAGCAAGGATAGCGTTGTGCCGGTGGCGGAGCACGGCATCGTCGGATCCGCGGTGCTCTTAGATGTGCCACGGGCATTACATCGCGAGCAGTTGATGGCGGGCGAGGAAATTACCCTCGCCCAGCTTGACCAGGTCTTAGCAGTCCAGCGCGAGGCGATTCAGCCGCACGATATCGTCATTGTGCGAACCGGCTTCTATCGGGATGTTTGGGAGAAGGGTACGCAGGGGCTGCCCGTTCAAGAGGTTGACGAACCCGGCATCACCTATTCGAAAGAAATTGCGGACTGGTTTACGCAACACGATATCCCCGTCTTTGGCACCGATACCATGGACAACGAACAAACCTTTTCGCGGCGTCTGGGCCTTTGTCAGCCGATGCATCCTTTTCTAATTAATCGGCTCGGCGTATCCATGCTGGAGATGCTGTGGCTTGAAGAATTGGCGCGTGCGTGTGCGCAAGACGGGTCCTATCGGTTTTGCTTGGTTGTCGCCCCTTTAAAGTTTGTACAAGCGACGGGGTCCCCCATCAATCCCATTGCAATTCGCTAGGGGAGTGTTTTGTTATGGCACTATTGGGTTGCCGCAATATCTCGCGCTCGTTTGGTGCGGTGAAAGCCTTGACGAATGTTTCTTTAAGTATCGAAGAGGGGGAAGTGCATGGTTTGGTGGGTGAAAACGGCGCCGGTAAGAGTACGCTCATCAAAATCATGTCCGGCACTCTTTTGCCAACCCATGGGCAGCTGGTGTGGAAAGATCAGGATGTGATCCTCAGATCGGCCGCTAAGGCGCAACAGTTGGGGGTCGAAACAGTTTTTCAAGAGTTGACGCTGATCCCTGATTGGACGGTGGCGGATAACCTGGTCATCGCACGCGGGATACCGGCACATGGCCGCCGTCAGTCATTTGCGCGGGTCTACGATGAGGCGAAGGCGCTGTTGGCCCGCTTTCAATTGGAACGTATCGACCCCTATCAACGCGTGGTTGATCTGCCGCTACCCGACCGGCAAATGCTTGAAATCGTCAAAGCGATTAGCGGCAAACCAAAACTTGTCATCTTGGATGAGGCCACCTCGGCGTTGCTGGAGCCGCAAGTGGAGTGGCTCTTTGGTCACATTCGCGCGCTGAAGGCACAAGGAGTGTCGGTTCTGTTTAGCTCGCACCGATGGTCGGAAATTGCCGGGATTTCTGATCGTATCTCTATTCTGCGCAATGGCGAATATGTTGACACGGTTCAATCCGACTCGGTGGACGAGGCGAAAGTTACAGCCTTGATGACGGGCAAGGAGCTAAACTTAGTATTTCCTACAAAAGTTGACCCGGTGGACGATGTGCGCTTGAGTGTTCGCAACTTGAGGTCCATGCGGCTCCACGATATCTCTTTAGAAATCCGTCGCGGCGAAGTGCTCGGCGTCGGCGGACTGCAAGGGCAAGGGCAGTTGGAACTGTTTTTGAGCTTGTTTGGGGCGTTGCCCTATTCGGGGCAGATCACCGTTGACGGCCGACCGGTGCATATTGGCCGACCTCTGGACGCGATTAACGCCGGCATTGGAATTGGACTTATTCCAGAAGATCGCAAAACCGAGGGGTTATTTTTGAGTCGGCCGATTTTGGAAAACATTTCGCTGCCGAAACTCAGGCGATTTTCTAAAGACGGCTTTTTGCAGCTGCGCAAAGAGCGAGCCGAGGTACAAAAGGCTGCCGATCTTTTAGCGGTCAAGGCTCCATCGGTTGATGTTGAGGTGGGCCATTTAAGTGGCGGTAATCAGCAAAAAGTGATGTTGTCTCGCTGGGTCTTGGCAGGAGCAGACCTTTTGCTGTTGTACGATGTCACCCGCGGAGTGGATGTCGGGACGAAGCAAGAAATTTACCAACTAATCGCCAAACGGGCCCAGGCGGGAGCTGCTATCTTGTTTTATTCCAGCGATACCTCAGAGGTGGTCAATATGGCGCACCGCGTCGCCGTCATGTTCGACTATCGGATTCGCTCAATCGTGGAGGGCGATGCCATTACGATGGAAAATATCGTCGGGTTATCCATTGGTTCGCAAGCGGAGGTGCGCTATGAAACATCTGGCTAATCGCCGTGAAGTTCAGTGGAACCTGCCGGCCTTGATCAGCGGAGCGGTCTTGGTGGTTTTGGTAGTAGTCAACGCTAGTGTGCAACCTGGCTATTTTTCCAGTTTTAATCTCACCAGCGTGTTGACGGGCGCCTTGCCGTTGATTCTGATTGCGGCAGGACAGTTTTTCGTCATTCTCACAGGCGGCATCGACTTGTCGGTGGGAGCTGTGGCGACCGTCGCCAACGTGGTGGCTGCCGTGATGATGAAAAGTGGCGTCGCCTCGACCGTTTCAATTACGGTCCTTGTAGTCGCCATTGGACTGGCGTGTGGCCTGTTGAATGGCTTGGGAGTCGTTTTGGGGCGCATTCAACCCTTGCTGGTAACATTGGCGACGATGAGCATCTTTGAGGGTGTGGCCTTGCTGGTGCTGCCAACCCCTGGAGGGGTGGTTCCCACGGGATTTTCGACGGTGCTTACGGGAACGACGGCTGCCGTCGTCATCCTGATCGGACTCGTGGCCGGATGGGTCTGGTTTCAGCGCACACCCCTCGCGTTGCAATTGATGGCGGTGGGCAGCGACGAGGCTGCCGCGCAAATGAACGGGATGAACGTTCCTTTCGTCAAAGTCGCCGCCTACGTATTGAGCGGGGGATTTGCAAGCCTGTGCGGATTGTACTTGGCTGCCCAAATTAGCTCGGGGGATCCGACCATTGGACTCCCCTACACCTTGCTCTCCATTGCGGCGGTTGTGATTGGCGGAGCGCGATTGGCGGGCGGCAAAGGCACGCTGTGGGGAGTCGTGGCGGGCGGATTCATCTTAAGCATGTTAAACAGCCTGATTTTCTTTCTGGGTGTCTCGTCGTATTACAAGGATCTAGTACAAGGACTGATTCTTTTGGTGGCGGTGGCAATCACGACATACCGCGGAGTGCGTTTGAAATATTTTACGCTCTAGGAGGTGATAGGCATGGTGCAATGGTGGAACCGCATGGCCAGGGTCGACCAAAACATTGCCATGTCATATGTCATGGTTGTGGTCCTCATTTTTGTGGGTGCGCTGATTAGCGTGGGTTTTGCGTCTCCATCGCATCTGGCGACGTTACTGACCATCTCATCGTTCTTGGGGATTGTTGCAGCTGGGCAGACCCTAGTGATTTTAACGGGCGGAATCGATTTGTCGGTTCCGTATTTACTCAATGCCAGCGCAGTCTTCTTCACCGGATTTGCGGCTCGCCTGATTCTGGGCCACGATGCGTTAGACTTTTTGGTCGTGTTGGCGATCAGCGTGGGATTCGGCGTGGTCAATGGCGTGGGGGTGACCGTGTTTAATATTCCACCCCTCATCATGACTCTCGGTATGAACAGTGTGATCGAGGGTATTGTGCTGGTGGTCACGCAAGGCACGCCTCAAGGCAGTGTACCGGCCATCGCGTCGGCCATCGTCAACAACACGGTCGTGGGGATTCCGATTATTCTGGTCGTTTGGGCAGGGCTAGCCGTTTTGATTGCATTGATTCTTACGCGGACGTCTTTGGGAAGGTACATTTATGCAGCCGGCACCAGCGTCAAGGCGAGTTATCTTACCGGTGTGCCGATCCGCACCGCCTTTATCGCCGTCTATGCGGCCAGCGGGCTGTTTGCGGGCTTGGCCGGTATCTTCTTGACCGGCTTTTCCGGCAACAGCTATCTTGGCATGGGCAATGCGTATTTATTACCCTCCATTGCGGCGGTGATCATTGGCGGGGCGTCACTGCTGGGAGGCCAAGGCAAATATTGGGGGACCATTGCTGGAGCCATCACGTTGACTGTCCTCATCACGATTCTTCAAGTCCTCAATATCTCTCAAGCGCTCCAGGATATTTTCTATGGCGTCGTGATCTTTTTGGCCTTGCTGTTTTACGGCCGTCAGGCGAACGCACGAGGATAGACAGATCTTAGACAGGGAGGATTTTGCATGCGTATTACGCACGTCAGTACGGCGGTAGTCGAGGCCAATTTTGACTATACGTTTGTTCGGGTTTACACGGATACAAATGTAGTGGGAATCGGCGAATGTTTTCCTGGCCCTGGTTTGACGGCCGTCATCAAAGATCTGGAAGAAGTCATTGTAGGGCAAGACCCCATGAATGTCGAAAAAGTCTGGCGCCGCATGTACCAGTCTATTTCTGGCACGAGCCCCATTGGCGGCGTGGGATACAACGCAATTTCCGGAATCGAGTGTGCGTTGCTTGACATCGCCGGCAAAACACTTAATGTGCCCGTGTATCAATTATTGGGAGGATGGTATCGCTCTCAAATACGCATTTACGCGGACTGTCATGCGGGTAAGGGGTTGGAAAGTTTGACGCCGACGCTTTTGGCACGCACGCCACGCTGGATGCAACAGTTGGAGGGCGAGGCGGGACTGGTGACGGCGCAAGATGAGGTGTCTGAGGTGTATTCGCCCGAGGCCTATGCCCGCAAGGCGCGGCAGGCCGTCGATCGGGGATACACTGCCATCAAATTTGACCTCGATGTGCCGACGCCGACGAATCCGACGATTGGGGTGCAAACGTTGGAGCCGTATAGTCGTACAATTACCAACGCCGATCTGGATTTTCTGGTGAGTATCGTGGATGCGGTCAGCCGGGAAGTGGGGCGCAACATCTATACCGCGTACGACTTGCACTGGATGTACAATCTTAATGATGCCTTGCGGTTAGCCCAGGCGTTGGAGCCTTATGGTGTGGGTTGGTTGGAAGATCCGGTGCCGCCCGAAAACGTCGATGGTCTAGCCTTTATCACCCGACAGACCAAGACCCCGATTCTGTCGGGAGAAAACTGGCATCTGCGGCAGGGATTTCGCCAGGCCTTTGAACAGCGGGCCTTGAATTTAATTGCCCCTGACTTCCAACGTGTCGGCGGATTGATTGAGGGAAAAAAGGTGTGTGATACCGCCGAGTTGTATGGTATCCCGGTCGCGCCGCACTGTATTTCCAGCCCGATTGGCCTCATGGCGAGTGCGCATGTGTGTGCCGCCATTCCTAATTTTGTCGCACTTGAGTTTCATGGTCAGGATGTGCCGTTTTGGGAGGATTTGGCGCAAGGCAGCGAGCTTGTGATTGATGGCGGATATGTTACGCCCAAAGGTCCGGGACTGGGGATCGATCTCAATGAGAGGGTTGCGCGGGAATATGCCAAAGCGGGTGAACCCTTCTTTGATGAGTAGTTCTCGCCACCCGTAGAGCCACGGACTGGGACATCGCTGGACGAGGGTGGGGTATTATGAGCTTTTTAGGAATTGATGTGGGCACATCGTCTGTCAAGGTCGGACTACTTGGGGACGATGGCAGTCTAGTGGTCCAGTCTGCGGACGTAGCAGGATTTCAGGACGCGTTGATGCGGGGCGAAATGGATGCCTGGGCATGGTGGGCTGCGACCTTGGAGGCATTAAGCAGACTGCACGCGACAGTCGATTTAACCACGGTAGAAGCGATGAGCGTGATTGGCAACACGCCTACTTTGGTGTGCCTGGACAGCCAAGGCAAACCGCGGGTGCCCGCGTTGCTGTGGAGCGACACCCGGGCGCAAGCGGAAGCGCAAGAGTTGTTGCGTGAGCATTCGCAAGCCGAATGGAATGCAGCCTACGGCACGTTTATGCCGGTATCCGCCGCCTATCCGTCGGCCAAATTGCGCTGGCTGCAAAAGCATTGGCCAGCGGCCCTAGGACCTGGGGCGCATGTGGTGCAACCCAAGGACTTCATCAACTACCAGCTTACGGGTGTCATTGCCGGCGACACATGGACCTCCAAGGGGCTCGTTAGTTTGGAGGCGAGTGAGCGCGAGCGGCCACTGGAGCTTTTAGGCTTGGACCCGAAATTGGCTCCCGAATGTTATCGGCCGGTCGATGTGATTGGCCGCGTGACGGATGATGCGGCGCGGCTCACGGGAATTCCCGGTGGCGTCCCGGTGACCGCTGGATGGAGCGATACTCTCGGCGCCGTGTGGTCCTTAGGGTTAAACGTCAATGATGCTTTCGTCTTGAGCGGGACCTCCGACAGTATTGGCGTCATCGCGCAACGTGCAGCGGTGGACCGGACCACGGTACTATGTGCGCCGATTTGGGATACAGGGTCCTATATTGTGTACGGACCCACATCTAGTGGGGTTTCGACCCTGCATTGGGCACAATCTGTTTTTCCGATGTCGTTCGAATCGGGAGGTGAGCCCTTGCCTGTCCGGCCCAATCGCCCGTGGTTTCTGCCGTATTTATTAGGCCAGCGCAGTCCGATTTGGGCGGATGAGGTCCGCGGGGCGTGGGTGAATGTGGATCATCAGACAACGCCGCTGGAATTGGCGGATGCTGTATTAGAGGGGATTGTTGCGGCGGAACGTCTGGTGTTGGATGCGGTCGTGGACGCCACTGGTGCGCTTCCGCAGAGGGTGGTCATTTCTGGCGGAGGCGCCAAGATCGAGCGGCTTAACGCGTGGCGGCGGCGCGTTTTCCCGTATCACCTATTTCAAGCCGACAGTGATCCGGTGGTGGGAGCAGCAAGATTGGCGCAATGGCATCGCCAAGTGCCAAGTCGCCTCCAATCCGAGTGGTCAGGCTCTCAAAGATGGAAGCCGTTAGGGGGCCATGATGAGGGCGTTGAGGAAGGGCGCTATCAAGGCTTTAAACGGGCGAGTACGGTGGTGGTGGAAGGTTTGGGCCAATCTTAGATCCCGTGGCGCAGAGAGCGCAGAGGCCTAATAGGTACAAGATCAAGGAGGCGTGTTCGGTGAAGGCAGTCGTCATCAAAGGGGCGGGAGATATTGCGGTGGTCGACGGAGATCAGCAGGCCCTACAGGAAGGTCAGGTGCGCGTGGCGGTCCAGCGTGTGGGGCTGTGCGGAACGGATTTTTCCTTGGCGCAAGGCCAGTTGGGGCTCAACACGTTTCCGGTGACGCCGGGGCACGAGGTGGTGGGCGTCGTGCGCGAGTCGCGCAGTCCGCACTGGGCCGAGGGCGATCCGGTGGCGTTGGACCCGCTACTCAATTGCGGGAGTTGTGAAGCCTGTCGGTCCGGCCATCCGCAGTGGTGTAATCAGGTCGGGGTGATTGGTGTCGTCCAAGAGGGCGGTTTGCAAGAAGAGCTGGTGCTGGGGGCGCAGCATTGGGTGCGCATCCCGGATGCCGTGTCGTTGCGCGACGCCGTCTTATTGGAACCGACCCACGTGGTCAGCACAGTGCTGTCCACGGTCAATTGGGAATCGATTGGCGACCTTTTGATTTTAGGCACGGGCGCGCTGGGGTTGTTATTGATTCGCGTCCTCACGTATCTTGCGCCGCATACCACGGTCTGGGCCTATGATCCGGTGCCGGAGCGGCTGGATCGAGCAGTGCAGGCCTCGGCCCGCCGGTGGAGCCCGCAGGGCGCGCCGGCCGTGGATGTCGTGATTGATGGGGTGGGAGCGGCGGCGTCTGCGGACATGGCGGCGCAGGCGATCCGACCCGGGGGACACATCGTGGTCTATGGGGTGCCAAAACCGGATACCGCCGTGACCACGGCGGCCCTGCTCTTTCGGAAAAATGTGCAGGTGACCTATAGCCGACTGTATTCCCATGACTTTTCGCAAGCGGTGGCATGGATTGAATCCGGGTGGGTTCAGGCCTCCGCTGTGGTGTCGGATGAACTGACGTTGGACCAAGTGCCCCCATTTTTGCGGGAAAAGCGCTGGCTATTGCCGCAGCGCTGGGGCAAAGCCGTTGTCGTGGTGAGGGAGGAGGGATAACGATGGGGCAAGCAGGCAGTGCGCCTGTGGTCGTAGTCACGGGCGCGAGTCGGGGCATTGGGCAAGCCATCGCCGAAGATCTGGCGGCGCACGGATATCCGCTCTGGCTGGTGGCCCGCAACGAGGCGACATTGGCCACGGTGGCGGATCGAATTCGCGGACAGGGCGGGTTGGCGGAGGTGATGGTGTGCGACCTGACACAGGCGAGCAGCATCAAGAGCCTGGCCGAGGAGCTGGCGCGGCGATCCGTCGTGGTGGCGGGATTGGTCAACAATGCCGGGGTAAACCGGCGCGGGCCGCTCACCGCCGTGACCCCGGACGATTTTGACTTCATTATGAATACGAACGTGAAGGGCCTGTTGTTTTTGACACAGGCGCTCGTGCCCTTCATGCCATCGGGCGGCTCGGTTGTCAACATGGCCTCGTTGAATGCACTCACGGTGTTGCGGGGGGTGGGGCTGTATGCGATGAGCAAAGCGGCAGTGGTGCAATTGACGCGGGCCTTGGCCATCGATCTGGCCCCGCAGGGCATTCGCGTCAACGCCATTGCGCCGGGGTTTATTCACACCGCATTTAACGCGGCGTTGTGGGAACGGGTCGAGATGAAAGAGTGGGTTGAAGACAATACCCCCTTGGGACGGTTGGGCGTTCCGAACGATGTCGTCGGGGCGGTGCGCTTTTTATTGGGGCCGGACGCCAGCTTTATGACGGGCGAAGTGCTGACGATTGATGGGGGATTCTTGCCGGCGCGGCTATGGCCGTTGTGAGAAAAACGGGCAGTACCATACCGTAGAAATTGGAGGAAGGCATCGGAACACGATCGTGAGAAAGGACTGAGATGTGTGCTGCCGCATGGAATCATCGCTTCCACCGTGACGCCGACCAATCGCCAGGGCGAATTAGCGCTAAACCAGTTCGTGCCCCAAGTGGAGTGGCTGCTTCATGAAGGAGTGGACGGGTTATCACCGTTAGGAAGCTCCGGAGAATTTGCGGCCTTTGACGTTGCAGAACGCAAGCAGATCCTTGAATCCCTGGTGAAGGTGGTAAACGGTCGGACTCACATCATGGCCGGAGTGCACCATTACAGCACCGCGCGAACCATCGAACTGGCCCGCCATGCGCAGGCGGTCGGGGCTGATTCGCTATTAATCACGCCACCCTATTACATGGTTCCGACTTTGCCTCAAGTCATGGATCACTATCGGGCGATCGCTGCTCGTGTGAGCGTGCCCATCGTCCTCTATCACACCACGGTCAATACCGCCGTTGACCTCGGGACGCGCGAACTTGTGCAACTGTTTGAAGAGAAGGCCATTAGCGGCGTGAAGATGTCCAATGCGCAACCCGATCGGATTGCCTCGCTGCTTCAGGCTACTCACGGCCAGATGACCGTCTATGTGGGACTAGACTTAGTTGCCTTTGAGGGGCTCTGCCACGGTGCTCAGGGGTGGATATCGGGGATTCCGAGTTTCGCCCCCCGGGCTGCCCGCCGCCTGTATGATGCCATACGTCGCGACGACCTTGACAGCGCCCGCGCGCATTGGAACGATCTGGCGGCGTTGGCGCATTTTGAGTTTCAGCAGTTTCTGTCCGATGGCAATGGCTACGGCCCCCAGTGGTTTAGCGTCATGAAAGCGGCCTTAAATATGTTAGGAGTGCCGGTCGGGGATCCCATTTTGCCCATTCAACCACTATCTACAGAAGATCAAAAGATGTTGCGGTCATTGTTGATAAAGATTGGGTGTGATGCATTATGACCGACCATGGCCCGCTTGTGCCGTGGGAACGAACTGTCCATTAAAGTTAGGGGTTCGTAGACCACCACGTCTCCATTAAAAAAGGGACAAAAATGGGCTGCTGGGGACGGCACCGTGTCCGCGCCGCACGTTGGAGGGACATTGACGCGGGTATCGAGGCAATCGCCCTGGACGTGGTATCCCTTGCCAGGACATCTGCGCCAGTCACACTCTATGAATTTCCTTGACTGTTATTTGGGCGATAACAGCAAACATTTGTGGTTATTTAGCCACTCGACAAGTTTTTCTCTCCAGTGAGTGCGCTTCATGTATCCGTCTGCGTTAGCGCGATTGGGGCGCCAATGTGGTTTTGCGGGGTACGGAGATGGTCCGTACCCCGAACGTGCGAAGGGCTCTCACCACCTTATCCGTCGACATGGGTGGCCGCAAAGATTGTCTCGATCTGATCCGTAAAATATTGTCGCTGACGGGCCGAGTCAACTAATTTTTGGTACGCGGGATCCGCCTTCATGCGGGCTTGGGCTTCTTCGATTTGTTGCATGGAATCATAGGAGACGACAAATAGCACGGACGTGTGGCTTCCGGTCATTGGGTACAATACTTCGACAGGCCGCCCCATGGCTTTAGCGGCAGTGGCAGCCATGTCTTCGGTCCATTGGTGGTAGGTGTGGTACGCTTGGTTAGACGCAGATGCGGCAGCAATATTGATGTTTAGTCGTATGACATACACATAGGCCATTTTACATCGCATCCTTTCGAGGTTCAGTAAATCGATACATACATAGACGGTTAAGTCAGGGAAGAGTCCCCGAGTGGAGGAAAGTATGCTAAAATTAGGAAAATCGGGGCATTCGGGGAGGAATGGCACGGTGACGTTGATCCAATGGCAAGACCGATTCGGGACCGAGGAGGCTTGTC
>PXYV01000063.1 GCA_003023745.1 Sulfobacillus acidophilus | reverse complement strand
GATTGTCCGGGAAAGTGAATGTGCAGACCGCACATTTCTGCGAACTATACGCGGGTGGGACGGTGATGACCAGCTTACCTTGACGTAGCGCTTTATAGGTGGTAAACGAGACGACTTGTCCCCAAGCTAACGACAAGATGGCCCGATTCAGCCCGGCTTTGGCGGTCGCTTGATTGGGCAGAAATCGTCCTTGGGCATCCGTTTTGGGCTTTGGGTGTTTGGTCACATTGTGAATCGCCAGATCCTCAAACACAGACAAATCATAGGCATCATCGGCGACCAGTTGATGACTCGTTTGATGGGCATAGTCCTGTCGGACATTCTTTTCGTATTGCTGATACTTCGCCACTTTGCGATAGGCTTTCTTCTGATTTTTCGATCCTTTCTTCCTGCGACAAGCCCGTCGTTGCCATTGCGGGCGTTGCCCCCGGGTCTTTTTGATCCGTTTCTTTTGTATGTGCTTGAGATCGAATTCTTGCCCATCGGAGGTCATCAGGGGCTTGGCGATGCCCCGATCGCCGCCGAGTGTCCGCTCGGCTAATTGATCCGGTGACAAATGCCGCAAATCCTCGGCGATGTGTTCGGTCGCCGCATCCGCATCCTGGACGGGAATCGTGACGGTCGGATCCTCCGCCAGGTCTTTGGCCCGGTGCTCGTATCCGGCTAGCGATCTCCCAGGTCAGAGCGCATACTATCCCTTCGTCTACCGAACGCATTGACGAGACCCGCGCTGGAGGATGTCCGGGCTTTGCTCTGGCGGCCGTCTCCTTCCACGTGTTCACCTCGAATGTCGGCTGTTCACCCGAGCCTCAGATTGCCGTCGGCTGGCTTCCCGTAGATCCCCGACTTGCCGCTGGTATTCTTGCGTGTTTTTGGCGTGCGGCTGGACCAGTCATCTTGCCCTCGAGAGTCTCACCTTAAAGCACACGTCCGTGCTCAGCGCACCCAAAATGAGCGGAGCGTAAAAGCTCCGCTCGATTGGGGCTAGCTTCGACTGAGCTCCTCTTCAGCCAACCGGATGGCTTCGCGCACCAGGTTACCGCATTGCCGCGCCGAAACCCCGCCCCAGCCCTCTTGGCGGGCAATCTCGGCGACTCCAAGTCGCTCGCCGAGCTTCATTTTAGTCTCCTCGGACATCACCTTTGCCAATGAGACCACCCCCTAGCAAGTGTGTGCACAATCACACCCACACATACATGATCCGGTAGACGGTCTCAAACATCCGCACGCGACGGACAAAATTTGCTGTTTCTGGGTACGGTATACGCGCATAGCCCCGCTCGTGAGGGGACAATATTTTCGCCGAGAGCCAGTCGTCCACGGTCCTGGGTCCTCCGTTGTACGCTGCCAGTGCCAACGTTAAATTGCCGTGATAGGTTGCTAACAAATAGTGCAAGTACCACGAACCCAACTGAATGTTGGTTTGTGGGTTTCTTAAGTCCAAGGGGCCGTGCCGGCCCATTTGTACCAAAATCCACTGCGCACTTGTCGGCATCAGCTGCATCAACCCAATCGCTCCGCGATTGCTGACCGCATCCGGGCGAAAGCGACTCTCGACCCGAATCACTGCAGCAACCACGTAAGGACTCAGATGTTCATGGTGAGCGGTCGCTACAATGGTTGGCTGAAAGGGAAACGGAGCCCAATAACCGTAGGCGATGGCCCATAGGAGCAACACCGCAACGCCCATGGCAAATCGAACACGCACTACCCGCCGGACACGGCGCTTTGCCATAGACTTCGCACCACTTTCTCCAGGGCATGTAACGAACCTCGGTTATCGATAACACGCTGTGCATAGGATAACTTGTCCGCCAACGGCATTTGGGCAGCCAGTCGTCGTCGCGCCGTCCCTTCGCTCACGTTGTCCCGCGCACAGATCCGGGCAATCTGCTGGTCGGGGTCCGCATAGACCACCCAAACCTCATCAACAATTTGATAGAGCCCTCCCTCTATCAACAACGGCACGTCCAACACGGTCAACGCGACCCCCTGCGAACAAGCAGTTGCAATGAGCCGACGGATCTCCCGTTGAACCGCAGGATGAACAATAGCGTTGAGGCGGGCGCGCTCGTGAACATCGTTGAAGACAATGTGGCCCAAACGTTTCCGGTCTAACTGCCCATCGCCCAAGAGCACGGGCCAGCCGAACGCATCCACAATTGCCTTCCAGACCGCCTCGCCCCGATACTGGAGTTGGTGGGTAATGTCATCGGCATCAATAATGTAGGCTCCAGCCTTCGCTAGAATGTGGCTAACCGAGCTCTTACCGCTGCCTATACCCCCCGTGAGTCCAATCAATCTCACCCCAACTGCCTCCCTACCCCACTAAAGTCTATGGTTTGGACGTCAGGCTATGCCAGGCAAGAGCCCCGTTTGCAAAAACGCGCATTTCATGAATTGCCGGATTCACCAGCCATAGCGAACGCATTGGTGCAAGAGCCATGGCTGTCCCGGATTTAAAGAGATCGGCTTGCCCGATATAGGCGCTAATTTGGTTATTTTGCGCCATGGTTTTCAGACGGCTCAACGGTACTGCCCTTACCGTCACCCGATTAGGCTTCAGGCGAGCCAACGTCTGCGCCAATTGCAGGGCTTCCGGCAAGTCTTGATTTACATAAATTATCATTCGCCGATCGCTTGCGATCGTAGATGGCCAACGACCGTGAAGCGCAGGAATCCGACCTCTGAAACTGGTTGACACCCAGCGACTAACCGAAACGGTAGGGTACGTTGACGCATGGACGGCGCCCTTTCTCCACACCAAGTATAGATCCCCGGGTTGGGGCAGCGCACGCACTTCATGCACCAAACGGAGGGGAACCAAAGCGATCCGGCTGGGATTAACCGGCACGACACTTACCGTCTGGTTCTCAAAACTTAGCACCGCCTGTTTGAAGGACGAATAAATATCTAAAACAATCTCTAAGGGCCCCCGCCCACTTGTTCGGGTAAAGGTCAACGACCCATTGGGCGTCCAATTCTGCAAACGATAGCCGCCGGTTCCATCAAGATCGATCAATTGCCAGTCCGCGCCCCCCCGCTCTTGATCTTGGGGCGGTACAATCGACAAAACTGGATTGGCTAAGGTTTTAAGAAAGCCGGGCCCGACCCGATGCCGCAACCGAATGCGCACCGTATCTCGGTTTACGACCACAACGCCGGACAAATAGCGCGCGCTGCCGCTTAAAACTGCCCGAACACCAACCACCGGGCTCAACAAGTGCGCTGCCGCTGCCGACCCCACCTGACTCCACAGAGGTCGGGCCAACGCTTCCGCCACGATTTTTGCCGTTAGGTCTTCACCGTGCGTCAATAGCGCTGGCTTTATCACCAACGTCAGCTCATGGCCCCTGATCGAATAGCGAGAGACTAACTCACCCACCACGCGGCCGGTGGACGTTACCCGAAAGAGCGGTTGAAACACATTAGAGTCGACCGCCCAGTCACTGGCAGTGTTTGCAAGAGCGGGGTCCAATGTGTTGGGATTAGAAAAAATCGCCTCGCTGACGTTTTCTGCCGGCGGTGTGCTACTCAGTTGCTGACGCGGCTTGGCGATTAACAAGGCGGGCACCAAAGCCAAGAGTAGCAAAAGCCATGGCCACCATCGGTGGCGCATTAGGTCCGCTTCCCTGGCAATTTCTCTAGTTGTTGCGCCGTCAAATCCTTCTCGGCAATCACATGAAGCTTGAATTGCCCCTCAAGAGGCACCATCTCGATTTCCCCGCGCACCCCCCAGGTATTCCATAAAAGATCCATGGCAGTTCGCGCTTGCTCCTCTGACTCCAACAACAGACTAAATTTCTGCATGACGTGCTCCTTGTTCGACCATAGTCGTCACTGCCGGCGGCAATTGCGGCTGACACCGTGGGCAAAAATGACTCGAGCGACCGCCTAATACCTCGCGTTGAATGAGGTTTTTGCACCGACGGCACGCCAGTTGCTCACGCCCATAGACGTTTAGGTAGTATTGATTGGCGCCCGGATGTCCCAATGCGTCGACATAGTCTGAAAATGATGTGCCCCGGTGCGCCAGTGATACCCGCAAGACTTTACGTATGGCCCGCGCCAACCGGTCGACCTCTTCCCGCGTTAAGTGACCGGCTACTCGCGCCGGATGAATGCGTGCCGCATACAACGCTTCGTCGGCATAGATGTTACCGATACCTGCCACAAGTTGTTGATTTAATAGGGCTGTTTTAATAGCCGTTGTTCGTCCCGCCAACAATTGATACAGGACTTGACCGGAAAATCGGCGCGACAGCGGATCGACCCCCAAATGCAACGACTGGCTATAGGGCCTGGTCGCCCATGCTATGCGCCCAAAGCGGCGTGGATCAACCAGTCGCAGCTCGCGCGAGCCCAAATCAAGCACCAAATGCGTGTGCCGCTGACGCGGCACTACGCTGTCTTCGAGGACTAGACGACCGCTCATCCCCAAATGCAACAGCAGAGCGCCATTGGTAGACATGGACAACAGCAAAAACTTTCCCATCCTCTCCACTCGGGTAAATGTGGCGCCCGTCAATCGATCTCGAATTTCTTCAGGGCCGACCGGCGAATGCTTGACCATCCGTTCGTCCAAGTGCACAACGGCCTGCACTTGCCAATGAGGCAACGACGCGTTCAAATAGCGACGTATTGTTTCCACTTCCGGCAATTCAGGCATCTTCGGTCTCGGGATCCCAGGCTGTTACGGCTTCCCAATTCTCTCCTCGCTTGAATTCCACTACGAGCGGTACGCTCAATGGGATAGCCGTCGTCATCAACTGGCGGGCCAGCTGCGCTAACGGTTTCAATTCGGCTGGATAGGCGTCCCAAATCAATTCGTCGTGCACCTGCAATATCATCTGACTGTGGAACTTCTGTTGCACCAACGCCACATCAAGATTCACCATGGCCACCTTGATCAAGTCCGCCGCGCTCCCCTGAATCACTGTGTTCATAGCCATCCGTTCCGCATACTGCCGCCGAACGCGATTCTTGTCGTTAATATCGGGCAGAGGTCGTCTACGTCCTAAAATCGTCGAAACGTACCCGTTTTCCCGAGCCTCAGCCACCACCTTGTCAAAATATACCTTGAGTTGGGGATAGCGTTGGTAGTAGCGGTCAATGTATTCGCGCGCCTCACTACGCGTCACACCGGTATCGCGCGCCAGCCCAAAGTCAGAAATCCCATAAATAATGCCAAAGTTTACGGCCTTGGCACGATTGCGCCAGGTGCTGTCCACCTCATCCAGAGGAAGGTTAAAAATCTCCGACGCCGTACGCCGATGAATATCCTCCCCGTCTAAAAAGGCCTGAATTAAATTCGCGTCGTGAGCAAGGTGCGCTAGGACCCGCAGTTCGATCTGCGAGTAGTCGGCAGCCAAGAGGGTACGCCCGGGTGAAGGACAAAACACACTGCGCACGCGCCGACCCAAAGGCAACCGCACCGGGATATTTTGCAAGTTTGGATCGCTCGAAGACAACCGCCCGGTCGCAGCCACCGTCTGATGAAAGGTCGTATGAATGCGGCCATCCGATTGGATCAGCGGCAACAGCCCGTCGACGTACGTCCCTTGGATTTTGACCAGTTGGCGCCATAATAAGACGTGCTCAATAATGGGGTGCAGCGGCATTAACGCTTCCAACGTCTCGGCATCCGTAGAATACCCAGTCTTGGTGCGCTTGATGACCGGCAAGCCTAAACGCGTGAATAAAATCTCGCCTAGTTGCCGCTGCGAGTTAATATTGAACGTCTCGCCCGCCAACTCATAAATGGTGCGTTCCGTCGACTGAATCGAGCGGGTTAACTCCTCCCCCAAAGCCTCCAAGCGCGCACGGTCGACCAACACGCCTACTGCCTCCATCCGTCCTAACACGCGTGCCAATGGCAACTCGACATTCTCATACAGCGAATCGAGCTTTTTGTCTCGCAATTCACGCTGCTGGAGCTTGAACAACGCCATGACGGCCGCAGCGGTCTCGCCCGTTCCCTCCTGTACGTCTGCGAACTGATAGTGACGCAACAACGCCGCTAAGGTGTAATCATGCCGTTCACTGTCTAATAGATAGGCCGCTAACTTGACGTCTCCGATACACGTCGGCGCCCGGCTATTGGCAAGAGAATAGGCCCGATAGAAGTCTTTAGCATCCCAGACCACCACCCGTGGACCAGCAGGGAACGGTACCTTGAACGAACGTTTAAGGACAACCGTGCGAATCGGGTCAAACACCCACACCATTTCGTTTTCCCGATACACCCCCACAATGTCGAGCGTCGCCCAGGCGAATTCACCCTCATCAACTATTCGCGGTACTGCAATATGCGCGTTCACTTGTGTTAAGCCCTGCGCGCTGTCCGTAATGCCCAGCCGCTTTTTAATGGCCGTGAGTTCAAGCTCGTTTAGCAAGGCAATCAGCGAATCGTCAATATGCCATTGAAACGGTTCTTCGACGGACGGCCATTGCACGGGGACGGTGGTGACAATCGTCGCCAGATCGCGATAGCGGCGCGCCATCTCGGCCTGACCAGACAAAGCGCGGTGCCACCGAGGATTGCCGATGTCGTCCAGGTGGCTATAAATGTTTTCAAGCGACCGATAGGTGTCAATGAGCGCCACCGCCGACTTCTGTCCGATGCCAGCAATACCGGGAATGTTGTCAGAACTATCCCCCATCAGCCCTTTGAGATCAGGAACCTGTTCCGGCCAAACTCCCATCTTCGCCTTTACCGCTTCCCGATCCATGCGGTCTAGATCGGAAATTCCGGTGCGGCTCGTCAACAAGACCGTGGTCGAGCCATCGACCAATTGCAGCAAATCGCGGTCGCCAGTGACGATCAGTGATTCAAATCCGCGTGCAAGTCCCATACGGGCTAGTGTTCCCAGCGTGTCATCCGCCTCGTAGCCTGCAATAGCTAATACCGGTACACCCAGCCGCTGCAAAAGGTCGCGTACGTAGGGCAATTGCTCGCGCAAGTCATCGGGCATCTTTTCCCGCTGTGCCTTATATGCACCATACTGTTCATGTCGAAATGTGGCTTCTGGCGCATCAAAGACAACCACGACCCTGCGGGGTGACTCGGCTTCAACCACCTTGAACAACATCGTCGCGAATCCATGGATGGCACCGGTAGGAATGCCAGAACGGGTGGTCAGCGGCGGCAATGCGTGATAGGCGCGAAACAATAGACTATGCCCGTCAATCAACAATTGGGTCGGCATTCCTCGGCGAGACTCCCTTGAAATAAAATTTCCCCGCAGTATCAACGTTCAAGATCAGGTGATGATATAGTCTATGTTAGCAATTCGTCGTTCTCACAACAACCTGTTCTTGGACAAGTCAGACCGGGAGCGTTGTCTAGTGCATTGGTATTTAATTCACGGTGCGGTTTCAAGTCCTTTGACCTGGAGTCAGCAATTGCGGATTTTACCTCGGGTAATCCGTGCCACTCTTCCGCCCTTGCGTGATGTAGCAGCGTCACAATTGATTGACGCCTGGGCGGACACCTGTCTAGGAGAGTTAACGGAGCCATCAATCGTGATGGGCCACTCGCTGGGGGGAGCGATCGCCCAACTCATGGCTCTTAAGTGCCCAACGCTGGTGCGCGGTCTCGTGCTGGTCGGCACCGGTCCGCGACTGCCCGTAAATCCGGCTTTGCTTCAGGCGTTGAAGCACACACCACGCCAAGCCCTAGAGCGAATCGTGCGGTGGTCGCTCTCGTCTCGGATAGACTCCGTGTTTTTAAGCAACAGCTTGTCGCAAGTGCAAACGTACGATGTTGAGCGCGCCTACCGGGAGTTTTTAGCGTGTGATGAGTTTGACCTGTCGGCACAGCTTCGTGACGTCGCCTGTCCCGTCGCTCTCGTGGGTGCCGACGAGGATCGCATGACTCCCATCGCACTCATGCAAGAATTTCACCAAGTCTGGCCCACCGCTCCATTGTTTCAAGTACAAAACGCTGGACACATGATGATGCTAGAACAACCCAAACAATTCAATGACATAATTTTGCGCATCATGAGAGACTTTGGATGGGAATAGCCGACGCCCCGAACGCACTTAGTGCTGGCATGCAACAGCTCCGTCTAAAGGGTCAATGCTCCACGGTTACGAGGCGCCCTGAACTCATTCATTAGTTGAACACAGCAATGGACGACCGACCGCCCCCAGTGTTGTCGCCACGCCTTGGACTGTCACGACTAATTACAAGAATTCTGCCACCCGGTCTTTGGGGGTCGCTAACATCGCTGGGCCCGTACCACCTCCGACCCGATGACAAAAGCGGCCTCTGCAGGCCGCTTAAAAATTTGGTGCCGAAGGCCGGACTTGAACCGGCACGAGGGTTCGCCTCACGCGATTTTGAGTCGCGCGCGTCTGCCTATTCCGCCACTTCGGCGCCGACTGCGCCATTATACCGTATTTACCCTAAGTCTTCAAGCTCGGGAAACAAACTCCTTCACCATCGATATCGACAAGGGTTCACCGGCGCGGTCATCCACGGCTGACACAAAAACCCGCACACTCGTTTTGCTCCAAAACCTGGTCGGTCGGCCCCTTGACGATGTGTCATCCCCGAACCTTAACACATATCATCTGGCTCGGTCCTACGGCAAGGCCTGCCTTAAGAAAGTCTCCAACGGCAACCGATTCGCCGATTTTGCTCTTAACTATTGAAGTACAGTTCAAACTCCATGGGGTGTGGCCGGAGGTTGACCACATCCACCTCATTTTGTTGCTTGAAGTTGATCCAAGTTTGGATCAGGTCTTCGCTAAAAACATTGCCCTTCAGCAACCAGTCATGGTCAGCCCGAAGATTTTGCAATGCCTCTCCCAATGATCCCGGCACGCTGCGAATAGACGACAGTTCTTCGGGGCTGAGCGCGTACACATTGCGGTCTAGCGGGCCGAATCCGAGCTTTACCGGATCCCGCTTGTTTAAAATTCCGTCGATTCCTGCCATCAGAGTCGCGGCAAAGGCTAAATAGGGATTGGACGTGGCATCCGGTGTTCTGAATTCAATCCGGCTTGCTTGCGGTAGGCTGGTCTTCGGTATCCGAATCGCCGCCGACCGATTGCCGTGGGAGAACACAATATTGACGGGAGCCTCATATCCCGGTACCAATCGGCGATAGGAGTTCGTTGACGGATTGGTTAGAGCCAGCAGGGCCGGAGCATGATACAATACACCCCCGATGTAATACAACGCCAGTTGGGACAGGTGGGCGTATCCATCCGCTTGATAAAACAAAGGCTTGCCGTCTTTCCACAAAGACTGATGCACATGCATGCCATTGCCGTTGTCGCCAAATATGGGCTTAGGCATAAACGTAACAGCCTTGCCGTGTTGAAAGGCCACGTTGCGCAAAATGTATTTGTACATCATGACCGTATCCGCCTGACGCGTCAATGTTTGAAAGCGCAAGTCAATTTCTGACTGTCCGCCACTGGCCACCTCATGATGGTGCATTTCCACTCGAATGCCAAAACTTTGCAAGGCTTTGACCATGGCAGTGCGTATATGGTGCAGTTGATCCACTGGGCTGGGTGGGAAGTATCCTTCTTTGGGCCGGATTGTTAACCCCAACCCACCTGGCTGACCTGCATTCCAGTGTCCCTCCGAGGAGTCAACTTCGTACAAAGCATGGTGTCCCTGATTGACAAAACGCACTGCATCAAATACGAAAAATTCCAGCTCGGGTCCCCAGTAAGAAGTGTCCGCCAATCCCGTTGACCGCAGATAGGCTTCCGCGTTTTGTGCAACGCGCCGCGGGTCACGCTGGTAAAAAACTCCGTCGGGATCCGTCACATCACAGATAATACTCAACGTGGGCACATTATGAAATTGGTCCACGACTACGGTCGACAGGTCCGGCACCATAATCATGTCGCTTTCCTCAATGCTGCGAAAGCCACGAAGGCTGGAACCATCAAAGGGAATGCCCTTTTGCAGCGTGTCGTCGTCGATTTCCGACACTGGCACCGTCACATGCTGCCAGGTTCCCGGTAAATCCACGATATGAAAGTCCACCATTTCGATGTTCTTTTCTTTAATGAGCCGCAATACATCCTCCGTCTTCACCAGCCATTCCCTCCACTTATCCTGGATTTGTCAGGTTTACGCAAAACAATAACAAATGTGCCTATAATATATGTTACGTTAATGCACCTTGTCAATTAAACTCTGTGAGTTTCTCTTCAACACTAACAAGTTAGACCGTTTGATGACGCTGAGCCATGACGGCTACCGCTAATGCCCCCAACAACCCGGAGTCTTCCCCTAATTGTGCCGGCACCAGCCGCACCGCTTGTGCCAGCGCCGGCAAGGCCCAAGTGCTGATGCCCTGTTCGAGCCGCTGCCAGTAGGCTTGAGGCGCATGTGTCCCAACCCCGCCTCCAAGCACAATCACTTCCGGATTAAAAAGGTCGACCAAATAGGATAATCCCAAAGCCAGATGGTCGGCTGCTTGGTCGACAATGTCCTGACACACCTGGTCACCCTTCACGTAACCGGCAAAGACGTCCTTGGTCTCGATCGCTGCGAGTTGGCTTAAATACGGACTGTTCCCTTGACGCTCGCGCGCGTCGCGACGGATCGCGGTGCCCGAAGCCAAGGTTTCCAGACATCCGCGATGTCCGGCCGCGCAAACTGCGCCATCGGGCTTCATGACAATGTGACCGAATTCGCCGGCGTTTCCCCGCGCTCCCACATAGAGTCGACCATTGGTCACAATCCCCGCACCAATGCCGGTCGACACCGTGACATAAAGACAGTCCTTGGTCCCACGTCCGCCTCCGTATAGCCATTCACCCAATCCAGCTGCCGTTGCGTCATTGGCAACCGCCACAGACAATCCCAGACGCGACTCAAGCCCTGTTTGCCAGTTCAGTCCCTGCCACCCATGCAAATTCGATGCCGCTAATAAGATCGGGCCATCTAACGGCCCTGGCGTACCGAGTCCCACCCATGTGACATCATCTGGCCCCAACTGCGCCGCTTGGCGCAGATCCCGAACCACGCCGGCCACTTCATCCAATACCTGGCCCTGACTCCAAGTCACGTTGGTTGCGATAAATTTAGCGGCGCCTAACACGCCATCCTCGGATCCCACGCCTACTGCAATTTTCGTGCCGCCCACATCAATCGCAATAAATTGTTTCACAAACCCGCCCCCCTTGATATCACGCCTCCCCGCTCATCCTAGCGCAACTGGACAGCGTTGCCAGTATGAAGCAGGTCCACTACAATAACCCTAAGGAATTGAAACCCCCGGGTCAACCGAGTGCAGTGACCCGGCCTAGGAGGCCGCACTGAATGGAACAAGATACATTGTCACAGCGAGCCATCAACACCATACGTGTTCTGGCAATCGACGGAGTGGAGGCGGCGAATTCAGGGCACCCCGGTCTTCCGCTTGGCGCAGCGCCAATGGCCTACACATTGTGGAGTCAGTTTCTGCGTCACAACCCCCAGAATCCAAAGTGGCTAAACCGGGATCGATTTATCCTTTCTGCAGGCCACGGTTCAATGCTGCTGTACGCATTGTTGTATCTTACTGGTTACGATTTACCCTTAGAGGAATTGAAGCGATTTCGGCAGTGGGGTTCCAAAACCCCAGGCCATCCCGAATATGGGTTAACACCCGGCGTCGAAATGACAACCGGGCCACTCGGACAAGGATTTGCGACGGGCGTGGGGATGGCGATTGCCGAACGTTGGCTTGCTCAGCACTTTAATGCTCCCGATCTCAAAGTGATCGACCACTATACGTATGGATTGGTTTCTGATGGAGACTTAATGGAAGGTGTTTCCTCCGAAGCCGCGTCGTTGGCAGGTACTCTGAAATTATCCAAGCTCATCTATTTATACGACGACAATCACGTGTCGATCGAAGGCCACACCGACATCGCATTTCGAGAGGATGTTCTTTTGCGTTTTGACGCGTATGGCTGGCATACTCAGCGTGTTGACGATGGCAACGATATTGAGGCAATCGCACAGGCATTAAAACAAGCGCAAAAGGACCCACGCCCCTCAATCATTGCGGTCCGTACGTTGATTGGCTATGGAAGCCCACATCGCCAGGACACGCCCAAGGCCCACGGCGAAGCTCTGGGTCCCGAAGAAGCAAAACTTACGAAAGAATTCTTTGGGTGGCCCGCCGACAAAACATTTTACGTGCCCGATGCCGTGCTCGCCCATTTTCGCCAGGCGGTGGCCAACGGCAACGAGTGGGAAGCAGAGTGGAATCAGGTGTGGGCGCAGTATCAACAGCAATATCCTGGACGCGCCCGGGAGCTGGAAGTATCGCTGAATCGCCGGGTACCCGACAACGCGTTTGCACAACTCACACATTGGTCAGAGGGTGAAGCTCTAGCCACGCGAGCAGCTTCAGGCATCATCCTGAACCAGATTGCTCCCCGTTGGCCAACCCTACTCGGCGGCTCCGCCGATTTAGCACCATCTAATAACACCAATATCACGGACGGCGGGGACTTCTCCCAAAACAATCCGTCCGGACGCAATTTCCATTTCGGCGTGCGCGAACACGCCATGGGCGCTACGCTCAACGGGATGTTGCTGCATGGGGGATTACGCGTCTTCGGAGGAACGTTCCTCATTTTTTCGGATTACATGAGGCCTGCAATACGATTGGCAAGTCTCATGCATCAACCAGCCATTTATGTTTTCACCCACGACTCGATTGGATTGGGCGAGGACGGCCCGACCCACCAGCCGGTCGAACAATTGGCGGCACTGCGCGCCATTCCTGGACTGTATGTAGTGCGGCCGGCAGATGCCAATGAAACACGCGAAGCGTGGAAGTTTGCGCTATCGACCACTGACCATCCCATTGCGCTGGCTCTGACACGCCAAAAACTGCCAGCATTGCCCAGTCATCAGGCGCAAGACCTGTTGCACGGCGCCTATATTGTATGGGAAAGTGCATCCAATCCCGAACTCGTGCTGCTGGCATCAGGGTCGGAAGTGAGTCTCGCACTACTCGCCGGTCGTAACTTAGCCAGCCAAGGAGTAGCCACTCGAGTCGTGTCTTTCCCCTGCTGGGAACTTTTCGACCAGCAAGATGCCGATTATCGCGCATCGGTGCTGGCTCCCCAAGCATGCCACATCGCCATTGAAGCAGCCTGTGCGCAAGGCTGGGACAAATATGTGGGAGACAACGGCGCTGTTTTGGGGCTAGACCACTTCGGAGCGTCAGCACCCGCCGATCAGTTGTTTTCGCACTTTGGCTTTACGCCCGAGCATGTGATCGAAATTGCTCACAATCTACTCGGCCGGTGACCGCCCGCATATTATCGGGGACGCGGCCGGGGGATATTTAACGTATTACATTGAGGGGAGACGAACGATGTGAATGCTATTCGTGCAATTCAAGGACTTGGGCAAAGTCTTTGGTACGACAACATCCGGCGCGGATTGATTGAATCGGGAGAACTTGCCAAACTCATTTCTCAAGGAATTACCGGCATTACCTCTAACCCCACCATTTTTGAAAAGGCGATTGACGGATCCAATGATTACGACCAGGCAATCGCTGCGCTTGGCGACGAGATCCATAGTGTTGACGCACTGTATGATGCGTTGGTGTTAGATGACATTGGACGCGGAGCTGACTTGCTGCTGCCCGTCTACAATCAGACGGCAGGCCACGACGGCTACATAAGCATCGAGGTCCCACCTACGTTGGCCGACAATACTGAAGCGACGGTGCAAGAAGCACACCGCCTATTTAAGGCCCTAAACCGGCCCAACGTCATGATCAAGGTGCCGGCCACCGAACCAGGCATTCCGGCGATTCGGCGCTTGATTGCAGACGGCATCAACGTGAACGTCACCCTGATTTTTAGCCTGGACGTCTATCGCGCCGTAATAGAGGCGTATCTCGCCGGCCTTGAGGACCGTGTCGCGCAAGGACTCAGTGTGCAGCGCGTGGCGTCCGTAGCCAGTTTCTTTGTCAGTCGCGTCGATACCTTGGTCGACCGCCTCATCGCCGAGAAAGGCTTGGACCCCACATTAGCCGGCAAAGCGGCGATTGCCAATGCCAAGTTAGCATACCAATTGTTTCTGGACGCGTTTACAAGTCCCCGATTTGAAGCGTTAAGAACTCACGGCGCCATGAAACAGCGACCTTTGTGGGCTTCGACCAGTACAAAAAACCCGCAATATCCTGACTTGCTCTATGTGGAGGCGCTCATCGGTCCCGATACGGTAGACACCCTGCCACCAGCCACAGTCGACGCTATTTTAGACCACGGCAAAGCGGAAAGGAGCTTAGATCAAGGACTTTACGAAGCCCGGCAGGTGCTTGACCGCCTGGAAAGTGCAGGCATCCCCATGAAACAGGTGACAGATCAATTATTGGACGAAGGGGTCAAAAGTTTTCATCACTCGTTTGTGACCCTTCGAGAAAGTTTAGAGCGCAAACGCTCCGCCAAACCAGTGCCTCCTGCGCAATTTCACCTTGGATCCGATCAGTCCGTATTGGATAACACCCTGCAAGCCCTTGCCAAAAATCGCGCCGTATCGCGACTATGGGACCATGATGCAAACTTATGGTCGAGCGCGCCAGACCATCAAAAGATTATTGCGAATGCCCTGGGGTGGCTGGATGTCCCCGAAAAGGTTTTAGAAGATAAGCCCAGTTTGCGCACCTTCTTCCAACAAGTCGTGCTCGACGGATTCACGCATGCGGTAGTTTTGGGCATGGGTGGCAGCAGCCTGGTGTCGGATGTGCTGCTGCACAGCTTTGAAACGGGACGGCCTGGGCTATCGTTGGTCGTGCTCGATTCCACCAATGCATTCACCATTCAACGGCTGACACGATCGCTGCCATTGGATAAGACGCTGTTTATTGTCGCGTCCAAGTCCGGCAGCACCACGGAGCCCAACGCCTTTTACCACTATTTTTGGGATGTGTTGGTACGGCGCGGACTGGACCCTGCCCCTCGGTTCATTGCCATCACGGATCCACATACCAGTATGGAAGCCGAGGCGAAGCGCCAGAATTTTCGTCACGTCTTCTTAAATCCGGCCGATATTGGCGGGCGTTACTCGGCCCTGTCATGGTTTGGTATGGTTCCGGCCGTTCTTCACGGAATTGATGTCACGAAATTGCTCAATCGGGCCATAGCCATGAAAATTGCTTGCCAAGCGGCTGATGCGTCGCACAATCCCGGCGTGCAATTGGGAGCTGCTTTAGGAGGCTTAGCCCGGGCCGGCAAAGACAAAATCACGTTCGTCATGCCCGACCCGGTGAGTCACCTGGGTGACTGGCTGGAACAGTTGCTAGCCGAGTCTACGGGGAAATCCGGAACAGGCCTCATCCCGATTGCCCACGAACCCGAGCAGCCAGCCTCTAAGTATAGCCACGATCGCGTCTTTGTCGTATACCAATGGCAGGACCAGACGGTTCCGCTAGCCGAGGATCTCGTGAGCCACGGGCATCCCGTGATTGTGTTGCCAATTGACGACCCATACGACCTCGGTCAAGAATTTTATCGCTGGGAAATCGCGACCGCCATTGCGGGGGCAGTGCTCGAAATTGATGCCTTCGACCAACCGAACGTCCAGGAGAGCAAAGACAATACCAAAGCCATCCTCGGCCAACTCGACCACGGTCGGCTACCCTCAGAAACATTGTCGCGTAGCGGCGAGTTGTCGTGGACAGCTTCTCCAAACCTGCTGGCGCCGTCGTTGCCCGACTCGCTCAAGACCTTATTAAGTCTGGTAGGCCCCTCACAGTATATTGCGCTTATGGCGTACTTGGATCAAATGCCTGAGGTCGACGCGGCGTTAACGCAACTGCGCAACACACTCTTGCAGATGACGGGGCACGCCACTACCCTCGGCTACGGGCCCAGATTTCTGCACAGTACCGGTCAACTGCACAAAGGCGGTCCCGATACGGGACTATACATTCAGTTGGCTGGCAGTAAAGGTCCCCACGTGCCGGTACCAGGCGATGGGTATGATTTCACAACATTGATGCAAGCCCAAGCTTTAGGCGATTTTCAATCGTTAATCGGTCACGGCCGCTCAGTCATTCGCATCTTAGGGCCGGAACCGGCCGAACCCTGGGTCCGCATGCTGAACGAGTGGGTTTTAAATATGATGAATTCCAACTCTGTGGAGGTGCAATAGCGATGAGACTGGCAATGATTGGGCTAGGACGCATGGGCGGTAACATGACAGAGCGACTTTTGCTCCATGGCCATGAAGTCGTTGTGTTTGATCCCAGCCCCGACGCACGCCGACGCGCTCAAGAAAAAGGCGCTATTGCCGCGGATTCCTTAGCTGCCGCTGTCGCCCAGCTTACGTCACCGCGAATTGTTTGGGTTATGGTGCCATCGGGCGATCCCACCGAGTCGACCATCAATCAACTGTTTAACTTGATGGCGCCTCACGATATTGTCATCGACGGAGGCAATTCCAACTTCCGCGATTCGATGCGGCGGGGCAAATTGGCACACGATAACGAGATTGAATTCATCGACGCCGGTACTAGCGGTGGCGTGTGGGGATTGGAAAATGGGTACTGTCTGATGGTTGGTGGATCGTCCGAGGCCATCCAACTGACAACGCCGATCTTTCGGGATCTGGCCCCCGCCGATGGATTTCTCCATTGCGGTCCCGTGGGATCGGGCCACTTTGTTAAAATGGTGCACAACGGGATTGAGTACGGACTCTTACAAGCGTACGGAGAAGGGTTTGAGATTATAAAAAACTCCGAGTTCCCCGTGAACTTAGGAGCGGTGGCAGAGTTGTGGAGGCACGGGAGTGTCGTTAGAAGTTGGCTTCTAGACCTTCTAGCGGACGCATATCGAAAAAATCCCACTTTGGACCACATCAAGGGGTATGTGGATGATTCTGGTGAGGGCCGATGGACGGTTGAAGAGGCGATTACTGAAAATGTGCCTGCCCCTGTGATTACCTTGTCTTTGTTAGCTCGACTCGCCTCCCGTCAGGAGGAGTCCTATTCCGCCAAGGTAATCGCGGCCTTGCGCAATGAATTTGGTGGCCATGCGCTGCACGACGAATAGACATCAGGTGGGAGGCATGGACGATTGAGTAAAACAATAGTGGCGGATCAGCCTACTGAAACGTTTCGCGAACAGCGACGTCTTGATCCGTTCACGGTGGTAATTTTTGGAGCGGCTGGAGATTTAGCGCACCGCAAGTTATTTCCGGCCCTCTATAATCTAATGGTCGACGGGTGGCTCACACCCGAGTGCCGCATTTTAGGAGTTGCTCGAAGACCTTATAGCAACCTGGAATTTCAGGCGGCTGTTCATCAATCAGTCACTCTGTATTCGCGGCGCAGCCCCGATCCTAAGGTGCTCGACCATTTGGTATCGTCCATACGTTATCTAGAGGCCGATTTTAACGACGCCGCTCAGTACGCCACTTTAAAAGCAATTCTTGATAACCCTGAGGAACGCTGTCCCAACAACTATCTCTTTTACTTGGCGACGCCGCCATCGGCCTATCCGGTTATCGCCCGACACCTAGGCCAAGTGGGCCTAGCCCGTCCGTATGATACCCAGCAATGGATCCGCATCATTGTTGAGAAACCGTTTGGCCATGACCTCGATTCAGCGGTCTCTTTGAATGGGCAACTGCATCAGGTCTTCGACGAATCGCAGATTTATCGTATCGATCACTATCTAGGCAAGGAAACGGTTCAAAACATCCTGGTCTTTCGCTTTGCCAATGGCATTTTTGAACCGCTCTGGACCCGCCAGTACATTGACCATGTTCAAATTACGGTTGCCGAGTCGCTCGGCGTAGCGGGACGCGGTTCGTATTACGATCAAGCGGGAGCACTCCGCGACATGGTGCAAAATCATATGCTGCAATTGGTTTCTCTCATCGCGATGGAGCCTCCGGTCGCGTTTGAAGCAAATGCCGTGCGCGATGAAAAAGTCAAGGTGCTTCGATCAATTCGGCCGTTTACGACGCGCGACGTCGCAGATTGGACGGTGCGGGCGCAATATGAATCCGGCGCGATTGACGGCCACGAAGTTCCTGGCTATTTGGACGAATCTGATATCGCGTCAGACAGTCGCACCGAGTCCTATGTGGCCCTACGTTTGCTCATTGACAATTGGCGATGGGCCGGCGTGCCATTTTACCTACGCACCGGCAAACGTCTTCCCAAACGCGCCACCGAGATCGCCATCCAGTTTAAGACAGCTCCCCATCTGTTCTTTCAACAAACCGAGACGCCCGAATTGGCGCCGAATCTCCTCACTCTTAAAATCCAGCCTGACGAAGGCATTTCATTGCGGTTTGGAGCCAAAGTTCCAGGGCCAGCGATTAAAGTTCGAACCGTCAACATGGAGTTTTTGTATGGTACGTCATTTGCCGGAACGCCACCCGAGGCATACGAGCGTCTGCTCTTGGATGCCATGTTCGGAGACTCCACCCTGTTTACCCGCAAGGACGAGGTAGAAGCCGCCTGGGCATTAGTCTCTTCGATATTGCGCGGGTGGCAACGTGCGCGCGGCCCAATTCCAACCTATGCCTCAGGCAGCTGGGGTCCCGAAGAGGCGGATGCGTTGATTGAGCGTGACGGATTTCATTGGCGGCGTCCATAGGAGGAAAAACTTTGAGTGCACCACAGATACACGTCAACGACAACGCCTCGGCGGTGGCTCAGGCATTGTCACAATGGTTCGTGGATCGCACCCGCGAGTACATCGAGGCATATCACTATTGTGCCTGGGCGCTATCCGGAGGTAAAAGCCCCATCGAATTGTTTCGGTTGCTAGCCCAATCTCGCGCCATCGATTGGCCTTTGGTGCAAGTCTACCTCGTCGATGAACGCGATGTGTTTTCGACTGACCCACTCAGCAATTATCGTATGCTTGAAGAAAATTTGTTGAAAAAACTGCACATTGCGCCCGGACGAGTCTATCCTTGGGCAACCGGTGTCGACGATCCCAGGGAGTCGCTGGCAAGCTACCGACAAGCACTAGAACATCTTCACCGTCACAACGATCTTCCACAACTGGATATCGCTCTGCAAGGCATGGGGCTCGATGGCCACACAGCGTCCGTTTTTCCAAACTCCCCGCAAGCACGCTCCACCGATTGGGTCGCTTACGGCCCGGGTCCAGGCGCCAACCGCTATACGCTGACGCTGCCGGTATTGGCCAATTCCCGCCAAGTGGTCTTTCTGGCCACCGGGAAGGACAAAGCGGAACGGGTACGCGACTGCCTTGATGGCCATCATCCGGATTTGCCGGCGGCTTGGCTCACGGAACATGCGAGTGTGGTCCATTGGTTCTTAGATCGAGATAGCGCCAGTGCGCTTTAGTTTTCAATCGCCGCTTTTAATCTGGGACATCGACGGTACGTTGATTGAGGCCAAAGGAACGGGACGACGTGCGCTGAATAGCGCCTTTGAAGCCATCTACCAAGTCCCAGAGGCCTTTAATGAGCTTGATTTTGCGGGAGCCAGTGACCACGACCTATGGGAGCAGGCCCGGTCCCGTTATGCGCCCAACGCAACCGCCACTCAGGCTCCCCACTTCTTTCGCGAATATTTGCCACGGTTATCCGACGAACTCTCCAAAAATCCCCTGAATCCCCTTCCAGGGGTGGTCGGGCTAGTTGCCTTTCTGTCTCAAATCGGCTGGCCGCTGGCCTTGGGTACCGGTAATGTGCGAGCCGGCGCCTATCGCAAATTGTCTCGGGCTGGTTTAGCGAACTATTTTCCCGGCGGCGGATTTTCTGAGCCTGGGCAATCGCGAGAGGCGATGCTCCAATTGGTGCATCGAACTCAGGGACTGGGCCGGCCGGCCATCGTCATCGGCGACACGCCGACCGATATTGGCGCGGCACACGCTGGGGGGATACCCGTAATCGCGGTCGCCACCGGACGATTTCCTGAAGACGCCTTACGGCGAGCTGGGGCAGACGCCGTCTTGCCTCACTTGAAGTGTCGTTCTGATTTCATCGATGCGGTGCTGTGGCTGCTGCAACGGTAAAAAGGCTCAGGGAAGCTCCCTGAGCCTTACGCCTGGGCTATTACTTGCACGGGGCTGGGACCCATCCATTGCGCCCAAAACCAAAAGTTGACCGGAGTGCTGACAACCGCTTGCAGGGCCGTGGACCCGCTATTCAACGAGTCGACCGTCACGGTTTGAAATCCGCCGTCCGTCTCGACCAATGAGGCCAATGTTGTGGACGAACTATTATTGGCTGCCTGCATGGCCATGACCGCATTGTCTAGCGCGTTTTGCAGATTTTCGTGCGAAATCCATACCTGTCCGACACTAGTCAAAAATCCCGTCATGAGAAGGCCGATGATACTGAGCCCTAACCCCATGAGCGTCACGCTACCACATCGGGAAGTGGTGATAGACAACGCCACCATTTCCGCCTCCCCCACCTGAACTTGTCGCCGACCCCGCTGATTGTGTGGAGGGCAGAGTTGTGAGTGTTTGTGACGCCGCAATGGTGGTTGTCGCGCCAGTATTCCACAGCATATAGGGAACTTTAACCGTTACGCTCTGACTATTGCCGTCGACGACGATGCTGGTGGTTGGGTTTCCTTGATATCCTTCTTGGTCCAGTGCGGTGGCCACGATCTGACTCACTTGCTGCGCATTGTCGCCTGCTGCGAGGGCCTGGACTCCTTGTTCTGCCGCTTGCGTAACGGCGACATGACCCAAAAACAAGTTCACCAATGTGGCTAATCCCAGAAATATCGCTGTGAGAATTGGCAGCACCAACATCAATTCAATGTAGGCATTGCCCCTTACTGAATCCCACTGAGATCTTGCGTTATTTGTCCAAATGCGTTGATCAACGCGTTGCGCAGTGCTTCGATGGGCAAAATCATCGCCAACACCACTACAATGATCCAAATGCCGTTCTCGATGAACACATTGCCCTCGTCTCGCCGCAAGTATGCGGCCAGTCGGCCTCCCCACAACGTTAGCCATAGTCTCACAGAATCTCCCCCTGTCCTGAATTCCATC
>PXYV01000062.1 GCA_003023745.1 Sulfobacillus acidophilus | reverse complement strand
ATTAGGAATGGATTCTCGGCGATTTGTTCAGATCCCGTCCGGATAGCCGAAGGTCTCATCACTCACGGCACTCTTACTAAGGGTGCGAAAGGTGAGGTCGAGTCTCCCCTGGATGATATGCGACAAACGGTCGGCTTGGACTTCGGCATGAACTTTTTGGTCACCGCCTACGATTCCCACGAACACATTACCTTTGTTCTCGGTCGCGCGGTGAAAGAACGGCGCGCTCACTTCAAGATCGTCCGACAGACCCTGCAACGGCGGTCGACGCCCTCGGCTCGATCGATTCACGCCCGTGTCGTGGGCGTTTTACCGGCTCCGACAGATGGTCGAATATAAGGCCGCCCTGCATCAAGCGCGGACGGGGGCCGTCGATCTCCGCTACACCTCACAAACGTGTCCGAAATGCGGACGCATCGCACGAGACAATCGGGCTCGCTTCGCGTGTCAACAGTGCCCTGATCGATCGAATGATCACGGAATGGCGCCATGGACCGGCACCGCCCGGAGATCCACTGCCGGGTGACAGGCACGAGGGTGGCACCTCCGCTGCCGTGAGGGTGCTGTCACCCACTTTATAATACGGCCCCATCTTTAAGGAAGGAGACAACTTCGGCTATCATCAGCACTTCCGAGGAGCGCCCTTCAGGCATGGAGGTTTAAGGCATCTCTGTCCAGCTAATGCCTCCATTGGTGGTCTTCCAGATGAGACCATCGGCGTCAAGAAGGCCACTTTGCGGATTAATAAACGTGATGGAAGAAAAATAGTTGTCGGGAATATGAGGCAAGTTATGGAGCGTCCACACGCGCCCGCCGTCTGTCGTCTTGAGGATCGCTAAGAGGGCTTTTTGTGGTTGGCCATCTTTTTTGTTCGCCGGTCTGGTCACGTTGTTGACCACCATATAACCGATGCGGGGGGTCGGGAAGGCCAGGTCAAACGCGCCGTTTAAACGAGCAGGCAGAGCGCTTAACCGATGCCAGCTCTGCCCGGTATTGGTTGTCTCGTAAATCCCAGCCGGGCTATGGCTGACCCCAAGCGTGGCCACAATGATGGTATGCGGCGACACGATGGCTGCGGAAACGATGTTGGGCGGGACGTTGGAACCCCTTAACGGTTGCCACGTGACACCTCCATTACGGGTCTTGGCCCCAAACGCCGGACACGACCCGGCACAGTTGGCGGGGAGGTTGATCCACAAGGCCTGTCGAGATGAGAAAAAGCGGATGACGGGGTAGAAGGTTTGGTGAGCGGCAGGCGATCCGGCGGCCTTGGACCAATGGCGCCCGCCGTCGGTTGAGTGAAGCCAGACCGGTGAGATATTGAACTCCCCGGGCACGGGCACCGCCGCCACCCACTCATCCTGAGGAGACGGGACCGCGACCGCCACGGCTTCCCGCATCCCCAAAGAGGCTTGCACATGCCACGTGATGCCCCCATTAATGGTCTTGAGCAATGCTGCGGGATTGGACTGGTCGCCGGCTCCGTAAGCGACCTGGGAATTGACGGAAACGAGAGAGCCGCTCGGTGTCGGGCTGGGGAAGCGTTGAATCCATTGCTGTCCGCCGTCGCGGGAAATAATCACGCTGGTCCCGTTAGCCACGGCCCACAGCATGCCGGCTTTCCCGACTCCGATGCTGGCAATCGCAGTTTGGGGCCATTGCATGGGCCGTGTGAAATGGAGGCCGCCATTGTTGGTGACAAATAGGTCCGTTCCGGGGCCCGCGCAGGCTGCTAAATTCACATTTTGTACCACCACGGCGTGATCCGCGCGTCCCGCCAAGAGCGGTTCAAATTGGCATCCGATCTGGACACTTTTGACCAAGCTCCAATGCTGTCCGCTATCTTGGGTCTGCACCACCTCGCTAATGCCACAGCCGCCCATCGCGCACGAACCAATGGAAAAAACAGAAGCCAAGGCGCGCGTGTTGGAGGTCCAGAGCAGTTGTCCAGCGAGGGGAACATACTGGGTAGGAGGCCCCATACTTCCATAGCGCATCAAAGGGGTTCCCACAGGGGTCCAACTTCCGCTGCTCCCGCGGCGATAAAGTTGCACTGTCAGCGCCTGGGACTTCGATGTACCCAAAGCCACTTCGGCTGTCATCTGGGCGTGATGCCAAGCTAGTGCGATGACCGGACCGGGGGCTCTCCACACCGTAGCCAAGCGCCGGTTAACCGGGGTCATGACAGAGCCGGAGCATGCCGTTTTGTTACACGGCCCATTGATGGAAATCCAAGGCACTCCGGCAGGGGTGATGACGAGGGACGAAATGGGGGCTAGCGCCGTAATGACGGGGGTCCAAGTTCGGCCACCATTGGTGGTGTCGAATAACTCTCGCGGACTGAGACCACTTTTTTCCTGCTCAATGGATTCGCCCAGTGCCCAGCCGGCCTTGGCACTGACAAAACGCAAGGACGATAAGGCGATGCCCGACGTTTGACCAAGCAAATGCCAGGTAACGCCGCCATTGTCGGTCCCATCGACGAAGCCTACTGTCCGTTGACCGCTAACCTGAGTGCCCGATAGGAAGCCTTGTTGCGCGGTGAGAAATGTCGTGGCCAATATGCGTTGGGACGCTAGGGCCGGTTGAGTGTTGTGGACGATAGCCGGACGGCCCGGTTGAATTGAGGCGATGGTGCGAAGGGGCGCTGCGCCCAAACCACTCGCTCCTACGAGCGCCGCCATCAAAAGCGTCACCATCAATACCACGCGAGCGATTCGCACGATTATTTGCCTCCATTGCAGCCCCGCTATCGGGCGCACGCCTCTTTGGTTGGTAAAACGCTGAGATGCTGCCGCTGGTTACAATCTTTGGGCGTTCGCAACGTGGATCCATTAATCTGAGAGGACACTTTGGCGAAAGTGTTCCAAGATGGCGAGGGGTCTGCCTGCTCAACCGCGCAGCAACCCCGGGTTGGTTGTTAAGCAGGCGCGCGTTTTCTCGTTGGTGCCATTGCCGTCTTGCGTCCAACGACATGAAGGAGGTAGCGCCTGTCGAAAAGGGGATGGGCTGGCTGTTGTTTCACCCCCTCGGGTTGGGTCTCGCAAAGATCGAGCACACATGAAAACAATGACTTGCCGACGAGTCGAACAACCGGGCCAGGCAGATTTGACGAACCCCCGTGTGCGTCCAGCAGGTGCGAGTGTCGCGCAGAGGTTCCTCTTCTGAGCCCGGACGCGAGGCGCCTTTCACTTTCACTGCACCGGAACTAGACAGCGCTTGCTTGCGTTACAAGTCACGTGATGCGGCGCCTTTGCAAAAAATCGATGATTGCCGTATTGACCACGTCGGGCTCTTCGATGTGCGGCAAGTGACCGCATTGCTCAATAATGACCAGCTCACTGTCAGGCAGCGTGTGGTTTAACGCTTGGCCGTAGGCAAGTGGGACAATGCGATCCTCGCGGCCCCAGATCAGAAGGGTAGGCATTGTCAGTCGGGATAGTTCTAGCGTCGGATCGGGGCGGATCATGCCGTCTTCCATGTACCGTGCGAACGATACACGTCCTCGGTTAAGCTCGCGCGCATCGTCAAGGGTGCGGTAAGGGGTGCGGGCCTTGTAGCGATCCGGATCGAAAACTAAGCCTGCCATGTATCCGGATTGCGGCAGCGTGAGCGGATTGATGACCGAAACGTCAGGGAGGTCCAGCCCGACGGAATCTAACACGATGAGTGCCGATACCTGGTTGGGCCAGCGCGAGGCCAGTGAAAGAGCGACACGGCCCCCCATCGAATTGCCTCCAATGATAAAGTGCGAAAGGTGAAGCAGATTGAGCCAGTCAATTAGAACCGGCGCGATGTCTGAAACGTGGGTGACCCCGGCAAAGTCGTCTGATTTTCCAAAACCAGGCATATCTGGTGCTAGAACCCGTAGTCTATGATCGCTTAAATAACGCAGTTGGGACAAAAAAGCCCGCCCCGTGCCCCCACCGCCATGCAATAACACAACCGCTAGACCTTCGCCAGCCTCGTACCAGTGTAAGGTTTCACCAGCCAGCGATACGCTCCGATCGACGATTTCCACACCTCGTCCCCCTTCTGGGGATCATTGTAGCAGACTCTAGCTGTCAGGGATTTCCGACTCTTTGTCGCTTGGAATGTCTAATAGAGTCCGATTCAGGCCGCGTGCCTTCCGTTGAATCTCGTCGGTGGTCAGTACTCCCTTTTCGACGAGAAGATCAAACAACACCGCAATCGACAGACCGTGACGGTACAAGGTTTGACCGAGATTCTCGATATCGGCGAATTTTGAGTGACTTGACATGAGCACCTCGCTGTTTCATGGTTGATCCAAGTATTCCTGTTTGCCGATACCCTTAAACAAAGGACGCGATCCATTGCCTGGCCGCTTAAACGAACGCAGCGTTATTGCCATGATTAAAGAGATGCAGCCGCCGTCGCCCCGTGGGGTTCTAGGCATTGGGGATGACGCGGCGTTTGTGCCGCGGGCAGAGCAGGGATGGCTGCTCTCACAGGACATGTTAGTGGAGGACATTCACTTTCGCAAACGCTGGGCTACGCCCGAACAGATCGGCGCCAAGGCGGCTGAGGTGAACTTAAGTGATATGGCCGCCATGGGAGCTACGGCGCGGTTTGCGTTGACAAGTATCGCTATTGCGCCCGATACGCCTCTGAACTGGATACGACGGCTCTATCGCGGAGTACAGGCCGCCTTTTCCCCGCGGGGCGTTGTGATTTTGGGAGGGGATACGGTTGCGAGTCCGGATAAGTTGGTGCTGGATGTGGTAATTCTTGGGACGCCGTCCCAGACCGGTCCGGTCTTGCGCCGCGGGGCTCGAGTTGGGGACCGACTCTTGGTGTCGGGAACGCTTGGCGATAGCCATGCTGGATTAGTGCTGCTAGAGCGCAGGCATGGCCGCATGACTTCTTCGCAATCCGACGCACCCCTTTTACGCGCGCATTTAGAACCCAAGGCACAAGTGGAATTAGGCGTCGGTGTCGCACCGTTGGTGCACGCGATGACTGATATCAGCGACGGGCTAGCCCAAGAGCTGGTGGAAGTCATAGAGGTGAGCGGGTTAGGCGCGGATATTTGGCTGGATTCATTGCCGACGTCACCGGCGATGCGCGCATTGGCCGAACGATTGGGGGAGGACGCAATCCGCTGGGCGGTGTTCGGCGGGGAAGACTATCAGTTGTTGATGGCCGTCGATCCATCCCATGTGCCCCACATTTGCACGATGTCCCGCCAATGGGGCATTGATGTAACGGAAATAGGTGTCGTGACATCCAAGGGTGGCGTGCGCTGGATTAAAAATGAGGAGCCGGTTGAAATGCGGGGAGAGGGTTTGGCGTTTGAACACTTTGCGCATTGACGTGCCTCACCAAAATTTTGCGGACATGCAGCACTTGGCTGAACAGATTGCGGACCTTGTTGCGCCGAGGGCGGTAGTGCTGTTAAATGGACCTTTGGGAGCAGGAAAGACCACCTGGGTTCAAGCGATGTGTCGCCGGCTAGGTGTGCGCGAATCGGTGACGTCGCCGACGTTCGACTTGCTCCATATCTACCAGGCAGAAGGGTTGACTATCTATCATGTGGATGGGTATCGTTTGACGCAATGTGCGGAGTGGGAGGTATTGGACTTGCCGAATCCGCTTGGCGTCAATACGGTGATTTTAGCGGAATGGGCGGAGGTGCTGCGCCCTGTGTATCCTGAACGCTTAGAGGTAACGCTGCGCCTGGAAAATGGTGGAACTTCCCGAGGGGTGATGCTGTGGGGAGTGGGTCCCGAGTGGACTGAGCGGCTTAGAGGGTTTACGAGGTGACGCATCGTGGGGTTTAAGGTGATGGGATGGGATGCCTCCACGCCCGTCCTGGCGGTGGGGTATATTGAGGACGGCGAACCGGTGGCGAATATGTCCGCTCGGGGTCCGCGTTTGGCGGGAACGATCCTGGTCGAGTGGATTGACCGTCTGGTCAAACTCTACGGTCGGCCGGATGCACTGGCAGTTGGCGTGGGACCCGGATCCTTTACGGGCGTGCGCGTGGCCTTGAGTGCGGCTAAGGCTTATTCATTAGGATGGAATGTGCCTTTGGTTGGAGTGTCGTCGTTAGCGGCCTGGGCCGAGGTGGTGTTGCCGGGACGGCGCGTCGTCGTCACCAGCGAGCGCCGTGGGATGGCGTTTTACCTCGGCTATTACTGGGTCGACGTCGATGGCGCGCAAGCCTTGATGCCTGATGTGGCGGTACAGGGACGATTGCCACTAAGATTCCCGCTAGCTGAAGAAGTGACCGTGCTGGGACCTGCCGGTGCTGACGCGGCGCTCTTGCGTCAGATTGGGCGAGTGGCGCATCCCGACCGCCGAGCCATTTCCGGCGTGCCGGTAGCAATGCGGGGATGGTCGAGGTTACAATGGAAGGGAGCTGACGACCCAGTGGGTTTAGCCCCTACCTATCTGCGATCGGTGGCGATTAGTCGGCCAAATGAGGTGGATCGTCATGGCGCTTCCTAACCAGCCGGAAGACTCAGAGGTTGTGGTCCGCGATATGTACCTATCGGATCTTGATGCGGTCCTCCGCATTGAAGCGTCGTCGTTTCCGACGCCGTGGTCGCGTACGGCATTTCAAAGCGAATTGATGGAGAACAACTTTGCAGCCTATTTAGTGTTGGATTTTCACGGTCGCGTGGTTTCTTATGGCGGCATGTGGCTGATTTTAGATGAGGCGCACGTCACCAACGTGGCTGTCCATCCCGATTTTCGTGGCTACCATTTGGGTGAGCGAATGATGCGCGGATTGATAGAGCGGGCAGCGGCGATGGGTGCGCACCGGATGACGCTGGAAGTGCGGCGGTCCAATGTGGTCGCACAAAATCTATACCAAAAACTGGGCTTTATCCAATTGGGGGTCAGGCGCGGATATTACAGTGATCCGCGCGAGGACGCGTATATCATGTGGAAAGATCCGCTATAACAGACGTCTATTGGTGAGAGGCCGAAGATGTAGTGGCCGGCTGGCCGCGACCTCCCCACCAGGTGGCGATGGCACCTAATCCACCTAATAGCAGGGCAAACATGACGGCCGAGAGGATAGTGCTTGTCCAGAAGTGCAATTGCAGCATGGTTAGGGCTGCCTGGGGAGGAACATTGGGGATGCGCGCAACAAATGTACGTTCGTATAATGGCAGACGTCGGATCAGACTTTCGGCAACGCTGCCTGCGGCGCCGACAAGCGCACCCACTATCAGCCCCGTTGCCAGACGCGACAACTGGTAGCGCGTAAGGCTTCGTCCCATGAGAACAAAAAGGACGACGGCGGCTAAGAATGTCACAAAATGAGCAGCCGACATGAGGTCGTAAGTGTAGCGGGACAAAGTCAAGAGACTAGGCGCGGACCAGACGATGAAGAGTAGAATACCATATAGTGTGATGGTGGCCATGGCGCTTTTCCTCCCAAGATTTTTCTGATACTCTTGGCCAGACCGGGGTGAATTATGCGCATTTTAGGGATTGAGTCGTCATGTGATGATACTGCCGCCGCCATTGTTAAAGACGGACGAGAGGTGCTGGCGGCTGAGCGGATGACCTCGGCCAAACTGCAGCAGCAATTTGGCGGGGTTGTGCCCGAAGTGGCCGCTCGCGAACATGCCATGGCTATTTTGCCGGTCGTGCAAGCAGTTCTCACAGCGTGTCAGTGTGCACCAGATGATCTGGACGCCATTGCTGTAACTCAAGGGCCCGGGCTCGTGGGTGCACTGCTGGTGGGTGTTACGTTTGCCAAGGCCTTGGGTCAGGCGATTGACCGGCCCGTGATTGGCGTCCATCATCTCGAGGCCCATCTGTATGCGAATGCGCTGGTCGCCCCCATCCAGTTTCCGGCATTGGCACTGATTGTGTCTGGGGGCCATACCAATCTCATGTATTGGCAAGCCCACGGCCGGCTCAAAATGCTGGGACAAACCCGCGACGATGCGGCCGGAGAAGCTTTGGACAAAGGAGCGCGCCTATTGGGTCTTGGGTATCCTGGAGGGCCGGAAATTGAGCGTTTAGCCGCGACGGTTAGTCACGATGTGCCGTTTCGCTTACCAGTGGCACGGATAGCCGGGGATTCGCTGGACTTTAGTTTTAGCGGGCTGAAGACGGCCACCGCCGAGCGCGTCCTCGCGCACCCCGATGCCCCTTGTGACGTGGCCAAGGCCTTGCAGGAGGCTGTTGTGGAGGCGTTGTGCCGCAATTTGGAGCGTGCGTGGCTGCGGGTACCAGTGCAGCACGTTTATTTAGCGGGCGGGGTGAGTGCCAATCAACGCTTAGCGGAGTGCGTACGACAATGGGGCAAAGGTGTAGGTGCGGTCATTCATGTGCCGCCTGTCGAATACTGTACCGACAATGCAGCTATGGTGGGGGCCTGCGGTTTTTACCAATTTCAGTTAGGATCCCGCTTGCCGTTAAGTCAGGGGCCGCGCACATCCTGGGCCCTAGGGTCTTAACCCTAGAGGAGGATCACAATGTTGATGGATTTTGGGCAATGGTCTCCGGTTGTCACGTCGCCGGTGTTCTTAGCGCCGGGCTCCTACGTCATTGGTCAGGCGGAGCTGGGTCGGGAGGCGTCGGTGTGGTTTAATGCGGTGATCCGTGCAGACGCCGAACGGATCGTATTGGGAGCACGTAGCAATCTTCAAGACAACAGTACTTTGCATGCGGATCGTGGGTTCCCGTGCATCATTGGGCAAGAGGTGACCATTGGCCATGGCTCGGTCGTGCACGGAGCAACAATTGAGGATCGGGTGTTGGTCGGCATGGGAAGCGTAATTCTTAATGGCGCACACGTGCACGACAATGTCATTATTGGCGCAGGGACCTTGATCCCGCAAGGCACGGACATTCCGTCCGGCTCATTGGTGTGGGGTCGGCCGGGTCGGATAGTGCGCGGGCTTAAGGAAGATGAGCTGGAGCGCATTGCTCGGGCAGCCGCCCATTACGTCAACCTCTGGGTCGAACAAGGGTGGTACTTTCAGTAACCCCGCGGGCTAGGGGATGAAAGTGCGGTGCAAAGCGTAGTCTAATACAAACCTGCTTTCCAAAGGCGGTCAACATATGAAGCGGATCCACTTTATCGGCATTGGCGGTTACAGCATGAGCGGACTGGCGCTATGGCTCCATCGACAGGGCTATGCCGTGACTGGATCCGACATGAATCCCTCGAGCCGCACTGACCGGCTCTTGCGCGATGGCATCTTAGTCTGGTTTGGGCACGCGGCTGACCATGTGCAGGGGGCCGACGAAGTAATTTTCAACACCGATGTGCATGAGGATAACGTGGAGTGGCAAGCGGCCCAAGCAGCTGGGCTACCTCTGCGTCATCGCTCGGACGTATTGGCCGAGATTTTGAATACCAAGCGTGCCATTACGGTGAGTGGCACGCACGGCAAGACCACCACGACAACCATGATTGGCACCGTGCTGTCTGGTGCCGGCTTTGATCCCTCGATCCTGGTGGGGGGAGAGGTGGAAACGTTTGGCGGCAATGTGCGCGTCGGGCAGTCGGAGTGGATCGTGGCCGAGGCCGATGAGAGTGATGGGACCTTTTTGCGCTACCATCCTGAGATTGCGGTGGCGACCAACATTGAACCAGAGCACCTAGAACACTTTAACGAAAGCTTCGATGCGTTGATTGGCGCGTTCCGCCGCTATTTGAGCGCAGTGCCGCCAAACGGGATAGCCGTGCTGGGCGTGGACGATCCCGTGTTGGCGGCGATGGCCCAGGACTTACCCGTCCCGGTCCGCACCTACGGGCTTTCTGACCGGGCGGAAGTGCGGGGCGTGATTTTAGGGCAAAACCGGGAGGGGACCCTATTCGACGCCTATGAGGGTTTTTTGCGCTTGGGATCGGTCCACTTGAAGGTGCCGGGCGTGCATAACGTCAAGAATGCGTTGGCGACATTGGCGGTGGCTCGCCACCTAGGTATTGATCATGCCTCCGTATTCGCGGCGTTGAGTGAGTTCCGCAATGCCAATCGACGCTTTCAAGTGTTGGCCCGGGGACCGATTTTGGTCGTGGATGATTATGCCCATCACCCCACCGAAATACGGGCAACACTGGAGGCGTGTCGCCAGGTCACCAATGGCCGGGTGATTGTGCTGTTTCAACCCCAACGCTACGTTCGTACGCACAATCTTTGGCATCAATTTATTGAAGCGTTTGATGCGGCGGACATTGTGGTGCTCACGGAAATTTATGCTCCTCCGGGGGAATTGCCGATTGCGGGGGTTTCAGGCAGTTTACTCGCTCAAGCTATTGGCCAACACCGCCATGCCCCTATCTATTACGTGCCGGACATGTTCGACGCGGTTGATCTTGTGATGCCGTTATTAATGCCGGGCGACACATTTATCACGATGGGGGCGGGGCCTGTACATAAAGTGGGCGAGCGGGTGTCGCAATTATTGGCCTAGCGTTTCAGTGATTGTCGCGTCATTCCTGGCTGTGGTAGACTTGTCCAAACCCCACGATCCAGTCAACTTGCTTTCAAGGAGGAACGATGTGATTTACGAAGATAAATTTGCCTTCGAGGGATTGACCTTCGACGATGTATTGCTGTTGCCTGGCTACTCGACGGTGCTTCCCCGCGATGTTGACGTGCGGACGCAGTTCACGCGCCATATTGGTCTCAACGTGCCCCTGGTTTCGGCGGGAATGGATACGGTTACGGAAGCACGCATGGCCATCGCTTTGGCCCGGGAGGGCGGGATTGGCGTCATCCACAAGAATATGCCGATTGAGCGGCAGGCTAGCGAAGTAGATAAGGTGAAGCGCAGTGAGCACGGGGTCATTATTGACCCGATTTTTTTATCGCCGGAACATAAAATTCAAGATGCGTTAGATATGATGAGCCGCTATCGCATTTCCGGCGTGCCTATTGTGCGCACCGGCGGCTATTTGGTCGGCATTCTCACCAACCGTGATTTGCGTTTTGAAGAACACTTTGACAGACCGATCCGCGACGTCATGACCCATGACAATCTGGTCACGGCGCCGGAGGGAACCACATTAGAAGAAGCCAAGCAGATTTTAGGCCGTCATCGCATCGAGAAACTGCCGTTGGTGGACGACCAGGGCCGTCTGCGCGGTCTTATTACGATCAAGGATATTGAAAAGGCACGCAAATTCCCCAATGCTGCCAAAGACGGCAATGGTCGGCTCTTAGTCGCAGCGGCGGTGTCGGTCAGCGCCGATTTTATGGAGCGGGTGGCCGCACTGGTGAAGGCGCGCGTTGATGTGGTGGTGGTCGATACCGCCCATGGCCACTCTCAAGGAGTGCTGGATACCGTGCGCACCATCAAGCAGGGATTCCCCGATTTAGATGTTGTAGGGGGGAATGTGGCCACCGCCGATGGCGCCCAGGCCCTGATCGATGCGGGAGTCGATGCGGTCAAGGTGGGTGTGGGCCCCGGGTCGATTTGTACAACGCGAATTGTGGCGGGTATTGGTGTGCCGCAAATTACGGCGGTGTGGGAGGCGTATAAGGCGTGCAGCAAGAGGGGCATCCCGATTATCGCGGACGGCGGCATTCGCTGGTCCGGCGATATTGCCAAAGCCCTCGCGGCGGGTGCCTCCTCGGTCATGATTGGGTCGCTTTTTGCAGGCACTGAAGAGAGTCCCGGGGATCTAGAGATCTATAAAGGGCGTTCGTTCAAAGTCTATCGTGGCATGGGGTCGCTAGGTGCGATGAAAGAAGGCTCCGGCGATCGCTATTTCCAAGACGACTTAGATATGGAAAAATTGGTTCCGGAAGGGATTGAGGGCCGAGTACCATATCGGGGATCGCTGGCGGATACAGCATATCAATTAATTGGCGGGGTTCGGGCGGGGATGGGTTATTGCGGGGCAGCCAACCTGGCCGCGCTTCGTGAAGGAGCGCGTTTTGTGCGGATTACGGGTTCCGGGCTGGCGGAAAGTCATCCCCACGATGTACAAATTACGAAAGAGGCACCCAACTACAGCTTATAGGAATATGGTGGCGAAAGGGAGACATTGGTGGCGCAGCTTGTCATTGAAGGGGGGCGGGCGCTCGCTGGCGATGTGCTGATCGATGGGTCAAAGAACAGTGCACTGCCGATCATTGTGGCGGCGGCCTTGGCTGAAGACGGTATATCGGTTCTGGAGAATGTGCCACGATATACGGACATTTTAGATCTGTGTCAGATTTTGCGAGACTTGGGCGCTAGCGTCGAATGGTTGACAGATCGGCAGTTGGCCATTGATGCGCAAAATCTCATAACCCATCAAGCCCGTTATGATTTAGCCCGAAAGTTGCGGGGATCGACATATCTGGTGGGGTTGTTGCTAGCTCGCCTAGGGCGCGCGGATGTGGCATTTCCGGGCGGATGTCAAATCGGATCACGCCCTGTGAATTTCCATATTCAGGGATTTCAAGCCTTGGGTGCCGACATGCGCTTGGAGCATGGGTCGATCCAGGGGAGCGTCGCGGGACGCCTTCAGGGATCGCGCATTTATGTGGAACGCGCATCCTTTGGCACGACGTTAAATTTAATGATTGCCGGGAGTTTAGCGCAGGGCACAACGGTGTTAGAAAATGCGGCGATGGAACCAGAGATTGTGGATGTCGCCAATTTTCTCAATGCGATGGGAGCGCGGGTGCGCGGTGCCGGAACCAACTTGGTGCGAATCGAAGGAGTCGAGCGCTTGACGGGAACACACCACGAAATCATCCCGGATCGCCTGGAAGCGGGAACCTATCTCATTGCCGGCGCCATCACGCGCGGGGCCGTGACCGTGGCTAATGTTATTCCCGAGCATCTCAACACGGTATTGTTGAAGCTGAGTCAGGCTGGAGCGAAAATTGAAGCAGACATGGACTGGATTCGTATCATGGCCACGAAGCGATTATCGGCGGTCGATATTGAAACATTGCCGCATCCCGGGTTTCCCACGGACTTGCACCCGCAAATGGTGTCACTCTTGGCAGTGTGCGATGGAGTCTCTGTGGTGCAAGAGACGGTGTTTGAGAATCGGTTTGGATACACTCACGATCTGTCCCGGCTCGGTGCTGACGTGAAGGTGGATCGGGAGACAGCGATTGTGCGAGGCGTAAATCGGTTGACGGGAGCGCCCGTGCAGGCGCAGGATATTCGAGGAGGAGCTGCGCTGGTGTTGGCGGCACTTAAAGCCGAGGGCACCACCATCGTTGACGGGGTAGAATCGATTGACCGGGGGTATCAAGCGCTAGAAGAGAAAATGGCTGCCCTGGGAGCGGTGATCCGGCGTCAACCATAAACGCCTCGGAGAGGAGCATATGGACATGGCAGAAACCGTGGTGGTCGCAGTTGCGCGCACCCCCTTTGTATCGTTTGGCGGGGCCCTGCGAGACGTGGCGGCTACGGATTTGGGCGCTCAGGCGATTCGCGGGGTTATGGCACGCAGTACAGTGGAACCAGGCGAGATTGATTATGTGTTTATGGGCCAAGTTGTGCAGGCTGGAGCTGGACAGATTCCGTCGCGACAGGCCTCAATGAAGGCGGGTTTGCCAGAGACGGTGCCCTCTGACACGATTAATAAGGTGTGTGCATCGAGCCTTAGGGCGGTGAACCTGGCTGACATGGCGATTCGCCTCGGAGACATTTCCACGGCGATTGCGGGCGGCATGGAATCAATGAGTCAGGCCCCCTATCTTGTCCAAGGGGCTCGCTACGGGTTGCGCATGGGAGATAGTACGTTCATCGATGCAGTGGTCCACGATGGTCTATGGTGTAGTTTTGGCCAGTGTCATATGGGAGTGTACGGCAGCGAAGTAGCCAAAGAGTACCACATTTCGCGCAATGCGCAAGATGAATGGGCCTACCTAAGCCACCAGCGTGCCATCCGCGCTATGGATAGCGGGCGGTTTGCAGAGGAAATTGTCGCGGTGACGGTCCCTGGCAAAAAGGGTGCTCACACGACGGTTTTAGAGGATGTTGGACCCCGGCGCGACACCACCTTGGAAAAAATTTCGCAGCTAAGACCCGCATTTCAGCCCGACGGAACCGTTACCGCCGGTAACGCGCCTGGCCTCACGGACGGGGCGGCAGCGTTGTTGCTGATGTCGGCCGATGCGGCTCGCGCGCGGGGAATCAAGCCATTGGCAACCATTGTCAGTTCGGGTTGGGCATCACGCGAACCCAAGTATTTGCACACGGTGCCGGCCTATGCTGCTGAAATGGCTTTGCATCGGGCGCACCTTACGGTTAAAGATTTGGCCTTGGCTGAAATTAACGAAGCCTTTGCGGCTGTGACCTTGACCAGCATGCAGTTGTTGGGACTGGATGCTGAGCGCGTCAACGTCAATGGAGGCGCCGTTGCGTTGGGACATCCGATTGGGGCTTCAGGAGCGCGTATCCTTTTGACTCTGATTTTAGAACTGCAACACCGCGGCGGAGGCTATGGCGTGGCAACCATCTGTAGCGGCGGCGGTCAAGGCGAGGCTACCATCGTTCGGGTGGATTAGACGTGCAAATTCGTTGCTAACGTTGCATCGATGACAGGGACTCTCTGGGATCGGATAACGTTATGGGACGGGTGCCCCTGGGCACGCCTAACGCCGTCATGTGTGCGCACCAAAAAAGGTGCGACGGGTCGGCCATGTGAGTGCATCGCCTGTGGCTCATTGCTTTCCGGAGACGACTATTTTGGACGCTAAGCGGAGCTTAACGACCTGATGTTTGGGGGTTTCTGGGCCTTTTAATTTGGGTCCCGAAGACATCACTGCGTGATCTCATCGGGGCCGTATCGAGCCATGCCCGGATGTCTGACATCAACGGTGCCCGGTGTCGAATCATCCAGTCGACGCGTTGAGGCGTTGCCCGATTTTTATGCCCTGCCAGCGCCCGTCTTGGACAACACATTGACCGGCTAGGTATACGGCATCGATGCCAATTGGCGGAATCGGCTCGGCTGCATATTGCCCGCGATCGGCAATCACGTCAAAATCGAAAACCACCAGATCGGCTACCATGTCTTCTCGGATCACGCCGCGATCGCCCAACCCAAACGTGTCCGCAGCTAACCCTGTCATCTTATAGACGGCTGTCTCCAAGTCCATCCACTGGCGCTCGCGTACGTAAGTTCCCAAGACCCGCGGGAAGGTTCCGAATTGGCGTGGATGTGGCTTGCCACCAATACCAGGTGGCAACCCGTCTGAACCAATCATGGTCCAAGGGAACGTCATGACGCGCTGAAGATCCCCTTCATCCATACTGAACGCAATCATGCTGACCCGTAGATTGGATTCGACCAAAATGCGTAGCATGGCTGCAACCGGATCAAGACCCATTGCTTGGGATATCTCGGCCAAGTTTTGGCCTTCCCAACGATGATCGGGAGTTGCACTAATCAAAATACCCTCTGCTCCCACGGAACCCAGTTCATTTTCCCAGCCCGCTAACCCTGTCTGGATATCCTCAAAAATTCTTTGGTGTTCATGAAAATCCGTCAGGCGCCGCAATATATCCGACGGTCCACCGACCTCTACCCAGGGGGGCAAGCATGAGGTCAGCACGGTCGACGATGCGGTGTAGGGATAGACGTCGAGACGGACATTTTGTCCTTCTTGGCGGGCCGCCTGCACAAGACTCAGGGTTGTTGCGGTCTTGCCCCAGTTCTCGCGACCACAGGCCTTGTGATGTGAGATTTGAACCGGGCAGTGGGCAGCACGCCCGATGTTCAATGCCTCTTGGACACTCGCAATCAGGTTGTCCGCCTCGTTGCGCATGTGAGTCGCATAGACACGGTTTCCTAAGCATGTCGCCAACTCAACAATCTCTTCGGTTGCGGTAAACAACCCGGGGGGATAGATGAGGCCAGTCGAAAGCCCGAATGCTCCGTCATCTAAAGATTGTCGCAAGGCATCGACCATGACGTGCCGTTCGGCTCGAGTAGGCGGTCGGTCGTCGAGTCCCATAGCAAGAATGCGCAATGTGCCCTGGCCCACCAGTGGTGCAACGTTGGTGACGAGTCCGCGGGTCTGGGCCTCAGCCCAGTAGTCGCGGAAGGTTGTTCCGTGCCATGGCGTCGGAGGGAATAGCCTTTCGGCATATGCGCGCAGATCGGCGGCGAACTTGGCGTTGCGCGGCGCTAAACTGTCCCCGCAATTTCCGGTCACCTCGGTGGTGACACCCTGAAAAATTTTGGAACAGTCCGGTTCGTTTAAGAATGCCGCGTTATCGGCATGGGAATGGACGTCGATGAAACCCGGGGACACGATTCGACCTTCTATCGGAATCACAGTCCAATTCGGCGGATGTGATTCAGCTACGTCGGTAATCCGTGCAATGTATTTTCCTTCGATCCATACATCTCCCAAGTACCGGCGTTGTCCGGTGCCGTCGATCACCGTAGCGCCACTTAAAATGGTGCGCAATTCAGCCATGATATGCCCTCCGATCTGTCCAAGAACGGTCCCAGCCCACTAAATGGTGATCGCTCGCCGCTTCGGCCGTCGAATAAATGCTTTTGATATCCGGGAAGCGAACGACCGATACGCGGCGTCGTTCACAGAGGGATGGCCCATATCGTGCTCGAACATGCAATTCCGAGAGCCAGTCTTGGCCACGCCTTTTTTATTTGCGAAAAATGGCCAACACCTGACGCTCAAGCCCCACCATACCATAAAATTTAGTGATGCGGTTTCATGATCTGAACGGCCTCCTTGGAGTTCTTCGTCGTTAGGGCTCGTGCAATATGCGCCAGACGGCATCAGCGGCTTCAATATTCCGACGAATTCGTTGCGGTTCTCGTTCTGCCAGCTCATGAGCCAGAACCTGGATCAACGCCATCAATGCTACCGTCGAACTGTAATGTGACTGCGATGTGCTGGGGAGTCGCAGCACCAATTCGGCCGGTATCGAAGGCCCTCCCAAATCAGTAATCCATAAGATGTGTGGGGTGCGTTTCGCACACTGGCCTAAAAATGCCGACGTCCGGGTGGAGTACCGGGGATAACTAATTCCGACGACGCCGTCCTCGTCGTGAAGGTCGCGAAGGAGCATCCAGGCTTGGCTCGACGCCGCATCGACAAAGTCCACGCCGCCTAAGAGATAGCGAAAATTGAGTGCGACGTGTTCGGCCAGACTGGCGGTCATGAGACTGGCCGTAACAATGAGATGTTGGCGGGATAACAACCAATCAGTGATCACGTCGATTTGGGCCCGAAGCGTGGGTTCCAATTCCGTCAGATTGGCAATTTCTTGGGCGAGCACCGAGGTCGTCACGTCAGGAGTGGTTGCAACCGTCTGCCAAGCGGGAGGAATCACGGGATCCAACGCCCGTATTTGCGCCTGAAGATCGACGAATCCCTCAAATCCCGCGCGTTGTACGGCTCGAACCACCGAGGCCGGACTGACGCCGGCGTGACGAGCGATCGCATCAACCCGCTGCCAGGCTATCTCCGGCGTATGCTGAGCCAGCCAGACCAATGCGCGCTGAACAGCAGGCGGGGCTTGAACACTGGCTTGTTCAAATTGCATCTGAAAATCTGAAATCTTCAAGGCTAACCTCTTGAAATATTTATTTCAATATTGTAGCATAACCGTTAGTATTCGTACCACTCACTTCCCGTGATAAGGCCAACAGATGACGCGAAAGGAATGATTTCTGTGCCCAAACGTTGGTGGGTTGCTGGCACCTGCGGCGTGTCCCTTCTGGCCCTGGCTGGGTGCGGCAGCACAGTGTCGCACACGGCAACGGCGTCGGCCGCGACTGTGGTTGTCGCAGAACAACCGCAGTCACCGCCGAATTGGTTTTTCCCCGTCATTAATGCTCCGGACTTTTTTGCACTGAATTTGCAAATTGAATTTTTGATGTATCGGCCCCTCATTTACCTCGATAAAAATAACGTGGTCGACTACTCGAAGTCATTGGCGTCCCACATTAGCGTGAACGCCAACGGGACTCGATACGTGATTACCCTCAGCCATAAATACAAATGGTCCAATGGTCAGCCGATCACGGCGAAGGACGTTGTTTTTACTGTGGATCTGATGAAAGCGGCCTCGCAACCGAATGCTCCATGGGTCTTTGGTGGCTTAGGCAGTGGTGGCATGCCGACTGACTGGAAGAGTGTCAGTGCGGATGGGACCGATACGGTTATAGTGCAATTAGCTCGACCTGCGAATCCTCAGTGGTTTATTCACAACGGACTGACACAAATTTTTCCCGTGCCGGAGTCGGTCTGGGACCGATATCCGAACAACATGACGCAAGAATTGAAGTTCATTGAGTCGGTAGCTAACACGCCCACCAGTAAGTATTTTGACGTCGTCGACGGAGCTTTTCGATTTTTAAAGTGGCAGCCGAACAACTACTGGGAACTGGTGCCGAATCCGCACTTTGGAGGGCATAAGGCTACGATCGGACGTTTGCTATTTCAGTATGAAGGGTCGTCCAGTTCAGAGTTTGCGGGCTTGCGCAACGGCAGTATCTCGGTCGGCTATCTGCCCGCGTCGATGATCAAAGATCGGGCGGAGTTGTCCCACGACAAATTCTCGTCGAGTTATCTTTTTGCCATGAATTATATCGTGCCCAACCTGAGCCCCAAAGCTCCGGGCGGCATTGGCAAAGCCTTGTCTTTACTTTATGTGCGTCAAGCACTTGAAATGGGCATTAACCAGCGCGGCATTATTGAGACTCTCTATCACGGATACGGAGTGCCTACGGATGGTCCCATCCCTTCCAAGCCTCGTACGCCGTTTTATGATGCTGCGCTAAATCGGTCGCCCTATCCCTATAACCCGAAGCGCGGAAAATTGCTCTTGGAGGCACACGGATGGAAGATGGTGGGCGGGGTCATGACCAAGGGCTCCGAGAAACTGGCCATGACATTACTGTACGCGTCGGGTAGCCTGACTGAGGCAAACACGGTTCAACTCATTAAGAGTGACTGGGCTAAAGAGGGTGTGCAGATCACGTTGGAACAAATGCCTTTTGACCAGTTGTTTGCCGAATTGAGCCAATCCGATCCGACGAAATGGCAAATGGGATATTGGGGCACGGGTTTGGAGTATCAATTCAACTACTATCCGACCGGCGGCAGTATGTTTTCGCCGACCGGAGAATACAATCAAAGCGGTTACGTGAGTCAAAGGGCGACGGCGCTCATTAATGAGACCTACTTACCAGGGTCTCCAGCGCAAATTCGATCGCGACTGGACGCCTACCAACTGTATATCGCCAAAGCGTTGCCTGTATTGTGGATGCCATGGCTCCCTTCTGGATATTCTCGGGTGATTGGCCTCAATGTGCATGCCGATAACGTGCATGGAACAGTCCGAACGTACAATCCGGTGACCAATTATCTCTATGCCAACGACTGGACTGTTACGCAATAGGTGGCAAAGGAGCTGGCTGATGCTAATCGATCGTGTGCAACTCGACTTTGTCGAGCTTCCTTTACTTGATCCCTTCGAGACGTCGGTCGGTATGAGCACTGCGAAACAAACCTGGTTACTCACAGTGCATGCCGACGGGATCGCGGGTTATGCCGAATCGGTGGCTGACCCGGATCCGCACTGGAACGAAGAGACGCATGCCACTGTTTATTTTGCCATAAAAAATCATTTGCTTCCGCGGCTTTGGGGGCGTAAGATTAGTCGCCCTGAGGACGTAGCGGACCTCTTCTTGCCGATTCGCGCTAACTTTATGGCTAAAGCCACGATTGAAATGGCGGTGTGGGACTGGTTTGCTCGTGCGAAAGGGTTGCCGTTGGCCCGGTTATTAGGGGGAGAGCCTTTTAGGACCGCCATTCCAGTGGGAGTATCCATCGGGATCCAACCCACCATCGACGACCTGTTGCGGGCGGGGGACACGTTTCTTCGGTTAGGATATCGCCGTCTCAAGGTGAAGATTAAACCAGGCCTCGATGTCGACCGACTGGCTTTATTGCGGGAGCATGTCGGCCCCCAAGTGGCAATTATGGCAGACGCCAATTCCGCCTATCGCCTCGTTGATCTTCCCCTTCTTAAGGCACTTGACGACCTGAATTTGATGATGCTGGAGCAGCCTCTTGCCCATGACGACCTCATCGATCATGCTGCATTGGCACGCTCTCTCAGGACGCCCATTTGTTTAGATGAATCCATTCGTACGCCAGAGGATGCACGCAAGGCACTAGATATTCAAGCCTGTCGCGTGATCAATATCAAGGTGGGCCGTGTGGGAGGCTATGCCATGGCTCGGGCAATTCACGACATTGCGGCTAAACAGGGTGTCCCGGTGTGGTGTGGCGGCATGCAGGAAACCGGCATTGGCCGGGCCCACAATTTGCATCTGAGCACCCTTGCAAATTTCCGATTGCCCGGCGACACGTCGGCGAGCAATCGCTATTTTGCCGAGGATCTAGTGGAGCCGGAGTTTTCTCTAAACCCGGATGGAACGCTGACGGTTCCCGACGGGCCGGGAATCGGGGTGGTGCCTGAGCCGAAACGGCTTGCGCATTATACGTCGTTTCACGAAGAGATGACTCCTCAGACTCCCGTGGTGTTGGTCCCACACGGGATCCCAACATCGTTTTAAGTGGGCCGCCCTGGATGTATGCCTTCCCCATCGGGGCATATTCAGTCGGCCGCGGAGTATCGGCACGTAGGGCCCGCCCTTTGGGGAATGGCGCCCAAGCAAGTCGCCGCGGGCGATGGTGGGTCGCCTCCACGCGGAGTGTAACGCCGTTGCCAACGCGCCGTGACGTGAACACCTGAACAATGAGGTCCGCCTGCAACGTCTGGCGCATGCAGGTATTCGCCCGACACGTGCCCCCAGCAAATGATGGCAGGGGCAATGGCAAAGAGGCGAAAGCCGCCAAACGGGACAAACCGGTGCAACCGACTTTTTGTCCCCATGCGGCGACGGGGTACAATTCCTGCACCTTGTGGTGGAAGGGGTTGGATCGGTGTCGATTCTGACCTCTTAGACCTTAGACCGCTATATTAATGCACCTTAAGTTTCGCAGGATTTTCCATCTTCAAAGGATCTAAGGCGCCCGATGGCGAAGACCCTCTGTCGAGGAGGGATTCGAGATG
>PXYV01000061.1 GCA_003023745.1 Sulfobacillus acidophilus | reverse complement strand
TGCGGTCGATCCCCGCGCTTGCGGGGGAAACCGGTATCGCTCTCGACTATCGGTCTATCGGAGAGGTCGATCCCCGCGCTTGCGGGGGAAACGTCAACATCCCTGCGTCCTGTGTCATGCGCCCAGGTCGATCCCCGCGCTTGCGGGGGAAACACGCATGCATGAAGAAACTGTCGCCATGGAGACGGTCGATCCCCGCGCTTGCGGGGGAAACCCTTGACATTATAGCAGAATCCCCGTAAAATATGAAGATATTTTGTTTTCAAGGTTCTTAAGCGCGATATAGATTAGTTTGATACCGTCGTCCTGGATCTCTTTATTACCACTAGCCCGTCTAACTCCACAAGTTCGACTGGCGGTTCCCCCAGAATCTTTACCGCTTGACCTCCGGGCACTTGTGCTTCTTGCCAGAGCATAACAATGCTCGCGTCTCTTTCAGCTATGAACCATTCCGTCAAAACCTCCCAGACTCTGTCCCGAACTGCGGGCGATAATCGGGGAGCCGAATATACTCCAGGGGACATTTCCAACATTGAAGAAGACAAGAAGCCGCGTATGCGATTCGATACATTACGGGTTACCACGACTGTCATCGACATGAACAATCTCCTTCACACGGTCTATCATTTTCGGTACGAGTTTTTGCTTTCTAAACCACCGGGCTGCTTCCAGACGAATTTCTCGTTCTAGCGAATACGACGGATTTTGAATGATTCGAGCCGCTACGGAAAAGGCCAATGGCAACGTTGTCTCTACCCGCCACAGGTCGGCGATGTCCAGAACAAACGCGTTGCTCGAATCCTCGTGAATAAAGCCAAGCGGTGGTAGGGCCCCCACGGCAGCCACGGCTATGGAGGCCGCAGCTTCCACAAAAGTGGCTGCATGGTTCACTGCCTGGTTCGGAATGTCAGCACTATCGGGTCTTCCCCGGTCATAGTCGCGCCGCTCCCATGGGACGCCGTACTTGGCTGCTACTATCCGGTAAGATTCTCGGAGTCGTCCGCCTTCCATTCCCCGTAGGGCGCTAATATCGCGATCGGGGAAGACCTCTCCAAATCGAATGGCGTACATGTGCCGTGCGATTCGCAAACGATCGTCTTGGTTGGCCCACAGCCGAGCGTGGATCCGGGCGATGTCAGAATGGCCCTGACCCATTGGTGGCGCAGTGTAATACTTCACGCCCCCTTCACCGACAGCGGCAATCAAAGTGCCGTGACGTGCTAGAATCCTAAAGACATCATGAGTAATTGAGGTCCCGGGCCCAGCGAGAATCATGGATATCATTTGATAGGGAATAGAATATTCTCCTGGGGCGATGTCTTCATTCCCGGCCGCCTGAAACCGCAATGTTCCGTCTTCTACGAACAATTTTCCATGTGATACCCAGAGAAGTCCATGGCGATCAACATGCGGAATGCGGGATCCTTCGAGTCCCAGACGACCGGAGAAAAAGGAAGGGCGGCTCATGACGGTGGCCGGAGCAAAAGCATCCCATATCCGAATGCCGTGTGTCGTCCAATTCCGCGGGCAAGGAGTCTTTCGAACGCGGTGGCATCTCGGACCACCAGTTCTCCGAGGACTTGAACTTGCGGCCTCACCAAACGGGAGCTTTGCCGAATTCCTTCGGCATCTCTTGTTTTCCGCAATTGATTGACCAAACGGAACGCGTAAAGCGACAAGTCAACAACGTCGACTGCTCCGGTTTCTGTTAAGCGCTGTTGTACCCATTGACAATATACTTCGTCACGTCGGCGACGGTCGGAAGAACTTTCCCTACTTTGTAGAAAAATGTCTTGTTCAACGCCTGAACGACTCTTTCTAAAAACGGGCAGGCATTGCAATTCCAGGCCTAGGCAGCGACCAGCATTGAATATCGGCATCGGTCGGCTCACCAAGTCTTCCGATTTAGGGCACACCGCAGAGGCCCCGGGATCCGCAAAATCTCCGAGGCGCCGATGTAGCTCCTCCGCTCCTATTGGGGAATAAGCCAGAATTCTTGGTGGTCTGTTCCGGTCCCAAAAAAGACGCCATGGTTTGGGGGCCAGTTCTCCGAACGCCGCCTTAAGCCATGCGTGTATACCATATCCGAGATCTTCGTCCCCACGGTGGTTGAGACCCTGACTTTCTAGAAATCGAAATAATGCCACCGGGTGGGGTCGTATCTCGACAATGTGAAGCGTCAAGGTTCTTCCCTCCCAATTATTCCTTCACGGCGTTCTCGTCCTCCGGCCATGATTTGGTTGGACCAATCCCGGAGGTCGTGGACTCTTCGGATAGTGCCCGCTTTCACCACGTTCGCTGGCCAACAAGCTTCGCGGTAAGCCGACACCTGGCAGATCTCGCCGTCTCGATTCCATATATCAGTCTGTTTCAAAATACTTAAAAGATCGGCTCCGATCACTACCGGTGAATGGGGGTCAAGAACGGGCCGCGCCGGTAGACATACCTTGCGTCCAAAAAATAAAGGCCGCGCTGGTCGGTTCAGCGCTTGAGCCAGACGGGGAAGATCGGGGTCTTCGTCGTTCTTGAGGGTCACCACAACTGTCATGATACCGTCGGTCCAGTAATACCGATATCGCTGGTGCGTTCCCCGACCTGCGTTGCCGCCTGCTCGTTTTTCGGGAATTCCCCAGGTGGTCCAAAACGGCTCTTGCATCTTTGGTTGAGCCAAATCGACCGTTTGATAGTCCACCATTTCTTGCGGAGGGACGTCCCAACGTGCGGCGTATTCGAGACGATCTTGCAAGGCCGTTAATCGTCCGTGGTCACTGTGATCCCAGCCTAGGGCGTTGGCAAATAGCCCTACTAGCATCGCCTGGCCTGGGAATCGATCGATAAAACCATTTTGGTCAACCATCACCGACCCAAAGCTGAGCATGGGGGCATCCAAGCGGAGAACCAAAGCGTTCACGCTCCCAGACCTCCTATCGCCGCAAGTGCGGCGTCAACGGCCTGCTGCAAGGGGACCGGTCGTTCATCGCGGGGCCACGGGAGCATCGAGGCCACCCATCGCTTCTCTGTTTCGTTCCCATACATTTGCTCTAGCGCGGTGAGATGGCGGGCTAGGGCTTCGATAGATTGGGCCATCGGGTCGTTCCCGGAGATTCCCGGGCGAATCGGTTTCAGGAAAGCATTTGCGAGGCTACGAGGTTGTGTGGTTCCGACTTCCAGGACAACGCATTGGGCGCGCGCATAAGGGGCGGTAGCGCCCAACTTGGCTCCTGGGGTGACCTCCGCCATGGCATGGATCAGCAGATTGAGCAACGCCCGCGGCCCTCCCCATTCTTGGAATTGCCAGGCCTTTCGATCACACCCCGTCAAGTTCGAGACCAGTAATGGAACGTCGACCACAGCGTACCCATAAAAAATCCCGGCACCCAGTTCCATGTCGTTGGCATGGGCTGCGCCCGTTTCATCTTCGCGGGAGAGGTCGTCCACTACGGTGAAATAGTCCACTTCGGTCTCAAGCGCATGTGTGGTAAAGGCATGGGCTACATGAACCGGGGCGTCTACCCGCGCCAGAATATCCGAAGTGACAAAACGGCCGAATAACGCCCCCTCAAAGCCTGCGGCAGGATCGTGGAGGCCATTTTGGCGGAGCATGGCGGCCAAATTTTGCTTCTCTCGGTCAATTCGTGCGGCCAGCACTTCTTCCGCTTCTTCGGCACGGGCCGCGTCGACAATCATTTGTGTGAAGTACCGGGCTTCAGGTTCTCCGAACAGTACAGGTTGTTTCATCATCAAGGTATCAGCAGCGACTGCCGTATTGTCCCCGGCAGCATGTAATACCTTGGTTGCGAGGACGTACACCAAACGGTGAGCCTGATCGGATTCGATACCGCTATTGATAACGCGGGGCAGCAGAATTCTGCCAAAAAAATTCCGGGTTCGCCAGCCTGAAGATAGTTCGGTGTGTGCGGTCATCCATTCCCGCCAATGACGCTTCTGGCTTTGGCTGGACACTCGTAGCCGTGGCACGCCTCCGAATGTGATACGCTTGGCCAGACCTGCATCATCTCGATTCAAAAGACTGGCATGGTAGCTCGTCAAATAATGCACTTGTAAGAACATGTCATTATCTCCTTATGGGATTTGGTGGGAATAAAAATCACGAGCGATCCGGCGGTGGAGTTGTTCAAGCCGGTCGGGATCCCGCGTTAAGAGAAGTCCTGCGATATCCATCCAGTTGACGGCGACCAGCTTGGCAGCCAAGTACCGCGTCATGCGCAAGACCAAGGTTCGGCGCAGGTCGTCTCGTGATGCCAGCAGGCGCTCGATCCTTGCCTCCGAAAACCGCACCTCGGCCAGTATGCGCCCGGTTGACTGATCTGGCCGGTGGATGTGGGGACTCATAAGGGCCATGCCCGAGACGATAGTGATCCAGTCTTTGCGGATCGTGTCGACATCCCAATCGGACGGCAAATACCGCAGTGCCAGCTTGTAGAAGGCGAGCGGCGGCGGCTGCCCAAAGTGCATTCGTTTTAAAGCGGCCCGATCACCATTAGATAGTCCGCTACTCGCAATGAATCCGGCTAATCGGGCCACCGTTCTCGAGAGACTCTCCTCTCTATTCGGCGACGATTCGCTCATGCTGATCCTCCTTCAAGAACGGGAAATTGTTTTTGTGGGTTAACAACCGAAAAAATGTCCGGCGCCCTTCGACCAAGGCTCGATAGTGCCGCCCTGATTTCACGGGTAAAGAATGCTCTGCTTCGGACAGGGAGGCCAGCGCGTGGTCGCGGAGCACTTGGGCCCATTCCACTAACGCATCTTGGCGGAATGCCGGGGTGTCCCGGTCAGCGGCCGACCATAACCAGGGAAAGTAATCAGGCGTCCATCGGGCTTCAAAGTCTTGTGAAATGCGCGTCCACCAGCCTTCAATGGCATCGCGGTCTAACCTTGGGTGTTCGACACCTCCTTGGAGGTAGCTAAAGACCGCCAATTTGAGCACCGGATTGCGCATTTTTCCGGCGAAGTCGATACCGCGCTTGGCCAGGTCCGCCAAAGCGTCCCGCTCTTCGGACCGCCCAAACACGCGGGCCTGCGCGGCGGGTGGGATGGGAATGCGACGTTCATAAAAGCCCTCGGTCTTTCCCTGTCCACGGACCAGTACGGATGCCGTTAGCCAACAGGTGTTTCTCCAGGTCCCTTCAGGGCGTTGAAGTGGCGAGAGTATTAGGTGATCGGAAAAGATTATCCGCCGCAGTAAATCGGGAGTCAATCCGCGCGCCGATACCGTAAGCGCCTTGCGATCCTTCGAAAGGTCGACAGGCAGCCAGGCATCTCCTACCGCTCCCAAGAGAAGTTTAGCGTCCAGCCGGGTAACGGTGGTTGGAAGCCCATCCACCGTCAGTGTGTTGTTCGAATGTTTCCGCAGTCGAACGCGTCGGCACACTTCGAGGAAAAAGGGATCGAGCTGGGATAACGATAAACTGGTTTTACCGTTCCAGGGCGCGAGCCACACCAGTGACAGCCCGTCGTGCCGGTATCCGTATTCAGAATCCAGAAGAGTCTTTCGATAGGCAAGCAATCGCTCGATCGCATCCCTCCACCGGGCACCCGGTCGAAAGGAACGGACGACCTCAACGATGAGACGGTTGCCGAACCCTCCGTTCATTCGCGCGATACCCATTTGACCGCGCCCCAAAAATCCGCTCATGGTCTGCAAGTTCACAAGAGCGTAGACCCAATGATCGAGATGTGGTTGGTGGGCCCGCCGGAGTTTCACATCGTGGTCTTTGGCGGTGACCAATAAGTCCATTTCGTCGGGGGTCTCTGCTTTAAGCCGCAGTTGGGGCTGGTCGGATAGCGGTATCGGCGGTTGCATGAAGGCCGGACGTGACAGATCCTCGACGACCAAGGTCCAGGCATCGTCGCCGTGTTCGCCCGCCAAATCACGCAAACCGTCGAGCCAATAATCCGCGGTCTGGGAGGCATTGGTATTGCCTCGCCGAGCCAGAATGGTGCTTGCCAGGTAGCAGAGAAACACATGAAATCCATCTTCCTGGTGGCGTTGGATTCCCACCAAGCTTTCGACGGAATCCTGCCCCAAGGCATCTAGCAATTGTGGGAGACTCATCTTTTGTATTCCTGAGAGAGTCTTGACCCGAAAGATGGGATCAAGGAGTAAATTCATTGAACGGCCTCCAATCCGACACGGCTGTACCGAAACTGCCGGCCTGCGCAGCGGAGCAGCCGCCCTTCCGTGTCGTCTTCTTCTACCATAACACGGTCAACCAGCTCTTTAGGACGCATGTGACCCGGAATGATGATCTCACGGAGTATTTGCCCAAAGGGACTTCGAAAGGGAGCACTCAAAGGCAAGCGTACGCTATCGGCACCAAGACGCGTGGCTATTTTGCCCCCTGATTCACTGAAGGTAAACTGGCCAAAGTATTCGTCGAATGTGGCGGCCGCGCTACCGGCTGCCAATTTTTGGGCCAGGGCCTGTCCCTCGATCAACTGGCCATGACGGTCCCATCGCATGGCATCGAGACTAGCCAAGGCCTCGGGGTGCGTCGTGCCTTCCACGAGGCGTCGATTGTCGCGCGGAATCGTAAAGGAGCCCTCAAGTAGCAAACGTCGCGTCAACTCCAACATCCGAAGATCTTCATAGACGCTTCCCATTCCCTCGCGTCGATAATGCGGCTTGACGAACCCCCGTTCGTCCAAGGCCTCGACCAAATCCTCCCGAGGAGTCAAGACGATGCACCTGGGACGTTCGAACCCGGGCGGGCGATTCTTGTCGTGCCGATGAAGCCTTCCCACCCTTTGCAGCAGGACGTCCGCGGGGCACAAGTCAGTCACTAGTAAATCCGCATCGATGTCGAGACTTTGTTCTAACGTTTGAGTGCCGATAAGGAGCATCGAGCGAATAAGACTTTTTGCTCCGAAGATCTCGGTGACGGCGTGATCGAGTATGACCCGGTCTGCCGGAGCAAATCGCCCATGGTGGGGAGCGGGAACGCCCTGGCACCGAAACAATCGGTCGGGGCCGATCTCGGGGTGCGTTTCAAGCGCACGGAAAAAGGAAATGGCTCGGCCCACGGTGTTCATCACGACTAACACGCGGGCTCCTGCATCGAGGGCCCGACCTACTTCGTCGGCAAGGACTTCGGGCGAGAAGAATGAGGGGACCACTTGGAACGTCACTACCTTGGGAGCAGATGCTGAAATCAGGGTGAGTCCGGTTCCGTCCCTGAGCGTGATGAGGGGATAAGGAAGGGCTATTGCCTGGGACAAACTGGGGACATTCGCGGAACGGTTGCGCCCCAAGACGAAACGGGTCCGAGCCCGAGCGCCCAGCGTTGCAGAAAGCAGAACAACACACCCGCCTGTGTTCAAATGATGGTCCAGCAGATCTTCCAGCAAACGCGACATGTAGATATCTGAGGCGTGCACTTCGTCCACTACTAACAGCGCCCGGTCGAGACAAATTGAACGCAGGTGGGCATGCCGGGTTTGAACAATCGAAAGCAGGGCCTGGTCGATCGTCCCGACTGCCACCGTCGCGGCCAGAAACCGCTTAGGGCGTTCCGCCGCCCATAAACGCATGTCTTCCTCGTACGGGGTATCGGGTTCTGTCCATAGCGTGTGGCCGTCCGGGATGGGAAGGGCGGACGCTTCGGGAACATTCGGGGGATCGGGATACCGGGGAACAGCCAATATGGTCAGCGGCCGCAGCGTGGGATCCGGGAACCACCGTTCAATCGTCGCGGCAACGCGTTGGTGAAGCTCCTGGGCTGCCACACGGGTGGGAAGGGCAAAATATAGGGAGTCGACCTTACCGGCGGCGAACAGGGTGCAAAACCAATTTAACACCGCCTCCGTTTTGCCGGATCCCGTTTCGGATTCTATGACGCAAAGCCGGGTTTCCTCCCGATCCGGCGTCAATTGTTCAATGAGGATTTGAACCGCGCGGGGGGAGTATCCAAACCGTTGGCGAAAATCCTTTGGACCACTGATTAGAACGGGCCGCAAATAGGAGACATCCAAACCGACCCGGCGCAAAAGTTCCGGGATTACCTCCCCATTATGGTTCCATCGTTCGGGGAACGTGACAGAGTTCACAGGGAACCAATCCGGGTGGGATCCCAACCAATCCGCCAACATGATCAATCCGGCGATGCGGTGATGAAAGGGAGCTGCCACGGGGAGGGGCGCCGATGATGATTTTACCCGGGGGAAAGCCTTGACCAGCCACCTGATCACTTGTTCCACCGCCTGAAAGGGATCCAGACCGTTGTAGGGTTGCCACCACTCGTCACGGGCGCGAAAGAAATTTCCGCTGGTCTCTCCTTGGAATCTTAGAGGCTGTCCATGATGCGAAAAGGCGGCCATAAAATAACTATAGGCTGAGGCGTCGTCTTCAAACCAACTGATCATGTCGGGCGGCAACGTGGCCAGGAACTTCTCCCGCAAGGCATCGTCGCTACATTCCGGGTCCAATAGCGGCGCAAGCTCACGAACATGCCCGGCCTGCGGCGCGTATTGGTCGAGAACCTTGAACTGGAAGCCCAGGTTAGCCTTTCCGACATCATGCATTCCCGCAAGAAACGCCAAACGATCAAGATTTTCCGGAGATATCTCCCTTTTTGCTGCGAATCTTAGAGTTCTTGCGATCGCCGGTAGATCGCACAACGCCCGGAACACCATGGCCACATCCAGACAATGGGCCGGTAGAGGTAGCCAGCGAGCGCTGGAGGGTGTCACGCTGGCCTTATTGTTACGGGGGGGGATGTATTTCGCCCAGAATACAGGGGGAGGCAACCCTTGAGACACGATTCACCTCCAGTTAGTCATTTCGACCAGTCCTTATCGAAATTGATGATCAAATTAGATAATTTTTGTCAATGTTTTCAATATATAGTCTCCATTTCTCTTCGTCAAGGGCTATGTCTGGAAATCGTAGTGCGCTGTTGCCTTAAGAGCACTTCGGCTTCGCCCTGGCTACGTCTCCGAGGGCTATCGGTCGCCAAATTCCTCTATGACGCATCGTCCGAGGTGACCGCAACGGTTCGGCAGGGCTCGACCGAGACCTTGAGATATCCAACCTACCGCCAGCCAGCGATCAGCAAAAATGTGGGAGAGCCGATTTTTGCACAAAACATCCACCCGGCTCCGTCGCGAAAATCAAGCGACAGGGATCGAGACGTTATTCATTCCAGGCATGATGCAAAATTCCCGATTATCGTGCTGTGGCAGATCAAGACTTTTGTGCATCCTTCCCAATACTCAAATGTAAAGCGCATCGTTATGAAACACAAATCGTCGAGGCAAATCGGTGGTCTCCGAGTAGTAAAATTTGCTCGACTCCAGGTTGTCGGTATCTTTATCAAGACCTAACCTTAACGGTGAGGACATGGACTTGCCCAAGTTGTGGCGTCACCCATGACCGGGCCGTCAACGCCGCAAACAATCTGAAACGGCTGGCCACCGAAACAGCTCTTCCTGTGGCGACGCAGCCCGTAAGGTACGCGACGATGCGGGAAACCCCGACATCGACGGGAAAGTCACACCTGTCAGACACGAAACGACACCCGCTGGTTTGCCAGCGTCTACGGAGCAGGAAGAAGTCGGTGTTCACAATTGACCACTGATTTTATAGCAGTTGATCTAACAGCTCTCGCAAATAAAACTGGCCGCGTGGGTTTTGACATCCCAATAGCCTCACGCCGGCCAGACAATCAGCGCCTGCCCGATGACATTCCGAATTTGCCACGTGGTGGGTGCGGACCAGAAATTGAAGCCCTCGCGAAGGGTAGCCATGACTGGCCCAATCAATGTGGCGCATCGAACACATCCACACCAGGGAAGCCGTCCAGGGGAAGAGCCGAACAAGGAATGCATAATCAAAGGGTGCATTGTGAGCCACTAGGAATTCACAAGAATTCAACCCAATGCGAACTTTCTCTTCGTCAATGTGCATGCCTTTCACCATATCGTTGGAGATACCGTGAATGGCCGTCGCCGCGCGAGGGATTCGTTTGGATGGTTGGCGTAAGCCGGTGTACACGTATGGGACATTAAAAATCTCACCGGTATCACGGTGAAAGCGGAAAACCGCCAGGCCAAATTCGATGACTTCGTCCTGGAGGGGATTTAAACCTGTGGTTTCTACATCGACAAACGCCGCTTGTCCGATTTTCGAGTTAGGCATGGATCCTCACCGTATCATTAACACGTTTTGGTGTGGTCTGCCTGCCATTGCCGCGTTGAACCTCCGGTCGCTCCCGCAATTCGGCAAACACCTCCAGCATCACATCGGCGCTGGTGTGACCAATAGGCGCAGCGGCCACCAAATACCGACCGACACTTTGGCGCGTCTTGGGCCCCAAGGCGTCCTGGGTTTCGCCCGAACTCGTCCGGCATGATACGCCCAGACGGACGAAATCAGTTTGACGTACCGGACGCGGGGGCCGGAGATGGCCAGTACGGGATGTTGATCCTCGCTGAGACGAGCCTTCTGCCAGCAGGCCTGCGCGAGTACGTCGAGTCGCAGTCCCGTGGCCAATAGCAGGCTTGGCACGGCGAGCGCCCGGGGATCTGCTTCGGCCGTGGCAAACAGGCGGAGCACCTCTGCTCGGGTTAAAATTTCCGCGGCGGCTTTTCGGCGACCCGAGGACCATCCACCATCCGCCAGAGATAGTCGGCCAGTGAGCCACCTCCGCGCCTTCCGCGCGGAGCCAACCCGGGCCAATAGTGACTCGTTGACTCCATACCAATCAATGCGCACTGCGTCGGATGGTCGTCGATCCCACATCGCCTCAAATCCCGCCCGGGTGTTGGCAAATCGAAAGGCTTTAGCGACCGGCGTCCCGCTCATATCCAGCCATTGCACATAATGCCAATCCTTCGCCGCGTCGATGCCGCCCACCCCGACTATTTGATTTTCCACACCACCCTGCTCTACACTATGTTTAGACATTTAACTATGCCCCCTTGAATTCGGTGGTTGTCTCTCAACTCCCAACCCTATCAGAGGGGCCATTCTTTACTCAAACCCTAAAAACGCCCCTGACACTTCATTACAGGATTCTTGTTGAGAGAATGGGCTACCCACGATCTCTTCGATGGAGGGTTCTGATTTTCCTTTTAATTTATAATTCGTTCTATTCTGGACTTAAGACTAGGGGCGCCTCGAATTTGGACGTCTTTGATGGCGTCTCGTTCATGCTCAACGGGGTTCCAAGTGCTCTCAATCTCTCTGCGAGTGGCATCGAAGCCTTCAAATTCCATGTTGCTGAACCAATAGATTCGCATTGTCGGCGACTATGGCTTCCACTTGATCGAAATTTCTGCTGTTGGCAACTAGCCCATCTTGGTGCAGGGTCTTCTGGACATCCATGCGCGATCCCTACGAAGATTCACGGTTTGCTATCACCGTTATGGGAATCTTCTTGCCGTCCGAGCGATTTCAAACGCTGGAGCGGATTTCAGTGAAATGCTTAGTGGCCGTTTGCTTTGAGCATTTCCAGTACCACTTGCGCAGTGAACGTGGCAGTATGATGGGTCTGCTTGGCACCAAGCGGTCGAGCACACGGTAGTCTGGATCGGCTTTTCACTCCAAAACGAAGCTTCACCGAGGTCGATCAGGAGCCGACTAAATTGGTAGCCAGGCAACCCGAAGAGGCCGAAAATCAAATCGCTGTATCCGTCATCCTCTCTGAAAAATAGATTACTCATACAACATCTGGTATTCTCACATCATGCCGCGCCGACATCTAGACAGACCCCAATCCGCCAATGTGCCTCATTTTTCATTCCCGTGGGTGCCCCCCAATGGAGGCATGGGCGTCTCTTGTGGGGATTGAATCCCGTGAGTTGCTCGAACTACCTTGCAACAGGCGTAGCGAATCCTGCAAAGTGCCGAAATGACCCGCACACGAAATCCGTTGCATGGGTCGCTCGTGAAATTGTAACACCCATTCCGCACCCTAAAATTGGTCACTGTGAGGGTTTTTAAGAAGGCGGGTCGCGTCAGGGAGGCTCCGTAAAGACAGTGATGGGCATGGCAAGGGCGTCGAGGATGGCTTCTTCGGTGAAGTCTTCGGACTGCTGTCCGGCGCCCACGAGGATTTCCCAGTCCGTAGCAGCAAATTGCTCCCACACGCGATACCACGGCGTTTTCCCGGACAGCACGTCCAACACTAGCACGAGGATGCGTTCCTCCGGCGATAGGCGAGTTTGCCGGTCGTCCCCGCGCACCATCTGATTGATGAGCGCAACAAAGTGAATGTCATCCGCCCGTTGGCGAAACAACGGCGCCGTCCCGACGGGCTGGGTCATGGGTTCTTGAATATTGGTCAGCATACCGAGGAATTCGCCATTGACGGCCCGCACTTCTTTGCCAGATCATTGCAACAAGTTAAAAGCTACGTTTATTAGCTTTTAGGTACGGAATACGTGTTGTAATAGGTCACGCCGCGAATAGACCCAAAGTATTTGGAATTGGGAGGCGCGTGGAGTGAGAGGACGGGTACGACAAACCGCAAGCCATCCGCGAGTTCGATGCCGACCCTTAACGCTGCCGCGATCTGGGTCGGGGGAGGACTCTTCATCGCGTCCAACACAGGTGGTCCGCCAGCCTAGGAGCCGAAAGACTGTCGCTTTCGGGGACAGCGTATGGCACGCGGGCGCCGACTATCCTCCGTGGCCCGACCGCACCACCCGAAGCCAGTGATCCGCAGCCATTTGCACCGCGTCCCACGGACTTCCTAACGGCGGCGTATAGCTAAGATCGACCTCCAAACATTGAGCCACCGTCATCTGGTGATAGAGCGCCATGGCAAAAACATCGATGCGCTTGGCCACTGCTGCTCGCCAGTGCCCCAGCATCTGCGCGCCTAAGAGGCGGCCCGTGTCGCGGTCCCCGGTGATGCGGACCGTGAGCTCATGGGCGCCTGGATAGTAGGCTTTGTGGTCCCAGGTCGTGAATTCAACCGTCTGGGGCTGATAGCCGGCCGCCACCGCCTCATGATCGCGAAGCCCTGTTCGCGCAATGGCCCAATCGAACACTTTGACCACCTGGGTCCCGAGTGATCCCGCAAAGGACGCGTCACCCCCGACGGCATTTTCGCCGGCCACCCGTCCTTGCTTATGCGCCGTCGTTCCCAGCGGCAAATAGGTCGGCGCGCCGAGCAGTCGATGATAGGTTTCGACACAATCGCCGGCCGCATAAATGTCGGGCAGTGCGGTGGCCATCGTGCGGTCGACCGGAATAGCCCCTTTGATGCCGAGAGTTAAGCCCGCAGAGCGCGCGAGGTCCGCAACGGGCTGCACCCCGACCACCACCAATACCAGGTCGGTATCCTTGGAGAAAGTGGGGGATCCGCTCACACGCAACGAATCGCCCGCATGCCGTATGCGCTCTACCCGCACCCCCGTCTCGACGGCGACGCCGTGATCGAGGAGATGCTTCTCGATGCGCACTCCCAGGGCCGGGTCCACCGTCGGTAAGACAGCGGCTGCTTGTTCCACGACGGTTACGGCCAGCCCTCGGTGCCGCAAGGCATCGGCCATTTCCAGTCCGATGTAGCCCGCGCCAATAATGAGTGCCCGATGGGGCTGATGGGTGTCCAGATATTTCGCCACACCAAAACTATCATCCATACTATGGAGCCGAAAGACCCCCAATTGATCCACCCCCGGAATGGGCGGCTGAATGGGCACCGCGCCGGTGCCAATCACCAGCTTGTCGTAACGGATCATTTCGGGGGCTTGGCCTTCGGTCTGTACCTGCACCGTATGCGACGCCGGGTCGATGGCGAGCGCCCGCGTATTCAACCGAACCCGAATGCCGGCAGATTCAATTTCGCTCAACCGCCGATGCGCCAACTGGTGCCAATCGGGCACCTCGCCGCTGAGATAGAAGGGCAGGCCGCAGATGCTGTAGTTGGGATAGGCATCCGCGACCAGCATCGTCACCTCCACGGATGGATCCCACTCTTTAGCGTGCAACGCGGCGCTGATGCCCGCGTCGCTACCGCCGATAACCACCAGATTTGACATACGCGATGTGCCTCCTTAGTTCACGCATTTTCTCGAGTCTTGACCCCTTTGGGGGCCCCTCCTATCGTTTGGCCAGCATGACGGTCACGCCCACGAGACAGATCGCGGCGCCAATCCATTCGGAGAGATCCGGCCGCCGATGATCGACGCCCCACCCCCACAACACCGCCAAGATAATAAAGACACCCCCGTACGCCGCATAAACCTTCCCGAAGGTGCCAAACTCCTGACGGGTGGCAATGATCCCATAGCCAAACAACACCGCGCCCCCTAAGAGACCCACCCCCCAGGACCACCCGTGACGGAGCCATTGCCAGACCAGATACCCGCCGCCGATCTCCGCCAAGCCCGCCAAGACAAACAATGCCCATGCACGAATCATGCCATCTGACCCTCCTTGGGCTATCCCACAACCGCCGACCAGCCCGAAAGCGCCAGCAGCGTGACCAATAACACCGGAATGGTGAGCGTCACGCCCACCCGTATATAATAACCCCAGGTAATGCGCACACCCTTCTGTTCTAACACATGCAGCCACAGCAGCGTGGCGAGCGAGCCAATGGGCGTAAACTTGGGACCCAAATCACAGCCGACCACGTTCGCATACGCCATCGCCGTGCGCAGAACGGAACCGACCGTGGCGTCGTGAATCGCTAAGGCATTAATGAGCACCGTCGGCATATTGTTCATCACCGACGAGAGCGCGGCAGCGACAACCCCCGTTCCCACAATACCGACGACGGCCTCATGGGACCCCAGGACCGTCAACACGCCCCCCAACAAATGGGTCAAGCCCACGTTCCGCAAGCCAAAGACCACGACATACATGCCAATCGAAAACACGACCACTTTCCAGGGGGCATTCCGGATTAACGACCCGATGGGCACCACCGGGCTCCGCTGTGCCATGACCAGCAGCGCTATCGCCGCCGCCCCCGCAAAAATCGCCACCGGCCAATGCAGAAATTGGCTCGCGAAATAGCCGAGGAGCAAGAGGGCGAGTACCACCCAGGCCGCGCGAAAGACCCGCGGATCCTTAATCGCCGATCCGGGTGAAGGCAACGCAGTGGTGGCCACGGTCCCAGGGAGGTCGCGCCGATAAAAGAGGTATAACACCCCCAAACTTGCCGCCAGCGCTACCACGTCCACCGGGACCATGCGCAGGGAATAGGATCCGAACCCCAGGTGGAAATAGCCAGCCGACACAATATTGACCAAGTTAGAGACCACCAACGGCAGCGACGTGGTATCAGCAATAAAGCCGCTAGCCATGATGAGGGCCAAGGTCGCCTTGGGATCCAGTTTGAGCGCTTTCGCTTGTTCATACACGATCGGGGTCAAAATGAGGGCGGCTCCATCATTAGCGAAAAACATGGCCACCAGCGCCCCGAGAACACCCAACAGCAGAAACAACCGGAGTCCGTGCCCGCGGGCGAAGCGAATCATGTACACCGCTGACCACTCAAAGAAGCCCACCGCATCAAGAATCATGGAAATCAGAATAACCGCGACAAAGGTCAAGGTCGCATCCCAGACGATGCCGACCACAGTACCCACGTTAGACCACGACACAATACCCAACAGGAGGGCCACCACAGCCCCACCCGCCGCTGTCCAACCAATCGACAGCCCGCGCGGCTGCACAATAATGAAGATGAGTACGACAACAAACAAGCCCACAGCGAGCGCGATGGTCATGGCGTTCTCCTTGTCCCGGATGGATAGCCCGCTAAACGGGCGCGCTGGCGCTAGGTCGCCACCGCTCCATCCGCCGTCATGCTTGGCGTGGAATATCCCGAAACAGGACGTCGGTCCGACCGCCCACGTGCGCATAAGGAACGGGTTCCCACACCCCATTGGGGACCGACGTCACCGTATACAAAGTCTCTGCTGGCGTTGTCAGGAGTACGGTCCGCACCCAGTCCCATTGCGCCGCCTGCAATGCATCGATTTCGGCGGGCGTGGCGGTTCCCGCGGCGACAAGACGACTCTCCTCAGCGGTGAGGGAAACCGGATAAACGTTAGGGTTTTCAGTAACCCGGACCGTCTCGCCCTTGGTGATACGCTGCACCACAAACCAGACCCCCGGCTCATCGCGCACATCCTGGGTCCCGAAGCGGACCCGTCCCCCGGTGAGATACGCCGCCACATCGCCAAGACACGGACTGTTGCGCGACAGCACCCGCAAATCCGTGCGGTCCACGATCCCCTCCGGAAACAGGGCATCCAGCGCTAAGGTGAGGGCGAACCCCCCCCCGGAATAAGCCGTCGCAAGCATGCCCATGAAACTTCACCAGGTCCTTCACGAGGATGGTCTTAGTCTCTCGCGCGTAGCGTCCATGACTCGATTCCGTGTCGCGCACGCGAACGGTGGGGAGATCGGCCTCAGCGGCCCACTCCGGCCAATACCAGGCCACTGCGTTGTCACCGGTCTGGGCCGAGCTCTCGGGCGCGGCCATGTTAAAACGTCAGGACGGTATACCCGTCCCGGGCATACCGCGAAAAGGCGTCCCGGGCGAATTCCGCGCGGACGCCGGCCGCTTTGGCCTGATCGGCCAAGTTCCAGTTGTTCAATTGGTTGGTACACCCACCCACGAGAATCCCGGCATCCAAGAGATCTTGGATGAGCTGGCGGAGGTCGCTGTCGGTCTCGCCCAGCACCTTCAGGCCTTCGGTAAATAAAAACACTTCAACCGTTTCAATGTTGTTCTCTTGGCGCGCATCGTACATGCGCTGGGCCACGTGCAATCCCGCACTGGCCCGACTGGGGTTGTCCTGGCCGGACAACACCACGACCGCAATCTTCGCCATGATCTGCTTCACTCCTCGTACTGTGTTCCTTCTTAACCGACCGATATCGTGTCCACCGGCGGCAAATGGGCCGCCACTGCCTCGACCGCCGCCAATCCGACCACATCGGTTTCCATGAGAGGCACGGGAATCAGCAGCGCCCCGGGGAATTGGTCGCCGAGCGTGGCCAGATAGCGCTGTTGCATGGTATAACGTGTCCGAAAGAGGGGATGCACACACACCGCCTCCGGCAACACTTGGTTAACGACCACCCAGCCGGGCGGAATCCCAAGGGCGTCCATTTCGGCGGCAGCGCGCTGCGCTTCCCGGATGGGCGTCGCTTCCGGGTAGACCACCCAGGCCCACACCGTCTGGCGGGGATCGCGCAAGACGGCCAAGGCGTTAGCCATCGTGGCCGTTTCGGCGTCATCCACGGCCCGACTGGCCTCGGTGCCCACCGCTTTGACCTGCAACTGTTGTTGATAGCTAAGCGGCAGGCTCAGCAGGCGCAGCGTGTGCCCGGTGGGTGCCGTGTCAAACACCACCGTATCGTAATCCGGAGTCAACAGGGCCCATAAAAACCGCCGGAAGACGGCGACTTCTTCGGTGCACGGGGAATTCAGCTCCTCGCGCAAGCGGGCGACCGTCTCTGGCGCGTAGCGTGTCTCGGCGTCGCGCAGGATATCCGCCTGGTAGCGGGCTGTAGCTTCCACGGGATCGATTCGTGCTACGGCGAGATGGGGGACCTCAGGCACGGCCACCGGATCCTCGCCCACGGCAGTCCCGAGCACGAGACTGGTGTGGGCGGCAGGGTCTGTGGTCAAGAGCAGCGTGTCGCAGCCTGCGCGGGCTTGACGCACCGCGACGGCCGCCGCCATGGTGGTTTTCCCGACACCGCCCTTGCCGGCAAGAAAGATGCGCTGCCCCATGTCAGGCTCCGACCAGGAAGACATCCGGCATCACCCACTTTCCCAACGCTCGCAGGGCCGCAAGCCCGGTCACTTCCCCGTCTTGCAGGGGGATGCGGCGCACCGGCTGCCCCCACGCCGCCTCCAACGCGGCCATGGCTTCCTCTTGCATCGCCCGGCGTGCGGCAAAAAACGGGTGACCGGCGGCCTCAGGCGGGATGACTCCATTAACCACCATCTGCGGGGTCACCAGCCCTAACGCTTGCAGTTCCTGTGCCGCGCGCAATGTCTCCGCCACCGCCGCGCGTTCGGGTTGCGCCACCAGCACAAACGTCGTTTGCGTAGGGTCTTGCAAGGCCGCCAGGGCCGCTTCATATTGGGCTTGCGAGGTGCGCAGCTGGTCCACCGGTCCCAGGCAGGTCTGTCCAGCCCCTTGGCTCGCCTCCGTAATATGCGCCGCCCATGCGGCGGGCAAGGCCAAGAGCCGCAGTGTGTGACCTGTCGGCGCGGTGTCAAATACCACCTCGTCGTAATCCGTCGTCACCATGCAGCGCACAAATTCGTCAAAGCCCGCCACATCCACCGTACACGGACCGCTCATTTGCTCCTCCACGGTGGCCAGCATAGCGTCTGGCAAGACCCCCCGCAGGGGTTCCAACGCCTGCTGCCGGTAGGCCGCCGCTGCGGCCTCCGCATCAATTTCCTGGGCCATCAACCCCGGCACCCCATCAATCGCCCGGGGCGCAGGCCCAATGGCCTGCTGAAACACATCGGCCAAATTGGACGCCGGATCGGTCGTGACCAGCAGGACCCGCCGTCCGGCCTCCGCCAGCGCCACCGCCGCGGCCGAGGCAAGAGAGGTTTTCCCCACCCCGCCCTTGCCCGAAAAGAATCGATAGGGCATCGCTAGGCCTCCTGTCCCGCCCCAAGCCGTTTCTGGAGTTCGGCCGCTGTCGGGTATCGCCCGACCCACCGCACCACACCGTCGATTGCGACCATCGGGAGGGAGGCGGTGCCCGACTCCAACAGGGTTCGGTAGACGGTCGGGTTTTTGGTAAACGCCGTGGCATGCCGACTCATTTGGTAGCGCGCCACGGTCGCACCACCCGCCTTCGCCTCTTCCAGCATCTCCTCGACTCGAATTAGCGTCGGATCCGGGGCCGACCCACACACCCCGCTGGTGCAGCAGAGCTCCGGGTCATACACCTCAATGCGCATCGTGCACCGTCCTTTCCTAACAGGTACAGCCGGGGCCGCAACCACAGCCACCGCCCGCAGCCAGCACCGGAATCGGCTCGCCGCGGAGCACCTGGCCCGCCGCGTCGTCAAACCCAGTCACGGCCTGCAAGCGCACCGCGCGTGCAATGTTCACCGCAGTTTCAATCTCCCGGGCGTCAGCCCCTGCCGCCTGGGCTCCGTCCACATGCGTGCGCAAGCAGGGCTCACACCCACTCGCTACCGCCGCGCCAATGGCGATGAGTTCCTTCAGTTTGACATCCATTCGGTCTCCTCCTTTGCTAACATGAGCGACTCGAGTGCAGCATCCGGCGCCGGGTCCATCACCACACACGACATGCCGACGTGATGCGTGTTGAGCCACGCGACATCTTCGGCGTTCACCGATAGTTCCCGCAGCTACGCCGTAATCGCAAGAGGCACATCCGCACGGCGGCGATAATAGGTCCTCCAGGCCTTCAGTCGATACTCCTCCACAAAGCCGCTTGCCGCAACCGGCGCAAGTGCTGGGAAACCGCCGGTTGGCTGACCGGCAACAGTTCGACTAATTCGCAGACACACGCATCCCGAACGCCCAAAAGCCCCAGAATGCGAAGCCGCGTGGCATCGCCCAACACCCGAAATCGCTCTACCCACTCGGCGTTCACGTGAATCATTTCCATTACCTTATCACTATATACTTATGTCCTTGAAAACGACAAGTCCCACAAATATTTTGTGCGGTGATGGCTAGCAGAGATTCAATCCTCTGCCCAAATTGGACACGAACAGGCGTAGCCCCTTTATGGTTCTTTTGAGGACAAATACCCGTAGACATTAATTTCGCATACCGCCTCAAAGCCCAACCGCGCACAGATGGGTGCCGACGTCCCTTTCACCGCCTGTACGATTGCGACCTGAGCCCCCGCCCGCCGCGCATCGCTCAGGCGCTGGGCCACCATGCTCGCATAAATTCCCTGCCCACGATATTGTTGAGCGGTCGCGGCCCCGCCCAACAGGACGACCGAACCACTGTCATCGTACACCATTCCCGCAAATGCAATGGGGTTCATTTGCTGCGAATCGTACGCGAAATAGGCGTGGGCACGCTGCCCTAATGATTCGTAAAAGTCTACCATCGATTGCGCCACCTCGGGAGTCATTCCAAATCCATAAGATTGCGCGATCATACTAGCTTTTCTCTTCCACTCGATGAGTGAGACCTCTTGAACATGAATGCGCGGGTTAATGGAAATCTGACGGTTCAAATCGTACAGCACCATTCCCAACATACTCTCATCGTCCACACGTACCAACCCGGCCGCCAACAAGCGCTCCCCTAAATCTGCGGGACGTGAGGTTGGTCCTACGAGCCAGCCAAAGATTTTGCCGGCTGCGCGATACTTATCGATGACCTCGGCAATCACCGCATCCGCCTCGGTCGCGGTGAGTTCTGCCAATCCTACCACGTTCAACAAGAGCGATTGATAGCGCGAAACACGCGCCCGAACACCGACTATAGGGAGGGACCACACCACGTTTGTCCCGCTCGTGTCCATTCCGATGCCCGCGCACATCTCGTCTATCTTTCGCAAAAGAATTTCGGTATCCACAATCACGCTTCTTCCTTCTATTAAGACTCGTTGCCTAGGTCTCCCCGCGGATAAATCGGGGGGCCGGTTTCTTGGTGACGCTTTCAGGCTCTGGTCGCCCCTACACCATCCCGGGCCTCACTCAACATTCTTCAGCATCGCGTGCTTCTTAGTATCCGGGTTGCAGACGAATCGCTCCGACCCTTTCGGGTGTTCTTGCAACGCAAGATTCTCGCAGCTTCTTCGCACGTGCAAAACCATCCGCAGAAATGACTCCCCTGACGATCCCCGAATAAATACACTTGCAAGAATAGTCTAACTTAAAAGTCGGTTTGCCTCAAGATTTTGGCGCTCATGGGCCGACGAGCTGATATCCCCCCGAGGTGAAGTCCGGGGCTTTAAGGCGCACTTCGGTAAAGAACGCGATGGCGCAGCAATAGTGCTCACGTGTTCCAATCTGTCTTGGTCGCGCCGTCGAGGAGGTCATGCGATGCAAAGTCCGGAAAGTCTTATGGTTCGTGCCATGCTGGAACAGAAAAAGGGATACCGAACAATACGGGCCGTTATTGACTATCGCGCAACGACGCCAAAATTTCGAGCCATGAGTGCACGGGCACCGGTCGACCCGTCCATCCACATTGAACGCATCAACATTGGGGGCCTCGTTGCAGAAAAATGTGGAGCTTCTTTTCCAGCGATAGCAGAAACTGTCCCATGACGCCGTGCATGACGGGGCATTACAATGAGCCCGTGAAGAAAATCTTGGGTGTCTCCTGACATGGAACCTTCCAGGTCATGGAAAATGTGCTCCCCCAGGCGCGGCG
>PXYV01000060.1 GCA_003023745.1 Sulfobacillus acidophilus | reverse complement strand
CATGCCGCCAACCGTCAAGAAATCAAATGAGGGACATGACAGTCCCGAACCCACATTCTACGCACAGTGAGATTTGTGTAGATTTGGGAGAGCGGCCAACGGGCTTATATCCCCAGGCGTAAACGTCGGGGCGTTACGCCTGATTTTGTTAAAACCGCACGCCGAACCAATCGTCGGGACCGATATGACTTGCCACACGGTGTCCAAGGCCCGCTGCCGCCGGGGCATGGGAATCCACCAGGTGCCAATGTAGCCGGCCTCCGGATCCTAGGAGACGGTCCAACGAAGGGGGGTCAGCGTTGCGACCGGTAACGGGATCCATTCGGGATTATCACCCCAATCCGGAACGCGCTTCCCGTGCGGTGGCCACGTTACACCGGGCGTATGGATTTTGGCATTGGTGGGGAACCCCTAGCAAATCCCACGGCAGCCGTTCTTCGACGGAGCTCATTGGTGTCACGGATTGGGGAATTAGAGTGTCATGCATCATGAGATTCAACCAAATTCACCTTTGGCGCGACACCCATGGCGAGATGCACCGTAGTTGGAGCGAACTCGCCCTCAGGTAGCGCCAAGCGTTATTACTCTTAGGCATGAACAGCCGGCGATTTGTGCAGGTGCCGTCCGAATAGCACTTTCCGAACCAGCGGTGCGAAACGTGGGTTAAATCTTATTCAGGTTGACTGTCTGTGTTTCAATGTGCCAGCGTAAGAGCGATATAATAACGTGCAGACGTTGAGGCTGGAACAAATGTGGCGGGAGGAATGTGAGGGTGTTGGAACCTCGTGCGGAAGTGCGAGCCATGGCGGAGTATGTGCCGGGGATGTCTTTGCGCCAGGCACGGGCCGAAAGTGGCCGAGAACAGCTGGTTAAACTGGCTTCCAACGAAAGTCTGTGGGGCCCGTCGCCACGCGCGCTGGATTGCGCTCATGCGGCGCTGACCGATATTAATTATTATCCTCTCGTTCAAGAATCCTCATTGGCGGAGGCTTTAAGCGAACGAGAAGGAATTCCGGCACAAAATATTCTCGTCGGAAACGGCGCGGACGAAATTTTGAGACTGGCTGCCATGGCGTACGTGCGTCCGGGCGACGAGGTTTTGTACCCTGCGCCCAGTTTCTCTGCATACCGCCATTGTACCTTGATGGCGGGCGGCACTCCTGTAGCGGTGCCGTTGAACGCCCGCGGTGCCAATGATCTGCGTGCGGTGGTGGCAACGATGACGGAGAAAACCCGACTCGTTTATCTCTGCAGTCCGAATAATCCTACCGGCACTGCATTTTCACCGGAGGAATGGGACTGGTATTTGGACCACGTATCCGATCAGGTGTTGACAGTTGTAGACGGCGCCTATCACGAATTTTGTCGGGCACCGTCCCCGGATTTCCGCGCCGCTATCAAGCGGGGACGGCCGGTTCTGTGGGTCCGCACGTTTTCCAAACTGTACGGACTGGCGGCGCTACGAGTGGGATGGGGCGCTGCATCACCCGAGATTGTGCAAAATCTTATGCGCGTGCGGGATCCGTTTTCTGTAAACAGTGTGGGATGGGCGGCGGCCTACGCCTCCCTGCAGGACCCGCAATATTTTACTGCCGTGCTGGCCCAGAATTGGGCTGCGCGCGACTATCTAAGCGGTTGGTTAAGTGGCGCGGGATTTTCTGTGTTTGAGTCTGAGGCTAATTTCGTTACATTTAACGTGCCGAAGCCGGACCAGGAGGTGGCTCAGATTCTATTGAATCAGGGATTTGTGGTTCGCCCCACCACCAGCTTCGGGCTACCCGGCTGGATTCGGATTACGATGGCCCCTCAACCTATTATGGAGGAATTGGTGGGTGTGCTTGAGCCACTTGCGTCGGGTTGAGGCGTGCCTTGTGGCGCAAGTGGGAGCCGAGCGACTCCCGGTGCGACGGCGAATCTCGCGACGTTAAAGCATATAGCCGGGTGCATTGACTAGCGTGTTGTTGTCTGCGTACAAGATCTAGTCCGCATTGGAAGATTGAGACGACTACGTATTCAATCGCGGGGGTTGACGATGTCGCCTTCAGTAATTTACTATAGTAGTTAGATAAAGAACTAAACTACCGAGGTCGATGGCTAGATGGATACCTGGTTGTGGGAAAACCGGCAACAATATCAAATGTTTGTGGGTCTAACCCAGTTGCTGTTAGATCGCGGGTTCAGCCCGCTTTCCACGGAACCGTATGCCGATAACACCTTTCGGACGGATCACACCGAGGCGATGATGAATCTCGTACGCAGCTTTTCAGCGAAGGAGGTGTCGTGGCCGTTAAGGATTTTTTCCACGGGCCCATTATTTCGCCCGGGTCGGAGCTGGACGGAAGCCGTAGACGTGGAATGGGTCGGTCCAGTCGGAGACGCCGAACAGCACGACATGATTCAGTTGATTTCAGACATGGCAGGTTGGCTGACAAAAGCTGGGATTGCTCCAGACGATTTAACCATGGTTTATGGTCACGTGGGATGGACCGCTATGTTGGCGACACATTTGGGCTTGTCTGTGGCGGCGATTGAAAACTTTGTGCGCGAGTTGCGTCAGGGCCGACTGACCATTGTGCCGCAAGTACTCGGCGAGGTGAGTTCCAAGGCTGCGTTGCTGTTTTGTCCGCAGAACCAGAGGGATTTTTTTTCCCGCCTGTCCGAATTCGTTGCAGTGCCGCCCATTGACGGTGAGTCCGGGTACTGGAACACAAAGTGGGACTTGTCTCTCACCGGGAAGCGTAGCTACTATACAGGCTTGGTTTTTAGTTTGTGCCACCGTGGCTCAGGCCAGCCGCTTATCAATGGCGGGCAATTTGAAATGTCCAGCCGGGGAGAGGCCTTGGGAGGCTTAGGCTTTACGCTATACCTTGACGCGTGCCGCGCCGCCGTAAAGGGGCAGAGCTGTGCCGCCGTATAGTTTGACAATCGCGGTGTGTAAGGGGCGCGTGTTGGATGCTGTGGCCGAGCTCTGGGCCCATACTCCGTGGCGGTGGCCCGATCTGGGGAGACAGCTCTGGTTTCCCCCGTGCGACAATCGCCCGGGTCTCATCATTGCGCGGGGGACAGACATTCCGGCGCTGGTTCAAGGGGGGATCGCGGCGTTCGGTATCGTGGGCCGCGATATTTTAGAGGAACAATGGGAACCCGACATTCTAGAAGTGTTGGATTTGGGTATTGCCCCGTGTCGGATGGTGCTGGCCTCGTTGGATGGCCAATGGCCGCAAGGTCCCGTCCGGGTGGCAACGAAATACCCGGAAATTACCCGTCGATACTTTCGCGAACAGAGTCATCCGGTTGAAGTGGTAAAGCTTTCGGGAAGTTTGGAGTTGTCGCCCCACATTGGGCTGGCGCCGTATATCGTGGATATTGTGCAAACCGGCCAAACCTTAAAGCAACATCATTTGCGTGAAGTAGAGACGTTGTTTGCATCGACGGCGCGGCTGGTGGCGAATCCGGTGGCTTGGCGACTGGGAGAGGAAAGCGAGTATATCTATCGCATATTTGAGAAGGCGGTTCGCACCAATTCGCGCGTTTCAGGGGGAAGACAATGACAGTCAGCGAAATTTTGGACGACATTCGCGATGAAGGGGTCGTTGCCGCGTTAAAATATACGCGCCTTTACGATGCAATCGAACTCGGTCAAAACGATTTGATATGGCATCCTTTATTGCAAGAGCCTCCCGTCATTGACTGGGAGATTGCGGAGGCCATTGATTTTGCCATTGACCAAATTCGTACTTTTCATGAACAGACGAAGCCTGCGTCTGTGGTAACCGAACCATTGCCGGGGGTTCATTTGGAAGAGCGCTATCATCCGCTGGGTCGCGTCGGCATCTATATTCCCAATGGGCAGTTCCCACTGATTTCGACCCTTCTGATGACGGCTATCCCGGCTCGGGCGGCGGGCGTGACGGAGGTGTTGGCCGCGATGTCACCTCGTGATCGGGTGTTTGCCCAACCCCTGTGGACCTATGTGTTTCAGCGCCTGAATATATCAGACGTGCTGCTTCTCGGTGGAGCTCAAGCGATCGGGGCCTTAGCGTACGGTCTTGAGAATTTTTCTCCTGTTGATTTTATTGCCGGGCCCGGAAATCGGTATGTGGCGGAGGCCAAACGGGAAGTAGCCCGGCGAGGATTAGTCGGAATTGACCTGTATGCGGGGCCTTCCGAAGTGCTGGTGATTGCCAATGAGATGCAGTGGCTGGACTATGTGGTCTCTGACCTGATGGCGCAAGCCGAACACGATCGCGATGCCCGGGCCGAACTCGTCACGACCAATCCCGAATTAGCCGAAGTAGTGCGGGAAAGGACAAGAGAGTTGGCGTCGGACATGGGCATGATTACGGTGACGGAAGTGGAAACATTGCAGGACGCGGTGCGCGTCGCCAATGACCGAGCCCCTGAACACCTGGGTTTAATGGGAGCGGAGGTTGAGGCCTTGGCAGATGATATCTGGACTGCCGGCGCCATTTTTGTGGGGCCGTTGGCGGGCCAAGCCTTTGGCGACTATGTTGCCGGTCCCAGTCATGTGTTGCCAACCGGTGGCGTGGGGCGCTTTCAATCGGGATTGTCGACGCGGACGTTTATGAAGCGAATTAGCGTGATACAAGTATCGCCTACTGTTTCTCCTAAACCGTACCAGCATGCGGCTGTACTTGCCCACCTGGAAGGACTGTTGCGCCACGAGCAGTCCATGCGTTTGCGGCAAAGCTGGTTGCAGACACACGGAGGGACCAATCTATGACACGTTCGGCACGGGTTGTTCGCGAAACACGCGAAACGACGGTGAGTTTAGAGCTTGATCTCGACCAGCGGACAGCGGCCGAGGTTGATACCAACCTCCCGTTGTTGTCGCATTTTGTGTCCGCTCTAGCGACCCATAGCTATTTTTCGGTGAAATTAACCGCCCAGGGCGATGTGGACGTGGACGCGCATCATTTGGTCGAGGATGTCGGCATCGTATGGGGCCAAGCGTTGCAACAGGCCCTCGGCGATCGTCGAGGGGTGGCACGGTTTGGTCAGCGAGTGCTACCGATGGACGACGCCCTGGTGTTGTGCGCGGTTGATTTGTCCGGGCGAGGCCAGTGCTACTGGTCCGGTGGGTTCCCGGACCGCGCGATTGGGACCGTGAGTGCCGAAGTTTGGCCCGAGTTCTTTCACGGCTTGGCCCGCAGTGCGGCCTTGACCCTGCATGTGCGCTGTCTCAGTGGAGACAATGCGCACCACGTGTATGAGGCCTGTTTTAAAGGGCTGGGCCAGGCTCTGAAAGAAGCAGTCAGTCTAATTGGAACAGATCTTCCATCGACCAAGGGTGTTTTATGATGCAGTGTGCGATTGTGTCTCTGGGTCAAGGCAACTTAGGTAGCCTCATCGCCAGCCTCAAGCGACTAGGCCATGAGGTTGAGGTGTGGCGCAATCAGGGTGATGTGCATGCGGTGGACTGGGTTATTTTTCCGGGCGTCGGTGCATTGGGCGGGGCGGTACAGGCGCTTAAACAGCAGCAATTGTTAGGACTGTTGCAGCGGCAATATCAAGCAGGTCAAGCAATGCTTGGCATTTGTCTGGGGATGCAGTTGTGGTTTGAGGAAGGAGAGGAAGGGGGGCGCGGTCTGGGGTGGATGGCGGGTACGATTCCTGCATTGGACGCGCCAATCCTGCCGCACATTGGGTGGAACCAGTTGGTGCCAACCGGGACAGCCCCCGAGTGGATCCGCACTTTTGATCAGCAGGACTTTTACTTCGTGCATAGCTACTACGTTCAGCCGAACGACGCTGACCTGGTCAAGGCGGTTTCGGACTATGGTCATCCCTTTCCGAGTTTGGTGATGCAAGGACCCTTAGTCGGGGTTCAATTTCATCCCGAATTGTCGGGCAACGTGGGTGAGGAATTTCTCAGGGAGCTTCTTCACCGCCAGCGTGGATGAAAGGTGGGCAGTGGCTATGGAAGTGTGGCCGGCGTTGGATGTGGCTGACGGACGGGTGGTGCGGCTAAGACAGGGAAAGTTTACCGAGGCGACTACCTATGCTGATGATCCGCTGGACTATTTACATCAAAAATTTGATGGCTGGCCTTCGCGATTGCATTTGGTCGACCTTACCGGAGCGCTGTCCGGGCAGTTCACGCTCGTTCCCTTGATTCGGCAATTGACGCTTAAGGGCGTCCGAGTGCAGACGGGCGGAGGTCTGAGGACCATCTCCGCCATTGAACAGGCGTTAGACGCGGGAGCCGAGCGTGTTATTGTGGGGAGTCGGTTGGTGGCCGATCAAGAGTTTCGACGCGAGTGTTTGACAAGATTCCCGGAGCAATTGGTGGTTGGTCTGGACGTGCATAATGGACGCGTGCGCCTATCAGGCTGGCGTGAGGAGGGTCCGCTGGCCAAGTCATTGTGGCGGCAGTTGGTGGACCAAGGTTTTAGGCGAGCGCAGGTGACGGATATTAGCCGCGACGGCATGTTGACGGGAGTGGATGAAAGCTTTTGGCGGGAGTGGGCGGTGCAACCCGGAGAGATTGGGGCGGGCGGAGGTATCTCTACGCGTGAGGACTTGCGCCTTTTACAGTCGCTGGGCATTCAGTCGGTGGTGGTGGGAAAGGCTTGGATTGAAGGGCGTATTGCACTGGCGGAGGTGAGATAGGGATGCTGAAGGCTCGCATCATTCCGTGTTTGGATGTGCGTCAAGGCCGCACGGTTAAAGGGGTACATTTCGAAAATATGGTGGATAGCGGCGACCCGGTCGATCAGGCCTTGTTTTACGCTCACGATGGCGCCGACGAAATTGTCTGGCTTGACATTACGGCGACACTGGAAGACCGCGCCTTGCACTTGCAGCAAATTGCCGAATTGCGGCGCCAATTGAAAATTCCGTTGACGGTGGGTGGGGGCATCCGCACCATAGCGGATGTCGAGCGGGTCTTAAACCAGGGAGCGGATAAGGTGTCGATTAATTCGGCAGCGGTGTACAATCCAGACTTAGTCGAACAGGTGGCCCGCCGCTGGGGGTCGCAATGCGTGGTGGTAGCTGTCGATGCCAAACGGGTGAACGGCCAGTTTGAGGTGTTTACGCATGGGGGCAAACGCCCTGCGGGCCGTACCCTTGGCCCCTGGTTGCGCGAAGCCGAAGAACGAGGTGCGGGAGAATTCTTGTTGACGAGTATCGACTCCGATGGGGTGCAGGCGGGATATGACGTCGTCATGATGAACTTTGCCCGCGGAAACACGGCGCGGCCCATTATTGCGTCCGGAGGTGCAGGCTCCATCGATCACTTGGCCGACATGCTAGCACAGGGCCATACGGCGCTGCTGTTGGCCTCGTTGCTGCATCAGGGTCAAGTCACCGTTCACATGCTAAAGCGCCAACTGAAAGACAGGGGGTTTGCAATTCGTGTCGATGAGTAAGGCACAGCCGCTTTACCCGGTCGTTGTTCAAGACCGGATAACCCGTCAGGTGATGATGCTGGCGTACGCCAATCAAGAAGCGCTGGACTTGACCCGGTCAACGCAGTTGGCTCACTTTTACAGTCGTTCGCGCCAGCGGCTGTGGAAAAAGGGAGAAACCTCGGGTAATACCATTCACGTTAACGAAATTTTGCAAGATTGCGATGGGGACGCGTATCTATATCTCGCCGACGTGACCAACCCCGTCTGTCATCGGGGGACCGCTAGTTGTTTCGCGGGTGGCGAACGCTGGTACCCTGACCCTCTGGCGGCTCTTGACGATATCGTGCGCACGCGTGTGGCCGAGAATCCTGCCGAGTTTTCTTACACCAAATCTCTTATGGAGCAAGGCCTTGACCGACTCGTGCAAAAAGTGGGGGAAGAGGCTGTCGAAGTAGTTATTGCCGCGCTACAGGGCGAAATGAGTCCATTAATAGGAGAAATTTCCGACCTCTTGTATCATCTGGCAGTGCTTACAGTGCGAATGAATGTGCCCTGGTCAAGGGTCTCTGAAGAACTAATCCGACGCCATCAGTCGGACCACCAGGAGGGGCGAACGAAGTCCCGTTGATCGTTGATCGCGGCATCAGGGGTGGCGAATGGGCGGTTACGGTGCCTTCTGGCCTCTGCTGTCGTTGCCATCGGGCCGAGTCGATTGGACTAAGCCCCCGCAATGGCGCTAGGACTTTTCTCGTCGTAGACGGCAGATCGGCTCCGCTGAAGAGAGCCGATCCGGGTGCATAAGCATAAGCGACAGCCTATTTAAAAACGGCCGATGACAAAAGGCCCATTAATCCGGCCACAATGCAACCGCCAACAACGCTGGCGACCAGAACCAAAATTGTATGCAAGACAACCACAAGACCATCTCCTGGTTAGAGATTTCCACTGTATTATAACCTTCGGGAGACGATCTCAGCGGGACGATTTATCCATAGAAATTGGATTAGTTTAGGGGGTGAGGAGCGGACGGGACAGCTTCCAGCCAAAATTTGGCGCGCAGGATTCGACCAGATAGCGGGCGATGGCGAAGGCTGAGGTCGCTGCTGGGGACGGAGCGTTTAAGACAAACATCACCGGTCCCAACGTCGCAAGACGAAAATCGTCAACGAGAGTCCCCGAAGCATCGACGAGTTGAGCGCGAATGCCCATCGGGCCCCAGTGCACATCCATTGGTGCTAATTCTGGTACATATTCGCGTACCTGACTAAGATACAACCGCTTGCAGTGGTCGCGCATCCATTCGTCAAGGCCCGCACGCCACTGTTGCCGTGCCATGCGCCAAAATCCCGGGAAAGAAATCGTATCCCAGAGGTCATGGCGACTGAGGGCTATTCGGCGATAAATGGTGCGTGAGGCAGCGAGAACTGCGTTGGGACCAATCCACAGGGCCCCATCTAGCCTGCGCGTAAAATGCACTCCCAAAAACGGGAGACGGGGATTAGGCACTGGATAGATCATCGAGCGAACCAAATCGCGGCGGTTCTCGGCGACCACTAGGTAGTCTCCACGAAAGGGGATCATGCGGGCGTTTAAAGCAAGTCTTGCTTGACGCGCAAGTCGGTCAGTACCGATTCCGGCTGCGACTATAGCGTGCGGAGCCGACAGTTCTTCGCCGTTGTCCAAGCGCATACGCACTAGCCCAGCGTCTACGACAACGTGGCGAACGCCATGACCTAGACAAAGGCAGTGCCCAGCCTTCTGAAGCCTTTCCGCCATCCGCCTGGCAACCGCAGAATAGTCCACGACGCCGGTCGTCGGCGAATAAATGGCCCGAATGCCTAGTACGCTGGGTTCAATCTCGCGCAACCGATCGCCAGGCCACAGGGCAATTTGTGGCACCCGATTAGCCACCCCATTTTGAAAAAGTTGCTCGAGTGCGTACAATTCTTCGACGCGTCGCGCAACGACTAGCTTACCCGATATTTTGTAGGCCAAGTGTTCTTGGTCGAGAAAATTTACTAATAGCGCACGTCCCAGCCGGGTCAGCCTGGCCTTGAGCGACTGAGGGCGATAATAGAGGCCGGAATGAATCACGCCGCTATTGTGCCCCGTTTGATGTGCGGCGACGCTCACTTCCCGGTCGACCACCAACAATCGGTCTTCAGGCCGCCTCGCCATTAACTCGTAGGCAACAGCTAATCCGACTATGCCCGCACCTACGATTATGGTATCCCATTGACTCATCAGTCTGCCTCATCTGTCGCAACGGATATCTTGCCTAGTCTTACAGTCCCAGCGTATCATTAACCGATGCTAAGTGTACGAGTTAAGCCGTCACTTGTCCATTCATTCTATCCCGGCCACAACGATGCCTCGCAATAGACATGTCGAGAGAAGCTTTTCCCGGTCGAATCGGGTGCGTAAAGATCGGGTGTCGTGCAGACGACTCGGGACGAGTCCTGTATCACACGGAGGACCACGCCAAAAATAACAAAAGGCTGGACCTGTTGGAAGTGGTCCAGCGATGAATGAGCAATCGATATCCTAATAGCTAATAGACCACGAAATTTGCCCTTGCGGGGTGCTCTGCGAAAATCCAAAGCCTATTCCGCCTTGCGAGTAACTGCCACTGCCAAACCCGAAGCCGCTGCCGCTGCCAAAGGGATTGCCTAAGCCCCCTCCAAATCCAAAACCGCCACTGCCGCCAAAGGGGTTGCCTAAGCCTCCTCCAAACCCGAAACCGCCGCCACCGAACGGATTACCGGAGCCTCCACCAAACCCGGGTTCAGGTCCGAATGGGCTGGTGCCGCTGCCAGGAACGGTAGGGCTAGGCAGGGTGGACCCGTAAACCGTATTGACCGTCACACTATCTTTGGATGCATCGCTGGTCGGCGCCGCGAGCAATTCTCCGTCTTGATTATACAGACCAATGGTTTGCAAGGAGTTCGCGTTCATTTTGGCGAGCGGCACGCCATTGGCTTCGATATTAGTCATGGTTGTCGAAGACACCGGCGCTAACGGTGCTACCCCTTGATTCGTTGTGGGAGCCTCGGTAATCCAGTCAGCTGATGTCTCTACGCCCTGGGCCTTCGCCGGCGTCAGTGTAATCACCCGATTAATCAACGGCTTGGTCTGCCCATTGACCTCTAACCACAACCGCCATTGATTTTTTACGCCAGTGGGCCCAATCTTGGCGGTCACAGTCGCTCCTGTTGCGACATTGGCCACTTGAACGGCCGAACTTGGCAAGTTTTCCCAAAAGACGGTCGTGCTCGCCTGTCCATTGGAGTTTGGGCTGGTAATGGTGCCAATCTGAATCAGCGAGTTGGAGTTCATACCACCTAATCCTACCCATTCCGCCACCACGCTGTTGGGGTTGGTCGCAGTGGTGGGAAAACTAGGGACTTTCCAGGAGGCCTGCACACTGGTTTCCGTGGTGCCTTCTTGTACGAGGCCAGCCCAATTCAACGACGTGGCGTTGACGGAAGAACTTAAACTGGTTGGCGCAGGAGTGCTCGTGGGATTAGCTCCTGCGTTGCCGTTGGAGTTGTTGAACCCACTTAACGGAAAAATTTTGCCCGGTGACCATTTCACAACGTGCACGATCGGCTTTGTCGGACCTTCGGCCACATGATAGGAGTGGAGCGCTCCTGGAATCCATTGGGCAGCTTCAAATGCGCCTACCCCAAGTGCGGCGACACCAATAATCCCCAATGTAGTTTTGATTGCACTCATGACCCTCACGTCCTTTGGCACCTTTTCTGCCTTTATTAAACCCCACAATTGTTACCAAAGGGTTACGGTTCGCAAAAAATTATCCATTGAAGACTCTTATGTCCACAAAAGCCGGGTTATGAGGGCAAATACTTCCTGGAGATTAGCGGCGGAAAAATCTGGAGCAATCATTGCCGGCGAGAGGGGATCGATATAGTCCGTTTCGGGAAGCCCGGTGGCGAGATGAATGGATCCGCGGTGGGAACGCGTTGCCACCAAGACGTCATGGCTTAGGCGATCGCCAATGTGCACGAGCCCGGGATGAACTGCGGCCATGATGGCAGGATTGGGTTTGGCCGTTCCGGTGCGGTCGGGGGTAATGATCGCATCAAACACATAGTCCCATCCCAAAGCCCTCAGAAACGGCTCCTGAAATGCGCTAAAACCATTTGTTACCAGCCCAAGCCGGATCGGATAGCGGCGAAGGGTCCACAGCATTTTCTCCACGCCTGGCAGGACGAGCGATCGGATGACGGTGGGATTAGGTTGTTGGACAGCCGGCATGCGGGAAAGCCCGAGCGACTCGGCCAGGGCGGGCCAATCGAATGCATCGACCCAGCGTCCGGCTCGCCAGGCCCTGTTTGCTTCGCGTTGGAAGCAGTGCCACAACGTATCCATATCTGTTGATTGACGACCGCTTTCTTGCTCTAGCCAGGGGAGAAAGTGCAAGTGCCAATACGGGCTGTCGATTAACGTATGATCCAGGTCGAAGGTGATCCAAGGACGATGGCGGAGCACCGCGCGGGTGTCAGGCGATTTCATAGACGATGGGTCCTGTGGAACGCCGGGTTGCGATGCGCTGTTGCACTCGAAGAAATTCCAAGTGAGCCAGCGTTTCGCCGATGGCGAACTGCAATTGGTAATCGTCGAGCGGGCGGGTGAATAGACGCCGGGTTAAATCGTAGGCTGTGGCGGGACCGTCTTGCAAAAATTCGATGAGCTTTTGGTTGCGTCGTTCGTGATGAGCCAGTATTTCCATCACGCGGGCGTTGACATCATCAATGGTCGCCTCGTGAGCGGGTAACCCAATCGGGTGGGGTAGGTCTAAAAGCTGGTGCAATGACGACAGATAGTCGGCCAAGGGATTGGTCGGGCCCGACGGCCACAGGCTGACATTGGGCGTGATGCGGGGCAATACCTGGTCCCCCGTCAGGAGCACATTGGGTTGGGAAAGATAGATTAACCCTTGATGGGCAGTATGTCCTCTTTGTTCTACGAACGTTAGGTCAAGGGCGCCGATGGTTCTTGTCTCGCCATTGGTCACCACCTCAAATGCCGATGGAACAGTCATGGTGTCTCGAAAGGCCCCGTCTAAAGCGAGCCAATTGCTAATAATGAGGTCTGGTACACTGTGCGCGCGATAGAAGTCGTGCATCTGTGCATGTTGGCTTGACGCTTGTTCAGGATGTCGAAACGTTGCGGAAAACTCGGCTTCCCCCTGCATCATGGTTACGGGACAATCTAAGCGCTCGGACAGCCACTGAGCCAGCCCCAAATGGTCAGGATGAAAATGCGTTACAAATAACAAGCGGACAGGTTCATGATCGAGCCGGCTGTGCTGGATGAATTCCTCCCAGGCCTCTTTCGCGGCTTTGGTATTCATGCCTGTATCGACAATGACATATCCGTCTTGGGTATCGATGACGTAACAATTGGTATAGTGAACGGGCAGTGGAACAGGCACTTGTAAGCTGGACACTTGTGCAATAGGCTGTGACAGATTCATCACAATTCGGCGGCAGTGACCCCGGCCTTCAGGCCGGGGAGGCAGCCGCCTGCCTCCTTTCTGGATTCAAAGGTTTTTGGGTATAGACCCAGCCATTGCCGCGCTGTAGCACTCGACAATAGCGATACGAGGTTGTGGGATGGACGCCGATGCTCGTGACAATGCGGATCTGCCCACTCACTTTCACGGTCGCCCGACCGGTCCAGGTGCCCGTATATTTCCCGTGAGGGATCACGGCTTGCACGAGATCCCCGGTCTGAAATCCAAAATGGTGTTTGTGCCTAGACACGTGACGGATCGGAAATCCCTGCTTGTCGGTACGACAAATTTGTCGCATTCCCCGCCCTTTGGCGGTCCACACCTGCACAGACGCAGGAAAGCTCGTGAACCGTTCGGGCGTGCTTTCGCCAACACAGAGCGCATCGTAGTAGTGCTCCTTGGGCAAGCCGTGCGCGATCCGTTGCTTTTTGGTCCGACCACCCGAGCCGCCTTCCACCGGCACCCCCGTGGCCTGGAGTTGTGCGTACAATCGCCACCGCGTGGCGTTCATGAAAGCCGCATCCTTGAGCGGCTTCCGAGCTTGGGCTTGGATGTCCGGATGGCCGAATTCCGCCGCGGTCTGCTGCCCCTTCTGAAGGTTGCAGGGTTCGCAGGCGATAGTCAGGTTGCTGATCCGATCACTGCCGCCCCGGAGCTTGGGAATGATGTGTTCCACCTGTAACGGGACATCGGTGGCACCACAGTACACGCAGGTCCGGCCCCATTTCTCCAACAGATACTCCCGCACTTCGTAGCCCAGGAGGGTGCCCTGCTGATACTCCACGCCCGAGATTTCCGGGTTGTCAAGCTTCTGCGTGTCGAAGCGGACATGTTCCACGCTGAGATCCGTGATCGGTGCGTGCGTCCGAATCTTCGTCAGGGCATGGAGTGTTTGGTTGATGCGGGCTACCAATGACGGGGGCAACCACCCGTCCTTCCGCGCCCGATTCTGAAACCGGGGCTTCCGATAGCGGGTTTTTCGATGCCGACGTCCTCGACGCAATGCGCGGCGGGCATCCAACTTGGCTTTGATGCCCACTTTATGGACGATCTCCCCCAAAAAGACGACTTTCGTGCCATGCGCTCCGTCGAGGGCGATGGCCACACCCGTCGTCTTCGACCCCGGGTCCAGTTTTAGGCGAAGACCTTGCAACACCGAATCTTCTTGACGACGATCCACGAGGCGAATCGTGAACGGAGCGATTTTGACCACGCGGGCGCGTCCCCGTTCCAACAGTAACCGGGCTCGTTTTTCCGAGCAGGGCATCAGCGGTTTCTGATGCTTATCGAGCACAAAAACCATGCGGTCCTTCTTTCTCCCCCTTACGGGGCTGGTGACGTTTTCTTGCGAAAATCTCTCCTCGCCAAGGTTCAGACGGCTTGTCCGGCCCGCCACACGGCTCGCACTACCCCTAGCTGGCGTTTAATGACGGGCGACAGGGCCTTAGACTGGAGAAGCATCCAAGGGTGTCATGTCCGACCGAACGGAGCCCCACATCCGCAGGGCCAAGGCTGCTCAACTCAGGAGCTTTTTCAAGCTCCGGCCTTCAGGCCGGGGTAGTTGACCGCGACAACCTCCACGCAATAATTTGATCAACGCAAGTATTGTACCAAATTTCACGAGGCCGTCGAATAAATCACGGGAAACGAAAATGGAGCGCGATGGCAAGGAGCTGTTGGCGGTATGGCGGTTCCCAAGCAAAAGATTGAGAACCAGTCGTTCGAGCCGTCCCGCATCGATGATCGAAGTCAAAGATTCGCCTGGCAACCAGCGTCTTATGATGAGGAAGGCAGGATTGGCCGTGTTTGTGGACCGTGTATGAACCTGTCCTCACAACCCGAGACCGATCGGTCAAGCATCTAAAATGACGACCACGCCGTCGGGACCGACAATGCGGCCTCGGCCCTGCCGTTTGCCGAGATAAAGGCGAGTGTCGGCAAGCCGATACGCTTCGCGATAGGATGATGCCTCGCGGGGGATTTCGACGACGCCTACGGTTGCACTGGCGCCATAGTCGGATAAGGGGCTCTTCTCAATGAGAAGCCGTAAGCGATCTTGCACGGCCTGCGACCACGAAGACTGAGTCAGAACCCACACGAATTCGTCACCTCCGATTCGCCCTATCCAGTCGTTTGAACGCAACGAGGTTCGAACAAAATGGGACCAATCGACCAGCAACTGATCGCCGACCGCGTGTCCAAACGTGTCGTTGACGGGCTTGAAGCGGTCCAGGTCCACCAGACAAAAGACAGCAGGATTGAAGGCAGGCATTTTTAGCATATTTTCGACAACTTGTTCGAGACCGCGCCGGTTTAACATGTCGGTCAAGGGGTCCTGCTGCGATTGGAGAACCAACTGGCGTTGGCGTCGGATCGCAATGACGGCCATGCCGACCACATCGAGCAAGGACTCTAGCGCCCCCGCATCGTGGTCGAGGTTGTCTGGTATCCAGAAAGCTCCACCTCCGATTAAATGGTCGCCTTCCCAGATGGGGTACCAATAGACGCGTTGATTCCCTAACGCGGCAGGGTGGGGTGGATCGCGCCAGCCTCGACGTCTGCAATCATCCGGCTCTGCCTGCAACCATACACGAAGCTTAGGCCACCAGCTGTTGTATAGTTCTGGCGTTCGAAATGTCCACGGGCCCCAGGCGTCGTGAATTCGCCACCGCTTGAGCGCCTCGTCCCAAAAAAGCCAAAGGCCTCCGCGGATTCCGGCCAAATGAGGCCATTCACGGCGCCATGTCCGCAGTAAAGCGGAAGGAGGCCCAATCTGTTCGCCCCGGTCGTGATGGTCGGTGGCCGGATCCCAGACCGATTCAACGACGTGGCTCATCCAGCGAAACAGTGCCGCATGGCGCTCCAATTGGTCTAAGCGAATGTGTTGCTCGAGAGCCTGTGCGAGCAGGGGGCCAAGCGCTTCGATGGCGGAGGCGAGTCCATCCGACCAGTTCCGGACTTGGACTTCTCCAACGGTCAACACGCCAATGACACCATCGGGTGACGTGAGCGGGATGGCGAGGACATGGGTTGCGTCAGTCAGATAGCGCATAAGCGAAAAGACCTGAGTGTCGGGATATGTTACGGAACGGCGCCAATGGTATGCCGCCGCAATAAGATTTTGGTGGGCATCGCGGATGGACACGCGCGCCCCAGGCATCAGTCGATAGCCTTTGGCAGCCAACAACTCCGCCGTATAGTTCGGGTTTTTCACTTGCCAGAAGCTAGCCACAGAAAATGGGATGGTTTGGACGACGATCTGCTCCCAGTGCTGTTCGGTGAAGCGATCGGCCCAGGTGCGCGCCCACCGCAGTGCCAGCGGATACCAGGTGTTGGCATCCAGTATTTGTTTCCATCGTTCAGGTTGTACCCACTGATTCAGGGACGCGTCATCAGAGGATCGGGGTAAAGCACCGTCGGGAGCCGTCCAGACCATGATCAAAGGAGGGAAGGTTATCTCATTGACGCGCCAGGTCGTAATAAGAGTCATGGCGTTTTGTTGCTCGCGGATATTTTGCAACCAGCGGCGTTTTTGGTCCAAAGTTAAGAGGCGTGGCGCAGTTACTGTCCAAGACGCGTGCAATACGTCGGCAATGACGTTGATAAAGGCTGTAAACCCGACGTTGGCCAATTCCAGCAAAGCCGACTGGGCCATGCCTGTGAGTGGCCAATCCAGGGGCTGTTGAACTAGGGCTTGCACGAGAATTTCAGCCAGGGAACGCGGAAACCAGAGGACCGCTTCGGCCGGGCGTGGCCCACGGACTCCGATTTTAATGGCGCTGTCCTGATTGTTGAGAGAGACGTCACATTGGGATAGGTCGGATTTCACGGCAACATCGACAAATTGGAGCGTTAATCCAGTAAACTGACTGACTACACGTGTCGCCTCGACAAGACTCGGACGGATAAAACTAACCCATGTCGGATGCTCCTGGGGAGATCGTGCCTGCACATGCAATCCTCCGCTCGGACGGAATTTAGACTCTCATGCGTGGTACATTCCGCTACAAGACGACAATTTCCTCTTTTCGCGAATCACCTTTGCCAGGCATCCTCTCAATTGCTTTGAAGCTGAAAATGTGATTCACGCTACGCCCGGGGCAGAGCTGCTGCAAAGCGCCTCGTCCGTTTCCTTCCTCGACAGGCGCAGGCCTCACCCGTCAAAGGGTTGGGGACAGTCATGGATTGTCGACGTGCTCAAAAGTCTCGTGTTTGGCCATCGCCGTATGCAACCGTTTTCCATGTCGTCAGGGCTTCCAACCCCATAGGCCCTCGGGCATGAAGCTTCTGGGTGGAAATCCCCACCTCTGCGCCCAAACCAAACTCGTGGCCATCGGAAAAACGGGTTGAGGCATTCCAGTACACGACGGCGGCATCCACGCTTTTAAGAAATTGCTGACCGGTCGGATAGTGGTCAGTCACGATGGCTTCAGAGTGGCCACTGCCATACCGGCTAATATGTTCCAATGCTTCGTCGAAGTCGGCGACGACACGGGCGGCCAAATGTAATCCCAGATATTCTTCGGCCCAGTCGCTTTCTGTCGCTAAAACAGCCTGGGCAACCAGATTCGTGACTTCGGCGTCACCGTGCCACGTCACTCCGTAAGGTTCTAAGGTTTTCACCGCCTGAGGAATGAAGGCATCTTTGATGTCGCGATGAATTAAGACCGTTTCCAACGCGTTACACACGGCAGGATTGCCTATCTTCCCGTCCAATAAAATTTTGACCGCCATCTCGAGATTGGCCTGACGGTCCACGTAAAGATGGCAATTGCCAATCCCAGTTTCGATTACTGGCACGGTCGCTTCATCGACCACGGTACGAATCAATGACGATCCTCCGCGCGGGATCAGCAAATCCAGCCCTTGCAGATGCATCAACTGAAGGGCGAGGTTGCGGTCGGGGTCTGTGAGTAATTGGACGGCCTCTGAAGGAATGCCGACATGCTGTAAAGCTTGATGCCACAGGCTCGCCAAAGCTTGGTTGCTTTGTTGCGCCTCGCGGCCGCCGCGCAGGATGATCGCATTCCCGCTTTTCAGGGCCAGCGACGTTGCTTCAATGGTAACCCCCGGGCGGCTCTCATAAATGAGGCCGATGACTCCCATCGGTACCCGCACTTGTTCAAGCGCAAGCCCATTTGGAAGGGTCCAGCGGGTTCCACGACCAAGCGGATCGGGCAATTGCGCTACGGTTCGCAACCCTTGGGCAAGTGCTTGAAGCTTGGTGGGTGACAGGGCAAGCCGCGCTAGCCGCGCGTCGTCCAGACCGCTTTGCGTTGCCGTAGTTAAATCTATACGGTTAGCTTCCAGAATCCGGTCTTGATGCGACTCGACCAGAATTGCCATGTGTATGAGTAACTGATCGCGGTCCGCCGCACTGACTTGGGACAGGGATCGCTGCGCCCGGCGGCCAGCTGTTAAAAACTCCGTTAGCATGCTACGCCTCCTTATGTGCGGCAAAACGAGTAAAGTTGTCGTAGCGGCGTGTGCGCAAGCACTCCCACACGGTATCATCATGCCCCGCGGCCAGAAGGGTTTCAATGCCAAAACCTTGGGCAATGTGGGCCGCACGCAGTTTAGAAACGATTCCGCCCGAACCCCAAGGTCCCGGCTCGCCATCGCCGAATTGGCCAAAGTGTTCGAGCGAGACTCGCGGTAAGACCGCCACGCGAATTGCATCAGGGTTTGTCGTGGGGTTATCAGTATACAGGCCGTCGATGTCTGAGAGAATGATAAGCTGATCGGCTTTCATCAGGCCGGCCACCAATGCAGCCAGGGTGTCATTGTCGCCTATACGCCGACTAGCGCCGCTCAGTGCGTCATTTTCATTGATGAGGGGTACGCTTTCCAGCTTCCAGAGGTGGTGTAAGGCGGTTTGCAACGCCATGGCCGCCGACGAGTCGGAGACATGACCGTGGTCTACCAAAATTTGAGCGACCGAAATCGGGCTAAACGCCAATTGGTAGGCCTTGACCAGCTCGATTTGCCCGATGGCGGCTAACGCACCGCGCATGGCCTCGCCGGCAGTATTCGTCTGGGTGTAAGAAACAAGGCCACGTCCAATCCCCACCGCGCCGGATGTTACCAATGCGATTTGTTCCCCGCCTGCTATTAATTGGTTCACTCCCTGGGCAATCCTCGCGAGGCGGGCTTGATCGATGTGTCCGTCCGTTGTTAGGGTTGTGGATGTTCCAATTTTGATGACCCGCCGCATGAACTGCACCCTCCGAGTGAATAAATATGCGTTGTGATGTATTATATCCGGTATTGTTTAAGTCGTCGAGCCAAAAAATCGAGATGGGCACCCATTATCGCGCCAATCCGGCGTATCCCGTGCCGGTATGCGTTATGAGGTCGAGTGAACCGGCCTTCAGGGTTCGCAGTGACGAACGCGACCTTATTTTAGGGTTGGGTGCAATGCCGTCATGGCAGCCGGCCGGGGACGGGATGGTGCCAGCACTCCGGGGGTGGTCAGATCATGCGGCGTGGCTCGCGTGCTGCGCGGATTTTCTTCCTATCCACCGGTCGGCCCGGCAATCAGCTGGAGTCTGGCGGTGGCCCGAAAGAACGGCATCAGCGGCGAGATGGATCCCATTCCAGGGCGAGTATTGTCCGCTTTTCTGACTCACCGAGCCATGGCGTGTTTGCGTCCTCCCGACCGATCGTGGGCCGAATCTTTCCAATTCGGTCGCCGCGCATGCTGACGGTCCGGTGGCACTTATTAGGGGCCTGCAGCCTGCGCGCTCGGGCATTGGCGCTGAACCCAATAGTATTTCGCATCGCGATCATGACGTGCGGGAACGTGACAATGCAAGAGAACGGTGCCATTCCAGGATTTTGTCACGGGACCTTGCATTGTGTGCGTTTCTTCTCACAGGGTCGATGCTACGATAGAGTCCCACTGTTGGTCGCGATGAATAGGATGACCGTGTGCGGGACAAATCCAAGTGAAAGAACGTTCAGCCACACTTCGAACCGAGGCGCGGGCCTGGGGCAAATTCCAGGTCATCAGAGCTGGTGACAACCGCAGTTGTCCGCGACGTGTCATGACCATGTCGCCAGCAAATAAAATATCGCGGTATAGGAAGACCACATGACCGGGGGTGTGGCCAGGCGTCTTGATCACCTCAACTGGCACTGGGATTTTGTCGTTATCGAACGTTGCATCAATCATCGGAGGTGTGGTTTTAATGATCCTGGCCACAAACCGCTTCAACCCGGGTCGCGGTTCTTTGGCCTCAATATAGGGGAGGTCGACTGCCGATGCCCAGAGTTTCGCCCCAGTTGCCTCTTTTAACGCCGCGGCGTTGCCAACATGATCAACATCGTGATGGGTGAGGAGAATATGGCCGATAGACTGAGGATCCACGCCCAGAGACTTAATTTCGGAAAGAATTTTCTCGTGGTTTCCTGGCATTGAAGTATCAATTAAAAATGCGGGCTGATTGACAACTAAATAGGCATAGCTGCGGACGGTACAATCTAATGCATAGACCCCAGGACAAACTTCCATGAGCAACGATCCCCTCATCATAATATATCATTCTTTTGCGAGAAATCGCACGATTACGCGCCGATGACCAACAGGGTCGGTAACGCCCCTCTCTTAAATCTAATCTTTACCCATAAGTTTTGGTAGCTTCTGCACCAAATTTGTCCGGGGTGATCATTCGTGGGCTGTTGCTCTCATCGGCAAAAAATTGATCGGAGGGTTCCTAAGTAAAGGGATTGGCGATGACGGGTCGAATCGCTAAGAGATGGTAGTCGCCGTGAATCAATTCAGACAATCGATCGACCCGTGGGTGTTTCGCGCATGGGGTCTCGCCTCATCAGGGGACGCGCGGGCATGACGTCTTGCGAGTGATTGTGCCGCCCACCCGGATCGCTCGCTGGCCAGTGTATCTGACGGTGATTGGGCCTGTCTAAAAGTCGGCTATCGATTCTTCGATAATCCGAAGATCACGCCGGCGAAATTGCTGGAACCCCATCCAGCGTCCACGTGGGAACGGTGTGCTGCGGACCCCATCGTCCTGATAGCCTAGGATACGACCTCTTTGAATTGCACGCATCACCCCGCCACCATGCTGGCGGCGATCACGGCAGAAGACGCCGAGCGGATCGTGACCCGCTATCGCGATCGGTGGCGGATTGAACGCTGGCATTTGACGTGGAAAACCGGCGGGAGTCACGTCGAAGACCTCCAATGAGAAAAGCGTGAGCAACTGGAGCGCGCGATCACGCGGTATTCCGTTGTGCCTGGCGGCTCTTGTGGATCACCGACCAGGCGCGGATCGATCCGGCGCAGTCGCAGACGGTGGCGTTCTCTCCCGCCGAAATCTCCGTCTTGGAGCGTCTCGCCACCACCCCAAAGCTGATCCGGCCGGGCAACCCTAGACGCTCCGCGACGCGGTCCGGGCCATGGCCAAACTCGGCGGGTTTCGTGGCCGTACAAGCGACGGCGAGCCCGGTGTGAAAGCCTGGTGGCGGGGATATCGCCAATTGCCGTGGCTCTGTTGGTGGGACGCGGGTTCACAGAATGCTTCTTAACGTGCTGTCTTTGGCATCACCCGTCGCGTGCCGCGGCGGGTCTTTGGGGTGCTCCTAAATAAACCGCGTGGCCCCAAGTTGTAACGATTCCGATAAAGCGCTCCCCTATCCATTAATCCGCATGACGGGTTCCTATACGCCGCCGTTCGCCTCATTCTGGCAGGACATTTCCCCCTATGGGTAAAGATTAGCTCTTAAATGAAGGAATATCAGGCACGGGGACCGAGGCGCCCGATGCATAGAGCCAGTTGAATTTTAGCAGCTTGGCCATACAGGAATGTCTACGGTGAGGAACCGTAACAGCAAGGTTCGGCCTTTGAGTGAGTAGAGGGTTCGAACAGTTTCCTTAAATATTGTATACACTTATCTAATGATGTAAGATCTGGAGATGGATCGTAAATTGGTAAGTATTCATGAAGCGGCTCAA
>PXYV01000006.1 GCA_003023745.1 Sulfobacillus acidophilus | reverse complement strand
TATTTTTGGTAAAGTGCATAGGTGGCTCCGATCATATAGTTGACTAAAAAAATGAGGCTTAACAATGGAGCCATTCCAAATCGGTGGGAGTGTAGTCCAGCGAAAAATCCTACAGCCACAATGCCCAAGGATGAGGTCTGTTGCATTACGGTCGTGATTGGGATGTTCCAGAGGGCTTGACGGAACGTGGTAGTCACCAATTCTTGCCAGGGAGTATAGATGGTGTCTAGGCGACCGCCCCATGAATGAACCAATAAGTTGTTGAGATTCGCCGTGCGTAGCCGAATGAGGTAAAAATAGTTGCGAACACGACGAACAAAGGGGGACAGGCAGACGATGATGGCAACCAGGAGCCCGAGCATTACTGCGGCCACAGTAGAAGCCCGCTCTGTCAAATACCATAGTGCTCCGATCCAGATCATAAGCGCATAGGGGAGGTCGCGGGCTAATCCGGTAAATGCATCCACAACATGTTGCACGTCCTGAAATCGCGTGTAGGCATCGCCAACCGTATAAAATTGCGGGGACAGATACTGCAAAGTGGGAACTAAATCGCGAACGATATCCAATGCCATCCGCCGCTTCACGAAGGCCGTCAGCCCACTGGTTACGACCGATAGCATTAGGGAAATCGCCACGAACGCGAGCGTAAAGCGAACCAATTCCGCGAGGTTTTGCAGAAAATAAGGAAAAGCGACGGCGAACACAGCGTTGAGGATGCCGAGAGCCGTAGCGGGAATTGCGAGTAGCGCCAGCCGATACCACTGTGGACGAAATAAACGAAGTATTAAGCTTCCTAGATGCTGGGGTTGCCTAACAAAAGATGGATCCGATGAATCACCGGGTCGTAATACGATGACGATTCCGTTCCAGGATTGACTGAAATCCCGACGGGACATCCGAACCACTCCGACCGCTGGATCTCCCAAGATTACCGTGCTGGCGGTAACTCGCCAGACGACGACGTAGTGGGATTGCTCGGGCCAGTAGGCAATATATGGGGTAGTAACTAGATCAGGCTTGTTCTGATCTGTTCGACCTAACTGCACATCAAACCATGTAGACAGTCGTTGGAAATTGCTAATAGCCGTGCCGGCGGCATTGTCAGCCAGCAGAGCATCTCGTAGTTGATGAATGTTCACGGCAACACCGTGGTAATCTCCAATAGCCATCACGCAGGCAGGAGCGCAATCGTTCGTAGCCAGTTGAAAGCGAAACGGATATGGGAAACGTTTCATTGTGCGATCTCCATGGTCTCGACGGTCTGCTAAGAAAGCATACTTTGAACTTTTGATACACGATGTTCGATCCAGAATCCGTAACCGATTCCCAGCGCCGCGCCCACGATGCCTTGGACAATCGGTAACCAGCTTAACCACAAATCAAAAGACACATCCGTACCTTTAGCGACAATGACCAATCCGATCACCATAAACGCTAAAGCACGGATGGAAAATCGCATGCGTCGTTTAAGAATTTGGCACGCTTCGGCAATCGATGCCCGCGGCTCCGACCATGACTCAGGATTTCGTTCGAGAATTTGTGATACGAGACTCGGGTGGAACTTGGCGGGTAATGCAGGGTTACGATTAAAAATCTTCGCAAGTGCCTCGTTATCATAGACGGTCGCGACAATCCATAGTAAACAATATCCTGCGAAAAGCCAGAGACTGACACTAGAGGCTCCCCAGAAGAATTGTGCACCTACGCCAAGCAATCCACTCACCATGAGGCCCTCAGAAATTCCGTTAAGTAAACGCATCGATGACATTCGCCTCGATTCCGGCTTTCTCGCATAAATAAGCGGGCTACCCAACAGGCTACTGGTAGCCCGCTTGCATACGGTTAACTTAAAATAAGGCGATGGCTATACCGAGTCCCGTGAGAACATCCCCCGCATTATCCACCCAGTCTGGCGTATCAGGCAAATACTTGGCAGCCATGTTTGCTCCCCAACCGAGTAGCGCTACGCTCCCGCCAATCACTTGGTGCCATGCGAATCCGCCAATTAAGTTCATTTCATCCGCAGACAACGGCGATAGATTATTCTCTATTGAATCACTGTCTTCTAGAGTTTGCACTACACCGACCCTCCTTGTGGCTTATTTGTAAACCGACAATTCTAGTGTAAGATTCTTCCTTTAGTTCAATATTCCTGCTTTTTTCTTCGGTGTGAGTGATAAAACCGTGTGCCGTAGACACATAGCTAAAGTATCCTCCTGCCCGTTAATGCCTCTAAGGCCCCCTAAGGATCACGTCTTGGGTCGCGTTTAGACGGTGCCCGTCGCCCTCTCTTGCAACCAACGCCGCACCGTCGCCCACGCGTCTTGCTCTTCACGGCTTAATACGGTCCCGCCATTCGCCAGCAACTCCGGATCATCTGACACCACGGCCTTAATCGCTCCGGCCGCTAAGGTGACCACCTCGGACACCACTTGGGCCGTGGACTTCGCCCGCATCAAATAATTTAAGTAATTGAGATCGTCAATCACGGTTGCCTCCAACCGCATGGTCACGGCTTGCTTTGCCATACAACCACCTCCCATCCCTGATTGTATGACTTGTCATCACTGATGACAAGTCATACAATTTGGTTTTGAAACAGAAAAATCTTCTATGTTTTCTGCCTGGCCTTCCGACAGGTCTAGCGGTAGCTCTTCCCGCACTTTGCGGGGAGTTATTTTTCCCCTGTACAATTCCGGCAGGAGAATCACGCCGCAGGCGTCCTGCAAGAGCACGAAGTCCTCGGCCATCGCAACCTCCCAGGCCGTGTCCGCGGGTGCGTGCTCAGCCGGATTGAGAATCGGCACGCCATGGGCCCGAAAAGCAGCCGCCACGCGGTGAAACAGCGGAAAGTTCAGGTCGGTATAGCCCGACATCGCGCCAGACAGATACCACATGGACAATCCCCCTTCCGGATCACCCCAGCACAAAACAGCGGTCGGTCAGGATATCGCACACCACATTGACGTCATTGTCCTCAGGCACTGGATCTTGTGCATCCAGTGGCGTCAACCCGCGAGGATATCCGCCGAATGCCACCCAGCGGGCAAAATCGCCGGGAGCCATTCCGGCGACGATCTCGACACCGCCGGCCTCGACCAGATACGTCCATAATGCGCGCAAACCCGCATTGTCGGGATCATCTCCCAACGGGTGCTGCCAGCCCAGCAGGGCTTGCACCGAATCGCGCGCCGCCGGAGGGAGCGGTGTGTCCCAATACCATGCGGCCAATTGACGGCGAAACTCTGCGGCCGATCCCAACACCAGAATAGTCGGCGAGGCGGCGTCACGGGCCACCCCGCGGCGGTCCAACGCCCGGACGGCCGAGAGCATATCCCGCTCGTCGCCCGCCGCAAGCCGAGGGTCCGTCCACAGTTGCTCGACGGTAATCGTCTCCACGGTAGGCGATTCATCGGATACGTGAATAATGACGTACAACGCCACATCGGTCACTACAGTCACCCCTTTCGGAGGTTAGACGGCCTGCTGGAATACCGCGTCCCATTCCACGATTTGATCGACCGGCTCATGCACGTGCAAGAGCGCCAAAACACCCCGCAGATTGGCGAGTTCCTCGCCGCCCACCTGGCGCAGGTACGCAGGGCCGCTGTCCGACTCGACGCCAAAGCAGCCCATCGAGGGAATTACCAGCCGCTGAAAGGCGTCGGGCCCTTGCGGGATATACACGGTAGCCACGGCCCGAATGCCGATCATCCGCCATGTCGTGCCAAACGCGGCGAGCCGGGCGCGATCCTCGGCTTGATAACGCCGGCGATCCGGGGCCGACGCATCGGCATAGTCTTGCTGTAAATGGCTGAGATCGGGATACTGATCGGGAATCGTAAGAATCTGAATGCGCGGACACAAAGCCAAGCGATAACCGGTGTCCTGAGCCAGTTTGCGTAAAGCGGGCGAGCCGTCCACCATCACGAATTGTTCGTCGATAGAAGACATGATCATCACTCCTTTGGCCATCGATTAAAGGTCCGCGGGACGCGGAGCCATGGGGAGGCAGGAGCAGGCTTAATAGGCGTCGACAAGCGCACGGAGCCTTGTCCGTCCTTCTGTAGTGGAAAGGTCTCCGTTGACGGCAATTTGCAATGTCAGCGACACCAGTTCGATGAATGCTGCCTGTGGTGGCTCGGCAAACTCCAGAGTCAGAGAGATATGCCGGTTCGCCTGTTGGTCTTCCGTGCTGGAGATCCATCGAACAAGTTGATCATCCAGAGGATCTGGGTGAATCGTCACCGCCTGTCCCGGTCCGAAAAGCGGCGGCACCGGCTCGCCTTGGAGCAAAGGGTGGACACGAGACAGATACGGCAGCACGACGGGTTCGGGATCGCCGGCCAGGCGAAATTCCTCTAATGTCATCCCTTCCAACAGGGCCAGCACGTTGGGTCCCTGCAACAAGCGCGGGAAGCCATGGTTCCATACCACGAATCGCCGGCGGCCCGGGAACCATCGCGGCAATAGTGTGACGGTGACGACGGATGTTTGAGACACGCACCACCCCTCCTTGGTGAAGATGACGAGTCAATGTTCTATTCAGACCAATGGGGATCCATCACCCAGTGGACAGTCCGAACAAAATACGTGTCAGCTGTAATGTTTGCGGGTCTCATGCCCCTATTAAGAGTGAAGGAGGTCTGAACCAGATGCGACTGACATTCCAGGAACTGCAAATCGTGGTCCGGGCGCTCGATGACTTCGGATGGGAGATTACCGATCGCGAGTGGGACACGGAAGACGAGAAAGAGCTCCGCCAACTAGAATAACTCCGGACAAGGCAACAATCCGCTAAGGACAAGCTCAAGCGCGCGCTACTCCGACGCATGGACACCATGACGCGCAAACAGCAACGCCGCCAATGGCTGGATCTGCTGCCGTTGCCATAATCCGTAAGCGACTGCTGGACCATTCAGGCCATCATCATTCAACGTCAAGCGGCGGCAAATTCACCCAAATCACCGCGCCTTGCGGGTGCCGGTAGGCAATGGGCACAGCAAACCGATGAGGCCGTGCCAGAACCCAGGCGTAGATGCGGGGATACGGCAATGGACAGTCGATAGGCTGCGGAATGCCGTGAAACGGTTCCGCCTCGTAGTAGTCGTCGGGTGTCAGAGCCAGGCAATCGACCAGATCGACCGTCCCCACGACCAGGCCGCTGCCGCTTTGAATCAGGGCGATCCGGCCGCGCATAGTGGTTGCTTGACCACGGATCTCCCAGCGTTTCCTGCCATTCAAGATGAGGTCAATCCAGGGTTGCCGAATGATCAGCCCGCGCATGGTCCGTCAGCTCCTCGTGCAAGTTCTTCGCCGATTACCAGCAGGCTTCCGGCGTGCAATCGTAACAGTAGTAACTCCCGCACTTCCGGCATCGCTCCATTTGGGCCCCGCATTGTGAGCAGTAAGGTTGCAATTACTGTCCCTCCAATCGAATCGACAGAGCCACGGCACCAAAGCGAAGACACAGGCTATCACGCAGGATGTGGGTGACGCGGACCCGGCAGGCGCGGCCGGTGAAGTCCGGCTCGTCTCCTCTCATGGCGCGTAAGACATCGGCTATATTGGCTCGGCCTTCGTCCACCGACCGCTGTATCCATTCGCGGCCGACCCACTCCCGCAACAGAAACACGTCCCCTACCTCAAAGCATCGGCCGTCCTCGCGCTGCAGTATGTAGGCCAGGTTGCCGTCCAAGATAGCTTGGAAATCCTCGGAACTAATCTTCAATTCGCGGACCACACCGTCGCCTCCCTACAGTTCCTTGAACCGTTTCTCCGACAACGGCTTGCCGTAGGATGCATGTGAAGTAGGCCGTGTCGGGTTCCCAGCCTGGACGTTGCGTCGCGAGTCCCTTGATTGCCTCAGCAAAAACCGGCAAATTCCTCGGCGGAGAGCTTCGCCTTGAGATAGTCGATCGTTTCGATGCCGCCAAACGTGTAGTGATCGGGGCAATTGACGGGATCATGAGGCATGAGACACAGATCCTTTCCATTAGTGATGGGACCGAAAACGCCGTGATAGGGAATAGTCTTAGTCAGCCGCGGACCGAAGGCCGCTCCGGTCAAGAAGCGGCTTCCGGCGGCACATACGATGCCCGGCACAACGTGAGGACGGTGCCCGTAACGGGCGCATACAACGCATTGTACTGCGCGAGGGCGGCCTCGATCTTCCCCTCTTCCAGACGTCCTTCCATCGCCATCCGGACGGCTCGATGCACGACGTCTTCCGCGGCCGGCGCCGCGTCCGCATTGACGGGCATTTGCAAACGGCCTTGGCGACGCAGTTCGCCGGTGCTCCAGCCAAAGTAAAACGCCTGCTGAGCCCACCACACGGGATCCGTGCCGGGACCGGACGTAAAGAGCGCCGCGTTCTGCAAGGCTTCGCGATAGTGCGTAAACAGCAACGTAGGAAACTGGGCCCGCACTGTCCGGGGAAAGGTGCGGCCCACACGGATGTACGTCTGCACGGTACGGGCATCCAAGCCGGCTTCACCGACCAAACGGCGCACACCCACATACCCAAATTGTTCGGCAATGCGAGCAGCCACATCGATTTGATCCCAGCGACTGGTGCGCTCCTGGTCTAAGGCCCGCACAAACCGCTTAATCAAATCGGCCAAGATTTTGTCGGGTGCGTTGGCAATCGCCATCAGTCACAACCTCCTTTGAAGTATGTCAGACCTCTCGCGTCCTCGGGGGAACGTGGAGTCTGAACACCCCTCAAATCGTGCGGCGGGACGCCGCAAGATGAGGCTTACGACATCGGCGCCAGGAACTGCCCACACGGCATCTGGCCAACAACACGAACAGGCGGGCGAAGATCCTCAGCGTGAAAGCCCAGGCTTGCCAAGGGGTTGTCATTCCGCGACAGGGGCCGCCTCCCTATCAAGACCCAACCACTGCGGAATCTCCCGCATGATCTCCCGTTCAACCGATTCCGGCAGCTCCATTTCGAGAATCTGCTGTTCGATGACGGCGCGCGCGTCATCAGGAGGCAGGTGGGGCGGTAAGCACGGGATGTAGTAGTCCTGATAATAGAGACGAATGGCCGTCACCGTGTCGGTGTTCTGCTTGTCTCTTGCCGGTCTATGGCTTGGAGCGCTGACGGTCGTGGCATCCGACTCTCGGTGCCACATACGGTCCACCCATGTTATCGCCTTATTGATGAGCTGCATGATCTGTGTCCTTTCGGGCTATAGTTCCCGTACCTTGCGCTATGTGTCGTTGTTGGTACGCCGTGGGGAGCGTTAGGCGGATGCCTTCTCCGCGTCCAACTCGGCGCGGATCGTGGCCAGATATGCTGAGCAAAGCCCCGCAACCGGGGGTCATAGTCATACCGCAACATCTCCCAGCCATCCGGCAGCTTCCCGCTCGTGTGGTCGACCAGCCACTCCGCCTCACGGTCATCGGCTACAAACGCGTTGACTGTGCGCCAGAGGTCTTGCGCCGTGTCTTTGTCGTAATAGCCGTTGCGTCGATAGTCGAGAATGTGTTCGCGGAAGGCTTGCGCCGTCTCGCGGCGGGAAAAGTAGGTGCGGCTCCCGAGTTTGCTGCACAGATAGTCCGTGTCATCTTCCATCTCCAGCAGGAACCGTCGAAAGTTGTCGCCAAAGGCCGTCCAATTAAACGCATAATTGCCGAAGTCGCTGACGACGCCGAAGAACCCGTGGGAGTCCGCGTGCACAACCGCCCAGCCTTGGTGCTGCACGGACGGCAGAGCATACCGCCAACATGTCACGGGCTTTGTGGTTGACTCGCTCTCTTGCATCATGCCTCATCCTCTCGTCGTGTTATCCCGCTACTAACCGACTGCCAGCGTGCAACCTAAAGTAAGTCCAAGGGTCACAACAAATGGAGCGCATCGGTCTTACCCCTAAAATCGGGCCTGGTATCTGCGGGAATAGCGCGCATGGCTTTTACCGCAGAAAGGACAGCGCGTCATCGGCATATAGGTCTTGCCATCACTGAGTGCATACCGGCGGCCCGCCGAGGGCGGCTCATCATACGCCGTCGGAAGTTGATCCCGAGAAGTCCCTTCCGGTGGCGTCGGGTCGTAATCCGGCTCCCATTCGGGGTTATCGATAATAAAGACGCCGTAGGCTTCGGCAAAATCTCGGCAGCATGCGTCCATCGTCGTCCTCCTTTCATGGAGATTGGGTTCGATCACTCCTTGGTACTTCAACGGCGCTTCAATCGGATGCGTACGCCAATCGTTCCACCACCACACCGGGTACTAGTAGCGCCGTCAATGCCGCGGCCTCCTCGGATGATAAGCGCCCTTCAGCGATTGGCTGATCCTCCTCGTACCAAAGCGTGGTCTGGATGGTGTCCCCTTGACGCCAGATGGGAATGTCCAACCTGCCGCTCCCCTCCGGCCTTCGGCCTCCTGCTCCCCCTACTAATCGTCGCGCAATTCGCTTTAGTCACCATGTGGGGCCAACTCGCCGCTACACGAAAAAACTCCCAAATATCTGTCCGTCTGTCCGAGCCCAAGCGTGGCGCGGCTTTCGTGGGATCTCGAATCTGTCCGGAACTGTCCGCAATCTGTCCGTCAACCCGTCAGCGTAAAATACTCCCCACCTAGACCCGGCGCTTTCACATAAGCCGGCAGCGTGGGCGACCAGGGCAAGCAATCGGCCCCGCTGGCGGGATCCGCGAGATCGCGCGGCGGCCATGGCTCGAAGAGGGATGGGAGAGAGGCCCGGGGTTCCCAGCCGTGTGCTTTCGCGGTGTGAATGAGACTGCACGCGATGGCACTCGTCTGGGCGCCCCGGGGCGTGTTCGCGAAGAGCCAGTGCTTCCGGCCTGTCACCAAGGGTTTGATGGCGCGTTCGCTCCGGTTGTTGTCGACCTCCAGGCGTCCGTCCTCGAGAAACCGCGTCAGGGGTTTCCACTGATTGAGGCCACAGGTCACCGCCTGGCCTCACGGACTCTGGGGCAAGGTCACCCGTTTTTGGGTCCGAAGCCACCGCGCAAACCGCGCGAGCACCGGCCGACTTCGGGTCTGGCGCGCGGCCTGCCGGGCCGCGGGGGTCAGGTCCCGGAGTTCCCGCTCGATCCGGAAGATCGTGTGGCAGAACTCCAGTCCGTCCCGGATGGCACTCGGCCCATCGCGGGCTACGGCGGGCAAGGTATGCAGGGCCTCCACAAAATGCCGCCGCGCATGCGCCCAACACCATAGGTGAGGGTGTCCTGCGGGGCGTCCACCGGCGAGCGGGTCTCGGATTCCGCTTCATGAAAGCGCGGGAGCTGCGCGGCATCGGCGCGCGCCGGCGATGCGCCATATTGGCGATGTTTCGCGAGCCGACATGGCTCTTCATCCCATGGGACGCGGAGGGTGAGGGCCGCGACCTGCTGTGCTCAGCGGGCAACTGCCGCGGCCCCTTCGTCGGGGGGCTTGCGGTCTGTGTCATCATAGAGGAATCATTCGACACCGAGGGCCGGCATCCCTGGTCCTTCCGAAAATGTTATTGTTCAGACAATCCGACGATGCCGGAGGGGGCGATACGCGGTCGGTTGTTCCAGCGGCAAGCCGTCGAGCAGCCAGTGCAGTTGACGGAGGGTGATCGCCGGGGGCGATGCCGTGGCCGTCATCGGCCACGCCACCCGCCCCCGCTCCAGCCGAAAGTCGGGGAGCCAAAAGCCGGGATCCGCCCATTCGAGGATCTTCAGTTTATTGCGCTCCCGGTTGCAAAACACAAAGAGCGCCGCGCTGCAAGGGTCCACGTGACACGGGCTCTGGACCACTGCGGCCCGACTGTCGAAGGATTGTCGCAGATCGGTGGCCCCCACCGCGAGCGACACCGGGCGCTGGGGATGGCCGAGGATCCTGACGTCAGCGCCCGCATAATTGCCTGCATCCACGGCGGATCGAAATCCCGCTCCACGCCAATTGCCACTGCCCTCACCCGCACGGTCAGCGCCGCCGGCGCGGGGTCCGTCGTGGCAGCGGTGGGAAATTTGTGCAGCCCATACTTCCATCGCCGCAACGGCACCCCCTGGGCGGCCGCCCACTGCGGTTGGCTGAGTCCGCTCGCTTGATACTCGGCCACCCGTTGCGCCCATACTAATCTAATCATCGAATCGCCGATCCCAATGGGGGTGAATCCGCACGCCGCGATAGCCCTTGTCGCTTCCGCTTCCGCGCCCCACCCGCATCCCAAGGTGCTCCGTGAGCACGCGGCCGAACTTTTGTCGGGGCATGTATTCTGGGAATCGTTCACCGGTCCAGTACTGATACCAGCGCTTATACACCACATAGAGGCGGTCGGTCTCCACCCACCCGGTCGGGTCGAGTATCAGCCAACCATCGTCCGGATCGATCCACTGTCTCCACGGATCGATCTGCCGGCGATATTCCTCTAACGCCGCGACCGCCGACGCCGGCACCGGCATGGGCTCTTGTCCCGTCACTACGCGGTGTAACGGGGTCACCGCGAGCACCAGCAGCGTTTCGATGTTTTCCCGTACGGACATCACGTCCTCATAGCCTGGATCCTCGGGCTGCTTTCGGTCAAACAGTATGATCGTATCCTTTATTCTCCGATACATTCCGTGGCTGCGATCGGTCACCTTGGGCACCACCGGGCCCGCCAGCCATAAGCGCGCTCGGAACTGCACCGTAATGATGTCGCGATGTTTGCGTTCCCAGTCCATCGGATCATCACCTGTAAGTTTTTTCCATCGCTCGGTGCCGCGTAATCGGGCGTTTTCGTCCATATCTGGCGTGGCTGCCACCAACGTATCGGGTTGGAGGTTTGTCAACCCAAACCGATTAGCGTCGTCATATGCGGCCAAGGATAAGGATTGCATGAGGGGGCCCAAAATCCGCTGCCACAGCCGAATCCACGTGCCTTTGCCGTTCTGTCCGGGGCCGATGAGCATGAGCGCTTTTTGCCACTGGGCTCCCCTAATCCACGGTGCCAGCGCCACCGCCGACCGAACCAGTAACGCCCGCGTTTTGAGCTTCGCTTCTGCGTCGTCGCCAAACAAGTTCCGAAAATGCTGAAGCCAGAACCGCACCGCCGGACCGGGGAGGGGCTGGCCGCCGATCCACCGATACGGGATCCGCCACGTGATGCGATCGTCTCGGGTCAATGAGCGCAGGTGCAACGTCTCCAGGTCGAGCAGCCCGTTGGCGAAAGGAATAGCCCGGGGAAGATTCCACGCCGTCCGATCCCACGCAATCCAGTTGCCGTCAAGGGGGCGCGGCAGAATCATCCGGAGCGCGGTCTGCAGGTCCTGCGCCCGAGTGACAGATTTTTCCACGGTGACGCCGAGGTCGCGGAGCTGGTTGCTGAGATCTGCCACCAGTTTCCCGGTATCCACCGGCACAAATAGCGGGTCGTTCCGACTCGCGAGCCCGTACAGGTCGTCGTGGTACCAGCCGAGCTCCAGCGCGTCCGCTAAGCATCGCGCCCACACCGTTGCGTCGTTCGCGACGAGGTGATCGTCGCCGACCGCTCGCACTAGTTGGTGGAGATTTTGTGCTACAAACCAGCGCGCCCACTCATCGGTCCACAGCGCCGGCTCTGCGGCTGTGGCCTGTCCGTCGGCATGGCGCTGCAGGCTTTGCAGTTTTTGTTCCGGCGCCCATTTGTTCGCGTGAGCGTGAATTCGGGTGAGCTTACCCACGCGGGCTCACCCCCGCCAAATCGGTTGCGCCGGCGCCGCTTGTCTGTGTTATAATTTTATTAGTATCGTTCCCTATGAGGGGTTGTAACATAACTGAACTCGCCTCCTATGCGGGTTTCCCAATGAGGGGTTGTAACCAACCAAGAAAGAAATCTCCCTATGAGGGTCCGGGCCGGGGTCCAGCCGGCCCGGTGTTTTTTATCGTTATATCTGTTTTTGGAAAGGGTCCCAAGATGCCGGGATCAAAAGCCGGCGTCCGATGCGCACTGCGGGGATCGTACCGTCTTTGATCCGCCTCGAAATGGTCGCCATAGACAGCCCAGTTATTGCACTAATCTCCTTGGGGGAGTAATAGCGCCGCTGCTGAATCGTTGGCGTCATGTCTATCCCTCCCGCGCTTTATGGTCCTAACCACTCCTCACTGGTTAATGATATACTAGGACTTCTTGATTGTCTAGTACTAATTATGATATTTATGATATCAAGGAGGAGAGTGAAATGGATACGATACTGCGCCCCTGGCTGGTCCTGCGCGAGTTGAAGGGGTTGTCGCAGTCGGAGTTGTCCCGCCTGGCGGGCATCGATCAAAGCTTTTACTCCCGGATCGAGCGGGGAATCGTGAAATCCCCCGAGGAGGCGGCGGCCCGTCTTTGCCGCGTCCTGTTGCCGCCCGCCGCGGCCGACGCTCCGCACGTCCGCCGCGCGCTCATCGCGCCTGAGGAGGCGCCTTGTCTGGCCGGGGAGCGGCTGGTGCAGCGCGTCGAAGGCTTCACCGAGCGTGCCGGCGCCCACTGGATCATGCCCTCGCTCCAGCGCTGGCGCGGGTCACGGTTTGTGCCCGCTGTCTTTGCAGCGGACCACGTGCGCCAAGCCGCGTGGGTTTGGCTACTGTGCGTGTTAGGGTCCGAACGCGCGTCCGCCCTGGATATCCCGGAATACGCCGACGAATTTGATCCGTGGGCGCAAACCATTCTCTCGGATCTGGGGGTGCCACCGTTGCTGTCGGGTGACGACGAGTCGGATGAAGAAGAATGGCTGGTTGCCACCTGGCGACGGTTGCCCCCCAAGGTTCGTGCGGCCCTCCGGGTGGTGATCGAGGCGGCTGCAGGCGGACGTGCTTCGATTTCGTAATGCTCTGGCTGAGCGGCGTTTTTCTTGGTCGTGCCAGCGGATGTTCTTCGGATATCGCGCGTCGTGTGGATGATGATGGTGAAGATTTAATGCACTCGGGGGAATGATGCCGTGGACTGGGGCTTCTTGTCGTGCCACGCGGCGCCGGAAATCTTGCGTAAAAAGCGAGATTTTCTCTCGTGGGGATGGTCGTGGGGATGAACAGCATTTGGGGATGGAAATTGTCAAACAAAAAACCCGCAACCGCTTGCGGGACTTGACTTTTGCTGGAGCTGGCGACAGGACTTGAACCTGCAACCGGCTGATTACAAAGCAGTTGCTGAATCGGACCCGTTGAGCTGGCCTGATGAGAATGCGCCCCAGAGCGCATTTCCTGAATCGTGATCTGAGCTCGGGAAACCATCTTGATGATGCCGGAAACCTGACGCCAGGGCCCAAAGATTTGCTGCACGATCGTCCCGGATGGTCGTGTTTGGAAATGGACGAGTACCGTTTGGTGTGCAGTCACACCCGGTGACTGGTGATACGACACCATGTGTCCATTATCCCAGATCGTGGTGTGGGGGGTAATCTGCATCCGAACGGTCGCCCGTTGCGGAGAAAAGCGTTGACCGATTAGTGTGTGCTCGTGGACTCCCACGACGATCAAAGTCGCCACTTGATTGGCCCGCAAAGGCAGGCCAGCCCGATGTGTCACCGACCGGACCCCCAGGTTGCTCGCGGTCGCGGACGCGCCACACCCCGCCAAAATCAAACCTCCGCACACAATGCCTGTCATGACCACGCCAGCGTGCCAGGATCGATGTGTGCTTCCCCTACGCATGAGCCGATCCCCCCTACGCAGAGATTCGATAGGCGCCGGTCATTTCGCCTGGAGTCATGCGATATTTTCCGGGAACAAAGTATTGCGGGCCTACTCCCGTATTCGTTTGGTTGACTGTGTGTGCATCCCACGTACTATGTGTACAGGAATGATTTCCGATTTTGTGGCCATCGTATACCGCCCCTTTTACCCAATAGAACGTCGGATAGCCGGAAAACGTGACAGAATCTCGACGACCAATCTGGCCTGAACGGAGGCCTCTGCGCCGCGAAATACGTCGCCCAAAGCAATCCCCACCATAATCCCATTCGACCGCAAGAAACCGGCATGTTGTTAGCGAGACCCCATAACGCGCTAGTATTGGATTGAAGTGCCTTTTGATCGCGTCAAGCACACAGAAATCAGCACGGTGCGTGACGTTTAGGCCTCTTCGAGCATTTCGATGGGAACTTGGGCGGAGTCCAAAATGTGTTTCAGGGTGCCCGGAGGTATTGTTCCGTGACTGTGTATCGGGATAATGGCATAGCGCTGTGGGTCGCTGAAATGACGTATCAATAAATGGCTACCATTCTAATCTAATGCACGTCAACGAATCCCAACCAATGCAGTTTTTGCAACAGTTCGCGCGCAGTGAGGCGTGGAAGCGGCGGCATCAGTCGATCTCGACTTGTGCAATCGTTTCTACTGAATCGAGCATGGGAATGCCCTGTTCGGCGAGATAGCCCAGCGTCAGGTGGATCGCGTCCACCACATTATCCAGTGCTTGGCACTGGGTCTGGCCTACACTCGTACAGCCCGGCAAGGCAGGCACATAGGCGAAAAATTCGCCGTCGCCGCGCTCGACCACTACCGTGTATCGCGCCATGCCTGTTCGGACACGTGATCGTCGGCCAATCCGGGGTTTGCCAACTCTGTTCATACGCCTTGAAAGACGGCCAAAAATGCCATAAGATAGGCAGGAGCGATCGCAACTTTCCAGGGTCTCGGCCAGTGTCTGCTGGCTGAAGCTTGTCCATTTTTCTTGGGACCTTCGATCGAACTGTCACCAAGAAATCTGTTTAATTTTAACAAAAACCCGGAAACCCTTGAAGTCACTAATGCCAAATAGACTTAGCCAAAACACGAGCGGCTGGATCCACCCACCTCCTCGGGCGTGTGGATCCAGTGTTCGGCGCGGAACACGGTGCAAAATCCCCGTTCGGATGGATCTGCCTGATCCCACAGTTCCGCGACCAGGTGCTGAAAAGCCTAACGCCGGACGCGCTGGGCATAATCGGGAATGGCCCATGCCTGGACCGCCCAAAATCGATCCTCCCACTCAATCAAAGGATTGTAGACATCAATGGTCAGGCCGACTTGCGCGGGAATGTGGGAGGATCCGAGCAACTCGGCCCAGCGCGCGGGGGAAATGTCATCCGGGGGATCCGTGCTGTCTTGATACCCATAGTCGGACACACCCGGCAAGGATCGCCAGATGCGACGACAGTCCGGATTCTCGGCGTAGACAAGCACGTACAAGCCGGTCGCATGGGGAATCGCCAATAAATGGCCCGCCCAATCATACTCCGGATCCCGTTCTTGCGTGCGCAGAATGTGGGTGTGATGATCTGTCGCGATCGGTCGGACAATCCGTCACAGATCCGTGTGAAGAAACGCGTCCGGATGATCGATGGGCGCCGCACGGCCTGATAGGACGCGTCATCCGTCGGCTGCAGCGCCGCCTCATCCAGAATGCGATATGACCAGTCCTTCTTTTCGTGAAAAATAAGAAATAAAAACCGCCCCAGCAGGGGGCAGTGAGAAAGACGGGTCAGAGAATAAAAGCTACCAGTGGGCCGGATGGCCCAGTAGCACGCCGATAATGAGCGTCAGAGCCGCGAGAATGATGGCCAGCCACGTACTCACGCGAAATTCGAGGCGGTGTTCGAGCCTCTCAAAACGCTGGTCCATGCGGTGTTCGAGTTTCTCGAAGCGCTGATCCATCTGATCCATCCGCTGATCCATTTTATCCAGGCGCTGATCCATTTTATCCAGGCGCTGATCGATGCCGGCAAACCGGTCGTCGAAGCTACGCGCTTGGGCGGCAAGCCGGTCGTCGAAGCTACGCGCTTGGGCGGCAAGCCGGTCGTCAAAGCTGCGCACTTGAGCGGCAAACCGGTCATCCATGCGGATGCGTTCGTCGTTAAACCGCTGGTTCATGTTGTCATTCAACTGCTGAATTTGGTTGCTGATGAGCACCCAGGGCATCTCGATCACCGGGTTCGGCTCCGATGGCGTCTGCGGTGCATCGCTCATGGGACACTCCGTCCTTTCCCCTCCATCATCCGATATCGTCAGTATAACACGACGGGTCGCCAGGGACACGCGCGTGACCAAGCCGAATCCGAAGCACGGGGCACCGGATCAATCCGCATTGCGCAAGTATCGCCCGTAGCTTCAACAACGCCTGCGGAGACCAAGTCGTCGAAAATTCCGGCGTTTTCATCGGAGTCCTTGATGACCATTTCACCGGGGGGCAACGCGGCGTCCGCGATCCACACAGACGCCTTGACATACGGGGATCCATCCGCGTCCACCAACAGCAAGGCCGGGGAGCCGACCTGGCAGGTTTTCCAAACCAGGCGAAGGGTTTCGCCTTGGAATACGATCGAGTCACGCAGGCCAACCACCTCATTCCGACCATTTCCATTGAAAAATCCAAGGCAAGCCGGCGTCCGTCAGGAGACGGACGCAGCCGGCAGTTGCGCAGCGCTGCTTGCACCGCTTAGCCCGGTCCCAGTCGTCCCGCCGGTTCCGCCAGCAGTAGAAACCGACCCCGCTGCAAACACCGTGGCTGGACCAACCGCTATCAAGGATAAAGCCGCACCCAACCCGAGGATGGCTAACCGAGTACGCCCTTTAGAAATTCGGCCCAGATACCCTCCCGATTTGTCCACAACAACGCCCCCCTAGTTTAATAGGCCTACCGAGACCATGTCGTAGCAATATTTGCATTTCAATTTCAGTCTCTGTCAACGTCTCGACCTCGTATTGCTCTAGTGCTTTCCTACACGGTATCTTCGCGTCTTAGTGCTTGTGTTTCTCACCTTATTAATTGATACGCTATTTTTAGACGTCGATCCATCCTCTAACTGTTGAGAATTGTCACTTTTCTTCATGCCATCTTGGTGATTTATGCGGACTTATTGAAAGTTTGTCACTGATCGCCCCAGAACAACTCCGCAAACAGAGCTTTGAGTGCGGCTTATTCCGGCGACCGTTGAAATTGTGCGCCAGATCTGCCGAGCCCGACTCCGCGATCGAGGTCATAACCACCTGGGGTAGTTCCTCGAACAGCGCCCACAATCGTTGCGCCAAGTTTTTCTCGACCAAATCGGCTACGATGCCCTCAAGCAGCGCGCCTAAGGATTCGTCGTAGGCCTTGACCCGCCGGAAATGCGTTAGGACAATGTCGAGGATGCCACAGATCCCGACGTGGACAATTGCGCATTAAAATCCCGGGATGGGCACCGTCCCAGTCGCAAATGTTGTGGCATCTCTTTGAAAAAGACTTCGATCGTCCATCGCGTGGCGCAGATTTCCCTCATCGCCAGCAAGGACAGCAACGTGTCGGTCAACAGAAATCCACGCCGTTGTTTCTGGTACGGGAATCGGCACCGGCACAGTTTGACGTCGTCGCCTCCATCCTGCACCAGAGATTTGGACAATGAGATCATGAATTGCTGCCATGCCAGCCTCCCAGAACGCCAATCCGTTCCTGGGCAACCTTTCGGATGATCGCTTTCAGGCGCTCATTGTCTGTCTTCACCTGCTTTTGGAAAGGGGTCATGAAAAGCGTCGATGATTGACGGCCATTCACCCCGGCCACGGTCATGAACTTCGCGGGGAGAATGGGCGTGTCTTGAGGCGTTCTGTTCTTTCGTGTGGATGGCGGCTGATTTCCGGCTCTTGCCCGTCCAACAACAATCCCGCTCAGCCTACTGCTGTGCGGGTTTCAGATGGTGGGCCATGTAGGGGTCGAACCTACAACCTTGGGATTAAGAGTCCCCTGCTCTGCCAGTTGAGCTAATGGCCCATGCCCTAGAATGAAACTGGTAGCGGCGGGTGGACTCGAACCACCGACGTCACGGGTATGAACCGTGTGCTCTAACCAACTGAGCTACGCCGCCGTTGGTTGCGGGGACAGGATTTGAACCTGCGACCTCCGGGTTATGAGCCCGACGAGCTACCTGGCTGCTCTACCCCGCGATGTAACCACGTAAGGAACACTAGATATCATATCGGCCTACCCAAACGGTGTCAAGGGACAAAAATTGTCCCAGAACACTTTCTGTTTGTCCTATGATAAACTGAAGACACAGAATTTATACTCGCCCTCGTCCAACAAGGAGGTCACCATGATGGAACGCAAAGCACGACTAGCAGGGTATGAATTAGCTGTCGACAAGACGGAACGTGGCTATCAACTTCGGATTGAAGCCACCCCAGAACACGAGTCGGCTCGCGAACAAGTTTTCGCGCTATTCGATCAGTTTCGCACTGAGGCGCGGCGCTCCGGTGTCACAAGCCCGGAGATTGTGGCGTATTGGGTCCGACGACAGGTTAAACGCTGGAGTTCTCCGCGAAACTAGTCGATAATCCCTTTTCTTCCAAATGTTGTGCTTGCAGCGTGCTCAGGTTAGAATGAGCTAACTTTGGAAACAAGGGGATAGCGGTTCATGACAGCAATCGCGAGTATGGCCGAATATCGTCAGCGTATTGACCAAATCAAGCGTCTGAAAAATCGTCTGTGGATCCTAGCGTCTCAACGAGGTAATCTCGATCCTGACGTCATCCAGATAAGCCAGGAAATCGATGAGTACATTGTTCTCGTGCAAAAGTTTTGGCAATCTTACCGTCGGGATGAAACGTTAACCGGTTAGCAAAATTCGCCGCTATTGTTCGAGTCTTCACCACCATTCCACGTACAATGATATTGTGGGGTGGTGTTTTGTTGTGTCGATAAAAGTTAATGCTACGGTTTCGGAGCCAGTACGTTCGCATACGATCCCGTCCGGTCACGTATCGGGTTTGTCCCGTATGCCAACGACATCTGCTCTAAATCGCGAAACTTTATGGGACACGCTTTCGCAGCAAGAATCGCTTGTGCTGGAAAATCCCACAACCCCACACATTGAGCAGTATTTGGCAATTGTGCGAAGCTTGTTGCAGGCCGCCCTCAAACGACATTCGGCTCGTTCAGCCCCATATTGGTCGCCAAAGGGTCAATTTCGCCAGATGGTGCACATTGCAGAAGTGAATCAGGCGTTGGAGCAATTGTTGAATGATATTCGCGCCGGTCATCCAGCAACCTTGTTAGCGCGGCGTCTCGACGCCATTCGTGGCCTCTTATTGGATTTGTGGCTATGAAATCCGCTGGCGAGTCCGACAAACTGTTTAGCCAGGTCATGCGGGACTTGCAGGAAATGCAACGACTGACCGAGGCGAAGATTTCAGCCACCTTGGCACGGGATCCCGAGCGGCTGATGCATATTTTGCAGGAGCAAATAGACCCCATGTACCGACTGAGTACCCGTACCATTGAATTGGCTGGCTTGAACGAAGCGCAAAAATTTGAACTGCGCACTCACATTACTCGTTGGGCCAATCGCGAACAATATTTGAAGGATTTATTGGAAAAAAATATCGGTTACATTAATTACTTAAGACATTTAATGGGGATTAACGACACTCAGTGGCCGGGACTAAATCTCGGTTTGTAAAGCGGGAAGGAGGGGGACAAGATGGGATTTGATGTCTTGGGCATTGCATCGCAAGCATTGGCAGCGCAGCAATTAGCCTTAGAAGTCACGGGCAATAATATGGCCAATGCGACGACGCCTGGTTATGCCGTCGAATCGGTCGACTTGACTGAAAACGCGCCTGCACCCAGTGCCGACATGCCCAGCACCATCATTGGCGATGGAGTCACCGCCACCGCCGTAACCCAAGCGACAAACGCTTTTTTATCGACCAGCGTGAATAACCAAACCAGTGCGGTGGCGTACGCCACCGCCCTACAACAAGGCATTAGTCAAGTGCAAAATATTTTTGAAGAACCACAAAGCGGTGGCCTCGCCGAAATGATGAACCAGTTTAGTCAGAGTTGGTTGGCGTTGTCGGAGAGCCCGACCAGCCTATCCGCTGCCGAAAGCGTCGTACAAGACGGTCAAACCCTGGCCTCGACATTAAACAATATGTCTTCTTCGCTGTCATCGGAGGAAAGCAGCGTCAATCAAAACATCACGTCGCAAGTCCAGCAGATTAACCAATATTCAGCGCAAATTGCCCAATTGAACCAGCAAATCGCAACCGTCAGCACTTCTGGCCAGCAACCTCTGGCGTTGATTGACCAACGCAATCAGTTGCTCACGCAACTGAGCAAACTGACCAACATCAGTTATACATCCGGCCCAGCGGATTCTGTCGACGTATACATTGGCGCACACCCTCTGGTGACCGGCAAGCAAACCTACCAAATTAATATCAATACGGTCGGGGTGCCCAACAGTGCGGGAACCGACACTTTCACGGCCGATCAACCAGTGTGGGCCGACTCCGGTGCCCCGGTTCAAGTACATTCAGGATCTTTAGCGGGAAACTTGGCGCTTTTATACCAGCAAACCATTAGCGGCAGTACCGGTGGTCCCATTTCGGCTGGATATCTTACCGGTTATGGACAAAGTCTGGACACTCTGGCGGCACAAATCGCCAATACGGTCAATAATTTACAAGAGTCGGGCTACGCCCAGTCCGGTTCCACTGCGACAGGCATTCCATTCTTTACGGACGGGCAATCAGGGACGACGACGAATATTACCGCCGGTACGATCACAGTTAACCCCAATCTCACCCCTGACCTCGTTGCCCAGTCGTCCAGTGCCAATTCGCCGGGAAACGGCAGCAACGCCGAAACCATGTACAATAACTTAACCAATGAAGTGATGACCATCGGTTCAAGCACGACGACGCTCTCCGGCTACTATCAATCGCTGGTAGGCCAAGTAGGCTTAGACGGACAAAACGCCAATAATCTAGCGACCGATAGCCAGAATACGCTGACATCCCTCAACAACGATTTACAGTCGGCCACCGGCGTTGATTTAAATCAACAATCCATCAATATGATTCAAGAAGAACAAAGTTATGAAGCGGCTGCAAAACTGGTGACGACCCAACAGTCCGTGGTTCAAAGCCTGTTATCGGCCGTCAGTTAATCGTCGCGAAAGGAGCATTCGTATGCAGGTCACACCAATTACCGTTGCCAACACGCTGTTGCAAAACATCGAAAACCAGGAGTCTCAGATTACCCAATTACAGCAGGAAGAGTCAACCGGAGAAAGTTTTACCTTGCCCTCGGATAATCCGGTCGCGGCGGAAAATACCTTGAACTTGAACAATATGTTAGCACGGGTCAACACCTACACGACGTCGGCGCAAAATGCCCAGGGGTGGCTTAACGAAACCAATGGAGCCCTCACCAATATGATTAATTTGTGGGACGATGTGCTGCAAACGGCCACCCAAGCTTCCAGCAGCACCAATAATGCGGCCGACTTAAATGCGCTGTCTAAGTCGGTCAGCGAGTTACAGGCCAACTTAGGCCAAATTTTAGACACTCAATATGAAGGGCAGTATATCTTCAATGGCTATAACACGAGCACACCACCGATTGCGGTGAGTGTTTCTGGCCAGTATCCTGCCTCAGTTACATGGGCTACCTCGACGGACGGCCAGTCCCAAAATTTTGAAATCGGCGCCAACACCAACGTCACCGTGAACCTCACCGGCTACGAGTCCGTGGGTCAGCCGGCCGGCGAGAACTATCTCGCCCAAGCCTATAACGACCTTGGTTCGCTGGCGCAAGCCATTACCCAGGGGCCACAGGCGGTGGAGGCCATGTTGCCGTCACTGCAAAGCGATCTCAGCAATTTAACCGCGGCTCAGGCTTTGGTGGGCGGCTCTCTGCAACGCGTGCAAAATACGCTGACCCAACTCGGCAACGCCTCTACCGACATTTCTCAAAATCTCGCGGACGTCTCCGGCGCCAATATGGCTCAGGTGACGACCCAATTGGCACAGGAACAAACCGCTTATCAAGCGACGTTGCAAAGCGGTTCCCAAATTCTTTCGTTATCCCTTTTGAACTTTATCAACACCTAGAAGAAAGAGGGCACCCATGTTCACCATCAAGACGCGTTTTCACGGCACCATGAATATCGACGAAGCCGAGGTGCTGACCGTCGATTACGAGATCTTGGGATTCCCGCGCGAAACCCAATTTGTGTTACTGCCTCATCGCCCGGACAGTCCGTTTTTGTACTTGCAGTCCATTCACACCCCCTCCTTAGCCTTTGTGGCAATCGACCCCTTGCTGAAATTTCCCGAATATCAACTGCCACGCAATGAAATCCCGGAGGTGTTGGGTGACCCCAGCGAGTGGGCGGTACTGTGCCTATGCACCCTGGGTCATTCCCAGGTCCCCAGCATGAATCTACGCAGTCCCCTCGTATTTAATCGGAACTCCCGACATGGCGGTCAGTTTGTGCTATCCTTGCCCTATCCTATTCAATATCCCCTCGTCCCGACGATGCAAGAGGACACAGGGTCCAAGGAGCCGCGGCATGCTGGTACTCACCCGTAAAGTCAATGAAGCTCTTTTAATCGAAGACGGCACGATCCGCGTGGTTGTGCTCTCGGTTCAGGGTGATCAGGTCAAGCTTGGCATTGAAGCGCCACGCAACGTGAGCATTATGCGTGAAGAAATTCTTCAGTCGCGCGCTCAAAATCAGGAAGCCGCGCAGTCTATCTCGCCCGATCAGTTAAACCGATTCACGGAGCCGACGACATCGAACTCATCTCATCCCCCGAAACCAAAATCTCCGTGATTTTGACGCCAAAATTATCCCCGATAATCACCACATCGCCACGCGCCACCAGCCGCCCATTGAGGAAAATGTCGACCGGCTCGCCATAAGCCCGTTCCAATTCCACTAAACTGCCAGGCGTAATTTCCAGCACTTCTTTCACCGTCAATTCGGTCGTCCCCAAGATGGCTTCGACGGTCATCGGCACATCCCAGACAAATTCCACGGATTCGGGAACCGATGGATGCGTGGCCGCCTCATCCAGTTCGACGAATTCCACCTTTTTGACTTCCACGCTTAAATCGGGTTCAGGATCCGCATCATCGGACGCGGAGACTAATGCCTGTATTTCCTCGGCAGTCAGGCGAGAGGCCTTTTTCGGCATGTTATTCGTCCCCCTTTCGCGAAATCACACGGACAGCTAATTGGCCTCGCACTCTTCCAGGCAATACCAGAAACTTATCCTGGGTGGACAGGCGCATGGTAAGCGGCTGGTCATAGCGGTTTTTCAAGATGATGGCATCACCAACTTTCAATTGATCGAATTCTCCGAGGGTCAGTTCTGTTTTGCCCAAAAGCACGGATGCCTGAATTGATACCGACTCCACGTGTCGCTGCATATCCTCCCGCTTCAGTTCAACATTGGCCAGCGATCCGTCCCGAATCAGTTGCGCCCGAACGGCCGCCTCCGCTAGCGGCGCAATATTCATGTACGGCCACACCAACATAAACTGCCCGCGGTTGGCGTCGATGGTCACCTGCTGCTTGGATATTAACACCAGATCACCTTCACCGGCAATTTGCGCAAACGCCGGATTATGTTCCATGGTCACCAGTTTGGGCTGGAGTTCTAAGAGCGACTTCCATATTTCCCCATATATGACAAGGACGCGATCAAAAATACGCCGTACGATCGTCTGCTCGATTTCGGATAGACGTCGGGCCGCCTCCACACCCGCCCCTTGCCCACCGAGGGCGCGGTCAATCATCGCCACCGCGATTCCAGGAGTACACTCAATCAAGGCGGAGCCGGGAAGAGGATCTGACTGAAAAAGTCCTAACACAGCTGGTACGCGTATTTGCGCAATCATTTCCTCGTAGGGAATCTGCTGCACCGTCAATTGCTGCAGTTGCACCGGTGTTCGCAAATATGTTGACAGAAAGTTTGCCGCACTACGCCAAAACGTGGCCGTTATCGAGGTCACCGCATCCAATTGACCCCGGCTAAGCTGATGCGGTCGTTGAAAGTCATAAGGTCGAATCGTTTGATGATCTCGTACGAGCCCCACGATGATGCCTCCTGTCTGAAGATATCTCGCTGCTACTGCGTCAACAAGTCGGAAAAGTAAATGTTTTGGACTTGCCCCGGCCCAAAAATACTTTGCAAGATCTCCGAAACCTCCGCTTTAAAGACCGTCAACCCGCCCGAACTCGTCAACGCAGCGTAAGAAGTTGATCGCGCCAGGGCAATCAGTTCATTGCGAATTTGGGCGTCCAGCGTAGCCGATCCGGTGCCAGATCCTCCGGCTGCCCCCGAAGCGCTCCCGCCAGCTGACGTCAACGCCGCGGGAGATACCTGAAATTCCAAATCAAAACTAATGTAATGATCGGTCTGAGCCAAATTGCTCTCGATCCCCGATTCGGTAACCGAAACCGCTGTTTTCGGGTTAAACGGGGCCGACAACACGACAGGAGCTGGGGTGTGACTTAACATGGATGGTTCTAGAAAAATGATTCCGCCCGCCCCGACAGCCAACCCGACGATAAAGATGACGGCAAAAAGCAACATTTTTTTCATTGCGGAACCCCTCTGTACAGAAATGTGCCACTAAGTGTTCGTCAAGCCGTACAACTCCCATTACAATGATGGTGGAGGCCGATGACATGGACACCTATTTATACTTGGCGCTGAACACGCTATTCCAGGAACTGTTTGCGTCTGCTTTGTCAGCGCCTGTCTCTACAACCACTAACAGCTCTTTTCAGAACCTGTTCCTGTCCGCCGCGGGACTGACCCTGCCCAACGGATCCAGTAGCACGTCCTTGAGCCCCGCTTCAATGCCGGAGTCAACGCCCTCGTCCAACGTGGTACAGTCAGCCATTCAAAGCGCCGCCGCCGCCACGGGACTTTCACCCAATTTGCTGAAAGCAATTGCCACGGTCGAATCCGGACTGGATCCGACCGCCGTGAGTTCGGCAGGTGCCATCGGCTTGATGCAGTTAATGCCCGCCACCGCTCAAAGCTTGGGCGTCAATCCCGACAATACGCAACAAAATGCGCTAGGAGGTGCGGAATATCTAAAAAGTCTGTTAAGCCAATTTGGCCAAAATCTGTCGCTGGCGTTGGCGGCCTATAATGCTGGGCCTGAGGCCGTGACCCAGTATGGCGGCATTCCACCGTACGCCCAAACCCAGCAATACGTCAATGACGTGTTGAACGCCTATCGCGCTTACAGTTCGCCGCCCTCAAGCTTGTAAGTCAGTCGTCGACTGAAGAACTTGCGCATCCACAGAAATCATCTTGGCGTTCACGCTATACGCCGTTTCGGCCTGCACTAAATCGACCATGTTTTGAGCCAAACTTGAACCGCTTTGATTCAGCGCCGACGAAAGTAAGGTCCCCGTGCCGTTTTGGCCTGGCGTGGTCACCGTGGGCCGTCCCGAATTGGCGGACAGGCCATACAGACTGTCTCCTTCGGACACCAATCCCTGAGGATTGGGGATGGAGGCAATCTTGATTTGCCCAACCACCTGGGAGCCATTGGGTCCAGACACTGTCACGACGCCATCCGCCGACACGCTAAATTGTTCGCCCACCGGAATACTAATAGGAGGATATAGTTTTTGTCCGCCCGGCAACACCAATTCCCCACCTGCATCCAACTCAAACATGCCTGCACGCGTAAACGCCAATCCGTTGGCCCCCGACACCATAAAAAATCCGTTGCCCTCAATGGCTAAATTCGACGCGGACTCCGTCTGTTGCACGTCATTGCTAAAAACCGGGGCATTAGCCACCATGCCTACCCCGGACGTTAACGACAACGGCGCATTAAGCGTCTGACCCAAGAGGTTTGTCCCGCTCGGGCGTGTCGCGACAACGGTTGTGCTGGCCAAGGCAGGGTCACTTTCGCCATATCCCGGGGTATTGAGATTGGCGATATTTGCGGCAATCGCGTTTAACACATCGTTTTGCGCCGCCAGTCCGCTAGCCCCGATTCCCAGAACCGAGAACATGAGAGTCTCCCTTCCCTTGTTTAAGACAGCATCCCTAAGGTTGCTGTTGTGGCAAGCCGTTTCGATTCCTCATTCACCATCTGTGTCAACGACTGATACCACGCTTGGGCATCAATCATTTGTGTCATCGACTGCGCCAGCTCCACATCGGACGTATTTAACGAAGACTGCACCACCTGCCCCGTAAACGGCAATCGCGTCGGACTCGTATACAAATCGTTGCCTAGCGCAGTAAGTCCAGTAGCCGACAGGTCCGTAAGCGCTAGCGTCGCCACAGCGGTGTTGCCTTGCGAAATCACTCCGGTCGCACTGACGGTAAACGGTTCCCCAGGCTTCAGTTGAATCGGTTTCCCGGCCTGATCCAAAACAAAATCACCCTGGCTAGTGACCAAGTTGCCTTTCGCGTCCACGCTAAATTGACCATCTCGCGTGTAAGCCAACCCATTTGCTGTCCGCACCACAAAAAAGCCATTGTTACCGGCAATCGCCAAATCGTTGGGATTCGACGTCTGCTCGATCCCACTTTGTCCCATGTCGACACCGGAACCGAAGGCAACTCCGCTCGAGCTTTGTCCCACAACGCCCGGATCACTTCCCGTGCGGATTAACGTTCCCGTTGGAAACGCTGTAAATGTGCCGACTTGGGCCAAATATCCAGGCGATTGGCTATTGGCCAAATTCCCCGCAATGAGTGCCAGATTTTGGTTTTGGGCAATCAACCCGGATGCGCTGATGTACAGTGTGTCCATCGCATCACCTCCTAAATCGGATCTTGATTCATTTCCCGCGGCCAATTCTCAACCAACCGCTTGACGAAGGCCCCCCACCCACCGCGCCGGGGAGGGGGCACGCGATGTAACAACCGATCCGCCAAGTCCGCCACGTCATAGGTCGCCTCGCTGTGGGGATAGGCTGCATAGAACGGGACCTGCCGCATAACCGACCGCGCGACCACGGGGTCGTCTGAAACCAATCCCAAAAACTCGACGGACTGTCCCAGTGCCTTTTCCGCCAAGTCGCTCAAGCGTGTCCCCAACCGATTGCCTTGCTCTCGCGTCTGCGCCCGGTTCATAACCAAACGCAAGGCTACCTTCCCGTCTTGTTCCCACACCGCCTTGATCAATCCGTAGGCGTCAGCCAATGCGGTCGGTTCCGGATTCGTGACCACCAAGGCTTCATCTGCCGCCAGCACGAAGGCCAGCACGTTATCCGAAATGCCTGCCGACGTATCGATAATGAGCCAGTCACACTCGCCCTCAAGCTCTTGGAAGGCGTCGATGATATGCGCAATCGCCACGGCATCCAAGCGGGCCAACTCCGTGATGCCCGATCCTCCAGGAATGATTCGAACCCCGCTAGGTCCCGTTACCAAGATATCCCGTAAAGATACTCGTTGTTCGACCACATCCCATAACGTGTAAACCGGTTCATTTCCTAGCATAATATTGATGTTGGCCAAACCCAAATCTGCGTCGAGAATAATAATGCGTTGTCCACGCTCAGCTAAAGCCAGACTCACGTTCAGGACCAAGGTAGACTTTCCCACTCCACCCTTTCCGGATGTTACGGTCAGCACGCGGGTTCCGGTCAAGCGTTGTTTTAGCACTTCCCGCGTGGTTTGGTCCGCCTTGGTCCGCACCCAGCTACGCAGCACATCACCCTGATTAGCCATCAACGTCGCCTCCTTCCAAAAGATTTACGAGTGTTTCGGGAAAAGCCACCTGGATATCTTCCGGAACGTTTTGTCCGTCCGTCACATAGGAAAGTGGCCAGCCCAATGTTAGCGCCGTTGTTAACATGGGCCCAGGATTGCGAATCTCGTCGATCTTGGTCATACACACTTTGGGATTGAGGCCCTGCCCAAATTTCAACGCGGTTTCACACATGAGCTCCGCATCCATGGTGGCCGGCAACACCAGTTCAATATCGTTGGCATGCGATAGTTCAGCAATCGTGCGAATCTCCGACATGTAAAGCGTGTGGTTAAGACTGTGACCCGCAGTATCAATCAATACCACGTCGGCCTGGCGATCCTTTAAAATATGTGGGATATCTTGCGGTCTTAGCGCAATTTGCAATGGCACACCGATAATTTCGGCATACGTTCGCAATTGCTCTACCGCTGCCACGCGAAACGTGTCGGTCGAGATGAGCAGTACCGACTTTTGCCGTTCCAAGTGGCAATAGGCCGCCAGTTTCGCAATCGTGGTGGTCTTCCCTGAACCGGTGGGACCGATAAATAGCACCGTCGCGGGCTCAGCCAGTGCAATCGGCGCCGGCGGTAACAACCGCTCTAAAAATGTTTCCCGCACTGCCTCTCCGATCGTCGCATGGCGCGTTTCCCGGTATTGGGCTGCACTTTCCGCCAGCTTTAAAGCCCACCCTTCACTCACGCCTCGCTTGACTAACCATTGGTAAATATCCGTGCGGTTGTCATCGTCCCGAAACGCGATGCGTTCAAGACGCTGACCAAATCCCTCCAACATCTCCATCATCTGGTCGAGGCGATCTTGGGTGGATGACGATGTCGTAATCGTCGCGACGGGGTCCGGCATCGATTCCGGTATGCGCCCAATCTGCACAACGGGTGGCGCTTGTCCCTCCATCACCGTGGGAGCCGCCTCACGCGCCGCTGTAGCTCCATTTTTACGCGAATAATCGGTGGCCACCAACACTTGAAAGCCGCTCTCCCAAAACTTCCACCATGAATCTCGCGCTTTGCCCGACGAAAGGATGATGGCGTCGTCGCCCAACTCCCATTTTGCGCGCGCCAACGCCTCCTCTGCTGTCTTTCCCACAAAACGTTTAACAATCATAACGAGACCACCCCGACTGTCTTCACCGCAATGTCACTGCTGAGTTCTGCGTACGACAACACGGCCATGTCGCGCCACATTCGCTCCGTCAACCGTTTTAAGTACATCCGGATAATGGGCGAGGTGATGATGGCGGGTGGCGCTCCCTGTGGCAATTTTTGCAACAAATCGCGAATGCTTTGGAAAATTTGTTGGGCTTTAGTGGGATCCAGATTTAAATAATTCCCCTGCTCGCTCCTTTCGATGGAACTGCGAATTTCCGCTTCTACTTCGGGCGAGAGCACCAAGGCATGCAAAACCCCTTGCCGCATGAGCCCCCGCGTGATATGCCGCCCAATGGCTTGCCGGGCAGATTCGGTGAGCACATCAATATCCTTGGTCGTGCGGGCACGATCGGCCAGCGCCTCCAAAATGGTCGGCAAATCGCGAATCGACACCCGTTCGCGCAAAAGGTTCGCCAGAACACGTTGTACCTCGCCTAAGCTTAAGAGATCAGGAATCAATTCCTGCACTACCACCGGATGCGTTTGCCGCACGTGATCAATCAACAACTTAACATCCTGTCGACCCATTATTTCGTAGGCATGCCGCCGAATAATCTCCGCCAAGTGGGTGACCATGACAGAGCCTGGATCGATGACAGTCGCCCCCGCCATTTCAGCCCGTTCACGAGAGTCTTCGCGAATCCAAAACGCCGGCAATCCAAAAACGGGATCGGTCGTTGGTACAGCTGTCTCGATGCCCAAGCCCCCACCTCCCATTGCCAAGAAACGATCCGGGCGGATTTCCGCCAACGCCACCTCAGCCCCGCGAATGCGGATACGATATTCATTGAGTTGCAATTCGATATTGTCGCGCACCCGGATTGGCGGCACCACCAACCCCAGTTCAACCGTAATCTGGCGCCGCAGCGCCGAAATCCGCTCCCGCAAATCATGACCCGCCTGTCCGCCTGCGAGCGGAACCAATCCTACTCCCACTTCTAATTCGACGGCGTCACTCCCAATCAGACTTAATGCCGATTCTGGTCGATTCTTCTGATTTTCCCCTTCCGTACGCTTCTTCTCTTCCAACTGCTGCTTTTCCTGCTTTTGGGCCGACTCGAGTCGCCAGGCCGCATAAAATGCGGTGGCACCCAGCAACAGCGGAATCAGCGGGGGAATCCCCAGCATCGCCATCAAGCCCAGCACAATTGCCACCACGTATAGCACTCGCGGCAAGGCCGTCAACTGCGACAGCACGTCGCGGTTGAGCGTGCTGCCGGAAGCGCCGGAGCGCGTCACCAGAATACCGGTCGAGGTCGACAGCAATAACGCGGGAATTTGGGTTGTCAGTCCTTCTCCCACCGTCAGGATGGTATAGGTGTTGGCCGCAGCCCCCAGCCCCATATGGCGCTGTACCAAACCAATGATGAGACCGCCAACAATATTAATCACGACAATAACAATGCCGGCGATCGCATCGCCGCGCACAAACTTGGACGCTCCATCCATGGCGCCGTAAAAGTCCGCTTCACGTTCAATATCTTGGCGGCGGCGCTTCGCTTCCGCCTCTTTAATGAGTCCGGCGTTCAGTTCCGCATCCACCGCCATTTGCTTGCCTGGCATCGCATCCAAGGTAAAGCGCGCCGCCACCTCGGACACGCGCTCTGCCCCTCGGGTAATTACCATGAATTGGATGACAATCAAGATGATGAAAATAATGATGCCCACAATGACGTTGTCACCGACAACCAACCGCCCAAACGTCTCGATGACCGCACCCGGATCGGCCTGAAGCAAAATCAGGCGGGTAGCCGTCACTTCCAGCGCCAACCGAAATAGGGTGGTCAACAGCAACAACGACGGAAACACGGATAATTCGAGAACCTGGTTAATGAACATTGTGCTCACCAATACCGTAATGGCAAGCGCAATATTGACCAGCAAAAAGAAGTCTAAGACCCAAGGCGGCACGGGAATCACTAGCATCAGCACCGCCACAATGGCCGCCATCGGTACAAATCCTTCTTGCACCATCCCGCGCAGATTCCATCTCATGACGTCCACCCCCCGCGTCGCCGACGGATGATAAAGGCCAAAATATCCGCCACCGCCTGATAGTGCTCTTCACGAATACTCTCGCCCAATGGCACCAGATACAGGGAGCGGGCCAGGGGAGGATTTTCCACCAGGGGGATGCTTTCTTGATAGGCAATCTCGCGCATGGCCAAGGCCACGTCGTCGGCCCCTTTGGCCGTGACGACGGGGGCGCGCATGGTTTTTTCGTCCCACTTGAGGGCGACCGCGTAGTGGGTCGGGTTGGTAACAATCACCGATGCATTTTTTACTTCACGCATGCCCGTCTGAATCAGCTTTCGATGCAATTGGCGCCGCCGCCCCCGAATTTTAGGGTCTCCTTCAATCTCTTTCATTTCGTCGCGCACTTCGTCGGTCGACATGCGCAGGCTCTGCTGAAACGAGTAATACTGATAGCCGGCATCGATGGCCCCAATAACAAAATAAGCTGCCGCCGCGCGAATTAAGATGCCAGACAAGAGGGTGCCCGAGTCGCTAAGCGCCTGTCCCAGCGGAAGCACAATCAGTTCGGCATAGGCGTGCAGATTCTCCGCCATCGCCAAGCCCACAGCCACCCCGATAACGCCCATCTTCAAAAAGCCTTTCGCCAACACCCACAAGCTTTGGCTGGAAAACATGCGTGCCAACCCCGCAAAGGGATCCAAGCGCGAAAAGTCGGGGGCCAGTCGGCTAAGCGTCAGCCGCAATCCGCGCTGAGCCAACGCGGCAGCCAATCCGACTCCGCCCAAGGGCAGGGCAATCGGAGCCAGCACCACAATGAGGGAGTGCACCGCCACCGCCACTGCACTAAACCAGGTCACCGCAAAGTCAGGTCCAGTGCTCAGCGCTAGGATACTTGACTCCATTTTCGCCAATTGCCGTCCACTGAACGGCAAGTACCAATGCAAGACCACGAATGCCACCAACAAAGCCAATCCAGCCTGAAAGTCCGGACTAAACCATCCCTGGCCTTCTTCCCGCGCCCGTTGGCGCCGGCGAGGCGTCGGCCGTTGGGTCCGTTCGGCCATATTCCAGAGTCTGACTCCATTCAGATCGAGCGCGTGTGTCATACGCGACGTCCTTCCAAATACACCAACAAACGACTCACGTCAGTCCAGCCTTGCTGCCAGATGGTCGGCATGACTGTAAACATCAGAGGCAAAATCACCAAGAACATCAATAAGCTCAACCCAAAGTTGATAGGCATCGCAAAGAAATAGGCATTGAGTTGGGGGAAAGCGCGGGATAAAACACCGACGCTGAGGTTCACAATGAGTCCCGTCAGTACCAGTGGAGCCGCCATCAACAAGGCAATCTCCAGCACGGTTTGCATCAGCCCCACCACAAAACCCAGCGCGGATCCGGGAATCACCAACGCATTGACGCTAATCGCCTGAAAACTCGCATGCAGTGCCGTCACCATCAACTCCGGACCCCCTCCCACCACGAACACCAAGGTAGCGAGCAAGGTTTCCCACTCCGACAAAAACGATCCTTCGGTCAACAGTCCCGGATTCGCGGCGACCGCCAATCCCACGCCCAACTGATAGGTGATAATTTGACCGGCAATGCCAAACACGCTTAAAAACACCGCCAATACCATCCCCATCATGGTACCTACCGCAAACTGAATCAGCATTCCCAGCGCTAAAAGCCCACCCGTCATTGCAGCCGCTGCATGCAGGCCGGGTGTCAAGATTAATCCGGCCAAAAATATCAAGGCGACCCGCAGCATGGCAGGAATATAACTAGACCCAAAGAAAGGCGCCGACACCACGATGCCCGCCAGGCGCGCACTAACCAGCAAAAATGTCGTGGTCAATGATGTGACTTGCAATGTCAGTGTCATCGGCTGTCCGTTCTTTTCACAACAAACCCCGTTTCTCCCCTATTTTACTCACGATCGGGGTAGCCCCCGCCATTTTTAGACCCGTAATGGGTGCGTCGCTTAGGGCAGCGTCACCACTTGCCAAAAATTCGCCAGATCTTGATGCGTGAAGTTAACCAGAACCCGCAGCAAAAACGGACCGCCAAAGTACATAATCACCGCGATCACGGCCACTTTCGGCAAAAACGAGAGCGTCATGTCTTGAATCTGAGTCGTCGCCTGGAAAATGCCCACCAATAATCCTACCAACAGGGAGGCCGCCAACAGCGGGATCAACACAATGCCCGCAGTGATCATGGCAGACTGGCTCAATTGCAAAAAGAAGTCTTGCATCGTTACCCTCCGTGAAAGGACATGACCAACGACTGGACCACCAGAACCCAACCATTGGCGAGAACAAAGAGCAACAGTTTCAGAGGCAGAGAAATCAACGTAGGCGGCACCATCATCATGCCCATCGACATAAGAATGGTGGAAACCACCATGTCAATGACGACAAAAGGAATGTAAATATAAACGCCAATCTCAAACGCCGTTTTGAGTTCGGAGATTATAAAGGCCGGAATCAGTGCCATCGTGGGAACATTCTTCAAAGAATGCGGCACTTTCACATGATCGAGCCGCAAAAACAGGTCCAAGTCGCTTGGCCGCGTTTGATGGTACATAAAGTGGCGCATCGGGCCAAGCGCCCGAGACCCCGCTGCCATGAGCGAGATTCGTCCCAAAAGGTATGGATGTAACGCCTGATGGTTGACGGCTGACAAAGTGGGGGCCATAACAAAGGCGGTGAGAAACAAAGCTAGCCCGATTAAGACTTGATTCGGGGGCGTGGATTGCAAACCCAATGCAGTGCGCAAGAACGACAAAACCGTAATAATGCGGGTAAAGGCTGTCATGGTCAACAACAACGCCGGTAGAAACGCGATCAACGTGATAAGAGCTAAAATCCCGATGGTTTGGCTGGGCGAACCGCTGCTGCCAGAGTTAATAGTAATACTGGGCAAGCCCGGCGTAGATGCTGCCCAAACCGGCGACGACACACCCACAACCAACAGGCCGAGTACCACCGGCAACAGCCGTCGCGTCCACACATTCATGCGCGGTCGTCTCGCTTCCACCGTCTAATCATCTCTTCGGCAAATTGGGAGAGGGACGGTGGTTCTCCGACCCCGGCAATGACCTCCGTTGCCCGCTGTGCCATCGCTTCGGGCGTGACTTCCATTAAAAACGACACGGATTGGTCGGTAATCCCCAGAGCTACCGTCCGGTCTACAACCTGAACCAACGCGATGCCGCGCTTGGGCCCCAACGGCAGGTAGTCAATTTGATTCAGGTAGCGCGACGGGCTCGACTTCCCTAATCCGATTCGTTTTAACAAGCGAGCTGCCACATATGCTAAAGCCACAACCAAGAGCATGGCCCAGACGAAGTTCAGAACTAACCCCACAGATGACAATTCGAATGAGCCCCCAATCCTTCTCTTCATTATAAAAAGCCGACGATTTGAATACGAAACTTAAGGGGTATTTACTGCCTTTTTATCAAACGGGGGAATGCTGCATGATTGTGGTGAGCGAGTGGCTAGACGATTACGGACTAGATCTTCTAAGCCAATTACCCATAAAACATGTCTACAATCCGGACCTTTGGTCGAGCGTCGGCGCCCTTCATAACGAACTGCACGGCGCCAGGGCACTCATCATTCGCAATCAGACGCGCGTCGACGGCGATTTGTTGGATGCCGCCCCGCGGTTGCAAGTCATCGGCCGACTCGGCGTAGGGCTAGATAACATCGACGTGAACGCCTGCCAGGCGCACCGCGTCGTGATCGTATACGCGCGCGGCGCCAATGCTCCGGCCGTCGTGGAATACGTGTTAGGTGCTCTTTTGCACAGTATGCGCCCCTGGCTCGATTGGTCGACCAACACCAAATCGGGAGCTTGGTCACGTCGACTGGGAGGTCGCGAAATTTATGGCAAGACGCTGGGCGTGGTCGGTCTAGGAGACATTGGCAGTCGGGTAGCGCGAGCGGCACGTGCCTTGGGCATGAACGTTGAGGCATACGATCCTCACTTGGCCCCGTTTCATTCCCTCATCGCCGATGGCACCGTAACGCCTATCGCCACCATGGAAGAACTCTTGCAACGAGCCGATGCCATCACGCTGCATGCATCGCTTCGACCTGAAACCTATCACCTTTTAAACCACCAGACGTTGTCTTATATTCAGCCCGGATCCATTTTAATCAATACCGCCCGTGGCAGTCTCATCGACGAAGCGGCACTTGTGCAGCAATTGCAAGACCAACGATTGGGACCGGTGTATTTGGATGTACGTGAAGTCGAACCACCGCCGTTGCCGGACCCCTTGGCCCGCTATGCGCAAGTCCACCTGACGCCACACCTGGCGGGACTGAGCCAAGAGTCACGGTTGCGCACCACCACCCTGGTCTTAGAAGATGTCGTGCGCGTTTTGACGGACCGCCCGGCCCGCTCTCCCGTTCGCTGGACCCACTAGGATAGGCGAGCGCGAATATCCCGGCAAGCTTCGGGGCCGTTTTAATCGCGTCAAACTATGCAGTATACTGAGGGAGTGCCCCGACCATGTAGTGGGTGTGCGATAAGGTTCAAAAGCGCGTGGTAGCCTCACCACACAAGCGGCGACAGCATGCGACGATGGAAGGAGACGAGGCGGTGTATCTTCCTCAACTGAACCCCTACGCCTTTAAAATTGGCCCGTTCGGTGTCCACTGGTACGGCATTTTTATGGTGATGGCCATTTTGGGCGGCGGCTATTACCTCTTAGAGCGTGCCCGCCAAGACGGCGAAGATGTCGACTCGTTGTCGAATACCGTGCTCTGGACCGTATTATGGGGCGTGGTGGGCGCGCGTGTCGTCTTCGTGCTGGCCAACGATCCGCAATGGATTTGGACGGATCCGGTACAGATTTTAAAAGTATGGCAGGGAGGGCTCGCCATCGACGGGGCTCTGGGATTTGGACTGCTGGCGTTTTGGATTCAGTTGCGGCACCGGCCTTTACTCTTTAACTACATAATGGACTGGGCCGTTCCCGGAATCGCTCTGGGAATTTTCATGGTGCGAATTGGCAATGTGTTTGATCATCAGGTGCTGGGCCGGATGACTGAGCTGGGATTTGGACGCTGGCCCGAACAGTTGTGGGGCTCGTTCATCGGCATCTTTCTCATTCTGAGGTATTTTTGGATCCAACGCTATCGCACGCCGCCCCCAGGCTACCAATTTTGGTCAGCCATGTTCTATTACGCGATTTTGCGGGGATTCATTGGCGAAACTACCCGGGACAACCCCGTGTATATCTGGCACTATATCAACCCGCATTGGGGCATTGGCTTCACCACGCTCATGCAACTGTTTACTCCGCCTATCTTAATTTTTACCGGACTCATGATGCGACGCACCTGGCGTGCGTCCTCGCAACATTTGCCGGAGCTCTTTCGCAAACGCCCAGAACCCGCAGTGCCATCCGGTCGCTTAAATACGCGTCCTGGTAAACGCATCGTCCAACTCACAGGGGTAGTCAGCATTATCGGCGGCATTCTGTTCCAAGTCGTTCTGCATGTTCCGCTCATTGCAGGCTACTTGGTGGGTGCTGGTCTGGTGTTTGAGCTCTTTACACTGGGCTGGGACAGCCGTTACCAAGCCGTCCAATCAACACCGCCAGAAGGATTTGAACCGACCGGTGAAACCTATTGCAATCCCGGACGTGACAAGTGGGTCAGTGTGTGGCAACACGGCATCCGCAGGATCTACGTGGCCACCGATCCGCCACCGTCTAATCCAGCCTCACCCATTTCCTAACGGGGAACTCGTATTCACTACGCTTGCCAGACTGCCAAATTCGTCCGCCACATGTTCGGCCGACGCTAACGTATTGGTCAAAGGTGGATCGTACAGTTGCAATCGCACATAGGTGCCATCTTCTTCAAATAAAAGACGATGATTCGGTCCGCCGCCGCTACCGGGAATCCAATCCCAGGTGGTTGGGGTGCCGTTGGCAAGTTCGCCCGCTACACTACTCATCGGTTTGTAATAGGGAAGAATGGGATCGGGGGATTCCATGACAACCATATTTGAGTAGATGATATTAAGCACCGATCCACTGCTGATGTACGTTTCTTCGACTTGAGTCCCTGGATATGCATCAGAAGGAACGATAACCGTCATTTTCAAACGACGTTCGGCCTGGCTCAACTGGCCTTGGAAGGACGTATAGGATACCGGCTGAAATCCATACGGCCCCGACACGGTTGCCACGGTCTTGACCGTAGGTCCCACCGTCCGGTGCACCGCAACCGCAGGAGCAGGTTGAGCCGGAAACTGGGGCACAGTCGAAGGCAGTATATGCCAGACACCAATGCCGACTCCCACTGCCGCGGCGAGCCCCCCCAACGAAAGGAGCGCTAAGGCAAATGTCTTCAGTCGCGTCACCCCCTGTCATCCACAAATCAGCCCTCTGCCACTCCGGCAAAGGGCCCCCTCCACCTTAAAACGTTTAACTGTGCAGGGCCACTGCCGCAAATCCAACAGCCCCGGCCTTCAACCCACTTTCGTCAACGATAAGGCCCGCCGAATGCAATCCCGTGGTGAACCGATCGCCGACAATGCCCACATTCAAGCACAAACCCGGCACCCGCTCGGCAACATACGCAAAATCCTCGACACCCAGCGTGGCGGCAATGTCGCGAATGGCCTCTTGTCCAAGTTCCTCCGTAAGAATGCTCTTCACGCGACGGGACCACGGCACGTCTGCCACCAGTGGCGGATAACCCGCGTCAATCACCAGTTCCACCCGCGCGTTGTGGGTTTTGGCCACGGATTCTGCCACCTCGCGTAAGCGGCGAACAGCACGTTCACGCGTCTTCGGTGACATCGAGCGAATCGTGCCGGTCATGTCCACCCGATCGGGAATCACATTTTCCCGGAATCCGCCATGAATCGTGCCAATGCTTATCACCAACGGATCAAACGAATCTTGCTCTCGGCTCACGATTCCCTGCACTGCTTGAATGATCGACGCCGCAACATAAATCGCATCGACCCCGTCATGCGGGGCAGACCCATGGCCACCCCGGCCCAAAACCGTCAGCACAAAGTCGTCGCACGCACCCATAGCTGGACCTTCTCGAAGACCGATGACTCCTTTGGGCAAATCGGAGCTCACATGGACCATGCACGCCTCACCTACGCCATCCAATATTCCGGCCTCAATCATGGGCAACGCACCGCCTGGCCCTTCTTCCGCTGGCTGAAACATCAATACCACCGGCCGTCGCAGCTCGGACTCGTGCTCCTTAAGATAGCGAGCCGCACCGAGCAACATAGCCGTGTGACAATCGTGCCCACACGCATGCATGCGTCCCGAAATCTCGGACTTAAATGGAAGGTCGTTATCTTCCAAAATAGGCAAAGCATCCATATCCGCTCTGAGCAACAGCGCCGGTCCGGGCTTGTTCTGAGCAAGGATTGCCTTCACCCCGTGCGCAATCGGGCGACTATGCGAAATCCCTAATTCATCCAAGGTCACCTCAATCAGTTTTTGCGTTTCAGGCGTCTCCAACCCTAATTCGGGGTGTCGGTGAATCGTACGGCGAATCTCAATCATCCAAGGCTCAATGACATTCCAACTGCCGTCATCCATGATCATGCGCGCAACCTCCTTATGTTAGCGCGATCTGCATCCGAGCGGTCGCGCATTGATTGAACCTACGTATACTTGATGCGCGGATCAATCACGCCGTACAACAGATCCGCCAAGAGGTTGCCAAAGATCGTCAAGAGTCCGGTCAACACGACAATGCCCAAAATTGTTGGGTAATCGCGCTGTAAGGCCGCATTCCAAAACAATAGACCCATCCCGGGATAGTTAAAGACCACTTCGATGAACAGCGCCCCTGAAAATAGCGAAGGCAAGGCAAATCCCAGCAGCGTAATCAGCGGTAAAATCGAGTTGCGCAAGGCGTGAACCATCACCACGCGCACTTCTCCCACCCCTTTGGAACGGGCCGTGCGGACGTAGTCTTGCACCAAGGTTTCATCCATCGAAGTCCGCATATACTGTGCCCACTGCGCTATCGTCCCAATTACGAGCGTCAGCACCGGCAATGTCGTGTGAGCCACCCATGATCCAAATCCAGGATTCGGGTTCAGTGGGTTGGAAAGGCCTCCTGACGGAAACCACGACAGGTCAATCGAAAAGAACATAATCATAATAATGCCTAGCCAGAAAAACGGCATGGCATAGAAAAAGTACGTGATGGTCGTCGCGACGTAGTCAAAGATGGAATTTTTGTAATAGGCTTGGATACTGCCCAAGAGCACCGAGCCAATGTGCGCCAGCAAAATCCCAATACCGACGATGGCCAAAGTGCGCGGCATGTTGATGCGAATCAATTTCCACACCGACTCGTTATAGAAATAGGACGTACCCAGATTGCCGTGCAGCAATTGCACCATCCAAATCCCATACTGCACGATGATGGGCTTGTTGAGCCCGTATATGCGATCAATTTCCGCAATTTTTTGCGGGGTGGCCTTGGCTCCCAACATCGCCTGGGCCGGGCCGCCCGGAACAATATGCACCAGGAAGAAGCCAATGATGGTGACCCCAATCATGGCTGGAATCGCCTGAATCAACCGGTACAACACATATTTAAACATAAGGGTGCCCTCCTATTTTCTCAAGCGCGGATCATAAGCCTGGTTTAAGGAAACACCAATGAAGTTGGTGCACAGTTCCACCAGCAAGATGGCAAATCCAGGAGGATAAATAAGCCACCAAGCGTTCTGAAACATATAATTCATGCTGTCCGATAGCATTTGACCCCAGTTCGGCGTCGGCGGTGGCAGACCCAATCCCAAAAAGCTTAAGCCAGCCACCGTCAAAATTGCGTTGGCCACCTGCAAAGTAGTGGAGACGAGGACAACACCTGTCACATTAGGCAGCAAATGGCGCCACATAATGCGACCATTGCCAGCGCCCAACGCCCGCGCCGCTTCAACGTAGTCGCGGCTCTTCAATGACAGTACCTGCCCCCGCACCAAACGGGCCACTCCAAACCAGGAGAATACGGCAATAATAAAAATCAAAAGGATAGCGCTGGGACGAAACACGGAATCAATAAACAACAAAAAGAATAAACTGGGAATGGAATACAACACGTCTACAATACGCATCAAAAGTACGTCGGTAAATCCGCCGATGTAGCCGCTAATCATGCCGTAAACCACGCCAATCACCATGCTGACCAACGCAGCGGCAAATCCCACTTCGAGCGACAACTGTCCCCCAATCATCATGCGGCTCAAATTATTGCGTCCCAACTCATCGGTCCCCAACGGAAATTGGGCTGAGGGCGGTTGCAATGCATCATTTAAATGAATCGCCAAATCATTAGCATGGTAGACAAGCGGTCCCACGAACGAAAACAGTACAATAAACACGAGACCGAACACGCCTGCCCAGGCTAGTGGATTGCGCCAGAAGGTCCGCCATTCGCGTGACGGTTCTCTGGTCTCCGCCATCTGAGCTTGCGGCGATACTTGCAGTTCTGGTGCTGCCATAATGCCCTCCCTATGGAATCCATGATCGCCGCGCTGGACTCAACACCCGCGCATCAGTTCGCCAAACTCTGTGTTTCTATGCATAGGGACGACCCCATTTCAGATCTCTCTATTCGCTCTTAGTCGCCACAAATCCTGTTTAGTTCGAGCTGTTTGACCAATAAATCACACCAAAGTCGACGCCAATATTTGGCGCGCCATCCTTCTTTAGAAGAGAAGTCCGGATTGTGGCAAAACACTTGGCCCAAGCTCGACCCATTTCAGTGTTATCATGTTAACAGAAAATTGCTGGCGGAGGACATCATGGCACAATACCGAAAGTGGTTTTTTTGCGCGATGGCGCTCGGCCTCGTGGCAACTAGCTGCGGAACCACCAGCACCTCGCAGGCTGCAGTGAAACCACACGTAAAACCAAGCGTTAAATTTGGGGACGTCACCCTCAAAACCGGGATGATTTGGGAGCTCAACAGTCCGGGCGACGGAACTCCGCGTGAAACCATTACGATTGAATCGCTGGCGCATCATCGTGTGCGAGCCATGGTATATGCCTCCGAATTTGGCACATTGATCGAAACCACGGTCCAAGGTCATCTGCAAAAAGGCAAAAACCTTACGCTGACCGGCACCGTCCAAGAAGCGTCGGTGACTGGCGCAACGGAAACGTTGCCCGTCAAGCTGATTGTGGTTCCCGTGCATGCACGTACCATATGGGTGACGCAGCTCATTCGCGGCGACCATCTCAATACATTTGAGCAAATCCCTTTTCACCTCGGCATCCACGCTTGAATCCTTTCCAATAATCCTTTCCAATAGAGCGACGAATCGACTGGACCGAGAGAGAGCCTGTCACAAGTTCGCCCCGCAACGCCGTGGTTTGTCACACGTGAGCGCCCACGGTCGGGATGATTGACGACGCTCCCCAAAGAAGCAAATTTCTGCATTTGTGATCGAGCGTTGCAGGACAATCTCAATCTTTATCGAATTACTCCGGTACTCCGCGTAAACCGGAGATATTAAAGACGGAGGCACTCCAAGATGAAGCATGCAGGGATCGCCCTAGGAACCGTCGGATTATTGACTTTTGCGTTAGCGGGCTCGGGCATCGGACTGAGTGCAACCGCCGAGGCGGCGGGGCCGCAATCCGGCGGGACCGCCGTGTACGCGCTGCAACCACAGACATCACCCAACTGGTTCTATCCCGAAGTGTCGTTAACTGCCGACACCGTCATCAACGCCCAAACAGACGCGATGATGTATCAGCCACTGTTGTATTTTAACAAAAACGACGCCTTAGATCTGGGGGTGCACTCGCTGGCATCCTCCGTGACCTGGAACAAATCAGGCACCGTCTACACCGTCAAACTCAATCCCAAGTGGCACTGGTCCAACGGGCGTCCAGTCACCGCGCAAGACGTTGTCTTCACGTACGATATTATGGAAGCAGGCAGCGAGTACAATACCGACTATGCCTGGACGTTCGCCGGACAAGGTTTTGGCGGCTTTCCCAGTCTGTGGAAGAGTGTTGTGGCCAAAAACGCCGACACGGTCGTTATCACCATCAAGACGCCCCGCAATCCGCAGTGGTTTATTCGCGACGGCATTGATCAAATTATTCCGGTTCCCAAGTCGGTCTGGGACAAATATCCAACCAACATGAAAAAGGAAATGGCGTTCATCAATTCGGTCGCCAATTCCCCCACCAATCCGGTCTATCATGTCGTAGACGGGCCCTACCTGCTCAAGAGCTATCAGCCGGACAACAACTGGACGTTTGTGCCCAATCCCCGCTATGACGGACACAAATCGTACTTGAGCAAGGTCATCTTCGAGTATATTACCTCCGACACTTCAGAATTCACCGGCCTCAAAGAGGGCACCATCAACGTAGGCTATCTGACGCCGGAACTTATCAAGTCGAAAAGCGAGTTGCCCAATGATCAGCTTACGGTCGCCTATCCACTCGGCTTTGATTACTTTAACTTCAACATGAGTCCCAAAGCGCCCGGAGGGATTGGCAAAGCCTTCGACACATTGCCGGTGCGGCAGGCACTGCAGTACGGCATTAATCAAAAAGCGATCATAAACGGCATCTTCGACGGTTATGGCGTCGTCGACGACACCACCCTCGCTCCAGAACCCAAAACGCCCTATTTTGATCCGGCCCTGTCGAAACAGCCCTATCCCTATAACCCCAAATTGGGCAAGCAAATATTGGAGAAGAATGGCTGGACCATGAAGAACGGCGTCATGACCAAAAATGGCATCAAGCTGGAGTTCACTCTCTTTTACGCCTCCGGCAGCAATAGCGAAACCGACTTGGTGACGCTCTTAAAGAGTGACTGGGCCAAAGAAGGCATTGACGTCAATCTTGTCTCCCAGCCTTTTGACACAGTCGTGAGCTATAGTCAGGCGGATGCCAACAAATGGGCCATGATCGATTGGGATCAGGGCAACTTTGGTGGTTGGACGTACGGAAATCCCTTTCCTTCGGGCGATGGGCTCTTCAATACCGGAGGCGCGGAAAATTCAGGCGGGTACAGTAACGCTGAGATGAATGCGCTCATCACCAAGACGTTGGAGCCCGGCACCACCAAACAAGTCTTGCAGAACATGTACGCCTATGAAACCTACGCGGCCAAACAACTCCCCGGGGCAATTTTCCTCCCGTGGGAACCTCTCTTTAACGTGAACGCCGACAATATTCACAATGTGTCCTCAACGTACAATCCCGTTGGGTCCCAAATCTTTCCCAACTACTGGTGGATTTCGAAATAACCGCGATGAGAGCAGCCGGGTCGTCAAGGACCCGGCTCTCTTGAGTTTACCTTTACCCGGATTACGGCGCCACCATGTTCACCAAGGTGGTATCAAGCGTCTGCGCCACTGAAATGACTTTGGAATTCGCTTGATATCCTTCCTGTGCTTCAATCATATTGACGAACTCATTCGCCAGGTTCACATTCGAGCCTTCCAGTTCTCCGGCAGCCAAACTCCCGAGTTGCCCGGAGGACGCCGTCCCGACTAAGGGACTGCCGGAGTTTGGAGATTGCTGCCAGAGATTGTTGCCGATGTTCAATAAGCCGCCGGGATTGGCGAAGTTTGCCAACGCCACCTGCCCCAGCACTTCAGTTCCGCCATTGGAAAAACTGCCGGTAATTGTGCCATCGGATCCAATGGTGAAATTCTCGAGGGTTCCCGCAGGATTCCCGTTGGCCGTCGCCGTCATTTGCGTCGTCATGGCGTAATCGCTCAACCCGGCAAAGTCCCCGGAATTGAGCGTAATGGTCATGGGCGACGATCCGTCGGTGGGGGTGATGGTCAACGATCCGCTTGACGTAAAGGTCGGGGGGGTGCTGGCGAAGTTCACCGTCCCCAACGTCCCGGTCGTCGGCGTGGTAGCACCCGAGGGCGTGTATGAATATCCCACGGTCCACTCCATCCCAGACGTTGCGGAAGTTCCCGTTCCCGACGTTGTTGGCGTCGGATTTTTAAATGTGATATCGACCGGGATCTCATTGCCTTGGGAGTCGTATAAGGTGACGGGAATCGAGGCCGAGGTGTCCTGACTGTCGATATTGCCGGCAAAGGTAATGCCCGTACTGGCGCTGGCAGGCTCCGTCGCATTGGGTGGAACCGACATAGGCACCAGATTGGTTGCCGTTTGTCCGTTGGCCGCGATGGTGCTGGAACTCCACCCTAACACCAGATCCCCGTTGGGGTCCACCAAATTGCCGTTCGCATCCAGACTAAAGTCCCCGGCGCGCGTATAGGCGAGCCCACCTTGGGGTGTGCGCACGATAAAATAGCCATTGCCCTGAATCGCCAGATTGGTATTGATGCCGGTTGATTCAAGCGTTCCTTCATTCGTGTTGACTTGCACGCCCGCCACGTTGACCGCTCCGCCCGCCGCTTCTTGCACAGGATTGATGCCGCCGAGCGTCGCAGTGGGTGCCGACGCCCCCGACAGCGTTTGCTGCAAAGCCTGCTCGAATGTCATCGAACTGGATTTATATCCTACCGTATCCACGTTGGCGATGTTCTCGCCGACCATACTCAGCATATCTTGATTGGCGTTCAGCCCCGAAATGGCTGCATACATGGGATCAGACATCTGTACGACCTCCTCTGGTAATCTCCATATTTTGGATGAGACTCCAGTGGACGGCTGGTTGTCCCCCGTCTGTCGCTCGGGGGGACGAAGCTTCCTCAGTAGAGGTCCGGCCTACTAATACCAGCGTGTCCACATGTGAAATCACTTGCATCGGCTGCTCGCTCTTTTGCGGGACAGTCGTGATCACCGTGTTCGTACCAGGTGCGACGATGAAAATGCCGGGCTCCATGACCACCGCGGCTGTCTTCGCCCCAGCGGTCCGGGCTTGGTTCATCGCTTGGCTCAACAAGCCGAGTTGCTGCAACGTCAGGTGAATTTGCCGCTCCTGCATGCGCTGCTGCGCGTGATGACTAAAGGTGACTTGCGCTTGCGCCTTTTGCACCAGTTCGCGAAACCCGGGCGCGGCCTTGCCCGGCGCAGATGTCGCACCCGCCGGTGTAAACGGCGTAATGCCGTCTACGGGATTCATGACGTCCCACTGCTCGACCCAAACGACATCGAGGTTGATGAGCCAGCAGCAACCCCAGTGGTGCTCAAGCTCACTGCGGTAATGTCAGACGGCTGCACCACACCGATGCCCGAGACCTCAAAGCTTAATCCGCTGGAACTAGACGATACCGCAGTCACTTCTCCGCTGGCGCCCGATTGCGTCGTGACAACTTTGCCAATCAGTTGGCTTGCATCGACAAGCGAGGTGGAGTTGGACCGCACCGCCGATAGAATCTGGTTCAGTGTGTTGGTTTGACTATTGGTGGCGGAGAGTTGCGAAAACTGCGCCAACTCGGCCACAAACTGGGTGTTGTCCATTGGCTGCAAAGGATCTTGATATTCCAATTCAGCCGAGAGCAACGTGAGAAACGCGGATTCTCCCAGTTGTGAGGACTGAGCACTAAGCGCACCGGTGGTACTGGCGGTGGTAGTCGAGGTGTTACTCACCGAGGTGGCACTGAAAAGCCCGTTACTTCCTGATACGGGATTGACGCTCATTTGTTAACCTCCTTTCCCAGCTCATTACGCACGATAGTCGAGACCAGCCAAACTATACGATGCCAGCGCCGCCCCCCCGGCCTGCAACTGAAAGTCGCGACTTTTCGCGACTGATGAGGCCAACACGGCCTGACGTGGCTCGGGATTGCTTTGGCTCCCCGCTCCACCGCCGCCCGACGTCGTCACCGTCAATTCCAAGGTAGCAACCCCTTGCGGCAAATGCACGGCATGATGGGGCAAAGCCGTAGCAGCGAGGTCGAGATAGCCCAACGCTGCGGGGCTCACTGTCAAATTGGCCTTCAGAGTGGATCCTTCCTGGGTTAGTTCCATCCTCATCGCAGATCCAGTGCTCAGCGGCGGTTTAATGTTCCAAGTCGACTGGCGCACCCCGCCGCGGTCGTCCACCTGAGTTGGTTCAATTTTCCAACCGGCGGTGAGTTGCGGATTTGATGGTGCCTCGGTTTTTGCGGGAGCAGGTCCCGAACTTGATGCCAATCGACCATGCGTAGCCTGCGCCGCACGGGTGGGGCTCACGAGACCGATGGTTGGCGACGGTTGTGTCTCCTCCACCGAGAGCGCACTGGCACCGGTTGTCGGCAACTTCGCTTTAACGAGGGCCGCAGCCGTCCCTTCCCGGGTTGGAGTACGATTGGGCACCAACGAGTCCAACGGTGACTGCGCTTTGACCTGCGGTAAAGCGGCCGCACTCCGGATCTGGGTGCGATCGGAACCGGGTCGAGCCAACACTGGTACGCTAATAGGCTTTAACCCTAATCGTTGGGCATCCCCTTGTGTCGAAGCCATCGTCGACTCGCCTTCCCCACCCGACTGAAGAGCGGGCGGCATCGTCCGTGACGGCAACCGCGCGCCCGGGGCCGGATCGGAACTCCCCTTCACCGACGTTCTGAACACCGTCCGCAAACCATTGCTCCCGAACTTGGCAACGCGCCCTGCCATCGCGGTTTTACGCATGGAATCAAGAGGGGCAGCCGTCACCGGTTGGATCGAAGGCTCCTTTTCCGCGGTCAGGAAGTTCGGCTGCGAAATCGCGCGGGCCACCGCGCCATTCGTGGATCGGCCACGATGCAAGCCGCCTGCAGGGAGTCGGCCTAGCCGCAATGAGCCCACCCCAAAAGACGCCTCGACAATACTGGACGGCGTCTTTTTTTCCCGTTCTGAAGCCCTGGCCGGCGAAGGCACAAGATGTTGGGAGCCAGCGGTTGCCAATGCGGGCGCGGTTGCCTGACCTGTCAACTCGATCGGACTCGCCAATCCAACCTCCGCCCGCGACGATCCATCCGTGGTGTGAGCCGACGATTTGGAGTGAGCACGCTTCTCCCAAAGGGTATTTGTGGTGCCCTCTTTCAACAAGGTCTGGAACTCACGGCCTTTGGGGGGACTCGACCGGGTTGGATTCTTGGGATCGCCTTGAGACAACGCCTCCATCGGTATCGAGATCATCATTGTCAAGAATTCACCTCCTTTCCGATCGTCACATCATTGTTGCTGAACATCACCCCCTTTACTAACGCGGGCCTCCAATACGCATACGCGTGTGCTGACGCCGCACATATTGCTCCAACCAACGACGGTCGGCTGTCGTAATTGCGGTATACTGCACAGCAGTCTCCCAACTCTCGCGGCCACGGACCTCACGAGCCTTCGGAGCGACACGCACAACTTTGCCGACCAGTTCAATCGGCCGGCTCTCGACACGAATCCGCATCCGCAACTCAATACCGGTCCATAGCCGCACGGCGCTGGGAAACCGAAGGCCCGTCGCCGACAAATCCTGGGTCGTCGTGACTAAGAGTTCCGAGTCTGGTCGGACCAACCCATATTCGATGGGCACGCTGACCTTGACTCGAAACGACTTGCGGAACTCCACGACATGCGCAGTGCCTTGCAACCTGACAACAATAATCGGTATGGGGTCGAGCACATCGGTCACCATCGCGAACTGTTGATACAAGGTCTCGTCTTCCGCCCACCGCAACGGAACTTTTTGACCCGGCAATGGAGTTAACTCCACTTCCGTATCCTTGAGTGCGTCCAAATACACCTCATTAGGCATTGAGCGAATAACTCGGGTAGGCACTATTCGATTAGCCACCACGATTTGAATCGGCTGATTCGACTCTAGTGCCATCGCTGGGCCTCCTCTTTTGCTGCCTGGCGGGCGGTCCCCCGTTGCGCGAGCTCACGTTCGCGCCGACGGTCATCGCGACGTCGTTGCGCATCTTGGCGCCTTATCAAAATTTGCGCCAAAAGCTTCTGCCGACGAGCCAGTTGTAGCAGCGTATTTCGACAATCAGTTATTCGCTCTTCGACAAGAAAATCCTTTTCTTCCAGCTTTTTCAGTTCACGATCTGCCTTCCGGCCAAAACTTAGCCAATCCTCAATCGCCATTGCGTCCTGCAACTGATCGACCGCCATGACATCGCCGCGCCGATCGCGCCAATATTTTTGTGCTTGCCGAATTTGCGCCTGTTCAAAGAGCAATTCTTGCAGGCGCCGTGATGCCTCGTCGAGTTCTTGTTCAACCAGCTCCATCAATGTCCGAATCATGCCGACTCCAATAGGGGATTGGCCACCAACGCGGCGAGCGATTCCAACGTCGCCGATGGTTCGTCAAACTGGTCAATGGGTTGCTGTAACCATTGATTCAACGGCGCCTCAACTTCCAGGCAGGCATCAAGGACAACATCCGTTCCCGGATGATAGGCGCCCAACGCCACTAAATCCGCATTTTTTTCAAGTCGCGCCAGAATCCGTCGGACTCGACTGGCCAATTGCTGATGGGTACTGTCCACCACCTCCGGCATCACTCGGCTCAAACTCTTTAGTACGTCTATCGCCGGAAAATGGTCGCGTTCCGCCAACGTGCGCGACAAGTACAAATTGCCATCTAATATCCCGCGCACGGCATCACCAATCGGATCGGTTGGGTCATCCCCCTCCAGCAAAACGGTAAAAAGACCGGTAATGGATCCCGTTCCAACGCAACCGGCCCGCTCCAAAATCCGGGGCAACAAATGAAAAACGGACGGGGTGTACCCACGTACCGCCGCAATTTCCCCACTTTCCAATCCCACCTCGCTCTGCGCCAATGCGACGCGGGTCAAGGAGTCAATGACCAGCATCACGTCCAGTCCTAGCGCGCGAAATGTCTCGGCCACGCGAAACGCCGTATCGACGGCACGCAGACGAAGAATCGCCGAGCTGTCTGACGTAGCCGCAATAATGGCGGTCTTTGCCAGCGCTTGCGGCGCCAATTGATGATAGAATTCGGCGATTTCACGCCCACGCTCGCCAATCAACCCCACCACGGCCACATCGCCCGCCGTGCCGGCCAGCAACTGCTGCAACAACGTCGTCTTGCCCACTCCTGCTCCCGCAAAAATGCCTACACGCTGACCCCGGCCTAACGTAATGAGGCCGTCGATCGCGCGCACACCGGTCCATAACGGCGTATCGATAGGACGGCGCGACAAGGGAGGGATTGGCTCGGCTGCGATTTCCATACGCCGCGACCATAACGGCGCCAGACCGTCTAAGGGCGTTCCCGTACCGTCCACGACTCTCCCCAACAGTCCGCGACCTACGGGCACCGTCAAACGCCGTCCGCTCTTGACCACCATGGTACCCTGGTGAATGCCTGCGAGTTCTCCATAGGGCGTGAGGATAAGGCGGCCTTGCGGCAAAAATCCAGCCACCTCCAACATCATGCCTTGTCCTAACCCCGCAAAAATTCCGCTTCTGTCCTGAAACCGAGCACTCGGATGTTCAGAGTCAAGCAGCCACAGAATTTCGCCAATAGCCGCTTTGGGACCGCGGCTGATGACTGATAATCCCCGAACGGATTCGATTGTCCCGTACTGCCAGAAGCGCCGTTCTGACGGTACCGCCGTGATTTGGTCCGCTGTAATCATTCCAGAACCTCTTGCAAAATGGCCTTCAAAGACAATAAGGGCCCCCCTAAGGCGCCCCCAGAAGGCCCCTCGGCCCGCATCAGCCCGGTCTGTAAGCTATCGTCGATGCTGAGCATCACCGAAGATACCGCGTCGGTCAAGGCGTCTTGCAGGGCTTTTAGGCGTGGACTCCAGCTGGGGTCGAGAAATACGGTCACTTTCTCCTGATCTACGCTGGCGGCCAGCTCTTCGATGTATTGGGCGAGGACGTCCAAACGCTCCAACTTCAACCGCGAAAACACACTAACACTCAGCGCCGCCGCCAGCGCTAGAGTGCTTTCATCTGTCAACCGGGCCAAGTAATTGCGAGTGGAATCAAGCAAGTCTAAGGGCTCTTGCAGGTGGCGTTTCAACTCAGCCCACAGTTGCTCCACCTCCTGCCGGCCTTGCTGGCGTCCTTCTTCCACGCCGACACGCCGTCCCTCGTCTTGAGCGGCCTGTCGGATTTGCTCCGCCTGCATCTCGGCCTGCTCGATAATGGCGCGGGCTTCGCGTTTTGCCCGTTCCATCACTTCGCCAACAGCCGAGTTAAGTTCGGGCTCAAGCTGCAAAGGCTCGACCGCCATAGGCGGTATCTCCACCGAAACGCGTTGGCGCGCCAACGTTTGCTGACTGAGCTTAATAACTCTAGAGGATGAAGTCATCCTTCTCCCCCCGTGAAATGATAATTTCCCCTGCATCCTCCAGTTGCCGCACGATGTTAACCAATTCACGCTGAGCCTGTTCAACGTCGCGAATTCGCACCGGCCCCAGCACATCGATATCATCACGCAACAGTTCCGCTGCCTTTTGCGATAAATTGCGCATGATCCGCTCCGCCATTTCTGGATTCGCTCCTTTCATCGCCATCGCCAGGGTCTTGTTATCGACGCGTCTGAGCATTTTTTGAATCGCGCGATCATCCAACTGTAAAATATTCTCAAAGACAAACATGCGATTGCGAATGTTCTCCGCCAATTCCGGATCCTGTTCTTCCAATCCCGACATAATCTGACGCTCAGCAGCCCGTTCGGTATTGTTCAGGATTGGCACGATCACATTTAACCCGCCTCCTCCGCCGCTGGCCTCGTCGGCGGCCAAATCCGATAGCTTTTGTTCAATCAGTGACTCGATTTCCTTGATCACTTCCGGAGCCGCTCGCCCCATCAATGCAATGCGCCGTGCCACATCGGTTTGCAGGTCCGACGGCAGGGCGGACAGGACGGCTGCGGACTGAGCCGGGTCCGTATGCGACAAGATCACGGCAATGGTCTGGGGGTGCTCGTCTTGAACCAAGGCCGTGATTTGTGACGCATCAACCTTGCGCAAAATCTCAAACGGGCGCTTTTGCAAAAAGTTGCGCAGCCGATACATGATTTCGCCCGCCCGTTGATCATCAAAGGCACGTTCCAACATTTCTTTGGCTAAGTCGGCTCCGCCTTCGGCAATTTGCCGGTCCGCTTGAGAGAGATGATAGAACTCGTTCAATACCTCATCTTGCAACGCCGGGTCCACGCGTTTCATCTTGGCGATCTCCACCGTAATCGCCTCGACATCCGATCGCTTCATATAGCGAAGAATTCCGGCAGCTTCTTCTGCTCCCATGCTCAAGAGCAGCACCGCCGCCTTGCGCGATCCCGACATCTTGTCCATACTAGCTGCTTTCCTCGTCCATCCAAGCCTTTAAGAGCCGCGCTGCGCTCTCCGGATCGTTGCGGGCCATATCTTCCAACCGCTGCCGGGCGTTGTCTGAAATGCTCGGCTCTTTGGCGGCCCGCATTTCATTCAACAAGTCTGCCACGGACATCGGTTCTTGAAAATCAGGTTGCGCCCCGACGGCCTCCGGCAATGTCACCGCTGGAACTGGTCCTTCGGCAGGACGATTCTTCACGGTTCGCCGAATCATCAAAAACAAAAACACCAACATGCCGAGTGCCGCTAACGCAACCGCTCCCTGTCGAATCGTCTGCGCCTTTTGTGCCTTTTGCATTGCCGCGAGCGCCTGATTGACCGCCGTGCGGTTAAACGGCATCCCCACCACCGTTAACTGATCTCCCCGTTTAAGGTTGACACCCGCCGCATTGGCCACCAAGCTCTTAAGCGACTTTTCAGCCGATGGCGTTAACTTCTGATTAACCACAACCGCCACCGTTAGACGAGCAATGGTGCCCGCCGGAACCGTTGATACGGTCTTGGTCGTATCCACATCGTACTTACTAATGGTGGTCGTGCTTTTCGAGGTTGACGTACCCGTGCTGCTCGATGTCGTTGTCACCGTCGGTGTATTGCTGGTCGTGCCTACCGGCGTGGATGGCGGTGTGGTGCCGGTGCTGTTGCTGGTCTGCACCTGCTGTTGTGATAAGACACCTTTGCCATAGCTCACCGAGTGCACCGTCGCATGATTGAAATTCATGATGGTGCTCACCTGCACCACCGCATTGCCTGGGCCTAGAACTTGCGTCAACATATTCTGCACATTGGTACGAATTTGCGACGACACAGCATTTTCTGCGGCCAATTCCGCTTGCGAGACAGTCGATACCCCCGACGCCTGGCTGTTCGTCGTCAGCGCTGCCGAGGACAGCACAGCGCCGGTCTGGTCCACCACCGACACCTCGCGAGCTGACAATCCTGAGACAGAATGCGCCACTAAATTCATGATTCCCCGCACTTGACCTGGCGACAAGGTGCTGCCGGGTGTTAGATCGACAAAGACGGACGCGCTGGCTCCCGCCGAAGACTCCCCGAACAAACTGGGGGTCGGCTCATTCACCAACACCCGACTGGAGCGCACACCATTGATGCTGTCGATGGTCGATTCTAAAGTCGCTTCCAAATTAGCCTGTTCCGTGGCGGCAATCTCCTGATCACTTTCGCCGAGACTAAACGTCAATGAAGAAGGCAGCCCCACACTGCTCGAAGGAATGTTTTGGTCCGCTAACGACACCCGCGCCTGGTCGACATCCTTCTTTGGGACCTCCACCGTGGTCCCGCCATTGGTCAGTTCATAGGGGACCTTTAACGTGGTTAGTTCGGAGGTGATTTGACCGGCAGTGCGAGCGCTGAGGTTCGTATACAACGGCTGCCAATTAGGACTGGTGATAAATGTCCACCCCGCCACCAGAACAGCCAGGCCTAAAACCACTAATCCGCCAAGACGCAATTTTTGCGACGACGATTGGGCCTTCCACCACTGCATAAACCGAGTGAGATATCCTTGCATCGATTCGTTATTCATTTAGCACGGCGCCCCTTTAGCTCAACGGCATGTTCATAATCGTTTGATAAGCGGAAACCGCTTGATTTTGGATGGCCGTTGCCACATCTAATTGGGACTGGGCTTGGGTCATGGCAATCATGGCCTGCGTAACGCTCACATTTCCCACTAAAGCTTGCTGAATCGTTTGGTCCGCGTTTGCCTGTCCTTGCGTCAAACCAGTGATGGCCTGTCCCAGCAACGCTCCAAAATTACTGGAAAGGCCCTGTTGCTGGGCTTCACTCCCACTAAGCGTAACCGGTGGCAGCAAGGTAATCGGCAAGGTACTCATGATTGTGCACCAATGGTGAGCGCTTCAACATCCATAGCCTTGGCGGAATTAAAAGAGCTCACATTTGCCTGATACGCTTGAGACGCTTCGATCATATCCACCATTTGCGTCTGCAAGCTCACATTAGGGTACAACACGTCACCCTGGGCGTTGGCCTGAGGACTTGTTGGATCATAGACCACCGTGGGCGGGCTCGGATCTTGATAAATACCGTTAACCACAACCCCTTGCCCCACGCCTTGGTCAGGACCGGACGCGGGTGCCGGCGCCGCTGCAAAGAGTGCGTATTCAGCCTTGTAAGGCCCCCCTTGAACTGTGACGGTGGTATCCGCATTAGCCAAGTTGTTAGCAACCAACGACAAACGCAAGGATTCCGCCACCAGCCCGGTTGAAGCAATCGACAATCCATCAAACATTATTGCGCCTTCCCTTCGGTCACAATTTTTATCTCCGTAATCTGTTGGTTGTACGCTTGAACTGCCGTCTCGTACAACAACTGACTTTTGACCAGGTTGCTCATCTGCGCCGTCATCGACACGCTATTGCCGTTGTTGCTCACCGACCCCGGCGTGGTATCCACCGTGCCGGTCACGTTTAAAATGGCGTTTGGCCCCTGATCCAGTGCCTGGGCCAACTGGCTTTGAAACGACAAATTTTGAGCTTGAAAGCCAGGGGTATCATAATTGGCCAAGTCATTTGTAATGTACAGTTGTTGTTCGCGGCTCAAGTTCATGGTGGCCACAATGGCCGCATCAGTCGTATTGTTTAACGGACCCATTCCCATTCTGGATTCAACCTCCCCTCACTCCTCTACGGCCCATTGCCAATCGCCACTTCGGCCACGTCGCTGCGCAATACCAAAATGTTTACGCGCCGATTTCTCGCACGACCGGCCGCCGTAGCATTGGTGGCAACCGGGTGGTACGGCCCAAACCCCGCCAACGAAAGCCGCGACGGGTCAATATGGGGGACTTGGCTCAATACGTAGACAACGTTAGCGGCGCGCATCGCCGATAATTGCCAATTGCTCGGATATTGACTGGTGTGGATGGGAGTGGCATCGGTGTATCCCACCACCTCAATGTCATTGGGCACGGTGGCCAAGGCCGCCCCTAACCCGTGCAAAAGCGTCACTGCCTGCGGTGATAGCGCGGCAGACGCGGACGCAAACAACGTGGTGGCGTCCAAGCTCACCTCAACCCCACGCACATTGCTGGTTACCGAGACCTCTTTGCTCAAACCGGCCTTTTGGATGGCACTTTGCAGTCGATTCTGTAGGTTGCTTAACGCATTCAGCTCTTGTTGGCTCGCACGTTGCACATTAGTCCCGCTGTTAGCGGTGATGACAGACGGGCCGAGGCCGTTACCGACGATGCTTTGCGAATCAAACTCATTGGCTAAGGCCTGCGCGACTAAGGAAAATTTGATTTGCTCGGTCCGATTCATGGCATACAACACAATAAAGAACGCTAAGAGAAGGGTGATAAGATCGGCATAGGTAATGAGCCACCGCATCATACCCCCGCCTTCGTTGCCGCCACCTTCCTCGCGTTCTTCTTCAATCATGAGACTTGAACCCCCTCGACAGCATTTGCCGAGCCTGCGCCATTCTGACCTGGCTCAGCCGACGGCCGTATGAAGCTCATGAGTTTGTCTCGCAACATCGAGGGGGCCATCCCCTGCTGAATCGACAACAGTCCTTCCAGTGCTATTTGTCTCATGAGTGTGCCGTGCTTGGCTTTATTCTTTAAATTGCTGGCCAGCGGCAGCCACAGCAGGTTCGCGCTGGAGACGCCGTACAGGGTCGCAATAAAAGCCAGTCCAATTGCCGATGCCAACGCATTGGGATTGCCCGTCAACTCACCCAGCACGTGCACCAATCCCATGACGGTGCCGACGATCCCCATCGTTGGCGCATAGCCTCCAGCGGCCTCAAAAATGGATGCGCCCATACGCTGCTGGCTGGATTGCGCGTAGATATCGGTCTCCATCATTTGGCGCATAAAGGTAGGGTCGGCGTTATCCACGATTAACTGCAACCCCTTCTCCAAGAAGGGGTCGTTGGCAACGGCAATCTCCGGCTCCAAAGCCAGTGGCTGCTGACGGCGCGCAATATCGGTATAACGCACCAACTGTTCAATCAGTTGCACCGGATCAAAGGTGGACCGTGTCAGACCCATGCGAAACAGACTCGGAACCTGCTTGAGTTCGGAGACCGAAAATGATACCGCGGTTGCCCCAATGGTCCCACCGAACACAATCATCGCCGCCGTGCCCTGCAAAAGTGCGCCTGCTTTGCCGCCTTCCAGCACAAATCCACCCACCAGGGCAACCACGCCGAAAACAATTCCGCCTAAGGCGCTTACGTCCAATCGCATTCTGGTACCCCCTGCTACATCCAAATTCCTCGTTGTGCATAAGGGATAGCCCGGTAGCGATTAGTCAGCCCACCGGTAAAACGGTCGTATTCCTCCGGCGTCGCAAATCCGCGTCGAATCACTTCCCGCCGCAGGCGAATCGGATCGAGTTCAATTCCGTTTAAGTTATCGACACCAATATAATTCCCCGGCGACAACTGAATTTGAGGAACCCAGGCGCATTCGGCGGACAGATATTCGGCGCGAATATCGAACATTCTCCGATTTCCGATTACTTCCCATACACCTGTCCATGTATACGGTCCTAAAACCACATGGTACATACTCTCACGATTGCGTTCACGGTTGGGTTTCATGATGTGTTTGCAAAAGATGGGGCCGCCCACCGTCGCATCCACTTGATATAGCACATGGGTAAGTATAAATTGCAGTAACTCATCCCGAGTCGGCTTGATCATCCCGTTGGGGAAATACCGGTCGGACTCGCTGCGCCGACCCCGTCGTTTGTTGCGCGGATGGCTGAAAATGGGAGCCGACATTTCAACCGCTTGTCCGTCTTGGAAGAAAGCCAACGACTTACTCGACATGTTTAACCCTCCCATGTCGGAATTTGTTCTCCGATATTCAAGCTTTCGACAGGACTATCCCATTTCCTTCTTCTGCATGAAGAATTTGCTAATTAATCGCGGGACGACTGTAACCATTGCTGGATGCGGCGTTCGTCCGGTGTAGGATATTGCAGGCGAGAAAAAAATTGTCGAATTTTGGAGGGCACCACGACGGTCGTCATGGTCGCAAAAACATCTTCCGGCGACATGCTCCCAAGATACGCCAGCACTGCCTGCCAGGCCGCGCGATATCCCGGATATTCATCCAGCAGGTTAAGCAGCCTGGCCACACCCACCGACCGATTACCACAGGCAATTTCAGCCTGAGCCCATCGTAGCGTGGCAGCATAGCTCGCAAATCCGGGATCCAGGTAGGGCAAGGCGGTCTCGTCCTTGGCAGCCGCTCGCGAAAAGGCGGTCGCCGCATCGACATAGCGTCGAAGCAGCATGAGCGCCTCTCCGCCTAGATACCACATATCGGCCCTATCGGGCTCCTCGGCCAGAACTTCTTGGACAAGCCGCCAAGCCTTTTCGCCTTGGCCTTGATCTAACCACAACAACACCCGCAATCCGTTCGCCAGTTGCTTGCCGTCACGGGGCAGCACTTGCGGCATTTGATCGAGCCAGCTCTTAGCCTTTTGCAATTGATGTTCGGCCCGCAATAAGACCGCCAGAGCCAAGCGCGCGCGCCAGTTTTCCTCATCACGCGCCAATTGTGTTAATTCGTCCCGCAATCTTTTAGTCGCCTGGGCAGTCGAGCTCCGGTCTTCGCGACGGTCGATGTGCGCATCCACTGTCTTAATCGCATAGCTAAACTCAATCAAACTCCCCGCTAACTGCGGCCAAATACTCCCGGTAAAGTGGATATTTCGGCTGTTGGGCAAAAGTCGTACCGGTTCGGCCAAGGTTTGACCGCGATCACCAGTAGCCACAATCAAGCGAAAGGCTCCGGATCTTTGGCTCAACACAGCGCGAACGCGGGCCGCATCAGCGGCACGAAACTCCTCATTGCCAAACAACAATAAAATCCAGTCCGTGCGCACACTATCCATCATCTGGTTGCGCAAAGTAACAAAGTTGCCCCAAAACGGTGCCCGCACTACGTCGGTCGGCGCATCCGCTAGGTCATCTTTGTCCAGTCGCGACAAAATGTCGGGAACGACCACTACCACGCGGTCGGCAACATTGATAGCGGCATACACGGCGCGCTCAATGTCCTCAATCCCATAGGGCCAGGCATCCACAATGGCTGTGACCGTTCGCTGCTCCTCCACTACCGCCACGCTCCTCAAGCGTTGACTATTCTTCTCAACACTTCCCGAGCAGATCGATATTTTCCTTTTTTAACGCAGACAAATTTTGGGTTGTGGGGAACTTGCCCATGCGGGCGACTTCCTTGTGGTTATGAGATCGTTATCAACACTTGAGGCTCCACCAGGTTGCGAGTCCATGCACGCCGGCGGTCGTACATTGGCGTAATTTTTGCCCGGTGGGTAGTGCCGCGCCCAGCCGTCAGGACGGCATCACCCTTCAATAGCGCCAGAAATCAGGCGCTGACAACATCACGGAGGAGGACACGATTCGCTGTCCAAGGCCTGCACAGGTCTCGTCTAGATCCATCCTCAGCGGTGGAGGACGTTTGGAGGAAGGTCAGAAGGGTAGTGGCTTACCAGGTGAGGGAATCCCTCCTGCGCCATACCCAAAGCCCTCTCGCCTCTTCAGAGGGCGAAAAGGTCAGACGCAAAGCCGTTGGTTTCTTGTCTACGTTATTGGGCAACCGCCGACACCACGTTATGACGTTCTAAAGCAGGACGCGCCAGCAAGCGCACGCCGCTCTCAACGACCACCACACGGGTACCGTAGTCAAGGTGCAGAGCGCCCTGATCTGTTAGAGGGCGCATTAGGCACCAGCAATTTTGTCACACGCAGTTAGGACGGCCAAAACCGCTCAAGCACCCGCCGCCCGATCCACCGCACTAAAAGCCGTGAAACCCGCTCGCGAATTGCTGGAATTGTAAAGAGAATGCCTAATATTCCAGTCAGTGGTCCCGGAGTAATCATAAATGCCATCGCGGTCAGCAAAATAGCGCCTTCACCCAAACGATGCACGGGGAATCCTTCTTGACTCCATTCGTCGCGAACGCGGTCCCACCACCCGCGCCAGGACCGGCTGCCTAAATAGGCCCCGAGCACCGACGACGCCACCGTTAGCGCAATCGTCCACATCCACCCCAAGAAATGGGCTAGAACAAAAATGAGGATCAGTTCCACCAAGGGAACTGCTAAAAATATAAGAAACAAACGCTTAAGCAAATCGCGGTGCCTCCTATGTTGTGAGTGGGGGAACCGGCGTGGGTCGGCCCGGAAGCCCATTGCACAGCCACCACGCAATCAAGGCCGTACAAAACGTGGCCAGGACCAAGGGGCCAAACGCCCAGTGGCGGAACAGCAGGCCACCCGGAAGCGGTGCTAATGCAGCCGACATCTCGGTGACCAAATTAAATAAACCGTACGCCGTGCCCGTTTCGCCAGGCCGTGCCACCCGCCCCACCGCAACTCCTTGCAACCCCCGGGAACCTTCGCCCAAACCCCGCATCAATCCGGAAAATATGCCCCAACCGACGCTTTCGGGTGCCCACAACAACGCCAGCCAACCCACTACCAAGAGTCCTAACCCTGCCCCCAATGTCCGCGGTATTCCCAGTCGCTCCGCTATTCGCCCCCACAGAGGTGCTGACAACGTTGCCGACAAAATCGCAACAGACCCCAAAATTCCGATGACTTCTAACGACAGATGGCCCACGCTTTTCCAATAGGGTACCACAAATGGCCAGGCAACGCCTTGAATGGCCGCCAAAACAGCTGAAAACGCCATCCACTGAAAAAACCGTGGCCGCGCCTTGGGCTTCCACTCAAGCCGGCTCGGGCTTGACGGCTGAGCCGGATGCGGTCGTATCCGCACGATGGCCAAGGTTGACACCGCATAAATGATACCGGCGAGGATGAACACGAGGCGATATGAATAATGGCTCGTTAAGTACCCACCCACGGCCGGCCCCAAAACCATGCCGGCCCCAAAGACACTCATCACAACGTTGTATGCGGTCGATAGCCGTTCAGCCGGAGCTTGGGCAACGACGATGGCCTGCATGGCCGGTGTGGAAAAAGCCGATCCGAAATAGAGCAGCACACCCGGAATTAGCCACTCCCAACTTTGCGCAAATGCGAACATAAAGGGTACAGGGATAGCCACTATCCATCCCCAGATCAACACCGTTCGACGGTCCACCCGGTCCGACAGCCATCCCCCGGGAAGTACCACGAGCGCCGTCATGACCCCCGCGACTGTTGTCAGCAAGCCAATAATCACGGGGCCGCCCCCCAATTTTTCAATATATAGCGGAAAGAACAGTCCATACAGGCCAAACCCAAAACCCCATAGCCCCTGGGCTAAGGTCATCCACCACAGGTCCGCGGTCATACCCAGCTTTTTCGTCACCGCCCGAACCACGCTCCTTCCCCAGCCTCCTCACAACACCACACAGAGCCGGGCACGTTCCACCGCGCTGGATTTTGAGGAACGGGAGCGCCAGCGCACTTGTGACCGTCTCAACAGCGCAAACGTGAGTCATACCGTGTCACTATCGGCCTGACACTTCAGGGCAATTCGCTGCGGGAGGAGCTTTGACAACAGTCATCCCGTCACGGAACCCTGCGGCCCCGCCGGAACCGGTATTTTTTTCGTCAGATTCACATCTTTTGAGAATTAACCGGCTGTGCAAAGAAAGCTGGCCTCAATAATCCCCTCGTCTCAATTTACGTTGACACGTGCGGAATTAGACACGCTGTTGGGCCATGCGAAAAAGCGTCAACGCGAAAAATCTGAAGTGAGATGATCCAATGCCTGGCGGTCGCTGGCGCTGAGCCGAAACGCCATGGCTCCAGCATTCTGGGCTGCTTGGCTCACCCGCGTAGCTCCCGGGATGGCAAACACGGTGAGACCGGGCTGGGAGATGATCCAGTTCAGCGCGACTTGTGACGGAGTCACTTCATAGGCTTGAGCCATTTGCCGCAGCGCATCGATAAGGGCCCGGGTTTTGTGCAAAAACGCTAGACGAAAATGCGGGCTGAGACGTCTAAACCCTTCCGGTAACTGATGTCGGTCGTGAAACTTTCCTGTTAGGAGGCCTTGTCCTAAAGGAGAATAAGCAATGATGCTCACGCCTAAATCCGCCGCCGCCTGCATGACGCCGTTGGTCTCGATGCGACGGTCCAACAAATTGTACCGAACCTGGTTAGAAACCAGGGTGTGGCCATGGGCTTTGAGCGCCTGATACGCTTGGCGCATTTGCTGAGCCGAAAAGTTGCTGACGCCGGCATGCCGGATCAATCCTTCATCAATCAGCCGGGCCATCGCTTCCATTTGTCGGGGAATCGACGAGTGCGAATAAGGCTGATGAATTTGATACAAGGTAATGGGCCGTTGGTGAAGGCGCATCAGACGTTTTTGGGCGCTCGTTTCCAAATGGCGGGCCGAGCGGAGCACGGGCCACCACTTGGTGGCAATATAGACATCATCCGCTAAAATATTTAAGTCATCCAAAGCCGTCGCCAATGCTTCTTCTGAGCGGCCGCCGCCATACACTTCAGCCGTATCGAACCAGTCGATACCGTGGTTAATGGCCTCGTCCACAATGGACATAATCAGTGCTGGCGCTAGCCGGGGCCAAAATTTGCCGACCATGCCTTGCCCCTGACTAAACTGCCAGGTACCCAGTCCGATCGGCGAAAGCCGCGTATTGCTTTGCCCCAGACAATATCGGGGTGGATTTTTATCCGCGTTGTCCATAGGAAATATTATACAATCAACGGCAGCACGCGAAACCCTCTTTCCAAGTTGCCCGCCAAAGTGCGCATTAATCCTGTGCCGACTCAGCCTCGTGTTCAACTGCTGCCGTTTGTGGCTCCGCTTGATCCGCCGCGCTAAGCGATTCACCAAAAGCCGATTGCAAAATTTTAATGGGTAGCCGCATCATCCCTTGCACTGCCCATATCGCCTCGTCGACGCTCTGCGCCCAAGCTCCTCCGTTGGCCTGCAGTTGCCGACGCACTGCCCGAAATGGGGATGCCACGACCGTGTCCACATACCAGAGTTCTTGCCGAATTGCCTGGTTCAACGAGTTGACTGCGCCAATTGCGGGCTTGGGATGTGCTCTGATTTCCCTTTGTTGCTGGGACTTCTGACTTTTCATCAACTTCGTCCTTCCGACGGCCTCAAGTTTTGTGTGTGCGTTAGCATTCTCGAGTGCTCCTGGTTTTATGCAACGACCGCAAACTTCTCGAAGATTGACATACAATAAGAAGGGAAAGCTAAACCGATGAAGCCGTCCCACCATACCACTGGCTTTATTCGGGAAGGAGCGTTGAGCGTGTTCCGAGAAATGCTGAAGTCGAAAATTCATCGAGCCACAGTCACCGAGTCAAACCTTAACTACCTCGGCAGCCTCACTCTGGGTTACGCCCTGTGCGAAGCAGCCGACATCTTGCCCAACGAGTTCGTGCATATTACCAATATCAACAACGGGGACCATTGGGTCACCTACGTCATCCGAGATCAGGAAAATCCCAGTTCCGTATGCCTCAACGGGACCGCTGCCCGACATTTCCATCCGGGCGATCCAGTGATTGTCATGGCCTACGGCTATTATTCAGAATCCGAGATTCGAGACGGACTTCACCCGCGTGTGGTCCATGTCGACGAACACAACCACATTACCCAAGTCATGGCGGGCGAGAAACCTTTCAGCACAACATTTAACGACTAAAGAGTCTTGGTGCGGAAAGGCTATAGACGGCATCAAACTGCGTAAACAAGGGGGGTAGCCTATGGCCATTGTCGAAGTCCGCGTGCTTCCTATTGGAACGAGCGAAGCCAGTATTTCTAGTTATATCCAGGACTGTTTTGAGATTGCCGAGGGGGCAACAGGCATACAAACCATTTTGACCCCTACTTCTACCCTTCTCGAAGGCGAGTTAGATGACATCTGGCCCGTGGTCGAAGCAATGCACCGCTCACCCTTTTACAGCGGGGTCGATCGGGTGGTGACAACGCTCACTATTGATGACCGCCTGGATAAGAAATTAGACATGGAGGCGATGGTGAATTCCGTGTTGAACGGGGATGTGCTACTAAATCATTAGTAGGCCTCCGCTGAGGGAGCTCCAAGCGCATTAGCGTTGGGGCTCTCTTTACGTGTCGCATTGAATGGTTGGGTTGGGCATGGCGACAATGAAGCATCACGATGCATAGATATCCATTCAGATGTAAAGTTCACGCATGCGCCGGGTCTTCCACGGTTCTCTACAATAAGTTGGAGAGCATTATTTTTTTACAAGTGTGGGAAAGTCTTCCCACAAACCGGGTTATGCAGTATAATTAATAAATATACTCCCTTGAGTTACGGAGCACGTGCGACGTCACCCCTATCATTCGTACCACTCTCCTACGGCGCCTAGGCACCGCAGGATCCCGATTGATAGCGTTGCTGTAGGGATAGATGGCAGCAATCCACGAGGATTGGCGGCTTGAACCTCTTATTTGATTGATTAGTTCGTCGTTCATTGTCGAACGCCACCAAACTTGGCGTAGAAAGGTTGTGCGGATATGACGCAGTTTTTAAACCACCCTCCTCGACAAGGGCTTTATGACCCCGCCATGGAGCACGATGCCTGTGGTGTGGGGCTCGTGGCCCATATCTGCGGGCAGCGTTCTCACACCATCGTGCAGCAAGCCTTGCAAGTGCTGGAAAACCTTGAACACCGAGGAGCTCAGGGCAGCGAGCCCAACCAAGGCGACGGCGCTGGCATTCTTTTGCAAGTTCCTGACCAACTCTTTCGAGATGACTGTTCGCGGCTGGGCTTGACGCTTCCTCATCCGTCAGATTATGGGGTCGCCATGTTGTTTCTTCCGGTGGACGCCCCAAGTCGGCAGGAGTGCATCCGTGTCTTGGAAGACACGGTGCGTCAAGAAGGCTTAACGGTCATCGGCTGGCGAGATGTTCCTGTCCGCGAGGCCAATTTAGGAGACAGCGCACGGCAGACGCAACCCGTGATTCGTCAATTGCTCGTAGGCCGCGGTCATCTTGGCGGGGATCAGGACGCGTTTGAGCGCAAGCTCTACGTTGTTCGGCGACGCGTCGAGCATGCCTTGCGGCATCACAAACAGGAAGGCACAGCATCCTTTTATTGCGCCAGTTTTTCTTCGCGTACAATTGTCTACAAAGGCATGTTTACATCCAATCAAGTCCGTGCCTTCTATGCCGACCTGACCGATTCGCGGCTTGAATCCGCCTTTGCGGTGGTCCATTCCCGCTTTAGCACCAACACCTTTCCCAGTTGGGAACGGGCCCATCCCTACCGATTTGTGGTGCATAATGGCGAAATCAACACCCTGCGGGGAAATATTAACTGGATGCGTGCGCGAGAATCCCTGTTGGAATCCGAACTCTTTGGGGATGATTTGGTTAAACTGCGCCCCATTCTCGATGAGGATGGCAGCGACACTGCCATCTTCGACAATGCCTTGGAGTTCTTAGTGCATGCGGGCCGATCTTTGCCGCATGCCGCCATGATGATGATCCCCGAGCCGTGGTCTCACCACGAAACCATGAGCGCGACAAAAAAGGCCTTTTATCAATACCACAGTTGCCTAATGGAACCATGGGACGGACCCGCAGCCATGGTGATGACCGACGGCAAGCAAATCGCCGCCATCCTCGATCGCAACGGTCTCCGACCTGCTCGTTATTACGTCACACGCGACGACCGTATCATATTGGCATCTGAAGCTGGCGTTCTCGACATTCCCCCGGCAGAGGTGGTTCTCAAAGATCGCCTGCGCCCAGGTCGCATGCTGCTGGTCGATCTGGAGGAGCAGCGCATCATAGGCGATGAGGAAATCAAGGAAAGGGTCGCCCAAGAACATCCTTATGGTCAGTGGCTGGCCCGTCACCTTATCCATTTAGACGACGTCGCCGAACCACCGTCCTTTCCTCAGCCAGACCATGACACGATTTTGCGGCGCCAACTGGAATTTGGATATACCTACGAAGAGTTGGACAAGGTGATCCAGCCGATGGCATTAGAGGGTGTCGAACGCACCGGATCGATGGGGGTTGATACGCCCTTGGCCGTCCTCTCAACGCGGCCGCAACTCTTATATCAATACTTTAAACAGCTCTTTGCGCAAGTAACCAATCCGCCCATCGACGCCATTCGCGAGGAAGTTGTCATGGGGCTGGAAACCACGATCGGCTCGGAGGGCAATCTTCTTCATCCTGGCCCCAAGGCCTGTCACCAGATCACACTGGATACACCCATTTTGACCAATCGTGAATTTTATAAGCTGGTCCATATCGACGAATTGGGGTATCGATCCCGTACCCTGCCAATTCTCTATCCCGTCCACAGCGGGGGAGCTGGTCTCGAAAAAAGTTTAGACAATTTGTGCGCACTCGCGGATTCCGCGATCGCGGAGGGCGTCAACATTTTGGTGCTGTCGGATCGTGGGCATAATCGCACCCATGCGCCAATTCCGGCTCTCTTGGCGGTATCCGCTTTACATCATCACCTCATTAATGTAGGAACGCGCATGCAGGTCGCAATCGTCATCGAATCCGGAGAACCGCGCGAGGTGCATCACTTTGCCCTGCTCATCGGCTATGGGGCCAGTGCCATTAACCCGTACCTGGTGTTCGAATCCATCGACGACCGTATTACACGAGGCATCTGGACGGGTGTTGACTTCAAACAAGCGACCCGAACCTACGTGAAGGCAGCCACCAAAGGCGTGGTCAAAGTGCTGTCAAAAATGGGGATTTCGACCATCCAAAGCTATCACGGTGCCCAGATTTTTGAGGCTATTGGGTTGTCGCGCAGCGTGGTTGACCGCTATTTCGCACCGACCGCTTCACGCATTGAAGGCATGGGGTTGAACGAAATCGCCGAAGAGATTTTCCGCCGCCACCAAAAGGCATATCCAAAACGCCATGCAGCGGGCCTTATTCTCGATGAAGGCGGCCAGATCCAATGGCGCGCCGAGGGCGAAGATCATCTTTACGATCCCAAGGCCGTGTATTTACTTCAGCAAGCGACGCGGCAAAATAGCTTTGAGCTCTTTCAAGAGTTTGCCGAGCTTAGCCAATCTTGGGCTAAGCGGCACTACCATCTACGTAGTCTGATGGATTTCGTGTGGAGCCCAACGCCCCTGCCATTGGACCAGGTCGAATCAGCCACATCCATTGTCCGCCGCTTTAAGACCGGTGCCATGTCCTATGGATCGATTAGCCAAGAAGCGCATGAGGCACTCGCCATCGCAATGAATCGGATCGGCGGGAAGAGCAACACAGGCGAAGGCGGAGAGCACCCGAGCCGCTTTACCGCCGATGCCAACGGCGATTTTCGCCGCAGTGCCATTAAGCAAGTGGCATCGGGACGGTTCGGCGTCACTAGCCAATACTTGGTCAATGCCGACGAGATACAGATTAAAATTGCCCAAGGAGCAAAGCCTGGCGAAGGGGGACAACTGCCTGGCAAAAAAGTCTATCCCTGGATTGCCGAAGTTCGTCATTCGACACCGGGAGTGGGGCTCATTTCACCGCCGCCTCATCATGATATTTATTCGATCGAAGATCTAGCCGAATTGATCTATGATCTGAAAAACGCTAATCCGCAGGCACGTATCTCGGTAAAGCTGGTTTCCGCCGTGGGCGTTGGCACCATTGCGGCGGGCGTAGCCAAGGGTAAGGCCGATGTGGTGCTCATTTCCGGCTACGACGGCGGAACCGGAGCCGCGCCCGAAACCAGTATTCAGCATACCGGATTGCCATGGGAGCTAGGGGTCGCGGAAACGCATCAGACGTTGATACTTAACGGTTTACGCGATCGCATCCGCATCGAAACAGACGGGAAATTGTTAACTGGACGCGATGTCGCCATCGCCGCGCTATTAGGAGCCGAGGAATTTGGCTTTGCGACCGGCCCTCTGATCAGTCTTGGATGTGTCATGATGCGCGTCTGTCAACTGGATACCTGCCCCACCGGCATCGCCACCCAAAATCCGCTTTTGCGCCAGCGTTTTGCCGGCGATCCCGCCTTTGTCGTCAATTTTATGACCTTGGTGGCCGAGGATCTGCGCCGCTACATGGCCAAGCTTGGATTTCGCACAGTGGATGAGATGGTAGGGCGAACCGACCGACTCAAAGCGGCGCCGCTGACGAATCATTGGAAGGCGAAACATGTCGACCTATCGTCATTGCTGTACGTTCCCGCCGCACCGGTGGCACCCGCCCATGAACGCGTGGGACAACAGCACGGACTAAACGACTCGATGACCGCGCAAGAGCTCTTACAGGTGGCAGAGCCCGCGCTTAGCGGTGGCCATGCCGTCAAGGCCCAATTCAGCATTCACAACACCGACCGCGCCGTGGGCACCTTGCTCGGCCACGCCATCACCCAACGCCTAGGCACCCAGACCTTGCCGGACGACCAGATCCAGTTCGAGTTCCATGGTTCGGCTGGCCAAAGTTTCGGGGCCTTCGTGCCCCAGGGGGTCACATTGCGTCTGGTTGGCGACGCCAACGACTACGTCGGCAAGGGCCTATCCGGCGGCAAGATTATTGTTTACCCGGATCCCCGCTCCACGTTCGCCGCCCACGAAAACATCCTGGTTGGCAATGTCGTGTTGTACGGAGCAACCTCCGGAGAAGCCTATTTTGCGGGAGTAGCAGGCGAACGCTTTGCGGTGCGCAATAGCGGGGCCCTAGCAGTGGTCGAAGGAGTCGGGGATCACGGTTTGGAATATATGACGGGGGGTCGCGTGGTGGTGCTTGGTCACACTGGCCGGAATTTTGCAGCTGGCATGTCCGGTGGCATCGCCTACGTTTTCGATGTAGATGGCTACTTTGAGCGTCGCGTCAACCGGGCCATGGTCACGATCGCCCCGCTGTCTGAGGCGACAGACGTCCAGGACTTGCGACGCCTCATCGAACAGCATGTGGCCTACACCGCGAGCCGCTTGGGGCAAAGCCTGCTCAGAAATTGGGAATCCAGTTTGCATCGGTTTTGGGTGGTTATTCCCAACGATTATCAACGCATGCGATTAGCCATTGCACGCGCCCGCGATGAAGGTCTCAACGCCGACGATGCCGCGATGCAGGCTTTTCAAGAAAATCAACGCGATTTGGCCCGTGTCACCGGAAACTAACGCGACCATAAAGGAGGCCCCATGGGAAAGATCACTGGGTTTTTAGAATACGCCCGTCAAACAGCACCGGAACGCACACCTTTGCTACGAATTGCCGATTTCCAAGAGTTCTCCGCCTTGCCCAGCCCGGAAGAATTGGCCACCCAAGCCGGCCGCTGCATGGATTGCGGCGTGCCTTATTGTCAAAGCGGCCTCATGCTGCATGGAATGACAGCGGGCTGTCCGACGCATAATCTTATTCCTGAATGGAACGATCTGGTTTACCGTGGCGCTTGGGAAGAAGCTTTGGGTCGCCTGCTAAAAACAGCGAGCTTCCCCGAATTTACGGGACGCGTCTGCCCCGCCCCGTGCGAAGGATCCTGCACGGTGGCTCTGAATGCGCAGGCCGTCACCATTAAACAGATTGAGCGGGCAATTATTGAGCGAGGATTCGAGGCGGGCTGGATTAAACCGCAGCCGCCCGTCAAACGAACCGATAAAAAGGTGGCAATTATCGGCTCCGGACCGTCAGGACTGGCGGCCGCCAAACAGCTCAACGCAGCCGGCCATCACGTCACCGTGTTTGAACGCGACGACCGACCGGGAGGCCTTTTGATGTATGGCATCCCCAACATGAAATTAGACAAGCGCATTGTCGAGCGGCGCATTGCTTTGATGCAAGCCGAAGGCATCGAATTTGTCTGCAATGCCGAAGTTGGCGCAAATTATCCCGCTGAGCAAATTCGCCAACACTTTGATGCCGTGGTGTTGTGCATTGGAGCCACCAAGCCGCGGGATTTGCCCATTCCCGGCCGAAACTTGGCGAACATCCATTTCGCTATGGACTTCTTGCGCGAGAACACGAGACAGCTTTTAGGAGGCCGCGCCGTTCCCGCGCCCATCAGTGCACACGACCGCGACGTTGTCGTCATAGGCGGCGGGGACACCGGCACCGACTGTGTCGCCACCGCCATTCGCCAAAAGTGCCGTAGCCTGGTCCAGCTCGAGATTTTGGAGCAAAGCCCGTCGGTCCGGGCGCCCGATAATCCATGGCCAGAGTATCCACGGGTCTACAAACTGGACTATGCTCACGAAGAAGCAGAGCAATTATGGGGGCATGATCCACGCGATTATGCCGTTACGGCCAAAAGTTTCGTTGGTAACGCCAAAGGCGAAGTAGCGGCCGTCAATGTCGTGCAAGTTGAATGGACGGTCGGTCCCGACGGCCGCATGCGACCAGTGGAAGTGCCGGGAACCGAGCGCGCGTTGCCGGCTCAGCTCGTTTTGCTGGCGATGGGATACCTCGGCCCCGAAGATCAGCTGTTAGATCAATGGAGCATTGCCCGCGACGGCCGCTCGAACACCCAAGCATCACCGGATTCATATGCCACCAGTATTGATGGCATCTTTGCGGCAGGTGACGCCCGCCGCGGACAAAGCTTGGTCGTATGGGCCATTCAAGAGGGACGCGCGGCGGCACGCGAATGCGACCGCTATCTCATGGGCACGACCGACCTGCCCTAGCAGGAATTGGCGCGACTCCCGAACGAGTGTGCGGGGTGTCTTGGCAAGCGAGATCTAATCAACCGACGACGCCTCATGCTCATGCCCTTGTTGCAGCAGATACATGCTGTGGTACAGGCCACGCCGTGCAATGAGTTCCTGATGAGTGCCGCGCTCCACCACCTCGCCGTGATGCAAAACCAGGATCAAGTCGGCGTCTTGAATCGTCGACAGGCGATGCGCCACAGCAATGGTTGTGCGTCCGTGCCGCATTTTGGCTAACGCGGCTTGAATCGCCTCTTCGGTTTCGGTGTCAACACTGGCGGTTGCCTCGTCCAACACCAAAATGACGGGATTTCGTACAATCGTCCGCGCAAACGACAATAGCTGCCGCTGTCCGGTCGACAAGGTGGCGCCACGTTCCCCAATCGGGGCATGGTAGCCTTGGGGAAGTCTCTGAATGAATGTATCCGCTTGCACGAACTCGGCAGCCGCTCGAATCTCGGCGTCGCTAATGTCGACGTCCCCTAATCGAATATTAGAGGCAACGTCGCCCACAAACAAAAATGGATCTTGCAGCACAAGCCCCATCTTCTGGCGCAGCTCCTCTTCCTGAAACTGTGCCAGATCAGTGCCATCAATCGTGATGCGGCCCTGTACGAGGGGATAAAAGCGCATCAACAAGTTGACCGTCGAACTTTTGCCACTGCCGGTATGCCCCACCAAGGCCACGGTCTGTCCCGGCAATGCCGTAAAACTCACATGTTTAAGCACCTCTTGGCGGCCATCATAGGAGAACGAGACATCCTCAAAGCGCACCTCCCCCCGCACGATTTGAGGTGTCAGGGCGCTGGACGGCTGCGGGCGACGAGATGGATTATCCAAAATCTGAAACACCCGCTGGGCCGAGACCATCGCTTGCTGGAAGGAATTCAGGCGTTGCAACATGTTGTTGATCGGTTCAAAGAATCGGCTCAAGTAACTGACGAACGCATACAAGATGCCGATATTGACGGCGGCATGGACGATGGCGTGACCGCCAAAATAGCCCAACACCAGCATTAACGTCAATAGATAGACCACTTCCATCAGTGGCCGCAAAAGAATGCCGTTAATCTGGGTGTTGCGATAGCGCGCCTTTCGATATGATTCATTGAGCGTCTCAAACTCATTTCTCAGCCGGCTCTCCTGGCGCATAATCTGAATCACCGCCATGCCTTGCAGTGATTCGTTGAGTTTCGCATTTAAGAGCGACAGCCGTTGCCGGGCAGCGTGAAAGACCGGATTGCTCATGCGTTGATACAGCCACATGACGAGGACAATGATGGGCACAAGGCCTAAACAATATAAGGCCAACCGCGCATCCAGGGCAAACATGGCCACGATGACCCCCACCAACATGGTCAGATTTTGCACAAACGTATTCAACACGGTCATGAACATGTCCAAAATAGCCTCAGTATCATTGGTAATGCGCGAAACCAGAACACCCACAGGCGTCTGATCAAAAAATGACAAAGCCAACTGCTGAATCTTGTCAAAAAGATCCACACGCAGCCGCTGAATAATATCCAGCGCCAGTTGCTGGAACGAGAGCAACTGAGCCACGTTAAAGGCAGCCGTGAGCACAAACAGCAATACGTATGCGACAGCCAGTTCGATCAACTGGGTCTGCGGAAAATGCCGCGGGATCAAATATCGGTCCAAGAACACTTTGATCAAAATGGGTTGGGCCACGTCCGCACTCGTAGCCGCGCCCAACAGCAATAACGCCCATGCCAGCCGTACCTTGTGGTCCGCCATGTAACGCATCAAGCGCCAAAACGTGCCGCGGGTAAAGGGCGGTGTCTTCCCTTCTAAGGCTTCAAGACTCATGGGCGACACCCCCCTGTTGCACGAGGTTCTCTAATTGCTGGCGCTGATACATGTCAAAGTAGCGGCCGCGCTGTTGCAAGAGATCGGTGTGCGTACCTTGCTCGACTATGCGACCATGTTCCAGGACGATGATTTGGTCGGCGTGCTCTACGGCACTTAACCGATGCGTCGCAATCAGGGTGGTGCGACCGTGCCGGTTGCGCTTCAGAGCATTCAAAATCGCGGACTCGGTTCGGGCATCGACCGCCGACAATGTGTCGTCTAGAATCAAAATTTCGGCTTCCGCCAATAATGCCCGGGCAATCGAGATTCGCTGCTTTTGTCCGCCGGACAACGTCACGCCGCGCTCCCCCACAATGGTGTCATATCCCAAGGGGAAGTCCAGGATATCGTCGTGGATGCCCGCCATCCGGGCTTTTTCCTGAATCTCGTACAATGACGCATCTGGAGACTGAAAAGCGATATTTTCGCGGATGCTCATTGAAAAGAGAAAGTCATCTTGCGGGGCGTAGGCGACCGCTTGCCGCAGCGCCTGCAGTTGATAGGCGTAGATCGACGTTCCGCCTATAGTGATATCGCCCTCTTGCAAATCAAATTCGCGCAACAACAAACGCAGCAAGGTGGTCTTCCCGGCGCCGGTGCGGCCGACAATCCCCAAAGTTGTTCCTTTGGCCAGGCTCAGATGAATACTCTGCAAAACGGTAATGCCCGTGTGCGGATAGCGAAACGACGGAATGTCAAACAGAATTGACCCGGACGGCACACTCTCAAGGGCATCTTTGGCGTCGACAACCTGCGGATCAATCTCTAGAAGTTGCTGCACGCGATCATAAGACGCGCTGCCGCGTTCCACGACGTTGAACAAAAAGCCGAATGCCATCATGGGCCAGATAAGCTGGCCCAAATACAGCGTAAACGTGGTCAAATTCCCGATATTCATGGTGCCGTGCACGACATACAGCGACCCCACCGCCAACGCTAAAAAGTAAGAAAACCCCACAATCACCGAAATCGTCGGATCAAACAGCGAGTCAATCTTGGCCACCGCAACATTTTTCTCGACCACGTCTCGGGACAGTTCTACAAAGCTTTGCCGCTCAAACGCCTCTTGACCAAAGGCGCGGACAACCCGTATTCCGGAAATATACTCCTGCACGCGATCATTAATATCGGAAAACGCAGCTTGAGCCAGAGTGAAGCGCTCGTGCAAAATGCGGCCGTAATGCGTAATAACGACGGCCATGAGCGGCAACGGCAACAGCGAAATCAAGGTGAGCTTCCAATTGATGACCACCGCCATCGTGATTACGACGGCTAATCCGCTCACCACCGAATCCACCATCATCATGACTCCGTCGCCGGCGGTCTCTTGAATGGCCTGCACATCATTGGTGGCATGCGCCATCAAATCCCCAATGCGATGGGATTGATAGAATTCGGGAGATAGGCGGGTAAAGTGCTCATACAATCGATCGCGCAAAACCGTGGCCAGCAAAATCGATCCCCCAAACAGCTGAACCCGCCACAAATAGCGAAGGCCGTACGATGAGAGCGCCGTCACCAAAATAATCGCCAAATATTCTTCGAGAACTGGCGCCGTCAAAGTCTGGTGCTGCATGCGATTGATAGCGCGGCCAACAATGACCGGCGGCACCAGACCTAAGAGCGATACCACAATGAGAAAGATAATTCCTGATAGATAGCGTCGCTGATGATTGCGAAAAAACCACATTAAATCCAAAAAAACCCGCAAAATATCCATCCTCTCCGACATAACCAAACCAACCTAAGATCCAGCGGACCGCACACACAACGAAGCTGGATGCCAGGCAAACACTGGCGCCCAGATGCTTACAGTGACAGCGCTAACCGTAAAGAGTCGCTAGCGATGCCCAGGCTTTTGAAACGTTCGGATGACTCCAATGTAATAGACGGTCCAATACGTGACAAAGAGAAAGTACAAAAGAGCCGCCACCCACGATGTCGACAAGGGATCGACCGGTCCTGCAGGATTGCCGAGGCGCGCGCGAGCCTCAGTGGCGCCATACAAGAGACGAATGGCAAAAAGCATGATAATAACGGCCCCCACGTAAGGATTGGTTTGGTATCGGCCCGGGTCGGCGTCCCGGAAAACCCGCGTACGACTCAAGCTCCACCCTCCTAACGCCAACCCCGCAACAAGTCCCGCGGCGATCCCCGCCAAGGCAATCACGGATCCCATGTCCACAAGCAGAACCAAAATCCCAAATAACAAAAGCAATACCACCCGCACCCAGATGGTGGTCGGCCGATACACTTGTTCAGCGGCCATACGCCGGATTTGTAGGGCCGTCAACGCTACGACTGCCATTGCTAGCACGATGAAGCTTGTCATGAACTAGCCCCTGTCTATGTCAATCCACGCCCTCCGGCGTGGTGACCTCAGTTCCAACGATCGGGCGCCGACGCCGCCCGTCCTATGCTTTCTCACGCCTTTCACTTTCCTATTCGCGGCGTCGAGTCAAAATCCCTGTCGTCTCGCCCAGCAGTTGTGATTTCTCAGATGTCTTGATACGATGAAATCAAGTGGCAGCATGCCAGGAAAGGGATTAATTCATGTACCAATTTAGCGGATTTAGCAAACCTGATTTCGATGTGTTTTTGATTCCGGAGTTTCATGTCCGTATGAGTGCTCTGCGAACCACGGTACGCCCTAAATTAGCCATGCTGGGAGACGACTTGGCCCCGCTTCTGGCTGAGGTCACGGGCCACGCGATGTATCCGCACACGGCATCGCATGCCCGTCGCCGCGTGAACCCCCCTGACGATACCTGGGTGGCATTCTCCCGTTCCGAGCGCGGGTATAAGCGTTATGCACACTTTGAGGTCGGAATCTTTCTTGACGGGGTTTTTGTGCGGTTCTCCATCAAACCCGAAGGCGGCGACGACAAACAAGCGCTTTTGCAGTATCTGGCCGGACACCAAGCCAAGGCCTTTGATCTCAAGGACGCGGCGCCAATTTATTATTATGCCAATGACCACGGCATCAACGGCCGCGATATCCGCTCTCTAACAGTGGAAAACATACCGGCCATCATCCAAAAGGCAAGCCTGAAGACGCACGGATTCTCCGTGGGTATGGTTTTTGATCGCGATCAGGCGGTCGTCCGCAGTGCCGAACTGGTAACACGGGCGCATAATGCCATCCGCCACTTGGCTCCCTTGTACGTTGGCACCATGGCCGCCCAAGTTCAATCGTAACGCATGCGCCGCGTGTGATGCCCCTGCTCCCGAATAGGGACACGCGCACAAATGTGGGAAAATAGCGGGCATTGTCATCCAAATATTCCTGCGGAATTTCCGACACAGATCGCACATTAACCGTTTCCTCCACCGCAAAATTGCATTAAGATGAAGTGAACTTGCGTATTGGTCACCATAGAGGAGGGCTTCCAGTCATGATTGCGTGGAAGATTGGCGGCGAACAGGGCGAAGGCATTGATTCCACGGGCGACGTGCTGTCGACCGTCGCCAGCCGAATGGGTTACTTCGTCTACGGCTACAAGTTGTTTTCGTCGCGTATTAAAGGGGGACACACGACTTATAAAGTGCGGATTGCAAACGTTCCGGTGCATGCGGCTACGGAAAATACGGACATTCTCGTAGCGCTCAATCAGGACACAATTAATCAACATGCACGGGAACTGAGTGGTGGATTATTACTAGCCGACAGCGTGATTAAGCCGACGCTGCCGGATGGCGTCAAGGCTACGTTAATCGGGTTGCCGCTGACCGAGATCGCGAAAGCGCACGGCTCGGTAGTCATGCGCAACATGGTCTCTGTAGGGGCGTCGGCGGCCTTGTTGAATCTCCCGAGTCAGCCTTTTTTGGATTACGTCGAATCAAAGTTCGCACGCAAGGGGGACGCGATCGTTCAGGCGAACCAAGAGGCGTTGATGGATGGGTACGAGCGGGTGAAGAGAGAATTTGCCGGGGCATCACAATTGCGGCTGGACAGTCCCGTACCGGGCGACCGGCTGGTAATCACCGGAAATGATGCATTGGCGTTGGGAGCACTGGCGGGAGGCTGCCGTCTCATGTGTGGTTATCCCATCACCCCCGCGACCGACATTATGGAAGCTTTATCGAAATGGATGCCCCTGGTGGGCGGTGCTGTCGTCCAAATGGAAGACGAGTTAGGGTCGATCACCGCCTGCGTTGGTGCAGGATATGCGGGCGTACGTGCCATGACCGCGACCTCCGGTCCGGGTTTTTCATTGATGCAGGAAGGGATTGGTCTGGCTAGCATGGCCGAAATTCCGGTGGTGATAGTCGACACCCAGCGCAGCGGTCCATCGACCGGTATGCCTACCAAGCAAGAACAATCCGACCTCATGGCCATTGTCAACGGGGGGCATGGCGAGGGTCCACGAATTGTCTTGGCGCCGAGCAGCCCGGAAGAGGCCTTCGAGGATGGATGGCAAGCGTTCAACTTAGCTGACACTTTGCAAACCCCGGTTCTCATCGCCTCCGATCTCTCCTTGGCTCTATGGTCGCAAACCGTTGATCGAGCCCAATTGAATGGGCCAAAGGTCACGATTGATCGAGGTCCGGTGCTGAGTGCCGAACAACTGGTCGAATTGGGGCAGGATACCTTTTACCGGTATCAAATCACGGCAGATGGCATCTCCGCGCGCACACTGCCCGGCACCAAACTAGGTCAACACCTAGCAACCGGCGTCGAGCATCAGCCAAGCGGCAAGGTTTCCGAAGATCCCGGCAATCGGGCAAAAATGATGGAAAAACGGCTAAACAAGCTCAAACAGGTGCATAGGCTCCGAGACGGCGTCAAGTGGGAAGGACCGAGTGATGCCGACCTGGTGTTGCTCGCAATTGGCTCAACCGTCGGCGCCATCCGCGAAGCGCAAGCGATACTCCAGCACGAAGGCCATCGCGTCGCGATTAGTTGGCTTCGCACTCTGTCGCCATTTCCTGTGGAGCAGTTTCGGGAGCGGTTCCAGCATTGCGGCCAAATTCTCATTGTCGAGCAAAACGCAACCGGTCAAGTCGGGTTGTTGATGCGGGCCGCCGGCGTTTATGATGACAGCCGTTGCCACAGCTTATTAAAATACGACGGAGTCCAGTTCTTTCCGTCGGAAGTGGTGACTGCCGCCCGTCCACTTTTGCAGACATTCGTGGAGGTGAGTGGCTGATGGCGACATTGCAAGAATTTAAAACCGCAGAGAAATCCTGGTGGTGTCCGGGATGCGGCGACTTTGGGGTGTTGGCCGCCATGCAAAAGGCGCTGGTGGCAGTGGGGGCCGAACCCAGCACGACGGCCATCGTTGCGGGTATTGGCTGTTCCGGCAAACTGGGCAACTATATCAACTCCTACAACATCCACGTAACGCACGGACGCACGTTGCCAGCAGCACTAGGGTTGAAATTGGGCAACCGCGACCTGTTGGTATTAGCGGCAGGCGGCGATGGCGATGCCTATGCGATCGGCATGGGCCACTTTATGCACGCTTTGCGCCGAAACGTCAATATGACCTATATCGTGATGGATAACCATGTCTACGGCCTGACCAAAGGACAGACGTCGCCCACTTCGGACAGTGGATTTAAGACCAAAACCACGCCTAAGGGTAGCATTGACCGCCCCGTTCACCCCCTAATGCTAGCGGTCTCGGCCGGGGCCACCTTTGTGGCCCAAGGGTTCTCCAGTTGGCAACCGCAATTGGCGCGCCTGATCCAACAAGGTATTGAGCACCCGGGGTTTGCCCTCATTAACGTCATTTCACCCTGCGTCACCTACAACAAGGTGAACACGTACGATTGGTACAAAAAGACGTTAACCAACCTGGATGACGATCCCGATTACGATTCGCACAATCGACCGCAAGCGCTGGCCCGTCTTGATATAACCGACGAATTGGTGACCGGCATTGTCTATCAAGAAGAATCCGAACCTTATGAAGCCCAAATTCCGGGTTTCCGCGACGTCCCGTTAGCCCATCAGGATTGGCACGTCGACGATGAGACTTGGAATCAGATTTTGGCCAGTTTCGACTAGCGGTTCTCCGCGCCATAGGCCAGCAATCCACAGGGAAGGGAGTTGCTGGCCTATGAACGTTTCCACTAATCGTTCCGGTGAACACCCGGGAATTTGCCCGATCCTAAAAGCTGTCGTTTAATGTGCGCTTTTGCGTCGGTAATAGCAATCAAAGCACAAGGGAATATATTCCGATTCACCCACGACAATCTGTTCGTCTTGGTTCGTCATGCGATAGGAGATCGCCGAATCTTGTCCTTTACAGTCCACGCACACAGCATGAAGTTTCGCAACGGTATTGGCTAGGCACAGTAAATCGCCCATGGGTCCAAACGGTTCCTCATGCACATCGAGATCGAGTCCGGAAATGAGCACCATCTTCCCCGCTTGGCGCCAGTCTTTTACGGCGTCAACGACTGCATTCGAAAAAAATTGCGCTTCATCTAGCGCAATAGTGTCAAACCGTGAAATGTCCACCCGACTCCAATCGACGTCATAAGCCACCGGGCAAATGACCACGGGTTTTAGGTGCTGCAAGCGACTCACAATGTCGCGCGTGCTGTCCCGTTCGGATAATGTCGGGTAAAAAATCATGACGCGTCGATCTGCAATGGTTGCCCGTTCAATTAATCGCGCCAGTTCTTGCGACTTACCACTATACATTTCTCCACATACAACATGAATCGAACCAGCCACCCATACTCACCTCTGTCTAGACTAACCACCGCAGTCATGGCCCCATCGTCCATCGAATCAACTCCCAGGCCAAATTCGTCTTGTCACGCCTCGCACACTCCTGGCCCGTTTGTCGGCGATATCCTCACGCTTTATCCCCAATCGGCAAAACCTTCTCAGGGCCAAACCGTGCCAAGCAGATCGGATGCGCTTTGACTTAAGGGCACCCGATGTCGTGCCTAGATGGAGGAAAACACAAAATCTAATCTAAGACAAGTCTTGCGGCATCTCTATCCTCCGTTGCCAGCAACGATCCGGTTGCAGCACAACCCCTGCGTCGGCCCCATGGCGTTAGTCGGGAACACGCTCTCAAACGCTATTTCTGCCGGTAAGAGTGAATTTGCGTGAAGAGCGCTTGCGCGGCTGATCTCGGATCGCCCGACCCCATCACAGCCGAGATCACTGCCAGGCCCACAACCCCGCAATCCAGCACCGCATCGGCATTATTTTGAGTAATTCCGCCAATTGCCACCACTGGGCATCCTGATACGGCTTTGGCAATCGTTCGTAACCCGTTTAGTCCGCACAGCGTCGCATCATCCTTGGATTCTGTCGCAAAGACTGCGCCTACGCCCAGATAGTCTGCACCGCCTTCCTTCGCCTTGAGTGCTTCCGCCACGGTGCTAGCGGACACACCAATAATCTTTGGCCCCATAAGTCGGCGGGCAATCCCAAGCGGCAGATCGTCCTGGCCCACATGAACGCCGTCGGCATCGGTCGCCAGCGCTACGTCAATGCGATCATTGACGATGTAAAGTGCGCGGTATGCAGTTGTCAGCTCACGCAGTGCCAGACCCAATTGCACCAGCGCCAGACCACTATCGTTCTTGCGCCGTAATTGGATCACACCCGCCCCACCTTGCAAGGCCGCTTCACAGGTCTTCAACAGCGAATCCCTGTCTTCGCGTTCATCCGTGATGACATAGAGTGCCAGGCGTTCCGTCTCCGTCATCATGAACCTAGGCCACCGTATCCTTAAGGCGCGCTCGGCGGTTCACATCCTCAGGCGTTAAGGCCTTTAAGGCATCGAAAAGCTGAGGGACAAACGTGCCCGGTCCTTGCGCCATCCGAGCCGCGGTTTCCGCGGCCACATTAAAGCAGGTGATGGCAGCCACACTCGCCTCCGCCATCTGCGCGAGTTGACACGGTGCGTCACAAATCGCCAAAAATGCGGCAATCAGGGCGGTGACCATACATCCTGACCCAGTGATTTCACTAAGCCGTACGTCGCCATTGCTCAAGACCCATACAGTCTGGCCATCGGTCACCAAATCCTCTGCACCCGTAGCCACCACAACCAGCTGGTGCGCGCGGGCGTATTCCGCCATCGCTTCACGCAAGCCTGAACCTACAGTTTGGGCGTCAACCCCGCGGACGGAGCCGCCGACTCCGACCATATGGCTAATCTCGCCACCGTTGCCCTTGAGGACACTGAGCGGCACCTGTGCCAGTATTTCCTGCGCTGCCTGTTGCCGATACTGCGTCGCTCCCACTCCCACAGGGTCAAACACCACCGGGATTTGAGCCTCTGCGGCGGCTCGGCCGGCCAGAATCATTCCTGCAACCAAATCTGGCGTCAGGGTACCCATGTTAAGCGCCACCGCACCAGCCAGCTTTGCCATTTCCTCCACTTCTTCGTGCGCATACGCCATGACGGGAGACGCTCCCAAGGCTAACAGCGCATTAGCCACAACATTGGTCACGACAAGATTCGTCATGTTATGGATCAGCGGCCGGTTGCATCGCACGAGTTTTAGCCAACGGCCCACATCAAGTGCCATCGTCATCGTTGACTCCTTTCGTCTGAACCTGCCAGACGCCCCCTTGGTACGTGTTGACTACTCCCCACTGAGGGCGATACCGGGCCGGGCGGGGGGCAAAATGGTTGGTAGGCCCGTTCCCGTGGCCGAGGGTCCAACCGGACCCACCGAGGATTGCCTCGCTTACAAAGGCTTTTGCGCCCGCGATGGCTTCAAGTGTGTCCCAACCCTGGGCCAACAACGAAGCCAGCGCCGATGAAAACGTGCAGCCAGTCCCGTGGGTGTTCGGGGTGTCGATGTATGGAGCGGCTAAATAGCAAACGGTTTGGCTCTCACGGCGATAGACGACATCGATGATCTGACCGCCCAATGCCGCCCGATGCCCGCCCTTGACCACCACATACGCGGGACCGAGAGCTGCGATGTCATGACACGCCTGGTTTGCTTGCGCCAGTGTTTCCACCGGATACCCTACCAGAGCCGCCGCCTCGGGCAAGTTCGGAGTGACAACCTCGGCCAACGGCATCAGCCGCTCCCGCAAATATTGCATGGCCGGCGGCGCCAGCAAGGCGGCACCGCCCTTGGCCACCATCACCGGATCGACCACCAGGTTGCGGGTTGGTCGGTGATGCAGCCAATCACTCACCGCTTGCACAATCTCAGCCGTTGCCAGCATGCCGCATTTCACGGCGTCCACGCCCAAATCATCCCACACTGCGCGCATCTGCCTTTGTACCGACAGAACCGGCATGGTCTGTATATCAAACACTCCCTCGGTGTTCTGCGCGGTGACCGCCGTCACCACCGACATCCCATACACGCCCAGTTGATGCATCGTCTTAAGGTCTGCCTGAATACCGGCCCCGCCACCGCTGTCGGACCCAGCGATTGTCAAAACGCGGGGAACCCCACCACCGATTGACGTCTTCATCATAGAGTGCCCTCGACCCGTTCGAACGACCGCCATCCAGTCTGATGCCAAGCCATCTCGAAAAATCGATACTCCATGGCAAAGCTTATCTCGAACGCCTGCGCAATGCCTGAATCGCATCGGGCACCGCTGGACTCTTCCAGCAGATCGCACAAGTCTTCAAGCGCCGTGCGCATAGACGATTTGGCATAAAAGGCGATCCAGTCGCGAAAAGGATGATCGGCATCGGGCTTCACCTCTTGCGCAAGATCTCGTCCCAAATCCACATACACCCAGTGACAGGGTAAAATAGCCGCAATGGTTTGGGCTAAGATTCCGCGTGAGCCCGTCGCCCACATGTGTTGGGCATAATGGTGGGCTGCCGGGGCCACGGGGACGGCGTCGCGCGTCAGATCTTCGTAAGAGACCCGGGCAGCCCGGCATAGGCATTGATGCGGCAGTAATTCACCTTCAAGCAGTACTGTCATGTGATCGGCTAATCTCTTCATCTGGCCCAAATCTTGAGCCTGTGACATCGCCACGGCAAACATGCGGGCATACGTCGCGAGATATTGCACGTCTTGTTGCACATAAAAGATCGCCGCAGCTGGGGGGAGCGTTCCGGCGGCAAGCCCCTCGACAAATGGATGACGGCGAATGGCCTGATATAGAGGTTCTTGCGCTTCACGCAACGATGCTGCTAATGACATAAAAGATGCCTCCTCAATTGTGGAGGCCAACATTGGGGGCGATTGGAGAAATGCGGTGAGGGCTCTTGCGTTTCTCCGGTCCACTTCCCTACGCTGGTATTACCCAGATCAGGTGCTAGGGTCCAAGGACGATCCGTTCCTTGTCTCAGCCATTGCTCCCCTAGTGGCTCCTCGTTATCACACGTTCCATGATACCAAAGTTTTCGCTTGATAGAGTAGGCCGACCTCTTGCGAGGCCAGCCCCTCAATGAACGGTGCGTGCGGTTTTCCCGCACACCGCTCTACGTCACGTACTCTCGAACAAT
>PXYV01000059.1 GCA_003023745.1 Sulfobacillus acidophilus | reverse complement strand
TTTGTCTCCGTCATGTCCGTCATCTCCGTCTAAGAGAATGGGTCTCCTTCTGACTTCGCGACGGCAGGGTCAAATTCCTTTACGTCTACACAATAAATTTAAAAGTTAGCGCCTATGGGCCATAGGCCCCGATCAGACGGCCTGCCTCCCAGTCCCGCAATCCGGCCAACACCACGAGATACCAGGGATCACGATACCCGGGTTCCGCGAACACAATGACCCGGCACGGGTAGGCGTTGTCCTGATAACGGCCACCATAGCGGACCCTGGGTAAATCTTGCAGCACGGGACGTTCCCGGCGGGCATAGCTATACAGCGGACGCCAGCGCCCGCTAGCCCGGATCCACACGGCTCCTTTGGTGCGAATCACCCCATCCCATCCGAGCCTATCCAATGCCCGAAAAAGGTCGACCACGGCGAAGCCCCGATCGGCCAACAAAATGGGGTGACAAGTGGGTGGGACGTACACGGCCACGCGCTGACACCAGGCCCCTGCAATGGCCCGCATGCGATCCTTTAAGGCATCTTTCCGTACGGTGATCCAGCCTAAAGGAATTGCGCGACCATAGATCCGCCCATTGAAGGACAGCAATGGATGAACCCCATGGTTCGGATCCGTCCCGTCGAGGGTGAGTAACACCTCGCGCACATCGCCGAGGACAGAGGCGATGAGATCGCCTTGTGCTCTCCTCCTGTCAATCCGCGGATTGCCCAAAAACCGGTCGACCCGCTTGATGGTGTGTTTGGCGGTGGTGGTCATTGCGTCCGCCATCGCCCGAGGGCGTCCGATGATGGCCGATCCTAAAAGAGTTGATCGGATCACCGCCCACACGAACGCTGCGAGCGTGGTGCGTTGAGATTTTCGTCACGGGCCGTGCGTTTGGACAAACGTCGTGATCGACTGTCATGGAATCATCGGGATCCTTTGGCGCAGAGTCGTGGCCATAAATACTCCGTCAGGGGCTCCCGATGTTCCTTTGCGTTAAATATTTTTACTATGCAGAAGATAGTGGCATTAGAACCGGGGATGGGTCAGGTATGGATCCCTGCGATCCATGCGAAAAAGTTAGTCGGCACAATAACCCAGAACATGAAGCTACAACACCGATCTTCTTTTCAGATTGGCATTAGTAGACGAATAGTGGGATCCTGGGTGCTGGGGCGTCACGGCTATAAAATCCTCGATTGGGCTTCGTTTACTCCCAACATCTCCCCTAATCAAGCATTCTGGTCCCACGGTCGCCGTCAAAAGAACACTCCGACAGGCGTTGAAACGTATGCTTTAGGGCCTGATAGGCACCCTCATAGAGCGGCTGCCATAGGCTATATACACCATGCCGCTCGACACTAGGGTAAATCATCTGTTCTTCACCGATCACATCCGCAACAACCTCAAAGTTCGGATAGAGTCCCACTCCCACTCCGCCGGTCACCGCCGCGCCCATGGCGGTGGCCTCATCGACAACCTTTGGTACCGCCATCGGAACGCCATATACGTCAGCCAAAATTTGGGCCCACAACCGGCTCTTGGCGCCACCACCGATGAGCCGAATCATATCGTAAGAGCCGACCTCAGTGAACGCATCCAAAATCCCCTTCATGTTGAGGGCAACGCCTTCCATGACCGCCCGAATGAGATCTCCCGTCTGGTGATGCATTTGCAGTCCCACAAACGCCGCGCGCGCACTAGCATCCCAAATCGGGCTACGTTCCCCCAAAAGATAAGGTAAAAATATGAGCGCCTTGGCTGTCGGTGGCGATTGCGCCGCCATCTCCTCCATCCGTTCAAACGACAGATCGTCACCGCCGCGCTCTAACACCGTACGCAACCATTGAAAGGAAGTGCCGGCGGCCTGCATTGTCCCGGTCGGGGCATATAATCCCGGCACCACGTGAGCCCAATTAAAAATACGTGCCCTCTCATCTAAGATCGGCATCCTCGAAACACTGCCCAACCACGACGATGAGCCCATATATTGATAAATCGCCCCGGGTTCGGTGATGCCGGCGCCTGCTGCTGCACAGGCCCCGTCAGCGCCCCCAATCACCACCGGAATCCCCTCAACCAACTGCAACTCTTCAGCTGCACTGGCCGTTAGGGTTCCCACCACGGTGGTAGCTGTGACTGCTTGAGGCATCAACCCCCCGTCGATTCCCGCCGCAGCTAGTATCTCTGACGACCACTGCAAAGATGACAAATCGAACAGATTAGTACCGGAAGCATCGGAGTAATCCGTCACAAATCGTCCGGTCATCTTCATCGCAACAAAATCCTTGGGCTGGACGAACTTGTAGGTGCGTTGGAACCGCTGCGGCTCATTTTCTTTGACCCACATGATTTTCGCAGCCGAATAACTGGCATTGGCCCGGTTGCCGACTATTTGATAAAGACGGTGCTCACCCACCTCGGCATTAAGCCGCTGAGCTTGAGCGGTGCTGCGCATATCCGCCCAAATAAGCGCGCGTCCGATGGGATCTCCATCGTGTGCCAGGGGAACGCATGCCATCATTTGACCGCTAAAAGAAATGACTGCAATGCTCTCCACAGGGACGCCTGATTGCTCCAACAATTCATGTGTCGACTGACGCACCGATATCCACCAATCCCACGGATCTTGCTCGACCGCTTTGTCAAATGGGAAAAACGTGGTATACGGATAAAACGCACTCGCCACCAAGTGACATTGTTCATCCACCAAGACCGCCTTGTTCCCGGTCGTGCCCAGATCGTATGCCAGCACATATTGCCGCATTGCGATCGCTCCTCTAGTTATGACGTCGTAGGCGCACTACGATTTCCTGAAGGCCGTGGCCGTGACGCATCGCGATCGAAACGGGCAATGTCTTCTTCACTGTCACGGTTTGCCAATAGTTGTTGAATTGTGCTAAGAGGAAGCGTCAAGTCGTCGGCTCCATTGACCAACGCCCATTGAACCTCCGCAATATCATGACAAGACGCAATCATAATCCGAAGATGCGCTCCCGTGAACTGTTTGAGCTCTGAAAGCGGAGGCCAAGTACCATGCCTTAAGCGATAGCGGTGCAAATAAAGCGCCACATATCCGGCTCCCGCCTCTTGCGCCACATAGGCTTGCTCCAGCGCATTAACGGCCGTGATTAAGAACCGTTCACGCTCCTGCCAGCGTTGACAAAAACGAATCCCGTCCCAGGTCGGTGTCACTTTAAAAACCAGTGGCTCTTTAGGGAACCGCATTCGAATCTTTTCCAAATGCTGCTCTAACTCGTCCGCCTTATGGCCCACCAATTGCACGAACAACTGGCCGGGATTTAAATCCAGCAAACGGTCCAGCGTCACCAAATCCGATTCCCCCATCCGACGCATCAACGTGGGATTGGTCGTAATACCTCGCACAATACCAAGGTTCAGCGCCTGGCGGGCTTCCTCCGGATTTGCTGTATCGACATAAAGAGCCATGCCATCCCCCCGTTCGAAGCCCTCGTCGCCTCGCTAATAGGCTCCCGACACATCCAACAAAAATTGGGCAGCCGGCGATATCCGCTCATAGGTCTCCCGGCGGATATATTGCCGTTGATTTTCTTGCTGCGGAAATTGACGGGCCACATAATACGGGTGAAGAACGCGCCGACGGGCCCCACTTTGGTTGGTGGTTCCACCGTGCCACAAATGGCTATTCATTACGGCCACCGTACCAGCGCTGCCCGTCAACAGCACCTGCGCCGGATGATCCGCCTTGCGGTCGGCCATTTCAAACTGCGGCGCCCGCCAGCGGTGGCTACCCGGAACCACGCGAGTCGGACCATTGTCGGACGTAAAGTCATCCAGCATCCACAGTGAAATAGCCACATAGAACGGATCTTGCGCGCTTCGATAGTCGCCGTCCCAATGATTTTGTTCAGGCGAATCAAAGAACGCTTCGTTCCAATCTTCGTGCCACGCTTGGAATCCTCCGTCCCTAAGGGGTTCGCGACCATTCATGGCCGACACCTTAAAGGGTGCCTTTAAAATATGGTGAATGGCGGCCAGTACTTTCGGATGCGTATAACAGCCATCAAACACGACGCCCTTGTTCATTAGATCTGAAAGCCGACGCGTCCCCGGCTCCTGATGGACTTCAGTGCCTGCTAATGCTCCCTCTTCAGCCAACAATTCGTCAAAACGAGCTTGCAAAGCCGACAACCACCCGGGTTCGATAAGTCCTGGGAAAAGAAGATATCCATCTTCGTCCAACCGCGTTCGCTCTTCATCTGTTAGTGTATCGTCTGTAACGCCCAAGGAAGACAACGCCTTTTCCATCTCGATGACCTCCGAGACATCCGCATCCATCGTCATTTCCTCCTTTTCGTGACACCGTTCGCCCCCTATTCCTGTCCCCGCTCAGTCCAAACGGCTCGCGGGGGCCGATGAAGCTTGCCTAAAATGGCCGAGCCCAAGGCTCCGCTGGCATGGGGAATATTTCCGGGAATGTTCATCATATGCGCATAGCCAAGTGCGCCAAATTTCGCGGCTTCGTTCGCTTTCGCGGGAATGCCAAAGAGATCGGACAAGACAAAGTGCATATGGGCAGGAAGGAGTTCTTGGAGACGCTCGGTCAACATCGTATTCAAAACCCCGCCACCATTTCCGACCAAATAACTCGTGTCATTCATAAAGGGCACTTGCTGCAACGCCAACACAATGGCTTGGACCGTAAACTCGGCAAAGGTAGCCATGAGATCTTCCTTGGAAACTCTCGGAAACTCTTGAATGACGGATTGCAAGTATGCGTCACTAAAATCTTCGCGCCAGGCACTGCGTGGTGGTGTGCGCTTCAAAAAGGGATGGCTGAGTAACGTTTTAAGGAGCGACGTATTCACGTGTCCAGACCGAGCAATGGCGCCATCACGGTCATACGGCAAGCCAAAATACTCTTGGGCCAAGCGGTCCATCAAAATGTTGCCGGGTCCGGTGTCAAAGGCCATGATGCGCGAAATCTGGGGATGAATGGCATGGATATTAGCTATCCCGCCAATATTCAGCGTAATCAAGGGCGCCTTGTCGCGGTAATGTACGTAGTCCAAAAATTCCTCAATCGGTGCGCCGGTGCCGCCCAGCGCCATGTCAGCAGGCCGAAAATGCGTGACGGTGGAAATCTTGGTCAATGCCGCAATGACGGCGCCTTCTCCAATCTGGAGTGTACTGCCAAGCCTACCATCCTCAAATGCTGCAACCACATCATCAAACTCACGGCCCAGCCAACGCGTCGATTCCGGCGGTTCTTGATATATGGTCTGCCCGTCCACGCCAATCACCGCGATGTCCTGGCTCTCAAGACCCTCCGTCTGCAACAGGTCATTGACATAGGTCGCAAATGTCGCGCCCACCACAAAATTGAGGCGGCAAAAATCGTTAATCCCCATATCTAAGTTAATCGCCCGCATAACGCTACGGTGAACGGACGTTGGCCACGGATATTCGTGGTAAGCTTTCACGCTATGAAGCTTTGGCCATCCTTCGGCATCCATGTCCATGTCCAGCAACACCACGTCCACGCTGTCCAACGAAGAGCCACTATTCAGTCCTATAACGTATGCCACCCCAACTACCTCCATGTGGTGCAACACAGCCCCGCTATCTTACAAGAGATAGCGGGAGCACGTGTCGCCTGTGAGTTTTACTTGTAGAACCACTGAGACTCTGACTTTTCGTTGGCCTTGGTCACGAGAATGTTGGTGAGATAATTGGTGTGCTTAATAAGGTTCTTTTTACCCGTCAGGTAGTCGTACGCATACTGTACGGCCATTTCTCCTTCTAACGCCGGCTTTTGAACAATCAAAGCCTGAATAGAGCCATTGTTCAAATCGGTCACTTCCGGCGGTTCCGCATCGTAGGCGATAAGCCAAACGCCATTCTTCGTGGGATGGGCAAGACTTTGCCCTCGGTGTAGATGCAGTAACGCATCGGCCGCGCCCGTGCCCGCCTGCGTATTCACCGCATAGATAGCCTTCACGCTTGGATGAGCCAGCATAATACTGTTGACGTCAGTTTCCGCAACCGACGGTTCGTCATTTGTCATTTCGTCGGCTACCACTTTGATGTGCGGGTACTTCTTAATTTGTGTCAGAAATCCCTCATTGCGCAAGTCTGTCGTGGAGATGCCCGGTTCGTCGTTCACAACCGCCACCTCGCCTTTATACCCGATTTTTTGTGCTACCCAGCGAGCCGCGTATTCTCCACCCAAGATGTTGTTGGAGGTAATCATGAACTTGAGAATTTTTTGGTCGCTTACCGTTGTATCCACAGTACCAACTGGAATCCCCGCCGCAATGGCTTTTTCTAGAGCAGGTATACTTGCGTGCAAGTCATCCGGTGCTACAACCAGGAAGTTTACTTTCTTGGCAATCAATCCATAAATATAGGGGTCCTGTAATGAGTAATTCCACTGCGAGTTGCCTGTCCAATCCAAAGTAACTCCGAGTTTTTTAGCCTCGGCCTTAGCCCCAAGTTCCATCGAGACATAAAATGGGTCAGTGGTAATCCCGGGAATAAAGCCAATCGTAAAGTGCGGTTTCGCCGTTGCCTGCGGAGCAGCCGACGGTGCACCCCAGCCTGCTACACCTAGCGTCAGGGCAGCTGCGCCGGCTAACGTAATCGCGCTGCCAATGAGACGTCCCAATTTCATCCTTAACCATCCTTCCTTACTAGACAGTGTTAACGTTCGCTCCGTTTGCGTTGCAGTTGATCGACATACACAGCGAGGATGATAATGGCCCCTGTCGCCACAATCTGCCAGTAGGCCTGAACGTTGAGAATCACCAACGCCGTCACTAGCATTGACACGATAATCGCTCCGATAGTTGTGCCGAAGATTGTCCCCTCCCCTCCAAACAGACTAGCTCCGCCAATCACGACCGCCGCAATCGCATTAAGTTCGTCATTCTGTCCTGCTGTCGGCGATCCGATAGCAAAACGAGCCACATTTAGCACACCGCCCACACCTGCCAATAGTCCGGTTAAGGTGTAGATTTTGATCAAGTGGCGGTCAATAGGAATGCCTGCCACTCGAGCTGCTTCGCGATTGCTTCCAATCGCGAACGTGCGACGGCCAAATCTTGTCTTGGCTAAATACACGCCGCTAATGACGGCAATGACAGCCGTCACTAGCACCGGCATGCCTAAAAAGTTGGCAAAAACATAGCCTCCAAAATTGCTGAGCGCGGTCGGGATATTGGTGATGTCATTGCCGCCGCTCAAGAGAAACCCCAACCCCTGAGCAATGCCTAACATGCCCAGGGTGGTAATAAACGGGGTGATGCGCAACTTGGTAATGATTAGACCGTTGGCAAAACCAATCAACGCCCCTGTGCCCAAAGCTACCGCCGTACCCAGAATGATGCCTATGGATGCATGACCCACAAGGCCTGCCATCACCATCGACCCGGTAATCGCGCTTAAACCGAGCGACGATCCCACCGAAAGGTCGATCCCACCCGTCGCAATCACGAAAGTTTCACCGATGGCTAAGAGTAAGGTTTCCGTCGCATAGACGGACGTGCTCACCCAATTTTGCAGGGACAGAAAGCCAGGAGCCAGAATTCCAAACACTATCACCATGGCAATCAAGACTCCCAGCAACCACAATCCTCTTAGCCTCTCGACAAGTTTGGAGGAGGTCATGGGTTCGACGACAGACGACAGCTCCATCTCTGTTTCTTCAAGTGGTTTTTTGGCCATTTTTCGCCTCCTATCCCGCGTGCACGGCGGCGCCGGTAATCCACATAATGACGTCTTCTAAGGTACATTCTTTGGTGACAGCCGTGGCGACCACTCGACCCTGGCGCAACACCACGATCCGATCGGTCACTTCAAAGACGTGGGGCATGGTATGGCTGATCAACAACACTGGCACCCCGCTGTCGCGCACCCGCCGAATCAAGTCGAGCACCATCTGCGACTCCTCAACCCCTAAGGCCGCAGTCGGTTCGTCTAAAATTACCAATCGACTGCCCCACGAGGCCGCGCGAGCTACGGCAATCGCTTGACGCTGTCCTCCTGAGAGTTCTTGAATCAACTGATCCATCGATTTAATCTTGATCCGCAAAAGCTCGAGCTTTTTGACCGCCTCTCGCGCCATACGCCTCTCATCCAAAAACCCAAGCGCTCCCAAAAGACCTGGTCGCAATTCCTCGCGATTGAGAAATAGATTTGCTTTGACCGATAGATGCGGCGCGAGAGCCAAATCCTGATAGACTGTCTCGATACCTTGACGACGAGCGGCAATTGGCGAGTCAAATCGTACCTTACGCCCTTGTATCAGAATGTCTCCACGATCGGGTTGCAAGGCGCCCGACATAATTCGTACCGTCGTCGATTTGCCGGCGCCGTTATCACCAACAAGGCCCACCACCTCCCCCGCATTAATGGCAAACGAGACATTGTGTAACACCTTAATGGCACCAAAACGTTTTTCGATACCTGTTAATTCAACGGCCGCCATTGGGCTATTACTCATGTCATTCACCCCCTTCGATGTCAATCGTCCACGATTGCGGTGGCGTGGCTAATAGCTCACAGATATCGTGCAGAAAGGTTGCTGCCGGTCCCCCGTCGACCGCTCGATGATCAAAGGTTAGACTCAGTGGCAACCACAACTGTCCGGAGAGTCGTCCGTCAGCCTCTGCAATCTGCGACTGAAGGCGCCCGACTCCTAAAATTGCCACCTCCGGAACGTTTAACAAAGGATTGAAATAATCGACGCCATAGCTTCCCATGTTCGAGATGGTAAAGGAGCCCGACTGCAAATCCTCCACCCCCAAGCGCCGTCCCTGCACCAAGTCGGCCAGGCGGTGGCGCTCTGCCGCGATCTCCACCAGGCTGAGGGTCTCCACCTGATGCAAAACGGGAACGGTTAAGCCGTACGGTGCATCCATAGCCACACCAATGTTGACAGAGGACAATGATTCGATCGAATCCTCATGATAGCGGGCATTTATGTCAGGACGCTTAACCAACACACTAGCTGCCGCCTTGATAATCCAATCTGTGAGGCTAACGTCCCGGTACGAGGCATAGCGCTTGAGATTTCGATGCCGGCTGAGTAATGAGTCAACCACGCTATGCGCGTGTAGGGTCACCTGCGGAACAGTTACCGCTTGGACCATCCGATCGGCGATAATCTTGCGCATGCCAGTGACTTTCACGATCTGGCTCGCCGTCGCTTTCTCGTCACCCCTAACCGCAAAAGATCTGACATACTCTTCAACATCTGCCGCCTCGATGGTTTGACTGGCAATCGTCTTCGCGACCTCTTCAGCCCCTAATCCATACTTCTCCAAAAGCCGACGTGCCCGTGGACTGACGCGCAAGGTATCGCCACGGTGAGTCGACTCAAACACCAATCCCGGGGACTCGATAGGGTGGTGATCAGAGGGGGCTTCTACTTTTAGCGTTTCGTCTTGGGCCGTATCAAGGTCCAACGGCTCGTCTCGCGAATCTGACAACCAAGCTACCGTCTCGCCGACCCGTACCGCATCTTCGAGTCTAGCAACGGTCTCCCGCAAATATCCCGATCGATCCGCTTCCACCTCAAAAGTTGCCTTGTCAGTCATCACTTCCATTAGGACTTCGCCCTTATCCACCCAATCCCCAGGAGCCTTCCGCCACGCAATAATGGTGCCCTCATCCATGGTTTCTCCTAAGGCCGGCATCACAATATTGTATTTCACCTTACGACCTCCCGAATGGCTGCAACGATATCTTCCGTTTGCGGTATCGCGGCGCGTTCCAAGGGTTCAGCTACCGGAATCGGAACATCCTTGGCAGCCACGCGAACTATCGGGCGATCCAGCGCATAAAATGCTTCTTCTACGACAGTTGCCATCAACTCCGCCGCAAATCCCGAGGTGGTGTAGCCTTCCGACACAATCACGCACCGTCCGGTCTTCTCCACTGACTTACGAATTGTGGTTCGGTCAAGTGGCTTAAGTGTTCTGAGATCCACTACCTCTACACTGATTCCCGACTCGTTCAAGATCTGCGCCGCCTCTAGCGACTTTTGCACCATGCGCGAATAAGTCAGGATGGTTACGTCGTCACCGGATCGCTTGATGTCGGCCACGCCTAAGGGAATGGTGTAATCACCCTCAGGAACTTCTCCTTTGATTGCATAGAGCATCTTGTGCTCAATAAACATGATGGGATTGTTATCGCGAATGGCGGTCTTCAATAGCCCCTTCGCGTCAAACGGTGTCGACGGCATGACCACGTAAAGTCCTGGAAAATGTGTCCATAGCGCCTCCAGGCTTTGCGAATGTTGGGCCGCAATACCACGACCAGCCCCACCCTCAGTACGGACGACCAAGGGAACTGACGTTTTCCCACCAAACATGTAGCGGTTTTTAGCACCCTGATTCGCCAACTGATCCATTGCGAGCGGGGTAAAATCCACGTACATTATCTCCATCACAGGACGAAGCCCGTTCATCGCGGCACCCACCGCCGCACCGGCAATCGCTGCTTCGGAAATTGGCGTATCGCGCACCCGATCTGAGCCGAATTGCTCCACAAGTCCGCGTGTGGCTCCGTATGCCCCTCCATACACCCCAATATCTTCTCCCATTAGGACGATTGTCTCATCGCGGCTCATTTCTTCTTGCAAGGCCTCATTGATGGCCTGCCAGTATGCAATTTGGCGACAAGAGCCATCTTTTACTGCAGATTTCGCACGCCTTTCGGACTCGCCGTTATCCTCTACTGCAGGGGCGTACAAATCGATCAACAAATCTCGGGGCGAGGGATCGGGGCTTTGGTTCAATGCGAAGTTTTGGGCATTCTCTAGGGCAGCTCTGGCATTTTCTTCAATGCGATCGAGTTCTTCTGCCGTAACACCCCGCATCAAGAGCTTCGCTTTCAACAATTGAATGGGGTCACGTTGTCGCCACTGATTTTCTTCATCACGGGTGCGGTACACCCGCGGGTCGCTGCGCGAGTGGCCATACCAACGATACGTTTTCGCCTCCAGCAAGACGGGACCGCCGTTTCGCCGCGCTCGCTCTACTGCCTGGAGAGCCGCCTCATAAACCGCCTCAACGTCCATTCCGTCCACGACGATACCCGGCATGTTGTAGCTCTGGGCGCGGTCTGCCGCATTCGGAACCGATGACGCATAAGACCAAGGCACCGACATCGCATATTGATTATTTTCGCAGACGAACACTACCGGCAAATGCCATATAGAGGCCAAATTCAACGACTCATGGAATACTCCTTCATTGACAGCGCCATCGCCAAAAAATGACACCACCACTTGTTGGCGATGCAAGAGCCGACTTGCCAGTGCGGCGCCCACAGCAATCGGTAAATTCCCCCCCACAATACCGGTCGCACCCAAGTTACCACCCGCAACGTCCGCAATGTGCATGGAGCCTCCTCGCCCCCGGCAATATCCGCTCTCCTTGCCGCAGAGCTCCGCTAACATCTTATTCAGATGCTCTTGGCGATCCCTGGTGTTAGCTCCAGCTACCACCCCTCGCGCATAACAATGACCGTGCCCGCGATGAGTGCTGGTAATAAGGTCATCGGCCCCGAGTGCCGCCATGACGCCCACGGGCACAGCTTCCTGGCCCGCCGACAAATGACTGGCTCCACGAATGGCATTTTTACTCAATAGGTCACTGACCGTATCCTCAAACATGCGAATATCCCACATCTGCTGGTACCATGACAAGGCACGGTCCACTTCCAATGCCGCTGATGGCGTCACGTCTCTAACCTCTTCCCTTCAGTTGCGCTATCGGTTGGTGCGAAGTGATTCAATTCTTCTTACAGATTCCCCAAGCGAAAGTCGGGGCGGTATTCGAAGCACCTGGTAAGGTTCGTCATTACCGCGGATGCGTTCCAACAAAAGTCTCGCCCCAGCACGTCCGGTTTCTCGTGCCGGTTGCTCAACACAAGTGACCGTGGTGCGAAAGAGCTTCCCGTTAGCTAATGTTCCATACGAGACGACTGACACGTCGTCCGGAACCCGGATGCCAGCATCATTAAGCGACAGGAGCAAACCTTGGGCCAATGCATTATTGGCACAAAACACTGCACTAGGCTTCTCCTGCAGAGCCGCCAACAACTGACCGGCGCCGTATCCATACTCGTCAGTGAATTCGCCTATCCACTTCCACTCGGGACGAACATCGTATCCCGCGCGCGCTAAAGCACGTTCGAACGCGTCAACACGCTCACTGCCTGCACTAATACTAAGGGGGCCACTGACCACCCCGAATGTCTGGTGTCCTTGCTCAACGAGATACTCGACGAGTTGGTTGACCCCACTTTCGTTGTCATCCAATACACAGTCAAACCCGGCTCCGTCAATCATGCGGTCAATCAGAACCACTCTCGAATCTTTACGAAATACCGTGGACAACTTCGCCGGAGAAGCGCCCGCTGATGCCAAAATCGTGCCGTCCACGCGTCGGTGGTCAAATTCTAAACAATATTGCAGTTCCCGAGAAACCACGTTATTACTCGAGGCAATCAACAATAGGTAGCCCTCTGGACTTAGAACCTCTTCAATTCCGCCTAGTGCATCCATGAAATAGGAGTTAGTCAGATCGGAAACCACGACCCCAATGGTCATCGTGGTCTTGGAGCGAAAACTACGAGCCACCACGTTCGGTCGGTAGTCCAGTTCAGCCACTGCATCCATGACTCGTTTAGCAATGGCTTCGCTCACGTAACCGTTGTTGTTGACTACACGCGAGACGGTTGAAGGAGACACTCCAGCTAACTGAGCAACGTCGGACAGCGTAACCAACACCAACACCCCACCAACTCTGCAATCGTTGTGACAACGCTATGACAACGCTATCACAACAATTATCTTAATTCCCCGAGTATTGTTTGTCAACGTACTAATCGTAGGATTGGTTTGATTTATTTTTTGGGGAATCTTGGGGGGTGGACTTAACGATGACACCGGTCGAGTCCCCGGGTCCCCCAGAGATACACGCCGGGCGACCGGAACGCATTTTTGCAGCGACTGATGTTTTCTAGCTAGGCATACCCGTTACATCAGCTTCAACGTCTTTGCCGAGATCCTTCCGGCATGCGCTACCCTAATTCGGGCTCTCGATTGCTTTTTAAACTCAAGTACGCGCATCATACAGACATCCAGAGACTGCTGAAACTCCGATGGCAGCAAACGTTGCCTAAACCCATCATCATTTCTGCAAAATCGTTGGTTACCGTGGCCATGAGCCAATCCTATGGGAAGCGGCATCTTACTGATCCGATCAAGCCTGAATCGAGCTGAATGTCTAAGGTTTCCGGCCCCGCCCCGACCAGCGCCCCCTCTCGCCACAGATGGGGTTCAATGGCGCTGACAGTAGTTCCCTTGCGCCGTCTATCGCGCTCATTGCGTCACGTATCCCCACATCACCCTCTGCCACATGTCGGCGCCTTTGTCGGAGTTGAGCGAGTAGGAAACGGCTCGACCCCTCACACCCCGCATACGCGCGTTCTCAAGAAAGCATGTTACGAATTAATCGACAGACAAGTTCGCGAGACCCGCTCTGGACGGCCCCGATTAGGATGCGGCCTCCATCGCACAGCGCCCAATCGGTCGGGTTGAACCGGAACGCAACTTTGCAGAAAAGCGACAATGGCCAAACCACGGTTTGATCGGCGCCCAGTCTGCGATGGACATAGTGCGGCGAGGTCGTACAACCCAAAAAACAAGTAGAGCAAGCGTGAATAGTTGGCCTTGACAATTACGGCCGCCAAATATCGGGCGGCGTCCTACAACTCTTTCCCATTCGGTTAGCGCCCAGCCGGTACCCTCCCATTCCAACTTTTAGGTTAACCGTCTTGTGTCCCACCCGGAACGCAAAGCAGCTGCAGTCTGAATGGCAATCCGATGTTTCGCTAGAACAATCGCCTTTGGACACCCATCGGCCTTCATCAGTAATATGGCCAGTGCGCAAGGGATACCAAGATAGCCATCGACACGGAGCATGACCCCACGTCAAATGATTTAACTGGAGTTGTCTTGAGTTGTAGGACAACAACTTGGTACGGCCACTGCAAGACAGTCGCAGAACGATTCGCGACGGTCGTCTTAGGCAAGGGTTATAAAAGAGCATGCCGTAAAAACAGTGGTTGACATGCGAGGTCACAAGACGGAAAGGCGAAATGCACAATGCGCACCCACTCCGTCAATGACGTGACGGATACACCGCTTGTTTCCGTCATCGTTCCGGTTGTACGGCCCGACTTCGCTGAGCAAGCGCTGAAGGCCATTGCCAGCCAAAACTGGAAGGGCCCCATCGAGGTCATCGCAGTCCATGATGGCGGAGCTCCGCTGGACCTCACCTTCTTGTCATCCGGACGATGGCGCAATATCAGCATCCACCCCCAAGCTGGCGCGGCTGTGGCCCGCAACGTCGCAGTTGCGACATCCCAGGGTGAAGTTCTGGCGGTTTGCGACGACGACGACCTTTGGCACTCAAACCATCTGGCGTGTACAGTTCCGTTAGCCGTGCAGTCAAGCGGCATGGTCTACACCGATGCGCTCGTGCACCACCTCGACGAGAAGTGGAAGGCACCGTTTCGATTCCGCTGTTCTCCGGAGATTTTGCGCCAAACCCTCCCCGTCATCTTTTCAACGATGGTCATTCGTCGGCAGGTGTGGGATCAGGTAGGTCCATTAGACCCACAATTGCCCCGGCACGGGGATTGGGACTGGGTACTTAGGGCATCCGACCAGGGGGTCCCCATCTTGCGCGTACCGAGATCCACCATCACTTATCGGTTTTCTGGACGGTCGGCTTCCGCCAACCGATCCGCCATGGGTGAGGAACTCCAAGTTTTCATTCAAAAACATCATCTATCTGCGCTGCCGGTTAGTGACTTTGCCACCATGGTCCACCACCCCGACTGGGCGCAATGGCGCGATCCCGATCCTGCGGATCCCGAGGTCGGGTGATTCGGATTGCATTGGTTGACACGTGGTCCGCGCGGGCTGCCGACTTGACGCGCAGCCTAGCTACCCATCTCAGATCCGCTAAAAAAGGGCCGCAGTTTTTGTGCAATCCGGGTAACAGGTTCTTGATGCTAAAGCCTCTAGCTGCCCCGGGGTTCCCGTGAGTAACCGGCCTATTTGGCTTTATGACTTGGCTTCGCATCTCATCGCTGAACGCCGCAACCGGCACGATTTCACATTGCTCGTATTAAAGACCGATATCGACCATCTGCATTGCGTCGTCTCCGCTCCGCCGCGTTGAACCCCGACCACCATGGCCGGGCTGCTGAAAGGCTATACCTCAAGGGCGTTACGTACAGCAAAGCCTTTCTTTAAATCCACGCACTCCATCCGGCGAAATGGCTCAGAATAGCAGGGCAAAGTTCTCTCCAAACTCGCACCGGGCTGAAGCATTGTCCCTCCCATTTTTGCCAGAACGAACCGAAGTTTCATAGCTAGAAATTCCTTACCCCTGAGCTAAATCGCACACCTTGATGATATGCGTGCGCACCGCGAACCCAGGGGCGTATCCCGTCTCCCTTCGCGAATCCGTCAGTTCCAACTTAAGAGCTGAACGTAAGCCAATGCCGCGATTCTAACGTAAAGTGCCGACTTACACCATTGACGGTGACGGTCACAGGCTCGCCCTTCAATCCGGGCTGCTTTTGCACCAGAATGCGATGGATATTGACACTGCTCGGCAACCAAAACTTCACCACGACCGTGCCCGTCGACGGTGGTTGAGACTTTGAGGTACGGCCAGGCAAATCCATATGCGCGCCAAATTCCACCTTATTCAGGGTCGGGTCCGTGGTTTGTTGAATATAGCTGTTAATGCCGCCTCCGGCACCGTCTCCTCCGGAGGCCGTTCCTGTCATGGAGATCAAGTCTGAGCCCACCGGCGCAAACACGCTAACCCAGGAGTGATAGGGTACGACCAAATACGGGGGCGCATCAACAACCAGGGCTGGCTCCAACCAATGAATGGTCACCGTTTCCAGATTCTTTCCGTCCTCTGTTGTGATATTGACGTCATACCACTCGTGCATCCAATAGTTGTCTTTGTGGCCCAGAAGATTTTCGTCAATAACCTCAACAAAATCACCATTGACGTGCGCGGGAATGATACCGCCCCAGTCATGCTCGGCGACAAGTTTCTCCGCCGCCTGGTTGTTAAAGTAGAACATGACATGTTCGTGGGCCAAACCCTCGCTGAACGTGCCGGCCACCTTTAAAAGTTCGGATATGTGGCCGTGAAATACTTTATCCATCAACTCTTTCATCATGGTACCAATGAAGAGCTTTCGCAAAATGGGCGAAAGCGCTTCTCCTTCAGCCATCATTTCCATCTCGTAGTTGGCATTTTGTTTGGTTAAATGCACGGTCTTGCCACGTAACGTAGGCACCGACAGTCCACCGACATCGCCGATCAGATCGTCAACAAACCAGGTGTCGATAAATACCACGCCGTTAATGGACGGCGCATCAGGAATCGAGTCGTAAAAGCGGTAGATATTGTTCACTGCCTCCGGCACATCAGGAATCGGAGCCCCGGGTCCTTCCATCGAAGTGTTGGCGTCACGCAGATGCCAGTAGGTAACAGGCAGGTAGGCACCTACGATTAGAGGCGGAGGGGGCTGGTAGGTTACCCGTGTGTCGAGTGTTTCAATGTTTTGCGAGTAAATCTTACCCAGTTTCCCATCGGCAAACGGAACATAGGCGAAGGCCGTCATAAATCCTCCGGTTGCCCGCAGTTCGCCACTATTTTGAAACAGCAACAGATACCGGACTGGTTGGGGAAGGCCCAACAAGGTCGCCAAGACCGGATCGGGGCCAGTCATGGCCGGCATGAGACTGATGACGGTGCTGCTGACTGCCCGCAGGTTCGCCACGCTCAGACCATGGTTCGCTAAAAACCCGGGCATGCGCGAAGGATCCATGCTTTGCACACTGCGATTCGCCGCACGCAGTTCAGGCTCTAACTGGACCATCAACGTTCCGGCTTGATCCACCGCCGCGCTGACGCGCTGCGCCTTCTGCACAGGTGGCAAGGACGCATCGGCCGCCTTCAACACCGGAGGCAAGACTTGTCCGAACACATGCAACTCATCATGGCCGGCGCTTAACAAATCCATGCCGTTCAGATAATATCCGCGCACAATGGGGATCACGTCTAACCAACCTAAAAGCAAGGCCTCTGTATGCATGGCCCCCAAGGTACCGCCCATCTTTTGCAACGTGGAGGCCAGTCCCAAAAAATTTCCACTGTGGTAGTCGCCCTTTACGGCCTTAGCCTCGGCGCGCACGCTGTACGCACCCCACCCGAGCCCCAGCGCTGGAATTACAACCCCCACAATGACCAAAAGCAACACAATGCGTGGCCAACGGATGCGCCGACGTCGACGCCCCCGGGGAGGGTCTTGTCGATGTGCCATGGGTCCCTCCTCATGAATTTCTGTTTAGTATCTTCGACGATTATACCCTGACTCTTGTAGCACAAGCATTCTCACGAGGTCAACCGTGCGAATGTACCGAAACTTTTGCTCGCGCCATCGCGGCGCTTGAGCTCCGGCAGAAAGGGACTCACACAAGAAATCCTCGTACGTAGTGTAAACCAACATGCCCTGGATTCACGCCAATTACGGCCCTCCATTGCAATTTTTACCCGATTGGAACGAGTGACGCTGACGCTTATCAGATCATGTTCGCTCCTCGGACGATGAATCCGCCTGTCCCCTCGCCCCTTTTGGCCCCCTTTAGGATTGTGTTATTCTTTACCTGGATTTGCCCAGGGGACCAATCGGGAGAATATCGGCGACAACATCGTTGTTGCCCTCGCACCTGGTCAAGAACATCGCGTCGGGACTAGGGCTAGGCTAGAAGGCCAGGCACACGCATTGGCACCAATCCCCGGGTAACAGGAGCAGTGACGTGTTTTCTTGCCGTGTTTGAGAAGAGAGCAGAGTGGTGTGTCGGCGGCAAGAACATTCGCCTTAAGTGCTCGAGGATATCAAAGAGGTGAGCCATGCCAGAAACGCAGGAGACTTGGATCGGACGTTCGGTTCCGCGTCTGGAAGATCCCATACTGATACAAGGTAAAGGCCAGTACGTCAGCGACGTCCACTTGGCTGGTCAGTGGACCATGGCTTTAGTACGCTCGACCCACGCCCATGCACGTATTCGCGCTATCCACAGCGAAGCTGCAACCCAGCTACCTGGGGTACATGCCGTCGTCACCGCTCAGCAGGATGAAAAGTTGGGCCGACCTCTGCCGGGCATGGCACCCCTGTCACCGCCAGCGTTGGCCTTCGATTCCGTGTACTATGTAGGACAGCCGATTGTGGCCATCTTGGCGGATAATCGGTATATTGCGGAAGATGCTGCGGATCGCATCGAGATCGAATATCAGCCCCTGCCCGCTGTTGTTGAAGCTCAAGAGGCCGCGTTAGATCATGTGGTGCTGCATCAGGACTTTGGCACCAATGTGCTGGAACACTTTGAATACCACAGCGGCAACGGACGCGCCGCCTTAGGCCAAGCGGACCGGGTCATCACCGCCACCCTCCAGATGGGTCGGGTCAGCGCGCAACCCATGGAACCCAGAGGGGTGGCAGCGCACTGGGACGATGTCGCGCAAATGCTTGTTGTGTATGATTCCACGCAGTCCGTACACCGCGCCCAGGAGCGCATCGCCGAATTTGTGGGCCTGGATAAGAATCAGGTGCGCGTGATTGCGCCAGAGGTCGGAGGTGGCTTTGGCGTCAAAAATGGCACCTATCCAGAAGAAGCCCTCGTCGCCTATCTGGCTTTTAGCCTGCGTCACCCGATTAAGTGGACGGGCGATCGTTTTGAAGAATTTTTAGCCACGTATCAAGAGCGCGAACAAACGCATCACGTACAGTTGGGTGTCAATAATGACGGCACCATTGTGGCCTTAGTCGACACCTTCTATCAGGACAATGGTGCCTTCCCGGGCGGCGGCATGATGGTGGCCCAAAATACGGCGCGCAACATTCCCGGTCCCTATCGCATTGCACATTTGGCGCTGGACGGTTATACCGTGATGACCAACAAAGTCCCCCAGGCGCCATATCGCGGGGCCGGTCGCCCGCAGGGTCACTATATCATCGAACGCATGCTCGATCGGGCAGCGGACGTTATCGGGATCGAACGCATTGAGATTCGTCGCAAAAATTTGGTCAATCCTCGTGACTTCCCCTATGCCACCGGCATTGCCGGCGTCACATTAGATTCAGGCGACTACCCCAGAGTGTACGAGGAACTACTGGCTATGGTGGATGTCCCCGCCTTTCGCCGCCGTCAACAGCAAGCTCGGCAAGAGGGCGTCCGTCTGGGACTGGGCATCGCCAATGTGGTCGAGATTTCCGCCGGGTTTGGCTTTGAGGGCGTGCGCCTGCAGTTGCAAGGCGATGGCCGCATCTTAATGAGCACAGGCGCCACGGGACAAGGACAAGGCCATCGCACCGCGCTTGCACAAATTGCCGCCGACGCACTCGCGGTATCGCCGGACGACATTGTGGTCAAAGAAGGCGACACCCAAGACATTGCTAAAGGTGTGGGTACCTTTGGCAGTCGCACCATCATCATGGCGGGCAACGCCGCCGACCGTGCCAGTGCCGCATTTGTCACCAAAGCCAAGGAGGCGGCGGCTCAAGTACTCGAGGCCCATGTGGACGACATCCGTTGGGAGGATGGACGTTTTTTTGTCAACGGCGTTCCGAGCGTCTCGCTCGATTGGAAGGCCCTGGCCGCAGCACTCGACCAATCGGGGGCGCCTCCACTTCGTCACGAAGATTACTTTTCTTCGCAAACCGCCACTTATGGATTCGGATCCCATGCGGTCATTGTGCGGGTCGACGAACAGACCGCAGACATTCAAATTGAACGGTACGTGATCTTGCACGACAGCGGACGCGTCGTTAATCCGCTGCTAGCCACCGGTCAGGTCATTGGCGGCACCGTACAGGGACTCGGATCGGCCTTATACGAAGAACTCATCTTTAGTTCGGATGGTCAGCCACTCACGACTTCCTTTCTGGACTATCGCCTTCCCGGCGCCGTAGAGATGCCAGACATTGAGGTGTATCACCGGGACTACCCCGCGCCCGGCAATCCTGCCGGGTACAAAGGCGTGGGTGAAGCCGGCATTATTCCATCGCAAGCAATCATCCTCGCGGCCGTGGAAGACGCGTTCAGCGACCGTTCACTGAAACTGGATTTTGCCCCGATTACCCCGATCCGCCTCTTCCAGCAGCTGAATGGTGAGAAAGGAGGGGCCCAGTGAAGCCACCGGCATTTGATTACTATCGGCCCGAGAGCATATCGGAAGCCACGTCTCTCTTAAAAACTATGGATGATGCCAAAATATTGGCGGGGGGTCAAAGCTTGATCCCGATGATGAATATGCGTCTCGCTCGTCCCCAGGCACTCATCGACATTAATCGCATCCAAGCGCTAACCAGTATTAACGACCAGGGCGAGTCATTGCGCGTTGGGGCTCTCGTCCGCCATTGCGAATTAGAGACAAATCCGCTGGTGCAACGCTACGTTCCTTTGGTTAGCCAAGCTGAAGGGTTCATTGGCCACACAGCCATCCGCTCGCGCGGCACCATTGGCGGAAGCCTGGCGCATGCCGATCCGGCCGCCGAGTTGCCGGTTCTCGCGGTGTTGTACGACTGGGACCTCATCGTTGAATCGGCTGACCAAACGCGCACTATCCCAGCCCGCGATTTCTTTTTGAGTTACTTCATCACGGCCCTTGATCCTACCGAAATCCTGACCGCAATCGACATTCCCAAGCAAAATGGCAGGGGCCACATCAGCGAGTATGCCATCCGCGCTGGGGATTTTGCCCTGGCGATAGCTGCCGTGAGCGTCCGGCTGACCGCGGATAACTTAATCGACGACGTGCGGGTGGCGCTTGGCGGTGTAGCCGATGTCCCCTGGCGCGATCCCCAATTGGAAGAGCAGTGGCGAAACCAATCCGCTAGCCCTGATCTGTGGCGCGATATCGCTCACGTTGTCTCTGAACGGATCGAACCGACTGACGATTTGCAGGCAAGCGCTGCCTACCGTCGGCAGTTGGCAGAAACACTGGTATACCGCGCATTGCAAAAGGCTTACCGCGATCCTGACGCAGGCAGCACCATGGAAGGGAGTTTCGATCGATGATCCCGATTACATTGACGGTCAACGGTTCCACCCACCAGTTGCAGGTCGAGCCCAGGTGGCTTTTAGCAGACGTCCTGCGCGAACAATTAGGCCTCACTGGAACGCATTTGGGATGCGAGCAAGGCGTGTGCGGGGCCTGCACTGTCTTGTTAAATGATCGTCCCGTGCGCTCGTGCCTTACGCTTGCGGTCAGCGCCGACGCGGGCAATGTCGTTACGGTCGAGGGCTTGGCGGAAGGCGACACGCTCCATCCTGTGCAAGAAGCCTTTTGGCAGGAGCACGCGCTGCAGTGCGGGTTTTGCACACCCGGCTTTCTTATCACTGCCGCTCATTTTCTCAAAGACCATCCGCATCCGACCCGTGCCGAAATCCGTGATGCCCTGTCCGGCAATCTCTGCCGATGCACGGGTTACCAATTTATCGTTAATGCGGTTGAACGAGCGGCTAAAACCCTACAAGAGCAAGAAAGTGCCGGTTAGCCCGCCGCCCACGGAGCCAAACCGCTCTGTCACCACCAGTTGGCGCATCCTGCTGCGGTTCGTTTGATAATTGGGCGATTTGAAATTTATGGTTGAGTGGTCACCTGCCTCGTCACCAGAGACTCAGCCTGTTTTATGCAAAACCTGGTTGGAATATTGGTGCCAATCGCACGTCGTTAATGCACATCCCGCGGGCCGGATCGCGATTCAGACGAATATTCCGCCGATTTAGTCCGGAGCGGCCTCATCATACAGTTGGGAGCAGGGCGACTGTATCCGCATCGCACATTACGCGGTTTGATAGAGTAGGCCGACCTCTTGCGAGGCCAGCCCCTCAATGAACGGTGCGTGCGGTTTTCCCGCACACCGCTCTACGTCACGTACTCTCGAACAATA
>PXYV01000058.1 GCA_003023745.1 Sulfobacillus acidophilus | reverse complement strand
TTCATAGAGGGGAAGATTCGACACCCGACGGCAAAATCCTTTGCAAAATATTCTGGCTATTTATAGGGCTATTGCCAATTTTTAGGTGCGGAAAACGAGATTTAGGTGTACTGCGCAAGCTGTACCCGCAATCCATCGGTATCGATCTTCACGCTCAGGATAGTCCCGCAAGTCAAACCATGTAGTGTTCACACGTGCCGCAGATAGTTCAGGCCCACGTGCGCCACAATTGACGGGGTGCGCACGAAACGAAAACACGGGGGTCAGCAAGCCCGGTACCCTGGTGGTTCCGTCGGTACTCAACCCCATTTTTAAGGAGCAGGCCCTCAAGATTCAGGGGCGGCATCTCCTCATTCCCCTCGGGCGCGGGCGTACCCCGATTCGGATGCATCTCCCGGAAGCCCTGCCGATCGGGACGATGGCGCAAGCCGAATTGGGGTATGGGACGCTCTATCTGACGGTCACCCGTGCCCGCCAGCAAGGCTGGAGGGCCGGATATTGATGTCATTCACCTCGGCATGGTGGCCAACGACGCATCGCTTCCGATCGCCGATCGCGGCCTACGCTCCGTCAAACAGGACCGCATCAAACCGCTAACCAAGTTCCAGAACAAGCGACGTCGCACACAACCCAGGGCCCGCCCACGGGCACGCCACCGCACCAATCAACACACTGAACCTCAGCAACCGGCACCGGCGATCCCGGGGGCCAACCACTAAGAAGTGGGGACACTGGAGTTCGGACGGTTGGAACACTGCTTGGAACAAAAGCTTCGTCGGCAGGATATCGCGCTCGTGAAAATTACTGAGGCGTACACGTCCCAAACGTGTCCGCACGGTGGCCATCTCACGAAGGTGACGGGCCCGACCTACCGCTGTCGCGCCTGTGGATATCGGGCGCACCACGATGGCGTCGGGACGGTGAATATCGTCAATAAGGGGATGCATGGGGCGATTCGCCCCGGGGAAGTTTTGGTCCCCCAACGAATCACTGCATGCCCGACTTGCGAATAGTCGAAGAGTGCCTTGCACCAGTCGACCACGATGCTCCTGGAGCGGTTTGACCGATTGCCATTGAAGACCTCACCGTGGCCGGCATGCTCAAAAATCACAAGCGAGCCCGAGCCATCGGCGATAGGGGCTTTGGAAAATTTCGTCGTCAATTGGAATGCCAGTCGGCCCAACGCGGCAAGACGGTCATCGTGGTGAGCCGCTGGTATCCGAGCAGCAAAACGTGTTCCGCCTGTGGATATACAATGCCGAAAATGCCGCTCACCTTGCGGGACTGGACGTGCCCTCACGGTGGTGCGCATCATGACCGCGATGTCAACGCGGCGAATCAATTTGCGAACAATGGTCGAGAGTTTAATGGGCGGATGCCCATCCGTGTCTGCCTAACGGCAGCCCTGTTCGGTGACTCGCTTGGGCAGCGTCCTGCGGCGGACGACCGGTCCTTGTGACCCGACGAAGACACAACGCGATGAACCGCGAAAAATTTGGTCAGCAATGATTGAGTTTGGATAAGTCCATCAGAACGGCGTTAAGGCGTAGCCCGGCCGAACCCCGGCATGTTGCTGGCAGGATCAGCGGTGGCGAGTCAAGAGAGGGTTACTCCGAGGGCCGCTCAACCCGTGACGCAACCATGGTGGTAGCCCCAGAATCTCCGCCCTCGGCGGAGAGGTTCAATTACGACACTACGAATTCAATCGGGGTGACGAACCCTTCTCACATCGACGCGCGTACCGTTCGCCATGCAGCGGTTCATCGCCCGCGTAAACGTGTCGTATCTAGAGACTGGCACCACAACGAAGGCTCCCCGCAGGGAGCCTCCACGAAATCTGGTCCTTTTAGTCTACAGTGCTGCAGGCTAGCGTTCGCAAGTTTGTGTCAGACGCCTGTCCAAGGCTATTGCTTTCACTACGCATTGGGCGCGATGATGTAGTGCTTTGCGGGAATAACACTTCCCTCAGCCAGCGACCCGATGTCGTTCGCTATCGCGGCGGAGTAGCGCTGTGGGTAGACCACAAGCAACTGACCCTGTGGGCTGTACTTGGCAATCGCCACGGTATTATTGGCTAAAGACCATGGTCCTGCGTAGAAAAACGCATCGTGGCCACGGGCTGGTATTTGCTCAGGCAACAAGGAAAAGAGGTTTGCGCGCGTGTTAGGATAAACAGGAGTCTGAACGCTTGAAGCGAAATTGTTGTCGGTCAGGCCGATAGTCCCCGGCGCATTGTCGACATATATTCCGTATGTCTCAGTACTGATGGAGTTGTTGGCAATAATGCTATGGGTGACGGGCTCGACCGCTCCAATTTCAATGATGCCAGTCGGCCCGTTATCGGCGGTTACGTCTGGATCAGCCTTGTTATTGGACACCGTATTGCCGATTACCGAGTTGTCCGACACAATGTCATCGGGAGCGTTGCTGTGTAAGATTATCCCGGGCAGAAAATTGTTGGTTGCGGTATTGTCTAGAACTTGGTTGCCCTCAGCCACGGTTCCGGGTGTGTCCGCCGCCACCACAATGCCCGCAGGGCTAAGGCTGACGGAGTTGTCGATAATGACGTTGTCGATCACTCCCTCGCCAGCATTGTAGGACGCCACGACAATTCCACAGCCGGTGCTGTTGCCGCTAATCGTGTTATCTTGAATCACGTTTCCGTACGACGGGGCGGCAGTGCCGGCCGGAGCGGGCGCGCCCGGGTTGATTTGTCCATTGTCGGCCAACCCAATTCCAGCACCATTGTCCTCCACAACATTGTCGTAGACGTCACCATTGCTGGTTCCAACTAACTCAATGGCCTTGTCCTCGTCAATCTTGGGGTTCGCGGTAGCCTTTAGCCCATTTTTGGTGACGACCAAGTGACTTAACACTACATTATCGCTGTTTTGTACGAAGACACCGTGATTATCCGCGTTTTCTATGGTGATGCCGGAGATGCGGGTTCCGTTTGCTGACGATCCGGAAATGACGATGCCGTTGGAGAACCCGCTCGCGTCTAAAATTGTATTGGCGGCGTTTCCTCCTTGGGATGCATCCGGTTCAATATTGACGTCCTGGGTGATGCTCAGTGTCTCGTCGTAGGTTCCGGGTTCGAGGATGACAGTTCCCCCGGCCGCAACCTGTGATAGGGCTTGGGGAATGGTCGCGTAGGGAGCCGATGCGCTACCAGTCCCGGTCGTGTTGCTACCTGAGGGGCTGACATACACAACTGAAGGCTGCGTAGCAGCCATGGCCGGTGCACTAACGGTACCAAGCCCTAACAGTGCTGCCGCAGATACTAAAGAATACAATTTCCGCATTAAGTAGTTCCTCTCCTTATTCGATAATCGCGGCAGTGTTACCACTTGAGGCCCTCGGGCAACACTGTCTAACGGGGAAACGAGCGTTTAGCTCCAGCAATTTATCGCGACACTCCAGGCGCGTAAATGAACTGCAGGGAAAACAGACCCTAACTGGTAATACCCGCTAAAAACACGTAAAGCCATGGCCACCCAAAATCCGCAACGACGAGACAGAATCCGGCCGTGGCCAGAATCTCCCCGCCCTTGCAAAACTTGGATTATACCTGAATTGCCGCGAAAAACCCCGTGGATATTGTAGGGGAACCACATCGCAATCGAGTCTCAATATCGTCTCACGAGAGTCTCAATTTCTCGAGCCCGGCTGTGTGGAGTTTCAACTTGATCATAATCATAAAAGACCGTTGTCGCGGGACGCGCTGTGTTCTGGCAGCACCGCTAACAAAAATCTCCTGCAAAAAGTGTCTAAACTCTTTGCACGGATGCTCCAGATAACAATGAAAAAAGGGGAAGATCCTGTCCAAGCGCCGCAGGGGATCCGTGCTGCGGGTATGCAGCAATCTCGCGCCGGTTGACCACCCGTTCGGGCAAGCGGACCATCGGGCGTCCAATATGGTCCATTTGCTAATAAGAAGTACGTTCCTGCTGACAATTACCCGATGATGAGCAAGGCTGACCCCACGGCGATACCCAAAGAGATCCAAAGAGCATGACGACGGAGCGGTTCACGCAGCACCAGCCAGCCCACCAATGGGGCGGCAGCGATTCCAATTTGGCGTAACGCCAAGACGGGTGCCGCAGATGCCTGTCGGTAGGCGTATAGAATGAGGAGGTAAGAGACGACGCTCATTACGCCAGCTCCCGTTGCGGGTCCCCAGCGCAACGGCGACTTTTCTCGTAATGCAGATGGCGTCAGGACTAACGCCGCGCCAAGAAATTGACAGGCAATATACACAACCGGTGAAATGAGACGGGCACCATGATTATCAATGGTGGAGTACACCGCCACCGTGACGGCCACCACGACCGTCCATAGCGTGGTGCGTACTGTCCAATGTGCTTGCATAGCGGGAAGCGCAACCAATACAGCAATCATGCAGATACCCGCCAGTGTGAGGACCGAAAGATGTTGATCCCATGCTATCCAGGCGAGCACCGTTGTGCCCAAAATGCCACCCCCTCGCGTCGCGGGATATACCGCCCCCAAGTCACCCCCGTCATAGGATCGGGCAAGTCCGGTAAAGTAAATGGCGTGCGCGGCAATGGTACCCAAAAGCCAAGGCCATACGCGATCCAATTCGATTGGGATACGCAGGATAAGCACGCTGGCGGCTGCCGCGATGCCGCCCGTTAATGTTAACCACCAGACGAATTTGAGATTTCCGGGATAGCGTCGGACTAAAAGATTCCAACTGAGGTGCAACCCGGCCGAAACCACCACCAACCCTATGACAATACTTGACATTATTTATCCCCGCCATTGCATTCGGCTCGGGTCTTCAAACAGTTTCATCACACCGGACCCTTCACCCTTAATGATACAAGATCACACGAAAGCTGGAGAGAAGGTGCCAACTTGCCGCACTCGTATGGATGGCCGCCTGTTTTGCAGATCGCGCCGAAACCGATGCAGGTCCTTCCATCGCAGCCATGCTTCCCGAGTCGCACGTCAGTTCAGTCAACCATCCGCTGGGGGACAACATCGTACCTGATGACCTGTGTCAGACAAATCGCATGGTGGAGGAGCGGACGAAACCCTGTGCCCGACTAGCGAAAATCCGCTGTGGCGCTTGCTTTAGAATTATTCCGATCCAATCGAACCAGGAACGTCCGCGGCGTCACGTCCAGGATTAGCGCCGCGCCGAGCAGTGCTTGCCTCTCGGGGTGTGGGCTGAATTGCGCTAGAACACACGCGACAAATCGGGATTGCAGTCGCCGCGCTCGCAATTGAGGCTACTCCGGACCGCTGCATGGTCAATTGTGGTCACCTTCACCCCACGGTTGTCGTTGTTAGAATGACTTCCGCTGAAAGAAGGCCCGGCCATATGACCAAGACGATGTTGACGGCAGCGCTGATGGGATTGTTCTTGTCAAGCAATGCTCTAGCTGGGGGCGAAGCTTCAGTGGCGCTGTCATCACCCATTTTCCAGCACTCCCCTAAGGGGAAGCCTTTCGCACGACCCAGCGCTCTCCTACAGTCTCGCGTCACCAAGGCGCGAGCTATATCCACACCCAGCTATCCCGTTCCCTTCAAGGCGCTTGCCATGCGAACCGCGCAAGACGGGTGGGCCTTGAGCCAGAATGCACTCTGGTCCACAATCGATGGCGGCAGAAAATGGCAACCAGTCACGCCGCCCCATGTTACTGTCAACGATCCCGGAATTGCACCAACCGGGTGGTTTGGCGCCGATTTCGGGGTGGCATGGGACTTTGTGGGATCCCACAGCGCCTGGGTCGCGACCACCATGGCCAAGCGCAGTGGCACCTTTCTTCTCAGCCATACCCGCGATAGCGGGAAACGTTGGACGCAGACACGAATCCACTTGCCGCTGACCACTTACACCTGGCGGGGAAGCCAGGCATTAGAGATCGATTTCATCAGCAATCGAATCGGGTGGTTAGCGATCGGACCGGGGCCAGCTGGGCCGCAGAATCCGATGGAATTGTGGCAAACAACCAATTCGGGACAGTCATGGCATCGGATGTACGTCACTGAGGCCTTTGGTGGAGCGCTGGCATTCACGAGTGCACAAGACGGCTGGCTTGTGTTCCAAGCCCCGGCGGATAACGGTGCCTTATTTTTACTGCGACATACGACCACGGCAGGGCGTTCTTGGCAGACAATGTCCGTACCGAATCTCAATGAATTTGCCAATTATATGAATGGCAGTGATGGAACCGGTCTAACCTGGCAGGGGAGCGATGGCGCGCTCGCTGGTTCAACGATTCAGTTAGGGGCACCGCACGGATATCTAGCCGTATTGCAAACGACTAACGACGGCCAGACGTGGACGGTATCCCCTCAACTTGCAGCACACAGCAACAAGTTTGCAAGTGCGGCAACGGCAGGATCCCACTCTTGGGCTATTGCAGACGGGCATCTATACACGTGGTCTCTTCGGCAACGGACTTGGACGAACCACACGTCAGCCCCCTGGCTGGCTCATGCCACCGGATTAGACGCCGTAAATGGTGCCGTTGCGTTTGTCTGGAAGAATACCAAAAATCGGTCAGAGATTTGGAGGACCACCGATGGAGGCGATCATTGGGCCAGGGTCGGCTACACTAAAATCGCCAATGGCTAGAGTACTCACCGCGCGGTCCACACCGTATGAGTTAACCTCGCGCGGATCTGCAGTCAGGGTCAGGTTGACCGCGCAACCGATCCGTTCTACCGTAGACGCTGGCACAAAGAGAGGCGGCCACGAAAGTGATTGACTGGACCTTTGACACTGAAGAAGTCAACTGGATGACCGAACAGCTCATAAGATTTTGGGATCGCCGATTGGCGTCGATTGCGCCCGTCGGGTTTCCCCGGTATGGGCGGCTTCTTCATCCCGCCCGGGCCAATGACGGTACACCCGTGCGATGGGCCACAGTCGCAGCCCATAATGGTCTCCCAATGACCGCAACCAGTGACTTCAGCTATCTGGCATTACCCCAGCACATGCCCGAAGGAGGCGTTCCCTGGGTCGGCGATCCGCCCACGATTGGTACGTTGGATTCACCTCAAGCGGAACACCTCATCGACGTGTTGACATCGTATACAAAAAGGCCGGACGCCGTGAGGTTTGCGCTCTGGGACGGACTGGGCTGGGACCGGACCACGCTCGTGCGATTAGGGCAGGCGCCCACAAGCACCCCCGATCCGATCCCTCCCGCCGTGCGCGACGGCCCCCGAATGCGGATCCCGGGGCGTGATTACTTCGTCTATGGTGGGCACATCGAGGAAGCCTTGCGATGGATGCCAAGCCAACACCAAACCCCGCACTATTGGTGGCCCAAGGATCATGCCTGGGTTGTCGCCGGGGATGTCGATCTGCCCTGGAGCATCATCGCCGGGTCGCGTGAACTAGTCGACCGCTTGCTGCACGATCCACTGCTGGAAGTGGTGCCGATAGCGGAAGATGACGTGTTGGATCCCCAACCGGCGTGGCTAACGGCAGCCATCCAGCAGGCCGTGCGCGACCTCATCAATCATCGCACGGCGGTCATCGAGACCACACGCGGCGCCGTCTCGTTTCACATTTCCGACGGTGGTCTATGGCTCGAGTCGGGTCGCGGATCGCGGACCCACCTGCATCCGGAAGACATCCACCGTTCCTTGAAAGATCAGTTATCCGCGGGCGTGTCGACTGCGTTAATGTCCCAGCTCAACCTGTACTAGTCGATTGCCATTTGCGAATCGCGAGAATTCTTGACGTCATTCATCAGCAGTTATGGACAAGGCGAAACGGGGCAAGGCAATTCACCCGAGGAACAGAACATAGACTTCAGCGAGGATACTCTGGTGTCTTGCAGCAGAGCCTGCAGGCCGTGGCGCGAAGACGAATAAATTATCCCGCGGCCGAAGGTTGCCATCAAAGAAGCCTGTTAAGATAGAGGGAAAGTTGAGAGCCACGAATAGACAGCAGGAAAAGGAGAGCCGATCTCAATGAAAGATACATGGCCGCACAAGTGGACCGCCCTGGATGAACTATATCCGCCATCAACATGGAGCGTTAGGGTAGCTGCGGCGCTGAGCCAGGCTGAGCGGGCATACGACATCTGGCTGCACTGGCACGAAAGCCGGATCATGATCGTAGATGCGCGCCCTGGCATGCGAAATTGGTGCCCGCTGTGCCCGCAGTCTTGGGGCGATACCATTCCTCGGTTTCAGGTGCGGCCGGAGCGGCGGCCGTTTCTGGACGAGAACGAGGCGCTTGCACATCTAGCTGTCTGGATTCGCGAGCGCTCACTGGGCCGCGGCCTTCTGAGTCCTCAAATCACGGAAGAATTGCACCTGCAACCTCAGACTCGACTGATTTGGCAAGATCCGCATTCGACCCTGGGACGACTCATTGAGCGCCTCAGCAGGAAGTCGCCGCCGGGGTTTCGCTTTTGTGGCCACATCCGGGCCCGAGACCTCAATCGGCATCATCCCGGTACGAGTTTGGTGCCCTGGTGGTTTGTGAGTACCGACAACTCTACCGACCCTTGTTCCTTTTGCGCCATGGGCTTGCCGGTTTGGTCAGCTCCAAGCATCCCATCCGACAGTCTCCCCGAGGACGCCGACGCACCGGATCACGGGGACCTTTGGCAAGCCGTGCATGCGGTGCACGAAACCGGCCTGCATGTCTTCGATCCCGAGGACATCGACTGTCCAGACTGCCGGCGGGTGGCCGCGTGGCGCCGCGAAGCCGGGCCGCAAGAACCGATGCCGACAGACATCCCGGTATTTTGAGCGAAAGGGCGGGCAGAGATTAAAGAGGCTACGAGCCTCTACGCAATGAACAAGACTACGTCCGCCACCATCGTCAACCACTACGTGCGAGCCAGCGCCACCTTGACCACATGCGACACCAATTCCGCAAAACTGAGACCAGCCGCCTTAGCGGCTTTAGGCATGAGCGAATTAGGCGTCAAGCCAGGGATGGTGTTAACTTCTAGCACAACAGGCCCGCTTTCGGTCAAAAACATGTCCGTGCGCGAAAAGCCCCTGCAACCCAATGCCTCGTGCGCAACGAGCGCTGCCTGTTGTACCGCCCGGGTCTCATCGGGCGTTAAATTGGCGGGACAAATTTCCTCAGATCCGCCATCCTCATATTTTGAGGCAAAGTCGAAAAACGGTCCGCGCTTGGGGACAATCTCGATCACGGGCAACGCTCGCGCATCGCCGTCCATCTCCTCCAATACGGCACAGGTCACTTCGCGACCCTCCAGGCGCTCTTCAACCAACACATCGGTGTCAAAACGCGCGGCCGTTATGAGCGCCTGCTCCAGTTCCATCATGTGGTTGGCAATGGAGACCCCAAGGCTTGATCCTCCAAGATTAGGCTTAACCACGACGGGGTAGGTGAAATTGGCCTCGACCGTTTGGATAGCATTGGTTAATGAGGCACGAATCAGCTTCGAGCGAAAATGCAAATCATCGGGCGTCTTTAAACCGTAACAACGGAACAACTCTTTCGCCTTCGCTTTATCCATCGCTAAAGCGGAGGCCAGTGGCCCGCTACCCGTATAGGGGATCGACAACGCTTCCATAAACCCCTGCAGCGTACCATCCTCTCCAAAGGGGCCATGAAAAGCCAAAAAGACCATATCGACGTCCCGAAGCAATCCCACACCGCGAATCGCCTCATCACGTGGCATGGGCCCCCCCGCGGCTTCGCCCGGTTCGGGCAATATCCCAGGAACTGATGACGTCATCTGCCATTGACCTGTGCGACTAATTACGAGCGCAGATACGTCAAACTCGTGCGTACTTTGCAACGCTTGCAACACTTGCGCCCCACTGGCTAAAGACACCGCATGTTCACTCGAGGGACCGCCCATCATCACCACTACCCGAACTTTACGCGACATTCCGCTTGCGCTCCTTTGTTCCTAGTGATCAGCCAGCCATCGCCAAACCCTGCTAATACCATAAGGATTTTCCGCCTGTCTTAAAACCATCACAGAAAAAATCCTTCATCGTCACGCGCGCCGAAGAGGTTCGTCCACGCAATGGTAAAACTCCCGAATTTCGGACACATTAACGGCAAAGGAGGCACTGTATCATGCAGCGGTTGAAATGGATAACCTTACTCGCCCTATCAGGTCTCATCGCGGTCGGCATTGCCACTGGCATCACGACTCCCACGCAATATCACGCCCAGATGCAATTACGGCAGGCCGAGCATCGCGGAGATGTCCTATTTCATTCTCAGGCACTGGGCATGAATGGCTTAAGTTGTGATACCTGCCATGTTGACGGCGGCCGTTTTTCCCATCGACTGGGACTACAACGCATTCCGTCACTGGTCCAAGCGGAGCGTGCCTTCCCCCTCGTCACAGCAAATGGAGAAATTGTAACGCTCGAAGACCAAATCAATTTGTGCCTTATGCATCACATGGAGGGCCAGGGCCTTTCCCCCGAAAGCCCTAAATTAGCGCTACTCGATCTATATCTGCGCCACCTATCGCGCTTTCACGAACGCTAGCATCCGTTCCCACGATCCCGGTGACCAACAGTGCCTGAATCTAAGCTTGCTGGTGCAACCGCTCTGTCGGTGCCGACTGCCGAACAAGACGCGCATAGTAACCGCCCTTCGCCATCAATTCAACGTGATTCCCCCGCTCGATGATGCGCCCGTGGTCCATCACATAAATCACGTCGGCCTCGCGAATGGTGGAAAGCCGATGGGCAATCACCAAAGTCGTACGCCCAGCGGCGATCCGCGTCAAACCTTCCTGCAGTATCATTTCGGTCGCCGAGTCCAAACTCGCCGTTGCCTCATCAAGAATTAACACCTTTGGATTCAGTGCTAGTGCTCGCGCAAACGCCAAAAGCTGTCGCTGACCCAAGGAGAGATTGGCCCCTTTGGCTCGAATCGGCGCATCATACCCACCCGGCAGCGCCCGGATAAAAGCATCGGCGCCCGCCGTTTGCGCCGCTTCGCGGACCACGGCGTCGCTAATATCGGGGCGAAAAAGGCGAATGTTGTCGGCAACGGTCCCCGAGAATAAATTCACTTCTTGCTGAACGATAGCCATTAAGCGATGCAAGTCCGCCTGTCGAAAATCGCGCACATCAATCCCGTCAATCGTAATGGAGCCCGCTTGAATATCGTAAAATCGCGTCAAAAGACCCATCAATGTACTTTTCCCGGCTCCGGTTTCCCCCACAAACCCCACAAACGCCTGAGGAGGTACGCTAAAGCTGATGTCGTGCAAAACCTCTTGATCGGGCCCATAGCCAAACGAGACATGGTCAAACCGGACTTCACCCTTCACCCCCCAGGGGTCGCGTGCGTCTGCCGGCACAATCTCTACCGGGTCGGACGGATCGACAACCTCCGGCTCGGTCAGCAATACGCCGCCTATACGCTCCGCAGAAATCATCGATGTTTGCAGTGTGTTCCAGTTCTGCGTCAGCGAATTAATCGGGTTGAAGAACTGTTGAATATAGGAGATGAACGCATAGAGCACACCCACCTGAATCGTCCGATGCAGCACCGCCTCGCCACCGACCCACATCATGAGTGCCACGGATAGATTGCCCAACGCGCTAAACGTGCGGTTAAAGAGCACTGACCAGCGGTATTCGTTGATGTTACCAGCAGTGTAGCGTTGATTGAGCGCCGTATGTTGCCGCATCTGCTTGTCGTGCTGATGAAAAATTTGGGTAATGCGCATGCCGCCGAGATTTTCCGCAGTATAACCAATAAGGCGCGAATAGCGTGTACGCGTATAGCGGTAGTTGTCCCGCAGTTTTTTCCGAAACAAGGCCGATATCAGGACAATCACCGGAATCACAACAAAACTGACCAGCGCAATCCGCCAGTCTAGCAGCAGCATGGCACCCATGACAAACAAAACCGACGCTCCATCTTGAATCAAGCTGAGCAAAAAACTGGTAAAGAATTGGCTGACCTGGTTCGTATCACTCGAGACGTTGGTGATGAGCCGACCGGTCTCATGGGTATCGAAAAATCGCATCGACAAGGACTCAATGTGGGTGAACAAGTCATTGCGAATATCGCGCACGATGCGCTGGCCCATCCACTGCAACTTGCGGTTTTGCGTGAAGTTGGCAAAGAGTCCGATGATCGTGATACCCAGATACAAAAGCCCAATCGTCAATACGGCTCGAAAGTGCGGGTGTCGAACAATTAAATCTTGATCAATGACAATCTTCACCAACCAGGGCTGCATCACCTGCGTGACAATATAGACGAGCACCAAGGCGACCACGACGAGAAATTCCCGCAGGTGGGGCCGAGCATATCCAACTAACCGACGCATGGCTGTCGCGCTGTCGCTCATGCGCGCTTCGCGCCGTTCATCCCATTCATCAATTTTAGGCATGGGCCACCTCCCCCCCGGTTTGAATCCGGTAGAGTGCCGCATACAAGCCATCTTGCCAGATCAAGTCGCGATGGACACCTTGTTCCACAATGGCGCCGTGATCCAGCACAATAATGTGGTCGGCGTCACGCAGAGCCGATAGCCGGTGGGCTGCAATAATCGTTGTTTTCTGGCCCCGGACTTTTTTTAGCACCCGCAAAATTTCTGTTTCCGTCACGGTGTCCACTGCTGAGAGGCTGTCATCAAGGATCAAAAGGCGGGCGTCACTTTTAATGAGCGCACGGGCAATCGCCGTCCGTTGCCGTTGCCCGCCCGAAAGCATAATACCCCGTTCTCCAATTTCGGTCTGGATGCCCTCGGGCATGGCACAGATGGTATCCCAGATTTGTGCCTGCACCGCCGCCTCTTCCACCGCTTCGGGATCCACGGTGGGTTGCGAAAACGCAATGTTCTCGCCCACCGTCGTGGAAAAGAGAAAACCGTCTTGGGGGACATACGCAATCAGATGACGCAAATCGCTCAACCGCATGGAGCGAATGTCAATGCCGTCCATCATGATGGTGCCGGCGGGGGGATCGTAGTCTCGCACCATCAAATTGAGCAAGGTGGTTTTACCGGCTCCAGTCCGTCCGACGATGCCAAGCGTAGTCCCCGCCGGCACCGTAAACGAGAGGTTCGACAAGATGGGCTGTTCGGTATCCGGATACGCAAAGGTGAGATTGCGCACGGTGACGGCCCCCGTCCACGACACATCGGTGACAGGCTCTTGGGGATCAGTAATTTCGGGCGGCACGGCGAGCAATACTTGAATGCGGATCATAGACGCCGACGCATTCTGGAACAGATTAATCACAATGCCAAATTGCATCAGGGGTTGTACCAACATGCTAAGGTAGACGGTAAACGCCACAAATGAACCCAAGGAAATATGGCCGTGGATTACGAGCCAGCCCCCATAAACCAGTCCCACCGTAAATCCCATGCCGCTCAGCAACGGCACTAACGCCTGAAACAAGGTATTTATCCGCACAAGATGCATCTGCCGCTCCACAACCGCCTGGGTCTTGCGCCGGAATCGCTCCACTTCAATCGGTTCATTGGAGGACGCCTTAATGAGCCGAATGGCCTGAAAACTTTCCTCCGCTAGTTCTGACATATCCGACAACGCTTCTTGCACTCGGCGTGATCGTGTCCGCACTTGAGGGCGAATAATGGCGATCACAACAGGAATAAACAAGATCGGAATCAGGCTGAACAACGTCAATCGCAAGTTGATCGTACGGATTGTCATGTATAGAGTCGCGACAAACAAAAACAATGCCTGACTAATTTGATTCAGGCCCATTGACATGGCTTGGCGAATCGCCGTGACATCGTTGAGGGTGTGGTTTAACAAATCTCCGACACTGTGTTGTTGAAAATACCGCGTGCTCAAAGTTTGCCAATGGCCAAACAATGTTTGGCGCATCTCAAACTCCATCACACGCCCCAACCGGCCAATACGGGTCTGCCCCAAGCCAAACAAGAACACATACCCGGCTGCTGCGATCACCAATTCCAGGGCAAATCCCAAAATGACGTGTTCTGTGGCGACGCCACCCTTTAACCGATTAATGAAGTCACCGAGAATATGCGGAATACGAACTTGAAAGAATTCTGCCACCCCGATGGCACCAATCCCCAGCGCATAACTCCACTTGCGTTTGAGTAAGAACTCCCGAATCAGTTCGGTCGGACTCAACGTCTCACCTCATACGAGACGACCGGATTTCTCCGGCCGTTGCAGTCGCTCTCTTCATCCTACCACAAAGTTTAAGAAACTTACTAAGTGAACATTCAATAAACACTAACCCCGCTGTTGAGCAGGGAACTGCTCAACCGTTCGCTCTGTTTACGCGCCGTGCGTAAATGCGGAGATCAATTGCTGCTAACACCGACCGAGCTTTATATCCGGTCGGTCCCTGGATTCTTTGAGGTCATATTCCGCGGTGAGTTGCCTGGTGCCCATGATGATTAAAAAGCCGCATATCCCGTTTTGAAAGGATACACGGCTTTATCTAAAATCAACTCGTTAGGCTGGCATCGCCATCCGCTGTGCAGCATTCGGATTGACCGGGATGCCCGGCCCCATGGTCGTAGAGACGACGATCCCCTTCAAATAGGTACCTTTGGCTGCCGCCGGCTTGGCCTTCACCAGCGCGTCCACTAAGGTCGCTAAATTTTGCACCAATTGCTCCGTCTCAAAATTGACTTTGCCGATGGGCGCATGGACGATCCCTGATCGGTCGGTGCGAAATTCAATCTTACCAGCCTTAATTTCCTCAATGGCTCCTTTGACGTCAAACGTCACCGTGCCGGTTTTCGGATTTGGCATGAGACCCCGGGGACCTAAAATCTTTCCCAGCCGCCCTACCAGCCCCATCATATCCGGCGTCGCTACAGCCACATCAAAGTCAGTCCACCCTGCTTGAATCTTCTCGGCCAAATCATCGCCGCCGACGTATTCAGCACCCGCCTCCTCAGCTTCTTTGGCCTTATCCCCCTTGGCAAAAACCAAAACTCGCTGAGTGCGTCCGGTCCCATGCGGCAACACCACTGCTCCACGGACCACCTGATCGGAGTGGCGCGGATCAACCCCTAATCGCACGGCCACGTCAACCGTTTCCACAAACTTTGCATGCGCCAATTCCTTGGCCAATGCAACCGCCTCTTCGGGATCGTACAGCCGTCCCTTTTCTACCCGAGAAACGGCCTCGATATGGCGTTTACCTTCCTTAGCCATGATTTCAATTCCTCCTTGTGGTATTCACGACCCACTCGAGTCTTCCACCAAACTTTGAACTTATTTTGCGATTTCCACACCCATGCTACGAGCCGTTCCTTCAATCATCCGCACCGCAGCTTCTATCGTCGTCGCGTTCAAATCCGGCATTTTAGTCTCGGCAATTTCCCGGACTTGACTTGCCGTTAACGTCCCAATCTTTTTGGTGTTAGGCGCGGGCGATGCCTTCTCCAAACCTAGAGCCTTTTTAATCAACACGGCAGCGGGCGGAGTCTTGGTCACAAATGTAAAGGACCGATCTTCATAGACGGTGATCTCCACTGGAATGATGAGCCCCACTTGTGCTTGCGTGCGCTCATTGTACTCCTTGACAAACGCCATAATATTCGCCCCGTGTTGACCCAACGCGGGCCCGACCGGCGGTGCCGGCGTCGCTTTGCCAGCCGGAATCTGCAGTTTGATTACTCCTGCAACTTTTTTCGGCACACTATTCCCTCACTTTACACTAGTCCATCTCGGATACTTGGGCAAAATCAACTTCTAACGGAGTGTCCCGTCCAAACATGGAAACCGTCAATCGCACTTTACCACGATCGGTCAACAACTCTTCGATGCGACCCGAGAATCCCTCAAACGGTCCTTCGGTGACGAGCACCTCTTGACCAATTGCCAGGTTGATGCGAGGCAATTCCGGTACGCCAGAAAGATCATGCCCCAAGATTGTCGTCACTTCATGCTCCAACAAAGGAATCGGCTTGGAACCGGATCCGACGAAACCGGTGACCCCGGGTGTATTCCGCACCACATACCAGGAGTCGTCCGTCATAATCATTTCCACCAAGACGTAGCCTGGAAACACCTTCTTTTTCACAAGCCGCTTCTTACCGTCTTTGACTTCTAGTTCTTCTTCCATGGGCACCATAATCCGGAAGATTTTGTCCTCCATGCCCATGGATTCCACGCGCCGCTCCAAGTTCGCCTTAACCTTGTTCTCGTACCCAGAGTACGTGTGAATCACAAACCAATCTTTCTGCACGTTGATGCCGCCTTCCGTGCCCTCTACGTCATTTCACGACCATAGCATCAGAGCGCTTACACGCCCGGTACGCAGTTTCAGATATCTTCAGCGGAGATATAGGTGTAGACCAAAATTAAATAATGTGTCCAGCAACGTGATGATCAGCACCACTAAACCCGTGAACAGCACTACAAACCCTGTGTACGACACCGTTTGCTTGGGAGTCGGCCAGACAACCTTTTTGAGCTCCGATCGGATCTCACGTAGATACTTCCACGGGCGCTCCGAAGCTCTCACTGCGCTGCCCTTAGCTTCCATCAGTCTCCCCATTTCCGCCTCGGCTAGGCCTTACCGCGTTTCCCGATGAATCGTGTGAGTCCGGCACCACCGACAATATTTTCGCCGTTCCAGCCGGTTCGGATCATTCTTCTTGTTCTTGGTCGTCGTGTAGTTGCGCCTTTTGCACTCTCCGCACGCCAAGGTAATAATGGTGCGCATGTCGTTTACCTCCCAGTCATGCGCAAGCATTCTAGCATGCGGCCCGTTTCATGTCAATGAAGCTCCAGAAACCAAACACGCTCATGGAACGGACGACAGTAACCGGCTTCTCTCCTTCAACGCCGCATCCAACTCCGCAATTTTCTGTTCAAAAGCCTCCCGAGATTGTGCAGCCGTGTCACGCGTCACCCCGTCACCTAATCGATCAATGCTGTCCGCAAGGACAGCGAGCCCATAGTCGGTGGTAATTAACAGTTCCAGCAGTTGGTCGTTGTTGCGAATCCGGTGATATACGCGGTCATTGGCAGGAGCAGGGAGCGCGTGAACCGCGCTGACGCGCGCGGACAGCATATCCGCCAGACGTTTATCCTCTCGCAAATCGGCCATTTGTTGCGCATCCGGAAGCGGATTGTCGCGTGTCAGAACACCAACGCGACGGCTTTGTTCCTGGTAAATGGACCGCCAGACGGATGCCGCTCGAGCCAATCCGTCCGCCAACCCGTTCCTAATCACATGGTCAAGCGCTCGCATGGTATCGGCCGATGCATAAGGATTGATGTCACGTCGCTCACTAAAAAACTTGGCGACAATCATCTCAATTTGCTCATGACGTTCCACAACCATCCCCCCAATCGACCGGTTCAAGAACCCGCCAAACGCTCCCCACTGTTGCTATTTACGATTTGGCAGCGCCGCTCAGGTACGATGTCGCATCCACCAGCGGGGCCGCCCCCTGAATCGTAAATCCTGTGCCACTGACCATGTTGGGAGCCGTCATCAACCCGTGATCGGCCATGAGCATGGCAATATAATAACGTACCGCCATCTCTTCATTGAGTCCAAACGCACGCAGCGAGATAAGCTTCTTCATGAGTTCATCCGCGGGTGCAACCAAAACCTTTACGTTATTCAGGGTAATTCCGTAGATGCTCAAAAATTCCTGTAGGTGGCCGGTAACCAAGTCCGTAATGTCATGAATCCGTTCGTTAATCTGCTCCAAGGGTGTAACCTGACAGATTTGATTAATGGCTTGTTCCAAGACCGGAGCAGCATAGGTATTGACTTCGGCGGTCTTAATGAAATGGCCTTGGTAGGGCATGTGTTGAACCAGTTTCAGGGCATCGCCGGTGGAATCAACATGGATATAGTAGTCGACCTGATAGCGGAGTTGGGCCATTTCGCGGGAGAGCGCCTGCCCCTCTGCCCGAATCACCAACTTGGCGCGATTAATGTAAATAGCTTCATACTGCCAAGGCGACTGCCCGCCATAGAATGCTTGTTGAATCGCCCCGACCAGAACACGCTGGGGTGTATCAACCGAGTACTGGCCGGTTTCGTAGGCATTCAAAATAGCGCCGCGACTTTTCAGCACACAAAAATGATTGGACTCCACCGTTAGCAGCGAACCATTCATAATGTCGTTGCCAGGGTAGTGGTACAACAATACATCCGGCCCCATGACCTCTTCGCCGGAAGCCGTCAACGTCGATATCACGTTACGAATCGCCATCAAATCTCCCCCTACCGTAGATAAACTGTTCTGGCCTGACTACCGTCAATCTGAATTTCAGTATAGACCACCATCACTCATCCGGCACTATGACTCCAAGAAATCTCAAAATCAGCAGAATATTGGGTCCTGGCTAGATGGTAGATGAAGTCCCGACCAGATGCTTATAATAGCGATGATAGGGGGCTGGCATTGATGCAAGAAGTAACCGCCAACGAGTGGCCGCAGCTGATAGATGCGGCGCAGACACACAATCAAACCGTCGTCGCGCTCTTTACGGCGGCCTGGTGACCGCATTGTCGGCGACTGGGGCCAGTCGCGGATAAAGTGGCGGACGAAGCTCCGGACCAGGTATTATTTGTCAAAATAGACGTCGACGAAAACCCCGACTTGGCACAGGCATGGGACGTACAAGGTATTCCCGCCCTCATCCGCATTGAAAAGGGAGAGGAAACCGCACGCCTCATCGGTTATCGACCCGAGTCCGACATTAAACGATTTGCCTACTTGACCTCCTAACAGCGGGGCCATTGTTGGCTAGATTGCGCACATCTGGCTAAAAGCGCTGGATTCCAGTTGCACGGTCTTATGTCCCGCCCGATCCAGCCTGTCGCTCCTGGGTCTCCAGCAGATGAGGCACGTGGGGGCGCACCAACGGTACAGCTGCGACCAATGCCAAAATGTAAAACGCAACAAAGACCCAGAATCCAACATTGGTCGCGTGGATCAGCGCGCCCTGCATAGCCGGGTTTAAGAGATTTGACGTGCCTAAATAGATCTTGGCCGCAATCGCGGGCGGCAGGCTAACCTCCGCGACCACCAACGCCAAGGTTAACGACAAAGCCATTCCCACGTTGCGAAACGTAAAGAACATACCCGACGCTGATCCTGTGCCTTCGCGTGGTGCTGCCGACATAACAGCTTTGGTTAGGGAGGGCCAGGCAATCCCATTGGCAGCCGACATTAAGAGCAGCGGCAAAATAACCGACCAGACGGAAAATTGTGCAGATAAATGCCCCAGCCAAAATCCGCCCACGGCCAAAAGAAAAATGCCTACGAGTACCGGTCGAGCCGGGCCGAACCGGTCTGACAAAATGCCGCCGAGCGGGCCCATCACTAATTGCGGGGCAGACAGCGGGACTAGCATCAAGCCGGCGTCAATGGGGCTGAGGTGCACCGCACCTTGCAGATAAATTGTCAACAGAAAAGTAGTGGCAAAATAACCAATCGAATACAAAATGGTCACCCCCAGGCCGGCACGATAGTGATGATGACGCAACAGTGACAAATCAAACATCGGCTGGCTTGTTCTCTGCTCAATCAACATAAATCCCACCAATAGTACGAAGGTCGCAGCCAGCACCGAAAACGTCCGGAGTGAACCCCAACCCCAGCTCTGTCCCAACGATAACACCAGCAACAACCCCACCAATGCCACCCCAAACGTGCCAGCTCCTCCCCAGTCAGTGCGCGCGCGCCGGGTGGGAGGAGGCTCGCTCAGGACAATCAAGGCGCCAATCATGCCAATCAGCGCAAACGGGATCGCTACAAAAAAGATCCAGCGCCATCCCAGTGTGCTTACGAGAATTCCACCCGCAACCGGCCCAACGATGGATCCCATCACCCACGAAGTAGAGTTAATGCCAAGCGCCTTTCCTAAATGCTGTGGGGGAAACGAAGCCACAATAATGGGAGTGGCCGTTGCTAGAGAAAGAGCAGCACCCGTCCCCTGGATAAACCGAAACAATAGCAATAAATCTCCATCAGGGGCAAATCCGCACAGTGTGGTCGCCACCATAAAAATCATCAGGCCACCGATAAAAATCTTTTTGCGGCCAATCACGTCGGACCAACGTCCAGCCGGCAATAAGAACACGGTGCTGGTAATAATGTAAGATGTCATGGTCCAAAGACCCAGCGTCACCGTAATATGCAAACCCGCCACCATCCGCGGCAATCCCACCACGACAATCGTCGCGTCTAAATTCGTGACAAACGCGACCAGCGTCACAACAGCGAGAATCCACCATTTTTTATTCTGCGTGCCGACCACCGATCAGGTCCCTCCACGAACCAAAATTATAGCTTCCCGTGCAATTTTGATAGGCAAATCACTACGAATTTCCCGGTCGACTGAACACCCTGCCATCGCAGCATGCCAAAAATCGGAGAAAACCGGCCTACGACCAATTTGGCCTGAGCCTTACTGTCGTTGCATCACAAACGCAGCCTCTCAGAACAGAGAGACACGCGGAGCGATCAGGCGACTGAATTTTTCATCGCCACGTTGGCGCTTCTCTCCCATGATCGCGGGCAAGGAACAATCAACCGCGCCATCAAAAGCAACCCTTCCCGCAATGCAGCGCGCCCACCAAAAAAGCAATCAGAGACCGGATCTGAGGGATTTGGCTCATCCGCTGTGCGTTAAGCAGGCGTGCGTCAGGTTCTCGCAAAACTCCTGTGTTTAGGAAAGAGATTATCAGAGAATCAGCAACTCTCCCTCAAAACCCCCAACAAAGGACGTGTACGACGGCCGTCAGGAGAAACCGGCAATTTTAGGCGACTCCATCATTGCGTGCGTGATAGATTGGCATAATCTCCACGGGAATCCATTCCCCGCGTTTCGTTACCTATCTGATTCGCCAATCAACCGCTGGTCGCAACGTCGCAAAACGCTGAGCCCAGTGTCGCCATCCTCGCCGATATTCGTTCACATGGCGGACGAAGCGGCCAGCCCTTCGTCATGACGGGTCTACCGCCCCTGAGGCAATGAGCATCTTCTGCGCCAAACGCCTCACCATGACGCGGACCGCCTCCTCGCTCTGATCACCTAACCAGGCCAAGCGGCCCGCCTTCAGCGCCGCAACTCCCGTCGTCCCCGAACCAGCCGCAAAGTCTGCCACCCAATCCCCGGGATTCGTGGTAAGCTCAATGATGCGGTCCATCAGTTTGAGTGGCTTTTGCGTCGGATAGCCGACGCGTTCCTTGGCGGTGGTGTTGATAATAGGAATGTCCCATACCGAATCAATGGCCCGACCGCGACGGACGTGCTCGTCTAAGTAAATGCGATAGGCGTGCGGGCGCCCCCGACCTTGATGCCCCCAAATCCACTCCCGCCCATCTTCATCAACATGAACTGTCTGCCGTTTCATCGCAACATAGCTATCGCGATCCCAGGGCTCAAACACGGCATTAAACCGCGATTGCGGGGATTTAGCCCACACTAACAACACATCATGCTTGCTATTCACATGCAAAATAGCTGGCTGACGCCGACCGCCATAATGCCAAATCCACTCGTTGCGAAAATTATCGTACCCAAAAATTTGATCGCCACGCACTTTAAGATAGTGCGACGCATGAAAATCGCAGTGCAGCACCAAGAATCCGTCGTCGGTCATCCATCGCGCCGCCTGCTCGACCCAACCGGAAATTTTGTCAAGGTATGCCTGTAAAGACGTCCATTCGTCCGAAAAGGTGCCGTAGTCCTTATTGGAAAAAAATGGCGGATCAAAATAGACAAGTTTAAAGCGATGCGGAAACTCGTTAGCTGCGAGCCAGCGGATCTGGTCGTGCACCGCTGCTTGGGCGACGCGCAAATTGTCGTCTTCAATAGCAAACGCTAGCGAGAAGCCAGCCAATTGGCCAATCTTGTCTTGATGGGGGGAGAATTCACTCGTGTTCATAATCCTAAGTGTATCATGATTGGCAATTGCATCTACCCTTTTCCAACATCAACTTGCAGAAACGCCTCAAATCATCCGATCACCACAACCGAGCGTTTAGCGCACCCTCAGTGCAAGCCACGTTCAATCCCCTGGCATTGTCCGCTCCCCTGCGACAACATTGACCGTGCGACGAATCGCCTCCCGGGGTGATAGGACAAAACCAACTATTCCGCTTCCACAACAAGCACACAGGCCAGGACAGGTCTATGCAACATCTGGACAATTTCCCCATAACTACGGTCAGGGTAAGAAATTGCCCGCTCAAGAGGACTACATCTATTGATAAAAAAATGGAGCTCACGACCGGGATTGAACCGGTGACCTCGTCCTTACCAAGGACGTGCTCTACCTGCTGAGCTACGTGAGCAAAGTGGTTGCGGGGGCAGGATTTGAACCTGCGACCTCCGGGTTATGAGCCCGACGAGCTACCTGGCTGCTCTACCCC
>PXYV01000057.1 GCA_003023745.1 Sulfobacillus acidophilus | reverse complement strand
CCTAATTATACCAAAAACCCAGTGTTCATGCGGGTTTCGACGTGTTTTCTGGGTAATCATTGCTTGTGAATTGGCGGTGCGAAAGTCAAGTCATTATTTCACAACTCCTCTTCATGGGTCCGAGCAGACATGGTATGATGAGGAGTTACTTCGTGGACGACCTCAAAAAATCCTTTGCGTGCTATATATTTCCATTATTGGTAAATGATTACTCACAATTGCTAAGTGCACCCTGTGCGACTGATGGGCAGGATGCCGATGATAGGCGACGACGCGGTCCGATTCCTAGCGGGTTGTTGCATCGCCGCTTACACGTGAGCACCCCACAGTGGCGATACTGCCGTCCGCTAACCCTGTTGGGAAGAGTTCCGGCAATGCGGAAAGGAGTATTGGGCCCAGAGATTTGACCCGTTCAGGCATACAGAAATATGAGCCAGGTGGGTAAGGTGGCTTAGCACGTAGGCGGCAATTAACTCTTGCCCGGCTGGCGGCGCAATATGCACGCCGTCGGGGTCGCGGACCATGACCGATTGCCCCTGACTATCCGTCAGGTATTCTGCAAACTGTCCATTGGGCGTGCGGAACAGTGACCAGGTCGGAATGAAGGTGGCAACACCTGGATTTCGAGCCACTTGAGCCGCATAAACGGCATTGAGTTCGTGCATGTACGAATTGGGCAATACAGAGCCTTGCGCCATCAACGGAAGTCCCACCCATACGATATCAGCACCGGCCTGTCGTGATTCGCGAATGATGGAGGCCACGCGGTCTCCATAATCCGCGCGCCATAGGGCGGTCCCGAATTCTACCGGCTGACCGTTTTGCAAAAACCCGACCGCGTCATTGCCGCCAATGAGGATTATGACCACTTGCGGATGGTCACGGGTTAAATCCTGCTCAAGGACTTTGGGCCAGTTGTAATAGGCGACGTTGGCCAGTCCTGTCGACCCTACCGCAGCAGGAATCACCGTGATGGCGCTGGACGGCCCGGCGATATCAATTAACCCGTCTTGCAAGTCTTCGCCTAACGAATCGCCGATGACCAGGATCTTCAGTGGATGTGACGGCGACGGTTCTGGGAGAGATAAAGCGTCTGAAGCAAAGGTGATGGGATGATGGGGTGATTTGGACCGGGGGGTGATCCGGCGATGCCGCTTGGGGCGGAGGGACGCGTGTGCGGACATCGGTGTGACGGGCGAAGTTTTGACAGATGCACTGGCCGAGATGCTTTGGCACCCGACCGCTCCCAGCAGAACCGCTCCGAGGGTCATGACGCGTACAGCCCACGGCAACATTTTGAGCATCGTGAACAGTCCTTTTGCGCATAAATTCGGATGCTCTTCATGCAGCGAGAAGCCCCGTGCGATAACTAACGATGAAGACTCCAAGAGGTTACAGGAAATGGCGCAATGAGTCGCGCTCAGTAACGTCGTCAGAGCCAATTCGTCACGCGCCGCGCGGGCGTTGGCGTGATCAGCCAATTTGTGCCAAACTCGAGACCGCTTTGATGGGCGGAACTGCGAATATGGCGAGTACCCGTGGAAAAGACCGTCGCAAAACTGACGGATAGATGGTGGCAGGTGCCCGCATGACTCGACAAAATCATGGAAACGCGCATAGCGTTTTGATGACCATAGACACAGTGTGTGATTATCGGCCGTCTTCAGTAACGGCCGCAGGTATTGCGAGCGATAGCGTAAAGAGGCTTGCAGCAATTAGGTGGGGGCGTTCGGCGGAACCTCGCGGGCCGCATCCGCCTCCAATCGCTCTAAAATGAAGGTGTTTAGCCAGGACTGGGTATCGACCGCATCAATCCCCAAATCTCGCAGCGCTTGCACGGCGTTGGCGCGCTCGGTCACGGCCAGGGTGGGGCTGTTGGGGGCCAGGCGGTGCGCTTCGATTGCCGTCATTAACACATCGCCGTCGGTTGGACCGACAATCAATATTTGCCGCGCCTCGTCAAGGTGAGCCTTGGCCAACACATGCGGATTGGTGGGATCCCCGACTAATAGTTCCATCCCGTCATGATCGGGCAGATGCCCGCGATCGATATCGTCAGCCACCAATACCACATTGGGGTGATGCTTTAGCAGATCGGGGACCAGGTGAGGAATTAACGAAGTAAAGCCAAGAATGACCCAGTGATCTTGAGCTTGAATGTGATGCATGCCCAACATCCTCCTTAAGTGTAACGTCGCTAAAGAACTTGACCAATCGGCAAATGCCGCAGCCAGGAGGGGAATAACCGTCAACATGGTGGCCATGGCGATGATTCGGCCAATGACGTTATGTGGCACGACATCACCGTAGCCAACGGTTGTCGCAGTGACGACAGCCCAATACCAACCAACAAACCAGGAGACATGTTGGGTGATGCTAAACAAAGTGGCGCCAAGACCGACTCCGACAAAGGCCGCTGCAGTAAAGTGCCAAGCTGGACGTTTGCGTACACGGCTGAGTAAAACTTGAATGATGCCGAACATGGGAATACACTCCTCAGTCAGTGGTACCGGTCGCGCCTCTGACGGACCATGCATGTCAAATGGCTCGCGACATAACCTGAGAATAACGGCAAGGCATCCGATTCGTCAAACGCGACATGGGAGAAATAGGTACGAGGGATCACGTTGTTTGGTCGTGTTAAGCTGTAATTTACTGCTTCAGTTCTAACCGCGCATGTTGGCGGGGCGGCTAACATGAGATGCCCGATCCCGCGTAATGAGTGCTTAGAGTTTGGCATTACATGCGCTGAAGGTCCACGATTCCATAGGTCCATCGTTCCTGGAGGATTGCTTGAACAAAATGCCCGCGCATTCCCCTTCCCCGGAGAAGCCGGGAGGGGGTCCAACGGGCGCGTCCACGTGGGCGCTAAGCGTTGGAGATTTCCCGTCGGTGTATCCTAAACAGCGCGGAGATGTGCTACGATAACATCCCAACGTCTGTTCGCAGGAGGATTCCCCGATGCTCAATGGGTATCAGTTTCGCCTGTATCCGAGTCCCGCGCAGGAACAGATCGAGGTCATCCCGACATTAAGCCCCGACGACCTCTTCCAAGCCTATCGCTATCGCCTCTATCCAACCGCAGAGCAAGCCGCCTTCCTGAACCGCCAGTTGGGGTCGGTGCGGTATGTCTACAACTGGGCGTTAGCGGTAGCGACGACGACCTATCAAACGCAAGGCCGAGGGATCACCCGGTTTCAGTTAGACAAACGGCTTACCGCACTGAAGCAGGAATTGCCGTGGTTAAGCGAAGTGGCTGCTCAGCCCTTGCAACAAGCATTGGTACATCTGGATAAGGCGTTCACGCGCTTCTTTCGCGAGAAGAAAGGCTATCCGCGGTTTCGCTGCAAGCGAGGCCAGCAGAGGGGACGTATCCCCAAGGAGTCAAGATCCATTGGGAAAACGGCGTCATCTACCTTCCCAAAGCGGGATGGATTCGAGCGGTGTTTAGTCGGCGCTTTCAAGGACAGGTAAAAACCGTCACCGTCAATCGCGCCCCGTCGGGCCAGTTCTTCGCATCGGTCCTGGTCGAGGACGAAAACCAAGTCCCCGAGCCGGTGCTGGAGACCATAGATCGGGCTGTGGGCGTGGATCTGGGGTTGCATGATTTTGCGGTACTGTCGACGGGAGAGAAGGTCCCGCACCCGCAATGGCTGGAACGAGAATTGTACCGCCTAAAAATACTGCAACGCCGTCTGGCGAAAACCACCAAGGGGTCCAAAAACCGTGCCAAAGCCCGGCAAAAAATCGCTCGATTGCACGAACGGATGGTCAATCGGCGACAGGATGCTCTCCACAAACTGAGTACGGACCTCGTGCGGCGATTTGATACGGTATGCATCGAGGATCTTAATGTAGCCGGAATGGCGCGCAATCATGCCTTAGCCCGGCGCATCGCCCAATCCGGGTGGGCGGAATTCCGTCGCCAACTGGAATACAAAGCGACATGGTCCGGCAAGCATGTGCGCGTCATCGGACGGTTGGCTCCGTCCTCGCGCCTCTGTCCTTGCGGCTACTACAACCACGATCTCACATTGGCCGACCGTCAGTGGGATTGCCCAATCTGTCAGCGGCATCACGACCGCGACGTGTTGGCGGCGAACAATATTAAACGCTTCGCCTTTGCGGAGCACGAGACAGGGCGGGACACGCCCGGTGTGCCTGGGGAGCGCCCTCCGGTGGACGACCGGCGTCGGCCCTAAGAAGCCGTGGCGCAATGAAGCAGGAATCCCGGCCCGAGAGGACCGGAATCCCCCGGCTTTAGCCGTGGGGAGGATGTCAATTCAGATTTCTTAAGAAGCCTTAGGGTTCTAGGCTTTCTCCGGTAATTGCCGGGACTGACAGACCTCTCCGGCATGAACAGTGCCCTGACCGCTTCCTGCGCAGACGGATCAATCCGATACGTGCCGCAAGTCGTGGTGGTCTGGCAGCGATCACCCAAGTGCCCGATTGGCGATCGCCGCATGCGGCATTCTTGTTATCAACAAGTGCGCCACCCGCGCTATAATCTCCCTATCAATGCAGTAAGACCTGCGGCTTGGGCACGTGCCGCGATCATGAAGCGAGGTGTGGGATGTATCCTGAATTAACGAATCGCATCGCCGTGGTCACCGGGGCGGGCCGCGGCATTGGCCGCGCCGAAGCTCTGCGTCTAGCACGTGAAGGCGCGCAGCTGGCGGTGGTTGATTTAAGACAAGAGGATGCCGAAGATACCGTCAAGCAAATTCGCGCTGCAGGTGGGCAAGCGACCGCATACGCGGTCGATGTAACAGATGGCGTGGCGGTACACGCGATGGTAGAAGATGTCGTGCGAAGGCTTGGACCAATCGGGATACTGGTCAACAATGCAGGCATTACGCGCGACAATCTCCTCTTTAAAATGGCAGAGGCGGATTGGGATGCGGTCATTGATACTCATCTAAAGGGCAGTTTTCTCTGCGCCCGTGAGGTGCAGCGCTATATGGTTGAACAAAAATGGGGCAAGATTGTGAACACCTCATCCACTTCGGCCTTGGGGAACCGGGGTCAGGCCAACTATTCGGCCGCCAAGGCGGGCTTGCAAGGGTTTACCCGCACTTTGGCGATTGAGCTCGGCCCCTTTAACATTAATGTCAATGCCGTCGCTCCGGGGTTTGTCGATACCGAGATGACGCGAGATACCGCCCGGCGGCTGGGTCTGCAGCCCGATCAGCTTAAGGCTCAAGCCGCCAGCCAAATTCCATTGCGGCGCGTGGGTGTTCCGGAAGACATTGCGAACGTGGTGGCATTTTTGTGCTCGGATCAGGCGTCCTTTATCTCCGGGCAGATCATTTACGTGCGCGGCGGGCCCGGTCAATAGCTGCCTTTCCGTTTTTATTAGGACCCGCCCAGGCATCGTGGCCAGTCGCCATGTAAACTCTTGATGGCGGCTTGTTGTTTTAGCGCGATGGTGGCCTCACACGCTAATCGTACACGTCGACCCATCCAATCCGCATCGCCCCTTCCCTAGAGCTAAAATCGCGCGAAACTCCTTGGGTGTTGTTCTCTTGCAAAATTTCTCGAATTGAGGGCGATAATGGTTGCCGACTGTCGGGTGGTTCGTGTAACCTTACCATGACATCCGCATATTATACGACCGCATCGGCAAAGGAGCGTTGGCACGTGAAACTCGCCGCACGAATGGAACAGCTTCCCCCCTATCTGTTCCTTGAGCTCGACCGAATTATCGAACAAAAGCGCGCCCAAGGACGGGACGTCATCAATCTTGGCATCGGCGACCCCGATCAGCCCACCCCCGAACACATTATTCAAGCGCTGCAACTCGCGGCCACGCGACCGGACAATCACCGCTACCCCAACTATCTGGGCAGCCCCCAATATCGCCGGACCATCGCCCAATGGTATCAACAGCGCTTTGGCGTCGATCTCGACGACGTCGAGGAAACGGTTGGGCTCATCGGCTCCAAAGAAGGCATCGCTCACCTGACTTGGGCGATGGCCGGTCCCGGGGATGTGGTGATCGTGCCCGACCCCAGCTACCCCGTCTATTTCACCCAAGCAGTGTTAGCGGGAGCCGAAGTCTATCCTGTGCCGCTAACACCGGCAAATCATTTTTTGCCCGATTTGGCGACTATCCCGCGTGATGTGCGGCAGCGTGCCAAAATGATGTGGGTCAACTACCCCAACAACCCGACCGGAGCTGTGGCCGATTTAGATTTTTTTCAGAGGGCCGTGGATTTCTGCCGCCAGGAAGACATTTTGTTGTGCAGTGACTTGGCGTATGCCGAAATTGGCTATGATGGCTTTCGCGCACCCAGTGCCCTGCAAGTCGAGGGCGCCAAAGATGTCACCATCGAATTCTATTCGCTCTCCAAACCGTTTAACATGACGGGGTGGCGCGTTGCGGCAGCCGTCGGCAATCCGCTGGCGGTAAAAGCTCTGGGGACCCTGAAGAGCAACCTCGATTCCGGCGTCTTCACGGCCGTGCAAGAAGCCGGCATCACCGCGCTTACCTCCAACCCGCAAGACTTTTTTGCCCAGCAAAATCGACTATATCAAGAACGGCGGGATATTGTGATTGAGGCGCTCGCCGCCATGGGACTAGCCGTGCCTCCCCCGCTATCCACCTTTTACATCTGGTTTCCGACGCCTGCGCACATGTCGTCCAGCGAAGCCAGCCGCTTGTTTGTCGAAAAGGCCGACGTGGTCTTGGCGCCCGGATCCTCATATGGGGCAGCCGGCGAGGGTTGGCTGCGCATTTCCCTAACCTGTCCAACCGATCGATTGCGCACCGCCATGGAGCGGATGAAAGCCGCCTATTCACAATTCTAATGCATGAGGTGAGGGCGGATGGCCGTAACAGGCCCTATTGCTCTGTTTGACTCGGGCGAAGGCGGATTAACCGTTTTGCGCCATCTGGTTGAGCGTTTTCCACGCGAGCGCTTTTTGTACGCCGCCGATAGCAGTCACTTTCCGTATGGCGAAAAGTCTTTGTCGGACGTATCGCGCTGGTTCATGGCCTTTTTAGATTTTTTTACGGAACAAGGCGCACGGGCGGTGGTCATCGCCTGCAATACGGCGACAGCCGCTGCGCTAACTCAGGCGCAAACTGTAAGTCCAGTGCCGGTCATTGGCGTCATCCGGGCAGCCGTTGTGCAAGCGGCGGCACTCACGCGAAACCGGCGCATCGGCGTCCTATCAACCGAAGCCACCTTTCGTGCCGCCCTCTATCCACAAGAACTGCACGCCATCGACCCGCGCCTGCAGGTGGTCTCAAAACCTTGTCCCATTTTGGTGGCTATGGTTGAAAATGGCGACATCGATGGAACCCACGTCGAAGACCGCGTGCATCAATGCGTCGACCCTGTGCTCGGTCAAGGCGTCGACACGCTGGTGTTAGGCTGCACTCACTTTCCGCATATGCGGGCGGTGTTTAACCGAGTCGTGGGTGACCGCGCCCATATTGTGGACCCGGGCGAGGAAATCGCGCGCCATTTAACTTCGGAAATCGCGATGGTCTCGGGTCCAGGAATTTTGACGCCCATTTCCGCTTGGACAACCGGGGACGCGGCGCGCTTTTCGACCATTGCCACGAAACTTTGCCCCTACATTCCCATGGTCACGCGTCGGCTGTCTTGGCACAACGACTGCCTTACGTATCCTGGTTGACATCTGCGTGCTTTTCGCGCATAATCTCTATGAAACATATATGAATTAGAGGAGTTGGGCACGTGGCGACGATGAACTTTCAAGTTACAACCGTAGGTGAAGGAGCGACTGGGCGTCATCAAACCGCGAACGCGGAGTTTTGGTCGACGGAGACCCGGCTCGGCGGCACCCCGGCACAACCGACCCCACTTGAGCTTTTGCTGGGATCTTTAACGGGCTGCATGAATGTAATCTTACAAATGGTGGCGGGCGAAAAGGGTTGGCGTCATGTCAGCGCGAAGTATTCGGTTAAGGGAGAACTCGATCCCCGCGGCATGATGGGCGATCCCGGTATCCCCCCATATTTTCGACGCATCGAGCTCAAGGTGTGGGTCAGCGGCGTGGACCGCGAACAGTTGAATTGGGTTCGCGACGAAGTGGACCGTCGTTGTCCGGTTCATCGCCTATTCGAGCAAGCGCAGATATCGATCGACGAATTATGGGAAATCACGCAGTCATAGGAGTGATGTCCATGCGATATGAATCGCTGCTAGACCTCATCGGTCATACCCCACTGGTCCGCCTCAGACAGGCGTCGGAAAGAACCGGGTGGGAAGTCTATGGGAAGTGGGAAGCCAAGAATCCCGGCGGCAGCATTAAAGATCGCATAGCCTGGGCAATGATTCGCGATGCCGAAGACCAGGGCACATTAAAGCCGGGCGGAACCATTATTGAACCGACGTCCGGCAACACCGGAATTGGCCTCGCCTGGGTCGCCGCCTCGCGCGGGTATCGGATCATCATCACCATGCCGGAAACCGCAAGCGTTGAACGCCGCACCATGATGCGCGGATTTGGCGCCCAATTGGTGCTCACACCCGGTTCGGAGGGGATGGCGGGTTCGGTGCGTAAAGCCCAAGAATTGCAGCGCACGATTGCGGGTTCCATTATTTTGCAACAGTTCGAGAACCCCTCCAATGTCGCGATTCATTATGAAACTACTGGTCCCGAGATCTGGGATGATACCGAAGGACACGTCGATGCCCTCGTTTGTGGTGTCGGCACCGGTGGAACCATCACCGGAGCCGGTCGTTTTCTGCGCGAAAAGAATGCCAAGATTCACATTGTCGCGGTTGAACCGCAGGAATCGGCCGTGCTGGCAGGAAAACCGTCCGGCCCCCATCGCATTCAAGGCATTGGCGCCGGCTTTATACCTGCCATCCTCGATCAAAACATCTATGACAGTTTAGTCCAGGTCCATGACGGCGATGCCATCCAACGCGCCCGCCAGTTGACGCGAGAAGAAGGGTTGAGCGTAGGAATTTCCAGTGGGGCAGCCATTGCCGCAGCCGAAATGGCACTGCCTCGCCTAGGCGCGTCCGGGCTGGCAGTGGTGATTTTGCCCGACCACGGGGAACGCTACCTGTCAACCGCCCTATTTGCGGAGGATCCAGCATGAGCAACCTGAAAACATCGCTAAAAGTCGGTCTTCAGATGCTGTCTTTATTGGCCTCATCCGGACATCGTCCGCTGGCGGTGCGTGAATTGTCGGCGGAACTTAATCAATCGGAGAAGTACCTCGAGCAACTGTTGTTGCCACTGCGGCGGGCGCGCATCGTCGTCAGCACGCGGGGCCCGCATGGGGGTTATCAATTAGCTCGAGCACCGGAGCAGATATCATTACTGGAAATCTTAGAGCTGATGCAGGGGCCACTCACCTTTTGCGACTGTACCAACCGCCAATGCGGCGAATGTGTCAACCCTGCCCTGTGGCAGACTCTGGAAGCCTGCATTGACAAAAGCATCGCTAGCGTCAGTTTGGCCGATGTGATTGCAGGACGGCCCATGTCCGTTCCCGACCACGTTGTGCTAAGCCCGGTGTGGGTGCGAGACGGACTCGGTATCTAGTCTCTCAAATAGATGTTTTCGGGCAACACTCAACGAAAGGCGCGGATAACGGCGAATCAACGACGGGCAATGAGCATGCCGGCCAAAGGCCGGTTCAGTCCCGCTGTGGCACTGGCCTCATTACGCCAAATCTGCCAGGTTCTCGGTTGGAAACAGGGCATTTTGGGTACGGATCCAGCTGTGCTTTGGGTCGACCGGACCGTTTCCCTAGCGGTTCCCCCTGTCGCTGACCGCTGCGAAATTACCCATCTTCTTGGAAACTTCGCGTGAGCGATGAGCCGTTGGCAAGCAATCCACAAGAGCCGAATCGGCTCCTGCGCTGGACGCGGATACAGGCGAAGCGTGCACCGGTCCAGCATAGGCCACCCTCTTGCGCGGGGGCGTATGTTCAGCATCTCATTTAGATTCACGCGACCTCTCCATCTAGCGCCGAGGACGCGATCGGCGTCAGGTCAAATGGCGTTTTCGGCCCAATCCGCCCCAATCGCATCATTCATTACCCCATGTTTGGCGCGTTGGGCATGCATAAGATGGCGCACGGTAAAGGTGGCGACCAGGATCCAGAATAGGGCGAGCATGAGAAAGAATGTTGCGGCGGCCCAGCTAAAGATCGCTGTTCCCAGCGCGTGGTATAGCAAATCCGTTCCTGCGCCAAATACGCCTAAGGGAAATGTGAGGCCCCACCATCCCAGATTGAAGGGCAACGACCGCCGCCACAGATAGTATGCGCTGATGAGCATGCTGTGGACAAACCACCATAAACCTAGCCCCCACAGGATGATCGCGGCCAACGTCGCCGCGCCGGCAATGGCCGAGGCCAAGCCCGGAAACACCAGAGAACTGTCTTTCGCCATCATCATCAGCCCCATAATCCCGGTGCCTAGGGTCCCCAACGTGATCCAAGTTGAAATGGCCATTTCCTGAGGCGGAAGGTTGTGCAGCGCCAACCGCAAGAATAACGTGCCGAGTAACAAGAACGCCATCGGGACACTGAGTGCCCACAGGACTACGGTGCCAATGAACAGATCCTGCCGCAGGGCCAATGCGGTCAGGTGGGGCACTAAAATTCCGCTCGAGGCGGCCACCACTTCCGCAGGGACGATGGGCATGAGCCAGGCGGCTGTCATGTGCGAAAGCCGATGGTCGTGACTGATGAACATCAAAAACGGGATGACGAAGACCGATGCCAGAGCGATGGCGGCATTAACCACCCAGAGTATGGCCCCAACATGATAGGCAGCCGACCCCAGGAATCGCGGCCCCATGTCAAAGAATCCATTGACGACGGTGGTCATTGCCATGGGTATCGCACCAAAAAACATCGATTGCAGCGGATCGTGAAAAATCTCTTTGACGCCATGGGGATCGACGACGCTGCGTCCAATCATGAGGACGATCAGAACCGACACCAAAATTAGGTTGAAAATCCATAGGCCAGTCCCAACCTCCGATAGCCAGCCCGGTCCATGCGGCAATAAATACGCATCGACCGCAACGATGCCCGTACCCATTCCGGCAGTAAACCAATTGGGGGTAAACGTTCGCACCATGCGCATATACTCAGTCCTCTCCTCATGACATCGAATAGTGTGTGTGTTAGGCGTATGATAAGGGCAATGCGGCAGCGGTGCGTTTGCGTTATTCGTATGCTTGTGCGGATATTGGAAAGACAGCATCCATTTGTCTTGAATGGGAGGTTTTGGATTGGATCCACGGGTTTCGGTCTTTCTAGCGGTCGCCCGTCTCGGGCATTTGACCCAGGCGAGTCAGCTTTTAAATATGTCGCCGTCTTCGGTTTCAGCCCAAATTGCCGCGCTGGAACGCGATCTGGGAGCGCCGCTTTTCGTTCGCGGCAGCCGCGGCATGAAGCTTACGCCGAGTGGGCACGCCCTATTCACCACCGCCGAGCAAATGGAAGCAGTGTGGACGAAGGCCGTGCGCACCATCCGCGCCGAACATGAAGGTGCTGCCCGCGTGGGCATTGCCGCGTCTCAGACCGCAGCAGAACTTTTCTTGGGCGCACCCCTGGGGCGATTTCGCGCGCTTTGGCCCGACACCCGTATCCATTTGGTGATGAGCAACAGCTACACCGTCATCGACCGCGTCAGCGATGGCTCGGTCGACATTGGCATTGTCGAAGGCGGCGTGTGGCATCACCGTTTTCACCATGAAAAACTGTGGACCGATGAATTGACTCTGATTGTGTCAAGCTATCACGTCTGGGCTTCACGCCAAACGGTCAGTGTAGCCGAGCTGACGCAAGTGGACTGGATCTTGCGGGAAGAGGGGTCGGGCACCCGGCGCGTCTTCGAGCAAGCCTTAGAGCGCTCTGGGCATTCGATTCACGAGCTCAATATCATCATGGAGCTGTCGTCGCTACGCTCGATCGTGTCGATGGTCGTGCATAATGTCGGGGTCAGCGTGGTGTCGCGCACACTGTTTGAAGCCGAAGAAATGGCCATTACCGGGCTTGTCCCGATCGTGATCGAAGGGCTCGATCTGCGTCGGACCTTGGAGGCTGCCTGGGTTCGTAGCTCCCATTCCAACCGCACCGAGCAATTGTTGGAGCAATTGCGGCAAGATGTCCGGATTCGGCAACGACGATCGGGGGCTGCCCCGTGATAGGGTTCAGGTCGGCGTTCAGATGTCGTGCGCGCACCTTCGGCCCAATTTTGCGGGGGTGAGGCAAGAAGACATCACCCCCCATCCCGACGGTGTCTATGCTGTCGGGACCTAGCCTCTACGGACTGACCCTGCCCACGCGTCACGGATGGCGGGCCTGCTACAGTTGATTCTCTTGGGTATGATGGATGTCGACCGCAGCTTCACGTGCACTGGATGGACCATTCTCATACCACCATAACACCGGTCCTACCGCTTCGATGACCTCAATGCTTTGTGGCAGGACCGTTTGCGGGACAGGCTGCCAGGCCGTCTTGTGCGGCAAGAGCACATACCATCGACCATTCGCGTTGGTCGCCACCAGATCGCCATTGGCTAGCATCAGCAAGTGCTGGCCCGAGAAGCCACCGGGAATCTGAGGCAGTGACACATACTGCCAAGAAATACCGCGATTCGTGGTGATCTCCGCGTCATATGGTGACTGAGGATTTAAAAGCAGCGTGCCCTCACGCAGTCGATCCAACTGACTGGCGGGAGCAGCGGCCACGGTTGCTTCGACTGTGGTCGAGGTGACCCAGCGGTGATGGTCTTGGCGCAATACCGGATCATTAATATCGGCTCCCATACCGGGATATTGGTCAGCAAACGGGCCAAATTGCACGGGCAAACCGTGATTTAAGGGCAGCAAGGCCGAACGGTGCCAGGAAACCCCGCCGTTACTCGTGACCTCGATGGCGATAGACGACGCTCTCACCCAGGTTGCCTCAACTCGCCCAGAGCTGGTGAAGAACCCGCCAAAGTCGCCTTGGGTAAACCCGTGCGGGATGGGGACGGGCCGCCAATGCGCCCCATTGTCAGTGCTTTCGTACGGTGTGTAGAAAATTGGCGGGGCACTTTTGTACTGCTTCAGGATAGCTGCAGTCGTAATGAAGAGGCTGTCTGGAAAACGCTGATCGACGAGGGCGGAGGACACCTCGGGGCTTTTTTGCCCCTGTTGCCAATCGACTGGATATCCGAGTTGTTCGCTCACTTGACCAATTCCTGTAACATGCAGGGTCTGCCATGAGCGAGCGCCATTGTGGCTGACGAGGATAACACCCGGATTCTGGCTAGGAAGGGCCATGAATGATCCCGATTTCGCGATGGGCTCGGCATTGCTGGCACTGACGACTGTATGGGGAATCGCCAAATCGGCCCAATTGAGCGGGGCTTGCACGTGAAACGGCGTGGCGGCCAACGATATCGTCGTGTTAAGTTGGCTAAAGTAATATTGAAGTCCAACGTGCGCTAAGCCATGACCGGCATTGGTAACCGGAACTTCAAACGAGCCGGAGAGTTTCCCTGTTAAGGACTGCGACAGTGTCCCATTAACAGGCGTAAAACTTTGCCCCTCCTGTGACCAAGTGAAATTATAGGGAAACGGCACGCCAATAATTTCCGTGAGCGGTGCCCAACCGCTGACATGCACTGTCTGGCCGGGCTTTGCCGGATCCGGAGAGAGGTGCAGATAGGGTGCGGGAGTCGTCGTTGAGGAAACGTGAGTCAGGGTGAAGGTCGCCTGCGCCTGGTCGGGATCAGCGCTGCATCCCTTCACGGCCGCGCCAAAGACAAAACAATTAATGGCGACCACGTATGAGCCGTCCTTTAGGTCATGGATTCCGTGAGGAGTAAGCCAGGCGGTCTTCGGAACCGTAAAGTGGCCTACAAAGTGACCCGGGTCGGTGGCGGACCAGGTGCCATCGATAGCCGCATATTCAAGGCCGATCGAGAATCCCCCAAAGGCGAGGTTCCCGGTTGCATTTTGATCCGCTGTCTTAACCGGCATATTTTTCATGGAGGGAATGAATCCATGTAGCGTGACGACAGTGCCAGGCGGCCCCGCATCAGGGCTTAAGGTAATAAACGCATGAGACGGACCATCACTGCCGGACTGGATCTGAGAAGCAAGAGAAGGCGCACTTCGAAACCCGGCCGCACCCCCGCAAGCAAAAACTGCCAAGCTAAGCGTCACCGCAACCGCCATCCGTTTCATGTCTGTTCACGACTCCTTCGGCATGAAGAACGCCATCCGACGAGACGTGGTTACAATAATTCTTTGGGAATCGTTGCAAACCAATAACTTAATCTGACAGCATTGGGGGCTGGATACAACCGTGCCCTCAGTCCAGTCTAAAGCCAGTCTGCGTCCTGCATGGTCGTCAGCACATGTTTGGCTAAAAGGTAGTGGCCAAGCAAGGTGGGATGGACACCGTCGGAGCTCAAGGTCTCGGGCGGTATCTCGTCCATGCTCCGGTCAAACATCATTTGTGTATCGCAATGCAACACTCCGTGCGCATACGCAATCCCTGTCATGGCCTCACGGTAGGTGTCGACCATCTTTCGCATGGGATGGCTGCGATCGAGATCCAAATAGAAGGGTGTGAGCAGACAAAGTCCCTTCACCGAATCTTTGGCTGAAATAACCATCTCCTCCAGGAAGGCGCGGTACTGGTCAAGGGTCACTGCACTTTCGGGGGCGTCCGGCCGATCGAATTGCCGCCAGACATCGTTCACGCCAATCATCAGCGTGATCCAAGTCGGACCCAAGTCTAGGACTTCGTGCCAGCGTTGACGCACGTCGCGGCTGGTGTCGCCGCTAACTCCTAGGTTGATCACCTCGATGCCTGACCATGCGCGCTCACTGGCCAACATCGCGTGCACCAAGCCAACATATCCGCATCCGAGGCCGTGCGGTGCACGACCCACCGGGCGTTCGCGGCCCGCGTCCGTAATCGAATCCCCCACCATCACCAAGCGGTCGCCTCTTTGCATTCCAGCCATTTCCGTCTCTCCTCACTTTCATCTGAGAAGGCGTCCGCCTCCCCCCAGTCGCCTTCTTGCCCGACCCGCGTAATACCCCCTACTCATTGTACCTTGGCCAGGGGTGTATAGCACTTTTAAGGAATTCTTGCTTTGTTGTCCGATCTCCGCTTCCGATCCGCCGCCGCGGGTGTTGCGGGAGTGCAACTCTGAAGATGGAGCGTTCGGGGCCTCTTGCACGTTTGAGTTCTGGCATGTCAATAGCGAAGGGCGACACTCGCCCAATGTAAAAAGACTGGCCTTTGTTTTGCGACAAAAGCCAGTCCAAGCATCTTCACGAGTTGACCATAAGCCGGGTTCTGTCGTGAACGATCATCTATCTAGGATGCACGTTGCCGCACACCTCAAGCGACCTACCCGGGAAGTCAGCGAGCCACCTCATCCTTCCCCTATTCGGTCTTGCTGCGGGTGGGGTTTACCAAGCAAGTCAGTCACCTGACTTCTGGTGCGCTCTTGCCGCACCGTTTCATCCTTACCCCGAGCTGGGGCGGTTTCTTTTCTGTGGCACTTTCCTTAAGGTTGCCCTCACTGGACGTTATCCAGCACCCTGCTCTATGCAGCCCGGACTTTCCTCATGCAACACCTTTCGGCCTGTTGCCCGCGATCGTTTGGCCAACTCGCTCACTAGAGTCTGATTATAGCATGCGCCCGCCGTGACAAGAGCATCCATCTTTCGTCACCTTTAACGGGACTATCCACGACACCCTGCGATCGCTTGCACTGCCAGTTGATCGGCCGCTTCGTTATAGCGATCGCCGGAATGTCCCCGAACTTTGACCCATTGTACCTGACGATCGTCAGCCAGCAATTTCAGTTCACGCCACAAATCCTGATTTTCAACGGGCTGTCCCTTCGCATTCTTCCAACCCCGACGCTGCCACCCGCTAAACCAATTTTGCAAAAACGCATTGACCACATAGGCCGAGTCACTACAAAGCCGAACCCGCGAGCCAGGTTCCGTATGCTTTAACGCTTCAATCGCCGCTGTCAGTTCCATGCGATTGTTGGTGGTCTTGGCGTCGCATCCGGATAGGCTGGGTCCATCGACAAACACGCACGCCCATCCTCCAGGTTGTCCTCCTGGCGCTTGGTTATTCTGACAGGCTCCATCCGTGTAGACAACATATTGTTGCATTGGCACACTCCCATTTTGCCCGGCACATTCATCCAGGATCGCTGCGACGTTCATACTCTAACCACTGCTGGTACCAGGGCGAGTCTAAAAATTCGTTCGGCATGCCCAGCCCGTCGCTCTTGTCAAGATGATACGGATCTAGCATCCAGGTTGCATAGAACCGGTCGCGGTAGCGCGTCAATTGCGCCTTGACAATAGTCCAATTTCTCTCCAATAACGTGTGTCGAAACACTAACGCTCCTTGCATCGGTTGTACGACAAAAAAGGGGCAACTAGACATCTCGCTGTAGCGCATGACAACGTCTAAGATACTGCGAAAGCCCAATCCGGCCACGACAACTATATCAATCGGCTCGTTTAAGATAGGCTCAAGGCCATTGCCGCGACGCACGTCCACCGGCCACGCCGACAGGCGCTCTTGCAATTGACGAAAACCTGGCCGCGACAATTCTGTAGCAATCACTGTGTGGCCATCGCTGGACAAATGCTGGGCCAGGTGTCCGTGGTGTGCGCCAATATCCGCGATTAACGAAAAGCCACGACACCAGCGGCGAATGAGTTCCAGCCGCGGCTCTAGGCGGCGAATGACAGGACCTCCTCAAAAGACCAATTTCTCCCCACGCCACCTGCTTGACGTGGTTTCCTCGCCATGATACCATGTAAAGCGTTGGTGTTACTCCTCGATAGCTCAATTGGTAGAGCACCCGGCTGTTAACCGGGTGGTTGCAGGTTCGAGTCCTGCTCGAGGAGCCATTTTTTGTGCCATGGGCCCATAGCTCAGCGGTAGAGCTGCCGGCTCATAACCGGTTGGTCGTAGGTTCGAATCCTGCTGGGCCCACCAACAGCTCTTGACGCTCGCATAGCCAAAGAGTAAAGTTAAATCTCGCAGAGAAAAATGGGCGCGTAGCTCAGTGGTAGAGCGCTTGACTCACATTCAAGAGGTCACAGGTTCGATACCTGTCGTGCCCACCAATTAACCCGCACTCCCTAAGGGCTGCGGGACTTTTATATTCGACGCCCCCCTAGCCCTGACGACAAATGCCCAGAGTCTCTCCGAGTAACCCCTGGTCAAGCTCTGATGAGACCTTAAAGCGGGCTAGCAAGTTGTGATCTTACGTCGATGACCCGCAAAAACGGATTGGAGAGGTGCCGAACTCCGAGGAGCCGACGGAATCCGGACTCTTGCGCTATACGATATCAAGGAGGGAGGGGGCCTTGAGGGGGGCAACCGTGCGGGGTCAATGCTGAGTCAAAATGTCCATGCCTCCTGAGACATGAAACCAATCGCACGCATGTGCGTAATCCCAACACACTCACACAAACGGGGAATTTGCGGCGTATTCCTCCCCTTGATCGATTCATGGCTCACCACAATGCGTTGAGGGTCTCCACTGTATGCCAGAGCCACGACCCAGACATCGGCCTCATTGGATTGATCGACACGATTCAAATCTATGCCATCCCGTCGAGCCATCCGCAAAACTTTCGTGACAGCTGACTGTAGTGATACGTGCGGCACGAACATGCTACCATGGTCGTTGGCCCACATTTGCACTGCGTCATCAGGTTTACCCCGAAGTATTTCGTCCCGGACGCCTTCGGGGGCCAGAAGCCGCTCCGATTGAACCAAGTCACCCAGCCTGTCCCATAATGTCGGAAATATACTGGGCGGATAGAGCCGTCCCAAATCAAAAAGAGCCGATGAATCAATGCAATAAAGCCTACTCATATGAGCCCTCGAAATGCTGCCGCACAATGGTTTCGGCATCCGGTAAATACCCGACCGGCAAATTGTCGAGATAGCGGCTAGCTTCGATGGCCGTAATTTTCTCGGCAGCCAATGCTTCGAAAACCAGTCCTCCAAACGCGTAGCCCACTCGACTCATGGCCAGTCGGTCACGACGGGGACCACCCGTTGTTTGCCGCGCGTTTTCGGTATACGTTCTCCGGACTTCTTCCACCGCTTTGTAATATCGTTGGCGGTTCAACAAGCCGAGTTCGACGGAACGCACCAGAGCCGCTTCGCGGCTGGCTCCCGTGACGGCGGAAAGGGTGGCGCTTGCCGCCAATGGATCGGCATTTAAGGTTTGGACCACCGCTGCGGAAAACACAGTCCGAGGCATTAATACCTCGGCCGCCACACGGTTGCAAAAACGTTCGATCTCCTGGCTAGACTCCTCCGTGTCGTACTGTGGCGTACAAATCCCGCCCTGATTCAGGGCGATGTGCGCCACTTCATGCAACATCGTAAACAGCCGCCCTGAATACGTGTCCTTCGGGTTAATCAAGATGGCCGGCGCAACAGAATCCGAAATGGATAGTCCTCGAAACTCTGAGACAGGCACTCGTTCCCGCATTTGCATAACGATCATACCCGTGTCTTCTAATGCGCGCCTCCATCCGGCATACCACCAGTCGGATTGGGCGCGTTCGCTACCCGGTTCGGGAACCGTCGTGCGTCGTTTCAGCGCATCAACAACCAGGGTGGCTGCCTTCTCGACATCCATCTCAAGCGAAATACGTGCCACAAATGGACCCGGGTTCCGTCGCAAGCTTTCCCGGAGTTCGACAGCCAAATCTCGAACATTATACAGTCGCCGCAGCTCGACCGCTAGCCATGGCCTGCGATTTTGCTCGGCTCCGGACAAAGAGCGGAAGTCGGGGGGCAAGTGACTGTCTGAAGGCGGAGAGTCCATGTAGAAGAATACTGTAGGCAGCCGATACCATTGCGCCAGCGAAGAGAGTTGGGACCATGAGGGGCATGAGACCCCATTCTCCCAGTCGGCCACCCGTTCTGCGGGGACTTTAAGCTTTCTGGCCACATCATCGACAGTAATATCTCCGGATTGCTTGCGCGCCCACGTCAACATTGCTGGATTCACCATAGCCATGGTGCCCAAGTCAGTCGCCCCCGTTTTGCCTGACGATACACAACGATTTTAAAAGACGCCGTGTTTTAAGTTGCCCCGTAAGCGCGTGCCTAGCGGACACTCTTTAGGGACGGCTCCATGTTGCGTGTTCCAACTCTGCGACCAATAGTACGACGTCTTCTATATTGTATTACGCGAACATTTTAAGATAATGAGTTCTTCGCGTCTACGTCAAGCTCTGTTGGGATTGATCATGGTCTTGCTGCCGCGTTACGCTGATTTTAACAAAGTCCACCACGTCTCTTGCATGGCAATCCGTGAGGGTGGGACTCTTTATATTGTATGATGAATCATAGCTGAGTCGTTTAGTGGATTCATAAACTGGGCGATGTGCACCACACTCTCAGCGCGAAAGGAAGCTTTGTGTTGCCGAAAAAGTTGCCGCCGCCCTCCCCACCGATCTGTGTTCCGGGTTTGAGACGCTGCAGGCGTTAACGTACTTGTCCAGCGGCCCCATGATTGCCGCCATATTACTGTGGATTCGCCACGTCGATATCGTGCTTGCTTGGGTATGAAGAGATTGTGCCCTGACTGGTCCCCAGTTTTTACCACTAACATGAAATTTTTGTGCCAACCGAACCGGTTCGGCCATGGTCTTGGTACCCTACACAGGGCGCATCCGGGATCCCCGGCACTAATTCCCCGCCGTCGTGAAGAGAACGCCTAAGCCCCATGTAAGCTCCAGGTCATGCCCGATTCGTCCGCAGGAGACGAATCGGGACGGGAGGATGGTGGGCGCTGCTCGGAATTTACGGCCCCGTGCCGGTGTTCAGACCGGGACGGGCGGAATGCGACGGCAAAAGTCGCGCACGGTGCGCCACACCACGTCATGGTGTGGCAACCCCCAATGACCCCAGCGCCACAACACCATGTGCCAGGAAGTCATTCACTGCGAGGATTAAAGGGCGACTTTAAGGAGATCCACCAAATCGGTTATCGAGCAGTTCGGCGACCGCGTTTGGTCGCGCCCAGGGCGTGATGCGTCCGGGGATGCGTTACGGCGTTCTGCCAAAAATCCTCGTCGGTCGCCGGAATATCGCTATAATCGATGGTCTCGTCGTCCAAGGCATCGACACGGGCCCAGTCGGTCTTTGATTTACTGCGGCGGAACCCTTTGATAATAAGCGGCTTGCTCACGCGAATTCCCCTTTCTCAACGAGATGATGCGCCTCTCGCCCTGACGCCACGTATAAACACAAACACACACCCGGCCCCGAATTAATCCGAGAGCAATCCAACGCCGCTCACCATAATTATACCGCGTATCCTCGCGCTCTATCCAGTCGCCCGAAAACAACTCGGGGGCATCGACAAAATCGAAACCATGTTTTTGTAGATTTTCCTCGCGTTTCCGCTCATCCCAGGTCACACGGCAGGCCTCCGGACAATGATAAGACTAATGTGGGTGGTATAACGCTTCGATCGAACGTTACCACAAAACGGTCGGCCATTGGGTCACAGCGCCCTGTCGACCGGCAGGCGACGTCCAGAAGCGCCACTCGTCGGGGGTCATCCACCCATACGCGCTAACCTAAGCCTGCCGCATCGCATTGGAGTGGGCGTTTACGAGGGCGCTCCACAAGCGGCGCCGCCCATGCGCGGGAATCCCGGCGCCAATCGGCCGGATTGACCAGTCCCCGGACAATCATTTGAAGGTCATGCCAAATGAGTGGGCAGGTACGCCACACGGCGGCGGACGTCGGATCGGACCGGAAATCCGTAGGGGGAAAAATCCGGACCACCGGTCCGGAAGGCATGTGCGACCGGCAGGTCGCAGTTCTTGTTAGTGAGAGTCTAGCCCGTGCGAATTTCCTCGTTCAAGTGCGGTAGGCAAAATGGCAGGGTGTTCACCGTAAGGTGAAATCTGGTGGGCCTGAGCCAAATTTCGGGGCCGTAACGAGCGCTGTGAACCCGTGGTGGCCTGACGGTGGTGGCGAGCCTTCGTCCTTTGGGCGAGGCTTTCCAACGCGGTGGTGAACGAGGTATCGCTACCGCTAGCGAGCAGGGAACGAGCAGCACCGCAGCGTACCCCGTCAGGTGGTTAGGGATGGCACCGAAAGAAAGCACTGCGATTTACCCGGTGAGGCCCTGTCTGGTCCAAGAAAGTCACGACGTGGGCAATGCGATGACCGCCAATTCCCGCTCTTAGGTGGGACCGGGAGGCGGAGGCCCCCTCACGACCGCCCAGAAGGTCCTCGACGAATTGCGCCTCACGCTTCACCCGGAGAAAACGCGCATTGTTGATATCCGGGAGACCGCATTCGATTTTTTGGATTCACCTGCTGCTGGGTGGTGTCCAAGGATGGCTCTGGTCGCCCCCTCTTCGGTCCGAAACACGCGGCCATTGAGCGGTTTAAGACTCGGGTCCGAGAGCTCACGCGGCGCACCCGTCCGATGAACCTGTAGATGGTGATCGACGACCTCGCGCCAGTGATTCGGGGGTGGGGACAATATTTCACCATCAGTCACCGCGGGAATTACGATCGCCTCGATGCCTGGATTCGCGAGCGCTGTCGTGCCTTTGTGGCTAAACGTTGGAATCGGAGTCCCGTCCTGGATGCCGAATGGACCAATGCCCGCCTTGCCAATATGGGATTGCCCTCTCCTACAATGATGCGCCGCCAAGTCAAGGCGCAACTTCCTCGCCCTTAATAGAGGGCAACTATCGTCGGAGAGCCGGATGTGGGAAAAGCACAAGTCCGGTTCGATGAGGAGACGGAGTTCGAAAGAGCCCCTCTTACTCTACCCCCGGCACTAATTCCTAGCGGTCGTGAAGGAGAGATCGCCTAAGCCCCAGGTCATGCCCGATTCGTCCGCAGGAGACGAATCGGGACGGGAGGATGGTGGGTGCTCCTCGGAATTTATGGCCCTGCGGCTGTCTTCAGACCCCGGATCGGGATGGGCGGGATGCGACGACAAAAGTCGCGGACGGTGCGGATCAGGATGCGCCACACTACGTCATGGTGTGCCAATCCCCAATGGCCCAAGCGCCACAACGCATACGTACGCGAGCCTTTGACCGTATTAGCACGCCACTCGCGGGCTTTGCCCGCAACTTCCATGGCCCACCCGGCGACATTCAACCAATAATACGCCCAGGCAAAAACCATGAGCATCCGATCCTACCGTTCCGGCGTACTCAGGGTCACGGCATCCAGATGACATCCTTCATCCTGATCATTCTTTTGATCTTTAAAACACTCTTCGGGGGTAAACCGTGGCCATAGGCCCATACGCGCTAACCTAAGCCTGACGCATCGCATTGAAGTAAGCGTTTACGAGGGCGCTCCAGAAGCGGCGTTGTCCATGCACGCGAATCCAGGC
>PXYV01000056.1 GCA_003023745.1 Sulfobacillus acidophilus | reverse complement strand
ACCAATTGACGATCCATATCCAGATCTTACATTATTAGATAAGTGTATACAACATTTAAGGAAACTGTTCGAACCCTTTAGACTGGCCCGGGCTAGGATCCGAAAGAATCTGTTGCTTGAATAGAATGCCCGTGCATTTCTCTTTCCAGGCGAAGCCGGAAGTAGGTCAAGCCCAAACGCAATCGCTCTCCGGACAATGAGTGTATCGGTCAAGGCGGCGCACGACCCAGACCCCAATAGGTTCGGGTGATTCTAAAACGTGGCCTCCATAAATTTGGGTCGGCGGAACCGTTCAACAAGCCTCGCAAATGGATGCGCCTTTTCGCCAACGAAGGCCAAGAGTCGCCGACGTTGCGGCTGCAAAGACGGTACAAGGTGCTGAAGGCGCAGCGCCTTCGGAGGCGCAGTCGGCGGACCTGGACGCGCAAAGACTCGCCCCCCAAAATCCCTACTTTAAAACAGAGGGGGTTAGGTGGTGGGAGAGTTCATGAGGATTAGGACGGAGTTGCAGAAGAAAACCGATCAAACCGGGTGGTGCGGTCGTGCGTGACTGCCTCGGGCAGTCGGATGTCATGCCAGGGCTTAACGACTAGAACATCTTGTTCGATCAGCGCCTTTTCGGGATTGCCGCTGCCATCGGGGTTCCCTAGCGCCATCGTTTGGGCGATCCGAATTTGGCTGGGATCAAACCGCAATGCATAAATGGTGCGGGTGCTGTCATCGGGTTGGCCTGCGTAAACAGTTCCTCGAAGCCACCCAAAAATCATGATGTCGCCCCCAGCGGTTACCGTGGCCCCGGGATTCACGTCGCCGATGATGATGAGATCGCCCGGATGACTGACTCGTTGTCCCGACCGCAAAGTGTGGCGGACGACTTTGGGCGGTGCCGTCAACTCAGCGGACCGCTGATCCAACGTGACGATGCCCGACGTGTCGCTTTTCTGCACCCCACGCAGGCTCAAATTCGGAAATTCGCGAAATACGTCGCTGATCTGGCCAAATAATTCCGGCGTTAAAGCGGCAGCCGGTACTTCAATGAGGAGTGCAGCCTGTCCTAAAAATCGTTCCTGTTGCACGAGAGTGTGTCGCAAATCATCCACAAATACTTCGTTAGACTCAAAATGCCGTGCGATCAGGCGCAATCCCCGCCGATCTCCTTTTATTTCCATCGCATCTTCATCCTTAACGACAATTTTTGACTCAATTCGCGATGCTGGACGGGAATTCCTGCCACCGCCTGCAAAAACCTGTGTATTGATTGGGATCGGCTAGCGTAGATGGTAGAGATCCACGCCATGGCGGCGTTCGTAAGCTTTAACCTCAAGATGTCCTGCACTCAGTTCGGATTCGGCCCATCCGCGCGCCACTATTTCACCATTGAGACAATACTGCACGGTTCGCGCCAACGAAACTCGAGTCGTTGGCGGATTTTGAACCTCGGCCCGAGGTTCTCTCCAATCCCAGGACCAGGCGCAGGCCAGCTCGCTGGCACGAAGCAAGAGCCAAGGGCGAGGGCAGTTTTCTGCAAGCCATTGCGCCAAACCCGCAAGACGCCTCGCCTGGCCTTGGGCTACGACAAAGACATGCCACTGGGACGGTGAAAATTCGTATGCCACGAGTTTTTCTTGCCATTGCCGCTCATTTTCTTTCCCTGTGTCGACTTCTAACGCGATGGGCGCTGGTACCCTCGTCACCTGCAGCAAGGCATCAGGGCGGATCACGTCGGCAACGTGCGCCTCAATCTGCCATTCTTGCAGTTGTGGGGCCAGATCTAGAAAAACTTGGGTGCGCAAGGCCCAGTGGTGAAGGCGCGCGCCTTTTTGGTATTGGTCGCGATCCCAGAGTCCCTGCGCTGTCATCAACATCCAGGGCTCCAGGGCGATCGCCGTCGTGGCTAGTCCAAAGTGTTGCTGCAACTGCTCTGAGGTGATGTAGCCGACTGCCTTTAATGTGGTACGCAGATCGCTATGCATGTCGGCCATTGCTGGCTAGCGCTACATGGGTGAGGCGAACCAAGCAGGGTGGGCGCAGCCGACCCCGTTGTGTCATCTGTACCAGAGCCTGGCCCTGGTGAAGGTAGCGAGTTCGCGGGTCGACAGCGTAGGGCTGCGCACCTTGGCGAAACCGTGCGACATCGTCTGCAGCGGTTCCCGGCAAGATGATTCGCTGACGGGCGTTGGCCATGACCGCTTGCTTGAGCGGCTCTGTCAGTTGTCCTAGATCTTGGTGAGCGAGGATGAGGCCGAGAGAGTAGCCGCGGGCCAGCGCCAGGAAGTCCCCGATATCCTCGCTTACCCATTGGTAAAATTCATCGAGATAGACGAAAAACGGAGGGTGGGGCACGGCTGGATCGCGACGGTACGCGGCCTGTGCCAAACTATGCCAGATTAATACCCCGAGCGCGCGGGCCGACTCGCCCAGGTCGGCCAACGACAGAGCGCACAAAACGATCCAACGCTCGCGCAAAACCTCATCCCAAGTGAAGTCGGCAGGCGCGGATAAGACGCGTCGAACGGTCGGATTGGCCCAGAGCAACTCCAAACGGTTCAACAACCCCTGATGATCCTCACGGCTCGCAGTGGATTTGCGTGACCATTGCTCTTGAAAGTATTGTTGGGCGCTTGCGTCGCGACACGCTGCCACAAGGTGTCTTTGTTGTTTGGAGTCCCGAAAAAACGTCAAGAGGTGGCCAATATCGGCTGACTCGCCTAGCGTCGCTTTGATGACTCGTACAGCATGCAACAGTTGCACGCGCGTTGCCACAGCATAATAGGGATGACCACCGGGACTTAGTTGATCGAGGCAGAGCGCCAATCCTTCGGCAGCTGTATCGGCCGGCCCGTTTAAGGGGTTGAAATGGGGGCATTGTGCATCAGTGGGTGTGAAGCGGATGACAGAACGCCCGTTTTTGACAGCCTGGCGGTAAGCGGATTGGGACAAGTCCCCTTTGGGTTCAATTACAATAATCCCATAATGGTGAGCAATGTCTTGGGCGATGAGGGGCATTAAGACCGATGACGACTTGCCGGAACCCGTCGGGCCGAGAACATGCATATGCAAAAATCGATCGGCTGTCGTCAGGGAGATGGGCCAGGGAAACTTGAGCCGGTATGCGACCACGGTTTGGCCGAGGCGCGCTTGATATGCGCGCAGCGCGACGGTCACCGCGAACAAGACCGGCACGAAGAGTAGCCAGGGATCGTCAGCTGCGCAAAGCCCAGCGGCTAACGCGGCGGACAATATCCATGACCAAGTGTTGCGGACCCACAAGGCTCTACACGCCACCGCGGCGGCAACCAATATCAAAAGACTTGAGGGGGGCGGGACGGTTCTTTGATTGATTGCGCGCATGATGGCGTCGACCCAAAAGAACAGCGTGAGATAAACACTCAGTCCAGCACTGGCCCAACGCAACACCGGTATGAATGAGCGACGGATGGGCATCATCCCCTTTGTCGCAATTTTCGACGTTAATGACCGTATTCCTGCTCTGGTGGCACAAAAGGCGGCGGGAAAGGAAAGAGACTTTTAAAGAAGCGCGTTGCGAGTTGGGCCCGGCATCTCGCAGCATGGGTATCATGAGGCTGAAAGGCCGCCTTGCAACCTGTAATGTTTCGCCGATGGCTCTCCGCTGCGACTGCTATTCACTCGTTTCAGGGCGAGTCAGAGCGGACTTTTGTCTCATGGTGGTTACTAGTTCTGGTTGGAACGGGAAACCGGCCCCAACCCCACTGTGGGGTTGGGGCCGGTTGAAGTGTGATATCGTTTCAAATCGCTTCGTTAGCGCTTCAACCGATACAACCAGGATGGGGGCTGAAGGCTTGCGGCAGTCTTAACCGGAACTGTAACGGTTTGGGATCCGACACGAGCCGACAGCGATCCGACGATGGTTCCGGCGGGAATGGTGGTGGCATTTGGTATCCGGGTCGTCAGGTGCAAAGAGTAGGTGAGACCCGACCAGCCGATTAAACTCGCCGATTTGGTCGTGACGAGCGGAATTGGCGATTGCCAAGGGGCGCGCAAACTGCCGGCGACCTCACCTGCCGTGATGACACGATGTGTGCCGACGATTTTCGTGGTCGCCCGCAGCAGTGCATTGGCGGCATCTAAGCTGGCCCATAACTGACTCGTGGTCCGGGTGGCTTGCTGTCCGAGGACCGACGCGTACACTGTGAGTGTCCGTCCGTCTACCGTCTTGTTTTTAGCCAGCACCACGCAACCGCCCGAGTAGGTGGTGGATCCGGTCTTGACGCCGATTACGCCGTTGTGGCCCAAAAGATAGTTGTAGTTGTACACGATCTTGGGAGTTGCGTTGCCGGGCATGGTCATCTGAGGCATCGCCACCAAGGTTCGAAAGATTGGGAGTTTCATCATGAAAATGGCGAGCTTCATTTCATTGGCAGCGGTGCTGACAGTACTAGGACTCAAACCAACGGGGCCGTGGTAATGAGTTTGTGTCAGTCCTAGTGCTTTGGCCTCAGCGTTCATGGCCGATGTGAAACGCGGCACGGTACCCGCTACCCATTGGGCCAGCAGTGTGGCGATGTTGTTTCCGGATGGAATTAAAAGCCCTTCCAACAACATCCGCTCAGATAATTTTTCTCCGACCGTGACCGGCATCACGGATTGCTGAGTAGCGGCATCTGCGCGGTACACGGTGGCATCTTGGGCGGTCATCGTCAGCGTGGGACCATTGCCATAGGCGCTTAGGGGATGCGCTTTAAGCACCAAATACGCCGTCATCATTTTGGCAAGACTGCCAATGGGGCGTGCGCCAGAAGGACCGTGTTGGCGCCACTGGCCGATTCCCGGGACCTCAACATCAGCTTGGGCACCTGACGGCCAGGGCAATTTAGGCAAAGAGCCCGCCATATGCGTGGTGGAGGGCACGCCGACCGCGACGGTAGGTCGCGCCACCGGGCGGGCGAGTTGAACAATGCCGAGCGCAATCAGGACGGAGACGACAATAGCTATGATGGATGATGTCCGCAATGACATTTCGCTCCTTGCAAAAGACTGATGTAATAAAAACGCTGCTACTGCTCAAAGGTTACACGATCCGCGAGCGTCGTGAAATGTCAGTTTCTGTCGCTAGCGTTAGATCTTGTCGAACGATAAAGGCGAACGACGCATGATCTTTGTGCCCGCCGCGTGCGGGGCACAGACGTCCACTATGCCGATTAGCTTTTCGTACAGCGAGAGGTGTTACATGGAATTACCGGTCCAGTCGATAGGCGATAAAAAGGTGAAGGGAGCCAAGGCTTGATCTAATTCAGCCGTAATGGCCGCCAGCTCGTCGGGGGAATCGGCCTCGGCGCGTGCCACCAGGGCTGGCTGGGTATTAGAGGCGCGCACCAGGCCCCAACCATGGTTAAATACGACGCGCACACCGTCAATGTCGATGACCCGGACTGAGGGGTCTTGGAGAAAATGTTGCCGCAGAGCTTGCACCACTTCAGATTTGCGGTCGTCGGGGCAATCGATGCGAATTTCTGGAGTCGACGGCAAATTGGGGATGTCATTTAGTAGAGCAGACAGCGGTTGGGTGGTATTCGACAAGATGCGAAACAGTCGCCCGGCGGCGTAAAACGCGTCGTCATACCCGTAGTATTCATCGGCAAAAAACATGTGGCCGGACATTTCGCCAGTAAACACCGCGTTTAGCTCACGCATTTTGGCCTTAATGAGGGAGTGTCCGGTTTTATAAAATTCCGGCTTGGCACCGAGTCGCTCTAGTTCGTTATACAGAGTCTGAGAGCATTTCACTTCGACAATTGCCGGTGTGCCTGGGTATTTTGCGGCAATTTCGCGCCAATATAGAATCATCAGGCGGTCGCCCCAGATAATGTTACCGAGTTCGTCGACGACCCCAATGCGGTCTCCATCACCATCAAATGCGACGCCTAAGTCGGCATGTTCCTCACCCACGCTGCGGATCAGATCAACGAGATTTTTGGCTACCACCGGATCGGGGTGATGATTGGGGAACGTGGGATCAGATGTACAGTACAAAGGCACCATCTCTACGCCGAAAGTTCGCATGACATCCGCTGCAAAAAGACTGGGGGTTCCGTTGCCGCAGTCGACGACCACTTTCAGGGGGCGCGGCCCTAGACGAATCTTTTCTCGTAACATGGAGAGGTAGGCGGGCACGGGGTTGGCTTCAGTGCGACTGCCCCGTCCTTCCTTGAAGACTCCGTGCTCCATGATGCGTCGGACCAGTTGGATTTGGTCTCCGTAGATTGTGGACTTTCCATATGCGAGTTTAAACCCATTATAGTCGGCCGGGTTGTGACTTGCGGTGATCATGACGCCGGCTTCGCGGTCATAGTGTACCCGAGCGAAATAGAAGATGGGGGTGGTAACTTGCCCAATGTCAATCACGTGAATACCGGTGGACATTAACCCGGTTGCCATGGCATCGCGATATGCCGGCGAGGATTCCCGGCTGTCCCAGCCGAGTAACGCCTCCGACACCTGATGGTCAATTAAGTACGTTCCAAACGCTTGGCCAAGACGCACGACATCTTCGGGCACCATGTCAATATCGACAAGACCACGGATGTCATATTCTCGAAAAACACTCGAGTTCACAACAAATCCCGCCTTTCTCCGTCCATGCTCTGCGTTAAATAATACCTTTTTTCGAACCGGATGGTGGGGGGAATTTTCCGTGGCTAAAAAGTTGACGCTAATCTTATGGCAACAGTAGATTATCCGAACATATTCGGTTAGTATTGGTTCGAATGTTCGACAAAATCCCGGATTAGAGGGGGACGTCATGGCAACGAACGAAGCCAAGGCTCGTTATGGTGATGAAATCGCGCACATTGAACCAATCGGAATTGAGCACATCAAAGAGTCCGAACGCCACGGCAAGGTCGCATCGGTGTTTACGTTGTGGTTTGGCGCCAATGTGGAACTGGCAACGTTGACGACAGGAGTTGCCGCCGTGGCCTTGTTCGGCCTCAGCTTTTGGCAAGCAACCCTTGGGCTTATCATTGGCAATGTCATTGGTGCGCTGGTGCTGGGCCTGGTTTCCACTTTTGGTCCGCGCTTGGGCGTGCCGCAGATGGTGCACTCGCGGGCGGCTTTTGGATTTTTCGGGAACTTTTTGCCCGGCGTTTTCAATCTGGTGGCCGGGGCGATGTGGTTTGCCGTAAACACCGTGCTGGGGACGTTCGCCTTTACCACACTGTTTCATGTCTCGTTTGTTTTCGCATTGGCGGTCATGGTCGTGGTGCAGGTCGTGATCGCGGTGTACGGGTACAACATGATTCACGCGGTCGAGCGATGGATGGTCGGGGCGCTTACCTTGGTGTTTGTCGGCGTCTCTATCTTCGCGTTTGCTCACGCGCATTATGCGTTGCCGTTTAATCCCCATTCCTTGGGGCAGTACACCGGCATTAGCGGCGGCATCATCGAGGCGGTCGGCCTAGCCTGGTCCTATCTTCTTGGATGGACCGTGTTCGGGTCGGATTACACGCGTTATCTGCCACGCACGACCAAGCCAGTGTCTGTTTTCGGTCATGCGGGACTGGCGAATTTTGTTGCGGCGTTGTGGCTGGAACTTGTGGGAGTGGCTCTGGCCACTATTTTTCCGGCTCAGGCAGCTCAAAGCAATCCTGTGGGTCTCATGACCGGCATTCACCCCGCCTGGCTGGTCGGTCTCATCCTCCTGGCCATTATCTTGGGCACGATTACCGCGAATGTGCTCAACATTTATTCAGGCTCGCTCTCGGCACTTGTGATCAATGTGCCGATTAAGCGATGGATGGCCGCGATCGTGGTGGGGCTGGCAGGCGCGGTTCTCGCCTACATTGGCCATCGCTCCTACTATGTCGATTTCGAGAACTTTTTGTTCCTGCTCGGATATTGGTTGGCTCCGTGGGCGGCAGTCGTGATGGTGGATTACTTCTTGATTCATCGGGGACATTACCCGCAATCCATATTTTACAATCCACTGCGTATTTTGGGCCGCGGCTTTTGGGCTTGGATCATTGCCATTATTGCGTCCATACCTTTTTTCAATCAGTCCTTGTACGTCGGGCCCATCGCTGCCCGTTACGGCCACTTGGGCGATATTTCGTATTATGTCAGCTTTGTTCTGGCGGGCCTTATCTATTGGATGATCGGCCGACAGCAAAAGGCCTAAAGGTTTTTAATGGTGGGAAGTCGGGGTGGCCAGGACCCGACTTCCTTTTGTGCTGTCCAAACGGGTAAACGCCATTGTAGAATAAAGTGTCGGGTAAAGGAGGACGGTTCGTTGGAGATTCGGCCCTATCGTCAGCAGCAAGACTTTCGGGCGATATTGGATGCGCAATGTGATCTGTATCAAATTAATTTCCCGCGATTTGTATGTACGCCCACGTTTTTGGCCGACCAAGCACAAAGACTGCGAGTGGCCGGCCGGCGTCCGCTGGAAAATGGGATTTTTGTATTGGACGATAATGGCGTGATGGCAGGATTTGTCTGGGTGGCTGTGCGCGTCGATTTGCAAGGATCATACGGCTCGGTCGACCAAGTGTACCTCAAGCCTACCTATCGTCGCCGTGGCTATGGCGCCTGGTTGATGGAAGCGGCAGATGCCTTTGTGAAAAAGCAAGGCCTGAAAGTTGCACGTTTGTATGTCACGCGCGAGAATGCCGACGCTGTCAAATTGTATCAGAGCCGCGGCTACGAGGTGACTCGCTACGAAATGGAGCGTCGTCTTTAGCTGCACCCACCGGGCGACCCCGCGGGGCTTGGGTTATCAATGCTGCAGGGCGTTCGGTCTCACCCTGCAGCGTGAACTAGGGAAGCGGGGCGTCCGACGGAATGCTGATGGCTCGGTTGGGTTCTTGTCCCAAGGTGACCGATTTGGTGATGGGATGACCCGAGTCGTTGAGGGTTAGCGTGACGGTATCGCCCACTTTTTCCTTGGTGACTTTGGATTTGAGCGCCGTGGCGGTGGTCACGGGCGTGCCATTAATGGCGGTAATGACTTCGCCAGCCTTCAGACCGGACCGACTGGCTGGACTGTTGGGCTCGACATAATCGATGATAACACCCGATGACGTGGGCAACTTGTAATCCCGGGCGTACGACTTATTATCGGTCGTAATAAAGACACCTACCCACGGGCGCGACACGTATCCGGTGCGCATCAATTGCGGCAGCACTTGATCAACCGTGGCGGTGGGGATGGCAAATCCAATCCCCTGGCCCTCAGTCGAGACAGCGGTGTTGATACCGATCACTTGCCCGTCAAGATTTAATAACGGACCGCCGCTATTGCCGGGGTTGATTGCGGCCGAAGTCTGCAACAGATTGACGTAGTTGCGCGAGCCAATGGTGAGCGGCCTGCCTTTGGCGCTGATGACGCCGACGGTGACGGTGTCACTGAGGTCATAGGGATTGCCGATGGCGATAACCCATGACCCCACGGCTGTTTTCTTGGAACTGCCCAGAATCAGTGTGGGCACGGGCTTGGACGCATTGATTTTCAAGACGGCTAAGTCGGTTTGGTAGTCATAGCCGACCACTTTAGCCACAAAAGGCGTTTTATAGCCACGGACATAGACTTTGATATTGCTGGCCCCCTGAATGACATGATCGTTGGTCAGCAAATATCCGTGCGAGTTGAAGAAAAATCCGGTCCCGATATCCGTCTCAATCTCCGTTTCCGGGACTACGCCACCCTGATTGCCGAACAGGGAGCCAAAAAACGGACTAAAGTAGGGCGATTGGCTGACGTTCACCTTGGTTTTGACGGTCGCGACGATTTTGACGATGGCCGGACTCACGCGTCTGACGACGTTGGATACGGAATCGGGACCTAAAGGCAATGACGATGGCGAGGATGCCACGGAAGCATATTGACCGACTGTGGCAGAAGCGTTTTCTTGCGCCTGGGCAGTAGGATTGAGTTGATTGTATGCGTACATGCCGCCGCCGACTGCGCCAGCGCCTACCGCAAACCCGACAATTGCCGCAGCCAGAGTGCGTTGAATGCTTGCCATGAGTTTGCCTCCTGAGTGTTTTGTTATAGTGTAACCACAAAATGTTACGAATCCGTTACAGTCGGGCAGGAATGCGCAGCGAGCCAGTTGCACCTTCGCCGACATTATGCTACGATTCAGGAGAATTTTGGCACGCTTGCTGTGAATCTTCAACACAATCCGGTTAGACTTCCGGAATCGCGGGTATGCTTACCGCATCTGCGGTTTCGAATCGTGTCCCACACTTTCAGACAATATTTCGCCTGTTGGAGGCTATTATGGAGCGCGAACTAGCGCTGGAATTTGTCCGAGTGACTGAAGCGGCGGCCATCGAAGCGGGGCGGCTCATGGGTCGTGGAGACAAGAATGGTGCTGACGCTTTGGCAGTTGATGCTATGCGGACCATGCTGGATACCGTCGACATCCGCGGCACCGTGGTCATCGGCGAGGGTGAAATGGATGAGGCGCCGATGCTGTACATCGGGGAAAAAATTGGCGATGGTCAGGGGGAACCGGTTGACATCGCGGTGGATCCGGTGGAAGGGACCAATTTAGTGGCCAAAGGCTTACCGGGAGCCATTGCGGTGATGGCGGTTGCGCCAGCCGGATGCTTGCTGCACGCACCGGACATGTATATGGAAAAAATCGTAACGGGGTCGGCGGGACGCGGCGTGATTTCTCTGGATGCACCGGTCGAAGAGAATTTGCGCGCGTTGGCCGATCGCTTGGGGAAGTCTGTTACGGATATTACGGTGGTATTGCTCGACCGCGATCGACATGACAATGTGATTCGTCGAATTCGTCAAGCGGGTGCCCGGATTCGGCTAATTTCGGATGGAGACGTTTCCCCGGCATTGGCGGCTTGTGTGCCAGATTCGGGCATTGATATGTTAATGGGCCGAGGAGGAGCCCCTGAAGGGGTGCTGGCGGCGGCTGCGGTTAAGTGTTTAGGCGGGGAAATGCAGGCTCGTCTGGTCGCGGAGGATGCGGCGCAGGAACAGCGTGTGCGCGCCATGGGGGTCAGCGATCCGACAAAACTCCTCACGTTAGAGGATCTCGTGCGCGGCGATGACGTACTGTATGTGTCGACTGCTATTACCGATACGGATTTGTTGGATGGCGTCCAATACGGTCCCCGCTTTTGTTCGACCCATAGCGTAGTCATGCGATCTTTGACGGGCACTGTGCGGTTTGTGCATGCGGAGCACCAGCTCACGAAGAAATGGCCTAACGGTCGACCAGTTGCTCAATCGAGGAGGAAGATCTAGATTTTATGGCTGATGAGTTAAAGCAAGAGCCGGAACAAGTGGTCGCACCGAAGCGGCCCCGGCGTCCACGGACTCCCAAGAAGGCTGAACTTGCCGAAATGTCGGGGGAGGCCGCAGCGTTGACGGTAAGTGAAGAGTCCAAGCCTGCTAAGAAACGCACGCGACGTGCGTCGGCTCCGACCGAAACGAGTGATGCACCCAAACCGCGGACGCGCCGCAAAAAGAGCGACAAACCAGCGGACATTGCCCAGAATGTACCCGCCCCAGCGGTGGAAACCGCTGAAAAACCTGAGTCCTCTCCCGAAATAGCATCTGTGGTGGAACCTGTACAGCCTTTGTCCGAGGGCGTTTCGCGTGATTCATCATCAGATGCCACGACGCCCGCCGACGATATCTCCCCCACACCGCCACAATCAGTGCCGCAAATCGAGGCCGCCGTGGAGGTGAAAGCGTTGCCCCCGGCCGCTGAAACGACCGAGGTGGACAAGAGTAGGTTGGAGGTGGTGCCGATTACGGCGCGAAGCGCCTCGGCCCCGCGCTTACGGCCCGCAGAATTACCTTCTTCGAGTGCTAACGCACCGCAAGCCCTCTATAATGGACGGCCCCGCGAAAATCGTAAACCCGATGGGGCGCGCACCGCGGCACCTGGTCGACGCGATTTGCCCAAACAGCGCGAAGCTCCGCTGACCATGGCGCAACTGGATGCGATGACATTGCTGGAGTTGTACAAATTAGCTCGGCAACTTAACATCGATAATTTTCGGCAATATAAAAAAGGCGAGTTGATTTGGGAGATTTTGCGGGCTCGCACCCATAAAGATGGATTTGTTTTTGTGCAGGGACTCCTCGACATTGTCGGCGATTACGGGTTTCTTCGACCGACCGATTTTCAACGCAGTCGTGAAGATGTTTATGTGTCCGCGTCGCAAATTCGCCGGTTTGATTTGAGAGCCGGCGATCAAGTGTCGGGCCAGGCTCGCCCTCCCAAGGATGGCGAACGTTACTTTGCGTTGCTCAGGGTAGAAGCGGTCAACGCTTTGTCGCCGGAGAAATCCGCGGAACGACCGGACTTTGATGGACTGACACCGATTTTTCCCGATTCGCGCTTCCGCCTGGAAACATCGCGAGAGGATTTGGCTTGTCGTCTGGTGGATATTATCGCACCCATTGGCCGCGGGCAAAGGGGATTGGTTGTGGCGCCGCCGAAGGCGGGGAAAACAGTGCTTTTAAAGAAGTTGGCCAATGCGATTTCTCAGAACAGCCCCGAAACCCATTTGATGGTGCTCCTCATTGACGAGCGGCCAGAAGAGGTAACGGACATGGAGCGGTCGGTCAAAGGCGAAGTCGCGAGCTCTACCTTTGACGAACCGCCGGAGGACCACATCCGCGTGGCGGAGATGGTGCTGGAACGGGCCAAACGGCTGGTGGAAATGGGACGAGACGTGGTGATTTTACTGGATTCTATTACGCGCTTGGCACGAGCCTACAACTTGACGGTTCCCGCATCCGGCCGCACCTTGTCAGGCGGTATGGATCCAGCGGCCTTGCACAAACCCAAGCGATTCTTCGGGGCGGCTCGAAAAGTTGAGCATGGTGGAAGCTTGACGATTTTGGCTACAGCCTTGGTAGATACTGGCTCCCGGATGGACGATGTGATCTATGAAGAGTTTAAAGGGACGGGCAATATGGAACTGCATTTGGATCGCAAGCTGGCTGAACGCCGCACATTTCCGGCAGTCGATATTAAACGCTCCGGCACGCGCCGCGAGGATTTGTTGATGACGCCAGAAGAACTGGATATTATTTGGCAGGTTCGTAAGGCCATTCATAATCTAGGCAATCAAGAGGCGACCGAACTGCTGCTGCAGAATTTGAAACGGACCCGCTCTAATGCGGAATTCTTTAAGCTCTTTATGGCAAGCCAGGGGAGCCAAGGCTAATGTCAGACGGGCCGGGCGCGCTGCCGGGGCGTATACTCATTGTCGACGACGACCCGCACATTCGCGAGTTGTGCCGTCTATACCTCGCGCATGCCGGGTATCAAACGGCGGAAGCGGGTGATGGCCGCGAGGCGATTAATCGGGTAGACCGCGAAGCGTTCGATCTAGTGGTGCTTGACCTGATGCTGCCGGAGGTTGACGGATTTGACGTTCTGGCTCACATTCGCGATCGGGATGATTGGCTGCCGGTGGTGATGCTGACGGCGATGGGCGATGAAGAAGATCGTATTTTGGGACTGGAAATGGGCGCCGATGATTATATGATTAAACCCTTTAGTCCCAAGGAATTGGTGGCGCGGGTCAAAGCAGTTCTCAGGCGCGCAGCCGCTGGGCCTCCACCGGGGTCTTCGCGGATTCGCCATCCCGGACTTTTAATCGATATGGAGGAACGTGTGGTGCAGGCCGGAGAGGATCGGCTGGCCCTCACACCGCGTGAATTTGATTTGTTATGTTTTTTGGCCCGGCACCCCAAGCAAATTTTTAGTCGCGACCATTTGCTGGATCGTGTCTGGGGATTAGATTTTGAAGGGGATAATCGCACGGTCGACGTGCATGTCACGCGTCTTCGACAAAAACTTCTAGCCAGTTCGTCTCCTTATGAATATTTGGATACGGTGTGGGGGCGCGGATATCGATTCCAGCCGGAGCCGCGGTCTAAACATGAGTGAATCGGTTGCGCCGGAAAAACCAGCGCGAAGGACTCGCTGGTTTTCGGATTGGATTGAGCGCTTGTCGGGACAACTGGTCTTGAGCCATGTTTTTGTGGCGGTGGTGGTTCTGGCGTTTGCCTTGGTCGTGGCTCAATTCACCTTCCGCCATTATCTCGTGCAAAGTCAACTGAATCGCTTGTCAAGCGAGGCCGAAACAATTGATAGAACCGTGTCGGCGCCCTTTTTTGAAGGCGTCATCAGCCAAAATACGGCTGTGGCCTTTATTCACGTGCTGCAGGGGGCTTTGAGTGACCGGGTGTATGTTTATGATCCCTATGGACGCATCTTGCTCGAGACGGGACACGGCAATGTGCCGGCTGTACCGCCGCCGCTTTCCGCTTTGACGAAGGTTTTGCAAACCGGGCAGCGGTACAAAGGGGTCGGTTCTGGCGATGTGGCCATTGTGGCGGTGCCTGTTTCATTGTCGCCCAACAATATTGCCGGCGTCGTGGTTCTGGAGTCGCCTCTAAGTTTGTCGCATCGCACCGCGAATTCCCTGACCCGGCTGCTTTTGCTGGGAGAACTGGGCGCCGTCGTGTTGGTAGGGGTTTTGGCATACGCCATTAGTCGTCGGTTGGCTAGACCCTTGGACGAATTGCGCCAGGTGGTCGCCGGCACCGGGCAGGACGGCGATCTGAACCGCCGCGCTCCGGAAGATGCTGGGCCGTTTGAGGTGCAAGCGTTGGCTCGGGAGTTTAACCGGATGGAAGAGCGCATTGAGACGCAAATGGACCAATTGAAGCGCGAGGCCGAGGCGCGGGACGGGCTGATGGCGCATGTCGCGCATGACTTACGGACGCCTTTGACTTCGATTCGGGGATTCCTGGAAGCGGTGCGCGATGGGGTGGCGGTTGACGAATCGCATGATCGGGCGGTCGAAGTGGCATGGGAAGAAACGTTGCGATTGCAACGACTGGTGGATCGCTTGTTAAAGGCGACGCGCATTCGCAGTGAAGGGGGACCGATGGCTCCCCTGTCTACCCAGGCCTGGGTGCAAAAGACGTTGGAAAGGGTAGCTCCGGTGCTGGAGCAGCATCACCTGCGCCTGCAATGGACAATCCGAGAAGAAGGCACCGTGTGGGGCAACGAAGATTATTTAGTCGAAGCCTTGGTCAATATTTTGGACAACGCGATCAAGTGGTCACCGGCCGATTCGGAGATTGAAGTGGGCACTGAGCGCCGTGGTTCTTTGATGGTTATTCGCGTCAGAGATCACGGCCCCGGGATTGCCGAAGAACTCTTGCCGCGCGTCTTTGAGCGTTTTGTGACAGGCGACGCCTCGCGCCAGCAATCGAGCGGTTTAGGTTTGTCGATTGTCGATGAAGTGGCGCGTCAACACGGGGGAGAGGTCGTGATTCATTCGCAACTAGGGGTTGGAACGGTGGTGGAGCTGTCGTTGCCGCTGTATCACTCCGATTCCTCAGGACTTGCGAACGAGGACTGAACTTGCTATAATAGCGCCTGATGCTTGAATGGCGAGAAGAAGGTGATGGAATGAAGGCGAATATTCATCCGCAATATCACCGAACAACAGTGACGTGTTCTTGTGGTGCGGTATATCATATCGGGTCGACGCGGGAGAACCTAAAAATAGAGATTTGTGGTCAGTGCCACCCGCTTTATACGGGCCAGCAGCGCATCGTCGACAGTGGGGGCCGGGTAGAACGGTTTAAGAAGCGCTACGGGATGAAGTAGCGCACGATAGGCAGGTCCTATGCTCGGTGTTCAAGACGTGCGGATGGGATGGTCTGAGTGCCTTTTAAAAAGACCAGCACTGAATGCCAGGAGGGTTGCGGTTTGGTTGTTAAAACAACTGACCGGACAGCGATGCGTTGGTCGGCGCAATCTTGGGCATGGTTTTATACGGCGGAGAAGACAGAGCGGGGAGCTCTGTTTTTTCTTGAGGTGAAGTCACGAGGTGAGCATTGTGGATGATGTGATGATAGGGCGGTTGGAGTCCACAAGAGCCCGATATATAGAACTACAAGAGGAAATGGCGAATCCACGCGTCCTCTCTAATCCTGATTTGGCCCGCAAATATGGGCAAGAGCTCGCCGAGTGGGAGGAAATTGTTGCACGCTACGACCGCTATCAAAAACTTGTGCAGGAATGGGAAACGGCGCGGGAACTGGCACGTGAAGACGACCCCGATACGCGTGAGTGGGCGCTTGCGGAAGCAGAGCAGTTGAAGGCGGCGTATGAGCAAGTGGAGTCTGAATTGGTGCATCTTTTGGCGCCGCAAGATCCGAATGACCAAAAAAATGTGATTGTGGAAATCCGCGCTGGTGCAGGCGGCGAAGAGGCGGCATTGTTTGCAGCGTCATTGTTTCGCATGTATGTGCGCTTTGCCGAACGCCAGGGCTGGCGGACTGAGGTGCTGTCCTCCAGTCCTACGGACATTGGCGGGTATAAAGAAGTGATTTTTATGGTGGAAGGTCAAGGCGCCTATAGTCGTCTAAAATTTGAAAGCGGCGTGCACCGTGTGCAGCGCGTTCCGGTCACGGAGGCACAAGGGCGTATTCATACTTCGACAGCGACCGTGGCGGTACTGCCGGAAGCGGAGGAAACGGAGGTGGTGATTAATTCGGATGACCTGCGCATCGACACCATGCGCGCTTCAGGAGCCGGTGGCCAGCACGTCAACAAAACGGAATCGGCGGTGCGGATTATTCACTTGCCCACCAATATCATGGTGTATTGCCAAGACGAGAAGTCACAGATGAAAAATCGTGAGAAGGCGATGCGAGTTTTGCGGGCCCGCCTTAAGGATTTGACGGAAACGAACGCGCACAACGCGGTTCAGGAAGAGCGACGCTCGCAAGTGGGGACGGGCGATCGATCCGAGCGTATTCGGACCTATAACTTTCCGCAAGGCCGCGTCACCGACCACCGCATTGGGCTGACGTTGCACCGGATTGAAGCCATTATGGACGGAGATTTGGACGAATTGATTGCGGCGTTGGTGGCGCAGCACGAGGAACAACGTCTCAAGGAAGCCTAATGCAGTGGCGCCAGCTGATGCAACGCTTAGTCGAGGCGTTGCGCCGGGGACAGATTCCGGAGCCCGAGCGAGAAGCCCAGTATCTGTTGCAGTGGGCTACGGGGCGAACTTATGCGGATTGGATCGCCTGGGGCGGAATCGTAGACGACGGGGCAGTGCACCGGGCCAATGTCGCCCTGGGGCGGCGCTTAGCACGGGAGCCGCTCGCCTACATTACCGGGCAGCGAGAATTTTACGGACTTAATTTGGCAGTGAGCCCGGCAGTGCTGATTCCACGTCCCGAAACCGAGAATTTGGTGCAGACGGTGTTATCGGTTGTACGCCCGTCACCGATGAGGGTGGTTGATGTCGGGTGTGGATGTGGCGCGATTGCACTGGCGGTCAAGGCGACGCGCCCCGCCTGGATGGTTTACGGGGCAGATGTCAGTGCGTCAGCGTTGGCGCTGGCGGATCAAAATGGCCGGCGATTGGGACTTAGCGTCAGGTGGATTCAGTCGGATTTGTTGGTCAATGTACCGTCTCCGCTCGATATTATTGTTGCGAATTTGCCGTATGTCGACTTGGCCGAACAATCGCACATGTCGCCGGAAACACGTTACGAGCCGCCGCTGGCGCTGTTTGCTGAAGATGGCGGGTTGGCGCTGATTCGTCGACTGATCGAGATGTCGGCCGGTTGGCTTCGCGCTTCAGGATGGATATTCTTGGAATGTAGTCCCGCCCAAGCTCATAGTGTTAGCCAAACATTAAAGAGCTTTGGATTTGGCCAGGTGTCAATTGCGCAGGATTATGCCGGGTTAGATCGCGTGGTGTTCGGCCGTCGCACCTGATCCGGACCATCCGCTATCAAACACACGAGGAGGGGATATGGTGGCCGAGTACATCCAGCCGCAAGAATTGGTCCAGCGCCTTCGTGAACCGCATCCGCCACTTATCGTCGATGTCCGCATCGGACAAATTGGACAGATTCCGGGGGCGCTGCATGTTCCGGTGCTGGACCTGGAAGACAAGCCAAGGGATTGGGACCGGGACCAGGATGTGGTGGTCTTTTGTCAATTTGGCAAAGGAGCCAGTGAGTATGCAGCCGAGGTGTTGGAAGAGCAGGGATTCCGGCGGGTGTGGAAGTTGGCCGGGGGCATGGATGGGTGGAGCCAATATCTTGCCGGTTTAGCCCCCAAGTAGCGCGCAGTGACGGGAAAAGTAGGGCTTTGACATGTCCGGACCCCAGTGGATAGCGCTGATCGCTCTGGCTGCGCTTTATGTCTTATTGCTCGGGGACTGGTTTCACCGTGCCTGGGTGGCGTTGGGATTGGCTGGCGCATTGGTGGTGAGTCGCACCATCACGTTTGCGGCCGCGTTTCACAGCGTCGATTGGAACACGTTGGCCCTGATCGGCGGCATGATGCTGTTTGTGTCGCAGCTGGCAGATGCAGGACTCTTTGTCCTGTTGGGGCACTGGGCACGCAGCTGGTCTCGGGGAAAGCCTTGGCGGTTGTTGTGGATTTTCTATGTGCTCACGGCAGTGGTTTCGGCATTTTTGGACAATGTGACGACCGTCTTGCTGCTGTCGCCGATTTTGATTGACGCAGCTGAGGAATTGGAGCTTGATCCGGTTCCATTGCTCTTAATGGAAGTGGTGGCCTCCAATTTAGGGGGGATGGCTACTTTAATTGGCGATCCGCCGAATATTTTAGTTGGTACGGCCGCGCGTCTTACGTTTTTCCAGTTTGTTCAAATGATGACGCCGATTGCGGTGATTATCCTCACCTTATTAGCATTGGTCTTGCCGGTGTTCCTCCGCCTAAAGCCCCTCGCCTCCGAACACCGAACGGTAAGGTCGGCCAAGCGAACCAGCGTCGGGCCCAATCCGCGGTTAAAAGGCTTGCTCGTAATCTTAGCGATGATGCTGCTAGGCTTTGTGGCACAGCGTCCACTGCATCTGGCGGTGGGAATCATCGCGCTCGGGGGGGCAGCAGCTGCGATATTGTATACCGGTCGAGTTGGCCAGCGGTGGTACCGTCACGTGGACTACGGCACTTTAGGCTTTTTCGTTGGCGTGTTTATCTTGGTTGGCGCGCTCGAGTCGGTGGGATTGATCGACACGCTGGCGCGGTGGATGGACCGTCCGGGATTAGGCCCGTGGCTTCCGTTATTGTTGTTCATCGGCACCGCGCTATTTTCTGCGTTGTTGGACAACGTTCCCCTGGTCGCAGCGCTAATCCCGGTGGTCGTGCACCTTAATGCTGTTGACCCGCGCTTTGGGGTGGAACTGTGGGTGGCCATCGCCATGGGTGCCGCGATCGGGGGGAATGCCACGGTGATTGGGGCATCAGCCAATGTCGTGGTGCAGGGCCTGGCGGTGGAGCGCGGCTATGCGCTCAGTTTTGGGCAATTTATGCGCTATGGCTGGAAGGTCGCTGCCTTTACGGCATTAATTGGCGCTGCGTATTTGACCGTGAGATTTTAGGGATGGCGGCGAGACGAGGACATCAATCGCATTTTGATTGATCCCAAGGCCTATGACATAATGGGGTGAGGGCACACTGTCTTCGCACCAGGGGTGGACGGGCGCCCGCTGTAGTATTTCCAACCGGATTTTTCGAGGTGAATACAAGTGCCACTCAGTCAAAAGATGGGATGGACTGAGCATACCCACGAAAGGCGGGGTCATCCGACGAATACCACTATTCTTACGAGTGATGCCCTGGGACCAGCCATTCGGGCGCTTCGGGAAGGACAGGTTGTCGCCTTTCCCACCGAGACGGTGTATGGACTGGGGGCAGACGGGCTTAATGACGCGGCTTGTCGACGCATTTTTGTCGCGAAGGGCCGCCCCAGTGACAATCCTTTAATTTTGCATGTCCTCGGGCCTGAAGATTTAGAGGGGTTGGTGGCCGAGCTGCCGGTGGCTGCCCAGCGATTAATAGCGGCGTTTTGGCCAGGACCGTTAACGGTGGTCGTGCCCGCGACGGAAAAGGTTCCGCTGTCCGTGCGGGCCGGGTTGGATACCGTCGCCGTGCGGGCGCCGAGCCATCCAGTGGCGCGCCGCTTGATCGCAGGTTTGGGTTCCCCCATTGCGGCGCCCAGCGCCAACCTTAGCGGTCGACCCAGCCCGACGACGGCCAGTGCGGTGTATGAAGACATGCGAGGCCGTATTCCGTTTATCGTTGACGGTGGCAGTGCCGAAGTGGGGTTGGAATCGACCGTGGTGGACTGCACCACCCAACCGGTGACGTTATTGCGTGCGGGTGGCATCGGGCGCGGCAGGCTTTGTGATGTCGTGGGCGAGGTCGTCATTGCCACGGCGAATAGTCCGGTACGCTCCCCGGGGATGAAATACCGGCACTACGCGCCAAAGTCCCCGTTAATCTGGGTGCAAAGCACAGACGACGCGTTTGTGCGCCGTATCTTACCCGATATTGTCAGTGCCCATCGACGCTGGGCACTGATCGCGCCGGATGTTATGAAAGGGCTTCAGGCATCATGGTTTTATGGTCTGGGGTCAGACGATGTGAGCGCGGCGCATCGGTTATTTGATGCGATGCGGACAATGGACCAGCACAATCCGGATGCGATCGTTGTGATTTGGGAGTCGCAAGGGGGGCTGGGATTGGCAATATCCAATCGACTGGAAAAAGCGTCGGGACGCCGGGTGATGCCCGAATGAGCACTCCCAAAATATTGTTCGTATGCACTGGCAATACGTGTCGCAGCGCCATGGCGATGGCAATTTGGCAGCAGATTGGCAGTCCCGACGCTGAATCGGCTGGAGTGTCGGCCTGGAGCGGTCAGCCGGCCGCCGAATACGCCAAAGAAGCGGTCCGCGCATTTCATGCCTCCTTAGAGTCGCATCGGGCGCGGGATTTGATGGATGTTGACGGACCGTACGACTATGTCATCACGATGACGCACGCGCAACGGGAAAGGGTCGCGAAACGTCGGCCGGAATGGGCGTCCAAAACGCATGTCCTTTCCGAACTCGTCGGAGAAGCAGGCGATATTGTTGATCCGGCCGGGCAGGATTTGAAGGCATATACAGCGGTGGCGGAGGAGATCTACCGGCTTTTGCAGAAATTAAAAGATCAGCTCGACGGCAATAAGTCTTGAAAAGGACGCAGTGGCCGTTCAACCTGTCGAGAAATGCCGAGAAAGGGAGTAAGTTAATGCGAATTGCGGTGGGAGCTGATCATGCCGGATGGTCGCTGAAAGAGCCATTAGTGGCCTTTTTGATCGAGCAGGGATGGGATGTAGAAGACTTCGGCACCTTTAGCGCCGAGTCGGTTGATTACCCGGACTTTGCCGTCAAGGTGGCGGGCGCGGTGGCCCGAGGCGATGCCGACCGTGGGCTTTTGTTGTGTGGCAGCGGACAGGGTATGTGCATCACCGCCAACAAGGTGGTCGGGGTTCGGGCGGCGTTGGCGCATGACGTGGTGTCGGCGCGGCTGGCGCGGGAGCACAACGACGCCAATGTGCTTACCATGGGGGCGCGATTCGTGGCGCAGCCACTGGCAGAAGAAATCCTGCTCATGTTTTTGTCGACCAGCTTTGCCGGTGGACGTCATCAACGTCGAATTGAAAAAATTGAAACGGCAGCCCGGCACGAATCGGGATTGTTGTAGTTCATGGGTAAAGGGGCTATGTCATGATTGTGGTGGATCATCCTCTGGTGCATGTGCATGTAACGATCATTCGAGATCAAGACACAGGAGTTGACCAATTCCGCCACCACTTGACTCAGTTGGCGCGGTTGTTGGCGTTTCCGGTCTTGCAAGATTTAGCGTGTGAGGCGGTTACGGTCAGCACTCCGATGGCTGAGACGACTGGCTGTCGCTTAGCCTACGAACCTATCTTAGTGCCGGTTTTGCGTGCAGGGCTGGGCTTGGTCGATGGGTTTCGCGATCTCATTCCCGGATCCATCGTGTCGCATCTGGGAATGTACCGCGACCATCGTACTTTGAAGCCGATCCGATATTATTCCAATTTTCCTGAGAATCGGCAGAACCATCCGTTTGTGTTGCTTGATCCGATGTTAGCGACGGGCGGGTCGGCAGTGGATGCGTTGAACTTTTTGAAAGAGGAAGGAGCCCGGCAGATTCGGCTGGTGAGCATCATTGCCGCTCCTGAAGGGGTGCGCCAGGTGGAGACCCTCCATCCGGACGTGCCTGTTTACACCGCCGCGTTGGACGACCATTTAGACGATCGCGGATACATTGTTCCGGGGCTGGGCGATGCGGGCGATCGGCAATTCGGCACGCTGTAGAACGGACCGGACGTTGCCGGAAACAGAGATCCGTCAACACGATGTTAAGGCAATGCACGCCGAATGTGGCTATTTGTGGATGATTTGTGTCGAATTGGGGCTTAGCGCGGATGCCCTAGAGTTGGCATGGCCTTAGACAGGTCTGTTGGACGCTTTGGGCGGGACATGCCCCCATACGCGCTAACCTAAGCCTGACGCATCGCATTGAAGTAAGCGTTTACGAGGGCGCTCCAGAAGCGGCGTTGTCCATGCACGCGAATCCAGGCGC
>PXYV01000055.1 GCA_003023745.1 Sulfobacillus acidophilus | reverse complement strand
ATTCTCGGCGATTTGTTCAGATCCCGTCCGGATAGCCGAAGGTCTCATCACTCACGGCACTCTTACTAAGGGTGCGAAAGGTGAGTTTATGATCCCAAGTGGAATATGGTCTGACAAGTGGCAGCCACGGTGGTTTACGACGGTTGCAGGATTAGCGACGGGTTTAGGATGGATTATCAGTGCACACGCTGCAACCCATCTAGAGCTCTATTTGGCCTACGGAATCGGATCGCTGGGGCCGGGCTATATTTATGCCAACGGAGTCAACAATGCCCTGAAATGGTTTCCTGAAGCCAAGCGTCGCGGGGTTGCCGTGGGATTGATTGACATGGGCTTTGGAGCAGGTTCCGCTATCTTTATTCCGATTTTGGCGGGCATTATTGCGACCGGAGTTAATGGCTATCAACATGCCTTTCAAGACATGGGCATCGCGATGATTGTCATTATTGTCGTTGTCGCTCAGTTTTTGCGATACCCCGAAAAAGGGTGGACGCCTCCGGGCTACAATCCCGAGTCTGATCGGGCGTCTCAATCGGCTTCTCGCAATAAAGTGGCGAATACGCTCCATCAGTTCACGCCCACGGAAGTGCTTCAAACCTGGCAGTTCTGGGTGGCTTGGATTGCTATGTCCCTTATTTGCGCGGCCGGATCGATGATTACAGCCCATATTGTCGATATTGCCAAAGTGAACGTAGCCGTGGCTGCAGCGGCGGTTGGTGTGACGGCCGCCACGCTCTCGCGTCTTCCGAACGGAGGAATGCGCTGGGTATCGGGGATCGTTTCCGATTACATCGGACGCGAACTGTCGATGTTCATCGCCTACGTGATTATGGGAATCTCGCTCTTTTGGATGGCCAACACGCATAACGGCATTTTATTCATTATTTTAGCGTGTGTGGCTATGGGCATGTGGGGTCCTTTGTTTACGCTCTTTCCTGCGTTGATGACCGACTATTTCGGCCGGGAGCATTCGGCCGTGAACTACGGGATGATGTACACCGGGAAAGCAGTAGGGGGTATTTTTGGCGGTATTTTAGCGAGCACCATTTACGTCGCCGCAGGCCATTCATACGCCCCGGATTTCTATCTCGCCGGTGCGTTTGCTATTGTGGCCGGACTTTTGGCCATGTTTGTGTTAAAGCGACCGCGTGCCGCTTATGCTGAAGCTCCCCAAAACAAAACGGCATAACCCGATTTCACGTGCATTCGTGGTAGTTGGATGCTTCCTAAAGAGGTTTGGGCGTTCTGCGTGTGGTGGCGAGGGAGGGTTGCCGGCAAAAGAGCGCCCAGATTCTCCAATGCGCGATAGTACTCCAGCTTCTCGCGTTCTACGAGGCCTCGTGCCCAAGAGTTTCGCCGACCCTGTCTACGTGCTTTAACGATCACGGCCCAGCACTTGTCTTTGTGATCGGGTTTCTTGATGTGCCAGGTGTCGAGTCATGGCGAGCATGGTTGCCATCATTAACACCGTTATGGCTGTGACGATCGCCTCCAGTGAGCCATAGCGCCAGGAAGCGTGTGAAACAAGACTGAGGTTGGGAAAAATATAATGTGCCAGCACGTTGATCGCCTCCCTGATGTGCTACCCGTATCGTACCGGGTGGTGGCATCAGTAACAATGCACCGGGATTTATGTCATGGTATCGATATAATCTATACATCCCGCGTTGGCGTAGGAGGTATACCTATGAAACTGGCGATGGTAGGCATTGGCGATATTGCACGAAAGGCTTATTTACCCACAATGCTGTCCCGACAAGACATTGATCTCTATTTGGTTACCCGCAATCAAACCGTGCTTGATGAAGTGGGAAGGGCACATGGGATCGTGGCAAGCCACCGCTTGAAAAGTGTCCGGCAACTTCTCGGTCAGAAGATTGATGCGGCACTGGTCCACGCTGCCACCGACGCGCATGACGAAATCGTGCGCGAATTATTACGGGCGGGGGTCCACGTCTATGTCGATAAACCGCTTGACTACTCCTATGACAAGAGCCGAGAAATGGTGGCGTTGGCCCGGTGCCAGAAAAGAATTTTAATGGTCGGGTTCAACCGTCGTTATGCGCCGCTGTACCAAGAGGCAAGAGAGGATTTAACAAATCCTGCAATGGTGCTAATGCAAAAAAATCGCGCCAACAGTCCGCAGTCGGTGCGCGAGGCTATCTTTGACGACTTTATCCATGTTGTCGACACGATTCGATCGTTCCTACCCAGCCCGGTGCAACGCATATGCGTGCAAGGCCGGCAGCGACGGGGCGCATTGACCCAGGTGGCAGTTCACATGATTGGTCTGAACTATACCGCGATGGGCGTGATGAACCGGATTAATGGGGCCGATGAAGAGGTGTTAGACGTGATGGGCGACGGTCTTAAATGGTCAATCCGCGAAATGCGCGATGGCGTACGGTTTGAGAAGCAAAAGAAGTGCGAAATCAGTGTCGACGCATGGTCCACTGTCGAGAAGGTCAAGGGATTTAGCGGGATTGTCGACGAGTTTTTGGCTTTAGTGGGAGCCAACGACCTAACTAAAGCCGAAAAGCTCGCCGACGATGCCTTGGAGACCCATCGACTGTGCGAAGACATTGTGCGCGCTTTGCAAGACCAGCCTGAAGGTGTGCCGTCTTAAGGCGGTGCCGGGGATTTACCCACTGCGGCGTCAAGCCTCTAACTTAAGACATTGCAATATCCGGTGCAGCGGCGCGAGGATCGGTACCGCGTAGGTTGCTTGACCAAAACGCGTACGCATTGCCCCTCTGACCACACGCTCGGTGGTGGTCAAGTGGGCTATGTGATTTGTGCGCTTTTTGTGGGTTTTCTTTTGTGCCTGGGAGTGTTTTTTCTACTCCAAGGCGCGAAAGCTGACGTGCAGCAATCGCGCCTCCAACACTGAACGATGATTGGACCGCTGCAGCTTTAGATTCTGAAAGTACGCCCGGCGATGGGCGGAGGTAGCGCGCTACGTGTGTCCAGTCTACGAATCCGTGGCCGGACCTAGCCCGAGTCCCGACTGTCCCAGTCGGATCCAAAACCATCGCCATACAAACCACGCGGGGAGGGCCAGAATCAGCGCGTGGCCATAAAGCCCCCAAAAGGTCCATCTTCCCGCGCCCAAACTCCGTGGGAGATTGGCGAGGAAAAAGCCGGTGACCAGGGCGAGCAGCGCGTACCATCCATTCCACAGTGACGAAAAATACAACGGTGCATGGAATCGCTCATAGGGGACGCGTTCCCACCAGACCCACGCGGCCCATATCGCGGCGACCGTCCACAGGGTGAAATAGGCGGCGTACAAGAGTGCCAAGTTGTGGGTGGGGAACACGGTGACAAGGGGTGAAAGCCAGTGCAGATCCCGCGCGGTCGTATTCATGGCCGTGGCCTCGGCAATGGTCATGCGCGTCGACAAATAGCTTAAATTCGTGATGAGCGTCGCCACGGTACGCGGCAGAATCAGCCAGAGAAAAGCGGTTAAGGCGATGAAAAAGAGACTGCCCATCGCTCCGCTCAACGCCAGTGTGAGCGCAAAGAGACACGCGGAACTCGCCAGGGCCAAGACGGTGATCTGAGCCAGGGCGCCGATGGCGCCCGCGTGACCGACGCCCACGGCCGTGGCCATGAGCAGCAACCACACGAAGACTTGGGCGGCCACGAGGGTGGCCAACCCGAGTGTCAGTTTTCCCGTCATCAGGGCGCGCCGCGACAAGGGCCCCTGCAACGCCGCCTCGATCCCGCCGCGACTTTTGTCATACCAGAACACGAAGAGCCCCAACACGCCGGATAACAGCACGCCAAACGTCATGGCTAGTCCCGCGCCATGCGCGTAGCCCAATACCCAAGACGTCAAGAATTCCCGCGCGTACCGATGGGGCGCCGTGGCGTTGGCGAAGACGCTGAGGCAGCTCGGCAAGACCATCAAGGCCGCCGTCGCCAGATAGAGCGCCCGATTCATCCGCCATTCGCGGTAATATACGGCGTTCATCGCCTCATTACGCATCCCAAGCCAGGTTCTCACGCGTATAACCCTCCCTTTTGAGTACGATCCCAAACACGTCTGCTAAGTCCATGTCAATCGGTTCGACCAGGGTGGCGCCGGCTTGACGCAGGCGCTCGCTCCAGGACTCCGGGGGCCCGTCAATGGTCACCACCCCGACGTGGCCTTGCCAGCGCACGTCGGCCACTTGCGGATGGTGGAGCACCTCCTGCGACCACTGGGGTCCCGCCACAATCTGAAAGCGGCGGACATGCCCTTTTAATGCGTCGAGATTCTCGGTCAGGACGACGCTGCCGCGATATAAGATGGAGATCGTCTCGGCCATGCGCTCGACATCCTCGATGGCATGGGTGGCCACGACCAGGGTGGTGCCCTCCGCGGCGGCCATGTCGACCAAAAGCCGCATCACTTGCCGTTTCACCACAACATCCAAGCCATTGGTGGCCTCGTCCAACAATAAGAGTTCGGGGCGCGCGGCGGCCGCCAGGGCCAGTCGCAAGCTGGCTTGGGCTCCGGTGGACAGCGCGCGGATGGGGGTGTTGCGGCCGATTTCCATCGCGTCCAGGAGGCGCTTGGCCACCCGCGCATCCCACCGCTGATATAAAAGGCTGACGTAATGCAGCCATTCGCTGACGCGAAAGTTGCGCGGCAAGGTTTGGTCACTCGCGACATACTGCATGCGTTGGCGCAGAGTGGCATTGTGCGGCCCGGACAGTTCACCCAACACCGTGATGGTGCCCTGGTCGGGCGCTAACACCCCCAATGCCAATTGCAGCAACGTGGTCTTGCCGGCACCGTTGGCGCCGATCAGCCCGTGAATCTGCCCCGCTTCCAGCGACCAGTCCACGTCGTGTAAGGCCAAGCGGCCATTAAAGCGTTTCGTCACATGACGGATTTCGATGGCTTGACTCATACCCGTTCTCGTCCTCTCTCACGGTCCCACTCGGCCACTGTCGCGTGCATGAGGGCGAGGAGATCGTGGCTTGTCATTTGTAAATACTGGGCTTCAATCCACAGGTGTTTGATGGTGTCGCGCATGGCGGCCAGGCGTTGCTCTTTGTCAGGAACCGGGCTCGGCGCGGCGACAAACGTGCCACGGCCGCGGATGACCTCGATGACGTGCGTGCGCTCCAGTTCTTGATAGGCTTTGGCGACCGTGTTGGGGTTCAAGGTCATCTCCGCGGCCAACTCGCGCACGGACGGGAGCCGATCGCCAGGATTGAGGATGTGCTTGGCACAGGCCTCTTTCACCCCGTCGACAATCTGGAGGTAGATCGGTTTTGACAACCGAGGGTCAATTTGAAACCACATGGCGCCCTCCTTTGTTCTATGTGTACTATAACACATAGTACAGATGATACAATAGAAATTTAGTAAAAATGAGAGGAAGGCGACTCGCACACCGGGCTTTATTCCCCCAAGCGCGGGATGGCGGGTGAACTGAGTTCAGACGTTTTGCGACTTGAGGGGATTCGCAGGTGGGGGACACAGGAAATATCGGGCCCGGCCAAGATGTCGAACTGAGGAGATGGGTCGGACGACGCGCAGCTGTAATTCGCTCGATCTCGGAGGCCGCGGTGGGTACGAACAGTCGATTGATACGGGCCTGTCGCGGCGAGCCATTGGGCACACCTGTTGCCGCTGGCGAATCGCAAGAACAGGGACCGGAGGGATTTGTGCCCCCGCACAATGACCCGACGGGCTTCCCGGAATAATCCTCTGTATTGCGCAAAATACGGTTGAACGACTGCCGATTTGAGGAGGGTCCTTACTGCACATTCGGTCCGGTTAGTACATTATTCGCATAGTAAAGGAATGGCGTCGATTCGTCGTCCAGACTTCCGGCATTGCCACCGGAATCGAACCGACAATCCATGGTAGAATAGTCAGTAAAAGGCTATTAGGAGTGTTGTATGAGTCGGTTCGTGTATCGGGTGCATGCGCTTCAGCGCATGTTCGAGCGTGAAATCAAGCGCTCCGTGGTGGAGTCCGTGATTCAGTCGGGCACCACTATCGAAAGCTACCCGGAAGACACGCCGTATCCCAGTCGCCTGGTGCTAGGATGGGACCGGGACCGTCCCATACATGTGGTGGTCGCGGATAATCTGCACGATGAGGAGACCGTTGTCATTACCGTTGATCAGCCGGATCCGATGCGATGGGATGCAAGTTTTTCAAGGAGGCAACCATGATCTGCGTGATTTGCAAGAGTGGAACCCCGGAAGCTGGGAAGACCACGGTCACCTTGGAGCGAGGCAAAACCCTCATCGTCTTTCGCCGAGTGCCGGCCAAGATTTGCCCCAACTGTGGGGAGAGTTATCTCGACGACGGCGTGGTCGCTGAAGTGTACCAGGCCGCTGATCAGGTTGCTAAAGCGGGCGTGGAAGTCGATGTACGCGAATTTCATCACGTTTCGGCGTAGCCGCTAACATCAAGTTCTAGTGCGGTTATGGGGCGAGAACGCCGCAAGGAATTCACGCGGGGTATGGCGAACAGGGACTGCACGCACAGTCTGGTGTCTGCGACGCGGCAGCGTGTTGTGGGACGGATGGAACGACCTGGCGACGGCTGACCCTAATGAACCCGGATTGAGATGGAGGCCGAATCACTCAACAATAATCAGTGTCAACGACCCCGGCCTCAAGGCCAGCACTTGACGACACCCTTCTTCGGGCTCTGACCTGACCACCGAATGTGTGTTGTACACGCTTCGGGATGACATCGAGGCTCCGATCGGCGCTACAAGGGCGGTGCTGATCCTAGCCGGTTCGCGCACCGATCGGACGTCTGTACGCCAAGAGCTTTGGTGACTTGACGGGAGCCGGGGTGTGGTGGCGCCCGCGCTGTCCAGCGGATATTTTGCATTCTCGGCCTGCACGACGGCCTCGATTTGTTGCAAGAGGTCCCGAATGGCCACCGTCAACTTGTCCTGACTCCCTTGGACGCTCTTCTTACAGACGTAGGTATACCGGTTGGCATTCGTCTCCATCTTGGTGCCATCCAGGAAATAGGCGTCCAAGGTCACAGAGTCTTGCTCAATCAGTAAGGTGAGGATGCCCGCAAACACATCATCGACGATGGTATTCATCCGCTCGCCCCGAAAACCATTGATGGTCCGAAAATCCGGCGTTTGACGGCCGGTTAACCACAGAAAGGGAATCTGCTCGCGCACGGCTTTGGCAATCTGGCGAGAGGAGTACAAGCGTTGCGTGTATGCATAGACTAAAATCTTGGCCATGAGCTTGGGGTGATAGGGCGGACGCCCCCCGCCCGGGTAGACGTGGTCAAAGACCACATCGCTCAGTTGATCCACCGCGTCGTTGACGACGCGGACCACATGATGGGCCCGAATCATATCAGAAAAATCCATGGGCAAAAATACTTGATCTTGCCGGTATGGCCGAAACGGGCGTGAACTCCGAGCCCGACCGGTCGATGCCACTTGGGGCTACGGCAATCCTGTCATCACTAATTGCTCTGTTTGGTCCTGCACCCAAAACCCGCCTTTCGGACGATCTTCCCTATAAGAAGATCGTCCCAAAAGAGGCGGGGTTTGTTGATCCGGTGCCGATTTTTGCGGGAAGTTTATTTCGTTAACCTATTGAGCTTTTGGGACAGCCCCCTGCCTCGTGACCGCTGGTGGAGTGCCCACCCGTGGACGACCGGCGTGACACCTAAGAAGCGGTGGCATGATGAAGCAAGAAGATGAGATTGATAATAGATGATCAGACTTAGATAAGTCTATCAGAACGGAAGCCTTGACCGAGCCGCCACGGACAGCGGAGCCCTGAGCTAATGTTGGCGCTAATGCTATTTGTGATTGCTTCGGCTAACCTGGATGTCATGAGATTCCCAGTCGCCTGGACGAAACACGGGGGAGCAAGCAGCCCGAGGGGCTGAGATCCGCGTTTGCCGCTGCGCTAAACGCGAATGCCCAGAAGAGCGCTGTACCGCGTTCCGACCACCCGGTACAAACTGAACACACCGTTGACAATGTGTTTAGTCAAACCAGTGACAAAAAAGAGTTGGCCATAACACTTGCCTGCCAGGACTGATGTCTCATGTGCGGTGCGAATTGCAGCGTGAATCTTTTTGGCGTGGTAGCCGTTCATACGTCCGATTGGGCCGATTAGCCGAAACTATTCGCACGATGGCCGAACATTGCAACCCGACGTTACAAGATGACCCACAATTCCTCAAGAACGGTGGAACCATCATTTCGTTGGAAGAACAGCAAGCCGTCGCCGCCATTGCTAGGGCCTTGCAGGATTTGCGCATTCATTGGTCTGCTGCGAATTGAAACTATTTCTCTTGGTTACTCATAATGTAAGACTCCCATTGCCGCAACTGGCGATGAAATTCACGCATTGAGAGAGTGGGCAAAAATTTTTGGTGTAGCTCATGAAGGGTCCATGCATCGCCATTTACGGCCCAACGATGCGATAATATTTGACGCCATAAAGGATCGACATCACACTCCTCCAGAGCTTTACGTACCTGTTCCGGCAAAGTAAATAAACCGGGAGGGCTAGTAAGTTGGCCCGGTTTATTTAATAGCCCACGATCCCGCATCTCTCCCACAGCCTGTTGCAAGCAGCCCATACAAATGCGGAGGCTATGATTAGGATTCTCGACCACACTAAAGCGAGTTTCGTGGCAAATGTCGCACTCGATTTTGGATTGTGCAAATACCTTGGATTCTGGAGTGTGAATCATGGGCTCTAATTCGATCAGACAGTCACAACATAAGTACAGTTCGTCCTTGATCCACGGAGGGGTTGCTCCGATCTGATCACCACAAAAGCCACAGTATGTCCTGTCCATATCCTAGTTGGTTCCCCTCACAGTCGACATCGGGGTATGGACGACATAGGTATAGGGATTGAAAATTACGTTGCTATATACGACACCACTAGCTGTAGAACCCGTGGGACCAACGAGGGTCCACTTGATTAGATTGCGCCACGAGCCATAGTCGGGTGTCGAGTACGAGTAGGTCGGTGTCCTATAACTAGTACCCACGCTCCCAACGGCAGGCTGGGCGTCTTCCGTGATCCAGGAGGCTCCTCCAATTTGAGGACGATTAGCGGTAGGGGGGCAGTATTGGAGATTCGCCTGCAGGACAATGCCAGTAGTTTCCGAACAGCTTGCATTTCCACTGTAGTAAAGAGCATTCATTTCATATTTGCCATCGAGTGCATTGATATTCGACTGAACGGTGCATGAATCGGTGGCGTTTGGTGTAACAGCAATCGTGTTTTCAGATCTATAAATAGTTTTAGTAGGGCATAGGGAGGGTTTTCGCGTCAGTCGGTGTCACTCCTAGAAACAGGCTAATAAGAACAACAACTCCACTAACGAATAGTCTTCGGAACATGGTAAGACCTCCTTTGGTAAACATGGAATCTACATTAGTGTTATTCGACCTCTACCATAAATATCCTTTTTCTCTCCACCTTCGAGTGCAACGCCGAAATCGGGTGTTGCTTTAGCCCGGGTCGTGCTGAAGCAATTGACATAAACATGTATCCTTAAGGAACTCTATCGGGGGCGTATTTTCGTCAAGACGAAGAGGACAGCAATCTGCTGCAATGCAAGCCAGACGTTTCTTATTAATGGTTGAGGCGTTGTGTGACGCCACTGCATATAGTACCATGAGTGTAAGGAGAGCATCCTCATGAGTCAATGGGCAAAACTACTGGCCCGAATTCACAACAACCCAAAAACGGTGACGTTCGACGAGTTGGACAACATTTTGCAGAGGGCTGGCTATGAGCGCCGGCAACCTCGGAGTGGATCGAGCCACTATGTGTACACTAAGGGAACTCGGATACTTACGGTCCCTAAGCATAGTCCGTATGTCAAGGAATCCTATGTCAAAGCAGCTCTGCGAGTCCTTGAAGAGGAGGGAAACGAATCATGAGCGAACAGGACTTTGACGGCTTGATGCGATTGCCCTATCGCATTGAACTATACCCGGACGAGGACGGCGGGTTTGTGGCGACCATTCCTGACTTGCCCGGCTGTGTGACCCAGGCAGAGACTAAGGAGGCGGCACTCACCCTAATCGAAGACGCCAAGGCTGCCTGGATCAGCACCGCTATCGAACAGGCGGTCACGATCCCGACCCCGGGGGCGCACGCAGGATCCTATTCTGGCAAGCTGAATGTGCGACTCCCGAAGTCGCTTCATCGAGCCTTGGCCATTCGCGCGGAAGAGGAAGGCGTCAGCCTCAACCACCTCATCGTCTATAAATTAACCCAAACGGTGGAAGACTGGAATCCGGGCAGACCAATGACGAAACCCAAATCGCGGAGTGTTTCGCCCCGTCGGCGCCGCGCCCGCGATTGACTAGCGTGGTTCGCCGTCGGGCCAGGCTCCAGCGATATTAACCGTACGAAACAATTCACGCAATAAATCACATATGTGTGGGGGCGAGTCTGCATTAAGCTGCGGGACGCGATCGGGCGAGTTGGTGCATCATTCGCATCATTAATTATTGCGCGGAAAATCTGTCATAGAGTTTCCCACGCTACCGGCGACGGCCCGCAGCATGAAAAATGGGAGCGATTGTCGAATCCATTCCTTGCACTCCCGGTGAGGAGGTCGTACGCTCGATGGCCCCTTCGAGCCTAGCACGCGGAACAGAATCCTGGGTTTTTCTTTTCTCGCCCGTGAGCCATACGGAGAGTGGCTCAGAGGAATGGATGGGGAGCCGATGGATATCGTCTTTCCGCGCTGCGCGGGGCTGGATGTCCACAAGAAGAGGGTGGTGGCCCGTGTGGCGATTCGCAAGGGTAGGATTGCGTCAAAGGTCCGAATCTAACCACGTCCACGGTTTGGCCGACCCACGTCACCCCTACCCCGTCTTTCGGCCCTTCGAAGCTGATGCACCCGGTCTTGTCCACATTCCGTGGGCTGAAACGTGGCCGTGAGGGTCTCGATGTCCACGAACCGGAGTGGCCCAGCATCGCCTCGATAGGCGGCGGCGCATCGACCAGTATCTCGATGGCACGAAGGCGGTCTTGCCAATTGTTATGGGGCGAGGACAAAAGCGATACACGGTGTTCTTTTGGGGGATGTCCGGATCGTCGCGGAGCAGGATGCGGTAGAAATTGCGTTGCGTAAAGACGAGTGCAAGGAGAAACTGCCACAAGCGGCCCGGATTCTCCCCGCCTTGTTTGGTAATCCCTGCTTGCTTTAGCAAGCAGCTGAGGTGAAACAGGCGAAAAGATGGTCCAACGTTTCGGAGATCGATGCATCTTCTGGTATCGACAGGGTAAAGACCCTTTGACGCTCTGTGGTTGTGTGGATACTTCCAGCCTATCAGTGTAGGGGCGCTTTACCATCAATTAGAACCGAATAAATCCCGGAATTCTAGACGGAGCAATGATTTTGGGGACCGCTAAATCTGCGAACATTGAATCAAAAACGATAGGAAGGGGACTCGCACACCAGGCTTTATCCCAAAAGCACGGGATTGCGGGCGAACTGAGTTCAGACGTTTTGCGACTTGAGGGGATTCGCAGGTGGGGGACACAGGAAATATCGGGCCCGGCCACGATGTCGAACTGAGGAGATGGGTCGGACGACGCCCGCAGCTGTGCTATAATTTTTCCGATATAGGAGGCTACGGTGGTTACTAACAGTCGATTTATACGGGCATGTCGGGGCGAGCCCCACGACACTGTCCCGGTTTGGTTTATGCGTCAAGCGGGTCGCTATCAACCCACGTATCGGGCCTTGCGATCGCGCTACCGCATGTTGGACTTGGCCCGTTCGCCCAACCTTATTCGCGATGTGACGATTAGCCCTGTTCGGGAACTCGGGGTGGATGCAGCCATTCTGTTTTCCGACATCATGATTCCCCTTACCGCCATGGGCGTCAATTTTGATATTCAGGAGAACGTGGGACCCGTTGTCTTTGAACCCATTCGCGGTGGAGCGGATGTGAGGCGGTTAAGCCGCTTTGTGCCAGAACTTGTGGACTATGTGTTTGAGGGGGTCCGATTGTCTGTCGCCGCCTTAGAGGACGTGCCGCTCATCGGGTTTTCGGGGGCTCCCTTTACGCTGGCTAGCTACCTAGTGGAAGGTGGTCCGTCCCGAACATACCGATGGACCAAAGATCTACTCTGGAATGATCGGTCGGCGTTTGACGCCTTATTGGAAGGGCTGGCCGAAATGGTTGTGCAGTACTTGACGCTACAGGCAAAAGCAGGGGCTTCGGCGTTGCAAATTTTCGACAGCTGGGTGGGCGCATTGTCGGCTGAGGACTATCGTGAAGCGGTGTGGCCGGTGATGTGCCGCATTTTTGCAAAGCTTCAGCCGCTGAACATGCCTCTCATCTATTTTGGCGTCGGCACTCAGCATCTATTGGAGGACATGGGTTCAACTGGGGCAACGGTCATCGGCGTCGATTGGCGCATCCCTATGGCGCATGCGCGAAAACTTTTGGGACCTCAGCTGGCGCTCATGGGAAACCTTGATCCCCAGCGCCTCGTCAGCGGACGCGCTGCAACCAGGGCGGGAGCACACCTAATCATGAAATCGATGCAAAACGATACGCGCTATATCTTTAATTTAGGGCATGGAGTGCCCAAAGAAACGGATCCGGCGGTGCTCAAAGACTTAGTCCGTTGGATTCACGCCTGGGGGCGCCAAGGAGATGACGGGGAATGACTTGGGGTGTACTGTTAATGGCTTATGGAACGGCGAGTGGACCTGAGGACGTTGAACGGTACTATACCCATATTCGCCACGGACGTCCACCAACTCAAGGCCAGTTGCAGGATTTGTTGAATCGTTACGAAGCCATCGGTGGGGCGTCTCCGCTTTTTGCCATTACTCAGGCTCAGGGCCAGGCTTTGCAAACCGAGTTGGACACTCGACACGGGCCGGGGCAATTTCAGGTTGCGTTAGGGATGAAACATTCTCCCCCCTTTATCGCGCAAGCTGTGCAGAATTTGGCTGCCGTCGGCATTGATCGCGCGGTGGCATTGGTGCTTGCGCCACACTACTCGAAGATGAGCGTCGGCACGTATCTGGACGAAGCGCAAGCGGCTTTGCGGGAGTTGCGGACGCCAATGCGCCTAAATGTCATCCGTTCGTGGGCTGACGCACCAGGGTTAATCGAACTGTTGCACAGGCGGATTGCGGAAGTGCGTCACCGCTTTAGCGCCGCTGAGCAGCAAAATCTCCCGATTATTTTCTCGGCTCATAGTTTACCGTCCCGAATTTTGTCGGATCAGGATCCCTACCCGCACGAACTGCGCATCACCGGGGATTTGGTTGCGCAATCGCTAGGCACTACCCACTACACGTTTGCCTGGCAAAGTGCCGGACGCACAGCGGAGTCCTGGATGGGGCCGGATATCTTGGAAAAACTCACGCTTATGAAGCGCGACGGCTTTAGCCAAGCCATTATTTGTCCATGCGGTTTTGTCTCGGACCATCTGGAAGTGCTTTATGATCTGGACATTCAAGCGCACCAGCACGCATTATCCTTAGGCATGCATGTCGAGCGTACACGATCACTCAATGACGATCCTGGTTTTATTCGTTTTCTGGCAGATTTGGTGGAGTTGCGCACCCAATGAGGCGCCACGTCGCCGTCATCGGAGGCGGAATCAGCGGGCTTGCGGCCAGCTATCGTCTCATGCAAGAGACTGATGAGTCAGTGCGGATCTCCTTGTTCGAATCGTCGGAACGACTCGGAGGCGTGATTGCAACCGACACGACGCACGGTGTGGTGCTCGAAGCTGGCCCCGATTCCGTTTTGCGGCGCAAGCCGGAATTCATGGATCTGGTGACGGAATTGGGACTGGCGTCGTCGGTGATAGGCCCAAATCCCAAGGCGCGTGGCTCCTACATTTTTCACCAGGGCCATTTTCACGATATTCCCCGGGGTGTGCAGGCCGGCATTCCGACGCGGCTGGATTCGTTATGGAGTACTGAACTCTTGTCGCTCGGGGAAAAGGTGCGCGTTTGGGAAGACTTGGTCCGACCACGAGTGAAGTGGCCCGAGGATGTGGCGGTGGGCGATATTTTGCGCCAGCGCCTCGGTTCAGGCTATGTGGCGCGCATTGCGGCGCCGCTAATGTCTGGCATCTATGCCGGCGATATTGATCAATTGAGCGCAGCCGTGACTGCGCCGCAACTCTTAGCGTTTCAGGCACGCGGAAAAAGTGTGATACGCCAGGCCAAAGCCTTTTGGCGGGAAACCCCGCCGTCTCCCCAAGGCCTCTTCATTACACTCGCGCAGGGCATGCAAACCTTGATCGATGCGTTAACCCGGGCAATTTCGGAGCGCGTGACCCTATACCGGCGCGCCCCGGTATATGGGATTACGGCCAACGCCGATGGGTATGAACTTTTTATGGCAGATGGCCGCCGCGTCGCCGTCACCGATGTCGTGATGGCAGTTCCCGCCTATCAAGCGTCGGCGCTGTTAACCTTTTGCGACGAGAAAACCCGCCGTCTCTTGGCGGGTATTGGGTACGCCGATTTGGCGGTTGTAGGCGCCGTCTATCGTCCTCAAGCGTTTGGCAGACCGTTGGATCGCACCGGATTTCTCGTGCCGCGCGGAGAGGGATTGGAGATGACTGCGGCAACCTGGGTGGCTTCGAAGTGGAACTATCACGATTACGATGATGAGAAGGGTGTGCCGATTCGGGCATTTTTTGGACGGACCGACCGTCGCGATTTGCTGCAACGGAGCGATGAGGAGATTTTGACGATATTTCGCCAGGAAATGGGCTACATCATGGGGGTGACCGACGAGCCGCTGTACGAGCGGGTATTTCGTATTCCAGCCGGTATGCCGCAATTTCGCGTGGGTCATCGGGAGCGGATGCGTCAGCTCAGAGCCGAGATCGCACGTTGGCCAGGGTTGAAGATTGTCGGGCCGTACATTGACGGTGTCGGCGTCCCGGACTGCCTGCGACACGCGAATCAGGCCGTGCGAGAATTGATGCGGTCGTGGTCACAGACCCTGAGCATCACGACATGAGGGCTGAGGTGACGCTGAGCCGTGAAAAACAAGTGGCATGCGTATGGATTGATCAGCCGCTTCGCCGCAATGCGCTCCGTTTAAACATGTGGCAGCAGTTGGGTGAGGTCTTGCAGGCGGTCGATGCGGATCCGACGGTACGGGTTGTAGTGACTCGGGGTAGCGATGGAACCGTTTCAGCCGGTGCCGCCATTAGCGAGTTTGTGCGGGCAAAGATTTGATGCGCGCTCGATTCGCGTCTACGATGAGGTGGTGCATGGTGCTGTGGCGGCGTTGACGGCGGATTGGCGGTTTGGGAGCAGTTCGGCTCGTTTAGGGATCCCTGCAACGAAATTGGGGATCGTTTATGGACCCGCGGAGGGTCAGCGTCTGATGCAGTTGGCAGGTCCTTACCGCGCGCTTGATTTGTTGGCCACGGGTCGGTTATTGTCTGCGCACGAGGCGCTGGGGATGGGGTTGATGGATCATGTCGTGGCAGATGCCGAACTGGAATAAGCCGTTCGCCGGTTTGTCGCGACCATCGTGGCCAATAGTGCTGAGGCGATTCGCAATATCAAAGCGCTCATCCGCCGATTGCAGGCGGGGGTGCCTCTTTCCGATCCACGACTGCATAGCTTGGTCTATAAAGCGTACGCGCGTGGTGACTTTTATGAGCGCGTTGAAAAATTTCTGCGCGGGTCGGTTGGCGTGAAATTGGATGACACAGACGGGGGCGGTGATTGATGTGGCAGGTGAGGTGGTTTTACGGGGTAGACTGGTGCTCCCCGATCGCATCGTGCCTCACGGCGAGATTATTATTGACGGAGAGAGAATTGCGGAAATTAATGTGAGTCCTACTCGTCCGCATGTGACCGATCGATGGACGGACGGATGGATATTTCCGGGTTTGATTGATTTGCATGTGCATGGCATCGGGGGTCGTGACTTCATGGACGCGACCGACGATGCGTTCCAAGCGATTGATCGCTCTTTAGCGAGCGTCGGCTGTACCGCGTATTTAGGGACAACCATGTCTGCACCGCCCCAAGCATTGCAGGCGGTATTTGAAGCGGCGCGAACAGCCGCGCCTTCGGGATTGTTGGGCATCCATATGGAAGGCCCGTTTATCCATCCTGAGCATCGCGGGGCACAATCGTTGGAGGTCATTCGGCCTGCCTCCGTGGACGAGATTGAAGGTTATGTAAAACAAGCCGGGCGGCTGTTAAGGCGCATTACTCTCGCTCCCGAAGGTCCCGGCGCCCTCGAACTTGTGAATTGGTGCCACCAGCATGCGATTTTGGTATCGGCGGGCCACTCCCATGCGACCTTTGACGAAGCTCTCGCTGCGTTTGATGCCGGTGTGGGGGAGGTGACCCATCTCTTTAATGCGATGCCTCCTTTGCATCACCGCAACCCGGGATTGGTAGGAGCGGCATTGGCCCGTTCTGATGTGAAAGTTGAGATGATTGTGGACGGCATCCATTTGCATCCCGCGATCATCCAACTGGTGGCGCGACTCAAGGGTCCCCAAGGGGTGCTGTTGGTCACGGATGCTATTCGTGCCACCTTGCTCCAAGATGGGCAGTACGACCTGGGCGGGCAAACGGTGACGGTTATTGATGGCGTAGCGCGCACCAGCCAAGGAAATTTGGCCGGGAGTACTTTGACGCTGAATCGGGCGGTGTTTCAGTTTGCGGATTTTGCGCAGGTTGATCTCTTTGATGCGGTGCGGGCGGCGAGTCTTACCCCAGCCCAGGTTCTCGGGCTATACGATCAGGGCGCTATCAGGCCGGGCTATCTGGCCGACCTGGTGCTGGTTGACACATTGGGCCGGGTTCGCGCGACCTGGCGCCGGGGACATCTCATCTTTGACGCGCGCTAATCGCTGTCTACCCGTTGTCTGTGAGGGCCTGAGTTGCTTTGAGCTAGCTTACGCCAAGGAACAGGAGGGCCGGGCTTGACTTCGTTTGACTCGAGCGATGATCGAATCGCGCGGAGTGAGTCGCGAGGGGCTTCTCACTGCCTATCGGGTCACCGATCAGGCTCACGCGATACGGCAGCGAGGTAACGGTCGGTACCATCCCGTAACCTATCCCTCGTGCCGGGTCCTGGAATAGCGGGGGAATCGAGCAGTAAATTCGACTTCCCTGCCATATTGGTGGTAGCAACGTCGATCAGGGCATGGGATCTCGTGGGGGAGTAGTTCCTTTCTCGAAGGTCAACAAAAAATCGCGCAGAACCGGCAGCTGACTGTATTCAATATCTTTCGAAGCCGTAAGCAGCATGACAGGCTCGCGAATGGCTAATTGTAGCAATGCGGCCATGGCTGGGTGTTCGCGAAGCTGTTCCAGTTCTTCCCAATAACGTTGGCGAAATTCGGCAGCGCGCTCCGGATCGTGGCCATACCAGCGCCGAAGCGCCGTGCTTGGGGCTACGTCCTGAAGCCAGAGATTCCAGGGAGCGTTGGCTTTGGCAATGCCTCGAGGCCAGAGGCGGTCGACCAAAATACGGACTGCTCGCGGGCTGGACGTCTTATGTATGCGGCCTAATGTGATTTCCATCGCGGTCCTCTCCATCCGAGTATCCTATTACTTAACATCATGACCTAGCGACGTTAACGATTCAATTCCCTGCGAGGCGATTCCAAGATATAGGCTTAACGATGCACGGGGGAGGTTCAGACCACTTCCGCGCCGCCTAAAAGCTCCTGCCAGTCCAGATTGAAGAGAATACGGATGAGCCGCCGCGCTGTGGGATGGGCTAATTCATGGTGGTGGACGAGCGAAAAGTGGCGCAAGAGTGCCAGCTCGCGAACCGACAGGAGATGGAAGTATTCTCTTTCCTCAGTCGAGATAGTGTAGGGCGAGAGCACACTGATGCCCATTCCCTGCAAAATCATGGCCTTAATCGCTTGCGTCGTGCCTAGAACAAAACGAATGTCCAGTTGATGAATGGACACGCCCACTTGGTGCAGGGCCTCCTCCAAGACCAGGCGCGTGCCTGAACCGGGTTCGCGCAAGATCAACGGGGCTTTTAAGAACTCACTCAGTTGAATGGCGGGGCGGTCGGCCCAGGGGTGCGTCTGCGGCACTACCACTTTGAGGCGATCTTCTAAAAAGGGCCGGATTGCCATCTGGGGGTGAGCAATGGGCGATTCGATCAGTCCCAGTTCGATGTCCCGATGCAGGACTTGGTCAAGCACGTCATGGGAATTAGCCATGCGAACCATGATGTTTTGCCGATCAACGGGACTGTCCAGTCGGGTTAGGGCGTGAGGCAAAATGTATTCGGCAATGGTCAAGCTGGCCCCCACCGTGAGCTTGGTGGTGCTCATATCCAAATGCTGGACCTCGCGGCGGGATTCGTCCAACACAGTGAGCAAGTTGGAGACATGCCGGTAGACAATCTCGCCCGCTTCGGTTAACAGCATCCCCTGCGACGTGCGCACAAAGAGTGGTGAATTGTAATCCAGCTCTAGACGGTGAATATGCTGACTGACCGCAGACTGGGACAGATTGAGATAGCGCGCCGCCTGGGACAGGTTGCGGTATTCGCTGACCGCCTTAAAACTTCGCCATACCTGCTCGTTCACAAAATCCCCCTTCATGGAATGCGGACGACTTCTTCACAAAACCAAAACTCCGCAACCTGTTACATAACCTACGATGGTCATAATGATTTTACGGTACCAGGGGGGATTCGTCATGGCTCAATATTTAGTGTCTTTGCATGCACAAGATTCGACCTCCTCGACACTTCGGCATATGCATACGACCTGCTATATGTGTGCCTGCCGCTGTGGCATCGATGTCGCCATGGAAGGCGACAAAGTCCGGTTTATTTCAGGTATTCCCGAAAATCCCGTAAACAAAGGGGTTTGGTGCGCCAAGGGTGGTGCGGGCATCATGACCGAATATAGTCCGGCTCGGCTGACGACGCCGTTGATGCGCGAACCAGGCGCTCCGCGAGGAGAGGGACGGCTGGTGCCCGTCGATTGGGAGACCGCCTTAACGACGGTAGCGGGGTGGTTGAAGGACATTCGCCGAACGGATCCTCGGCGGCTCGCCTATTTTACGGGAAGAGACCAAATGCAGGCCTTCAATGGGTTTTGGGCCCGGCAGTTTGGAACGCCAAACTGGGCGGCGCACGGTGGTTTTTGCTCCGTCAATATGGCCGCTGGCGGCATGTATTCAGTCGGGGGGAGCTTCTGGGAGTTTGGGTGGCCGGATTTGGACCAAGCGCGGCTCTTTTTAATGTTCGGCGTCGCCGAGGATCACCCCTCTAACCCTTTGAAGTTAGCCATCTCCGCGTTAAAGGAGCAAGGCGGCCGATTTGTGGTCGTAAATCCGGTGCGCAGTGGTTATGGGGCACTGGCGGACGAATGGGTGCCCATTCGTCCGGGAACCGATGGAGCCTTTTTGTTGTCCCTTATGCATGTCTTGTACCGCGAAAACTTGTACGATCGCGCGTATCTATCGGCCTGGACCAATGCCCCGGGCCTGGTGATTCGCGCCCCCGGCACTGACAAAGACGGCCTCTTTTACCGCACCGAGGATGGCGACATGTGGGTGGCGTTAGACTCGGGCGAGTTGGTCCCGTACGCCCAGGCCCAGGGTCAGGGCGTGCTTGAAGGCCGGTTCGAGCATGAAGGGCTGGAGCTCGAACCGGCTTTTCAGACACTCGTTCGCGAAATTAGTGCGGCGACCCCGGCTTGGGCCGAGCAGGTGACGGGCATTCCCAAAAAGACAATTGTGCGGTTGGCTCTGGAGATGGGTATGACAGCACTTCAGCATCCCATTGTATTGCCCATTGCTTGGACGGATATTTACGGTGTTCAGCACACCGAAACCGTGGGTCGGCCGGTGGCCTTCCACGCGATGCGCGGACTGGCAGCTCATACCAATGGATTTCAAACCATCCGGGCTTTGTTTGACTTGATGATGATGCTGGGCACGGTTGACACCCCGGGTGGGTTTTTGTACAAGAGTCCCTATCCCAAGCCCGTGCCGCCACGCGTAAAGCCCGCTGCCAACCCCGACGCCTATCGACCGAATCAACCGGCGCCAGCGCCGTTATTAGGCTATCCCACATCCCCGGACGATATGCTCGTGGACGGTGACCGCCCCATCCGGATTGATGAGGCTTACTCCTGGAAATATCCCTTGGCGGCTCATGGCGCTATTCAAAACGTGATAGGCAACGCGGTTGACGCCAACCCTTATGCCATCGACACCTTGATGATTTACATGGCCAACGTGGCTTGGAATTCGACCTGGAACACGCTGTCCACGCGCGAAATGTTGACGGCGCGCGACGAAACGACCGGGGAGTATCGCATTCCTCATGTCATTGTGTTTGACGCCTTCGATTCAGAGACGGTGGCATATGGAGACCTTGTGTTTCCGGATACGACATATCTTGAGCGCTGGGACGCGACGTCGCTGCAGGATCGGCCTATTTCCGAACCTACAGGACCGGCCGACTCTATTCGCCAGCCCATCCTGCCAGCCCAGGGGAACGCACGACCCACCGCCGATGTTTTAATCGAGCTCGCGAATCGGCTGGAACTGCCGGGCTTTGTCGACGAGGAAGGAACCCCTCGCTATCGAAATTATGCGGACTTTATTCAGTTTTGGGAGACAACTCCCGGATCGGGCGTGGGACTTTTGAGTGGATTTCGCGGGAGTGACGGAAAGGACGAGCTGGTGGGTGAACCCAACCCGCACCAATTGGAAGCGTATGCGAGCCACAAGGCATTTTGGCAATACGAACTTCCCGACGAACATCGTTACTATCGCATGGCCAATCAAGGGTATTTAGAGTGGGCCCAGCGCGTGAAATTCATCGATACGGCGGAACCACTCACCTTAAACCTGTATTCGGAACCGCTGCAAACGTTTCGTTTGGCGGGCATGGGGCAGTGGCCGGGCAAATCTCCTCAGGATGATCAGCTGAAGCGTCGCTTAGCGACGTACTTTGCGCCGGTGCCGATTTGGTATGCCCCGTTGGAAGACCGCCCCGAGGAGGCAGAGTCGTTCCCACTGCGGATTATCACGCAACGGCCGATGACGCACTATCACTCTTGGGGTTCGCATAACACCTGGCTACGTCAGCTCCTCAATGAGAATCCGCTTTTTATGAATCCCATCAAGGCCCGTGAATTGGGCTTAAGCGAGGGGCAGTGGGTGTGGATCGAATCGCGGATTGGCAAGATGACGGGAAAACTTCGATTTTCGGATGCGGTAGAACCGGGGACGGTGTGGACTTGGAATGCCATCGCCAAGGGGCCGGGATCGTGGGCGCTGGACCCGCAGAGCCCGGAAGTGAGGCGGGCGATTCTCATTAACCACATTATTCCGGACCGCCAGGCCGGGACGAAAGACTTTTTCAACAACGATCCGATCACGGGACAGGCGGGGTGGTACGACGCGCGGGTGCGGGTCTACCCTTCAGAGCGGCATGAAGTGTGGCCGATTGTTGACGCACGGCAACCGGCGGCCGCGCCGCCGCCTGACACCGACTATTTTGCCTATCGGTCAAGCCAATCCCAAGGAAGGTGATCATATGCAACTCACAATCGTAACGGACCTTAACAAATGTGTCGGGTGCAAAAGCTGCCAAGTGTCGTGTAAAGAGCACAATACCTCTGGCGCGTATGGGCCGGTGCCGGACGCTCACCCGCGGGCTGACGTCGACGGCATGTGGTGGAATCGCATTGTCACGATGGAGTCCGGAGCATATCCAAACACGTCGGTGATGTATCTGCCTAAGGCCTGCATGCATTGCTATGACGCGCCGTGCGTACCGGTATGCCCAACGGGCGCATCCTACAAGCGGGAGGATAATGGGGTCGTGCTCATTGACTATGACAGTTGCATTGGATGTCAGCTCTGCATGTGGGCGTGCCCCTATGGAGTGCGCGAGTTTGATGAAGAAGAAGGTGTCGTCAAAAAGTGCACGCTTTGTATCGATCGCCTGGAGGACGAGAGCCTGCCCGAAGTCGAACGGCAACCGGCTTGTGTGCAAAGTTGTCCCACGCACGCGCGCACCTTTGGCGATTTAGACGACCCGACCTCCGAGGTGGCACGGCTGGTGTCAACCCGTCAAGGTTTTGGATTGCTGCCTGAATTAGGCGCGCGCCCCTCGGTTCACTACCTGCCGCGACGGCCCGAGCCGCCGCGGGTGGATAAGGAGACTCTCGAAAAAGTCATGGCGGAGCGATACGAATGAAACCGGCACCACAGCTATTAGTGCTGACCTTGGGCCAGGGGTTGGCGGGCGGGATGACTGCCAGCGTTGGATTTTTGGCATCAATCGGCGGACTTAACCATCGTTTGGCCTTGTTATTGTTAGGGGCCGCACTTTTTTGTGCGATTCTGGGTGGCGGGGCCTCATTCTTTCACATGCATCACTTTTCTGCAGCCCGATACATTTTGCGGCGACTGAAAACTTCGTGGCTCAGTCGCGAGGCGCTGACCACCGGATTGTTTGGGGGCACCTTGTTTTTATTGACGGTTGCCACCGTTTGGGGACGCCTTGCGTTAAACAGCCCACTCTATATTGCGCTGGCGTGGCTTGTGACATTTTTCGGACTGGTCGCTATCTTTGTGACCGCCATGTTATACGCGAGCATTCCTGCTATGCTGAGTTGGCACTCTCCCGTTACCGTCCTCAACCTCTTGGCGGTTGGACTATTGGGCGGCAGCGGCTGGGGAGGGTTTTTCGGGATGGTCGAGCATGGCCCGAGCGGTCAATTGGCGGCGGCCGTCGCGATTTTTCTCGTGGTCACGGGGGCGGTCAAGGCCTTTCAATGGCATGTCTTTTCCTTGGCTCGACACCGGATTCGCGCGACGACGGGGTTTGGGCTTCCGTTTGCACCGTACCGCCTGCAGGATAGCGGCACGACCAGAGCGCCGTATCGCACCCAGACCCAGGTTCATCCGGTTATTTCGGATGGCCTGCGCCTTCGCATGGCAGTAGTCACAGCCATTTTCCTGACGGTGCTGCCCATCGTTTTGGTGATTCTTAGCCAAATTGCTGCTGAGTGGGGATGGATGTTAGGCGCGGCGATCTCGATTACCCTGGGCAGCATCTTTGAACGGTGGCTCTTTTTCGCCGACGCGACGCACAGTTCGCGGGTATTCTTTGCCGATGAACCGCGCGAAGCTTCGCGCGTTGCCGAACCCGTAATGCGAGGCCGGCTTTCATGATCTGCCTGGCACAAAACCAGACCGTGCCCGAAGTCACACTCATGCGCGTGCTGCGTCCCACGGCCGACATCCGATTAGGGGTTAAGGCGCCTCGAGGCCCGTTTCGTCAGGAGCCTTGGGTCTTGGGAGAGGGTGTGGCGGGGGCGAGCCGGCACTCTGCTGCTGGCGCCCACCAGGCGGCAAGCTCAGGCTGTGCGTGAAAAGTGGCCTGATAGGCCGCTGATGGTCGCTCAGTCCTTGGATGGTGGCGTCGACGATCTCCAAGTAACCGTGCTGCCCCGCCTTATTCCAGATCCGTTCTATCCGCCCGGCGACGGCGCGGATGTGTTTGGGCTCACGCGTCGCCTGCATCTGGAAGAGCGTCCTCGTCTCGTCTGTTTTGGCGACCATAAGGATGGGGCCGCTTTGAGCATCGTGCTGGAGAGCGTTCCACCACTTCTGGCGTCGGGCGGCGAACTGGTGTTTTGGGATGCGGCCGGACTGCGCGATCGCTTAGCACCGGTGATTAAACATTTGCGTTTGACCGAACACGTCGTGTTTGCTCCTCCGTTGGAGATTGCGGAACTCGCCGCCTTATTCTTAGGAGCCGACGCCATGATCTTGATGGAGAACCAACCAGCCAACGCGAGTTTGGCATTGACCTGGGCCATGGCGAGCGGGAATCCGATTGTGGCCGTCCATTCTCCGGAAAACGAGGCGGTGTTGGGTCCGGCGGCATTATGGGTTTACGATGCGAATCCCGACGTGTTGCAGGCCGCAATACAAGAAGTGCTGTCCAAGGAGTCGCTGCGCGAGGAGCTGGCACAGCGTCAGGCGGCGATTACGAGTGCGTGGCGTTTTAGCACGGCCTGTTCTCTTTGGGAGAAAGCGCTGCCCGCCTAACAAATCAGGGCAGCTCGATGCGGGGCGCCTATTTGGGCGATTTCCGCGCTTGCAGGCGAGGGCCGAAGTGTACCTGCGTGATTTCAGAAAACGGGCCAGGGAATATTAACGGAGTTGGCGTCACCGCGTGATCGGATCCCGGGGTGAATTTGTGTCGAGAGCCCATCTGCACCGTGAACACCGCGGAGGTGGATTGCGCGCTACCCGCTGATTGTACGACAACGGGATTAACACCATCTGACGAGGAGGGCTTTATGGCGACAGACTTGCAAGTCTTGCGGCAACAATTGGCGGACCATCCCCTCTATGCTCACGTGCGCTCGGTCGACCACTTGCGCGTGTTTATGCAATATCACGTGTTTGCGGTCTGGGATTTTATGAGCCTGGCTAAGCGATTGCAGCGGGATTTAACTTCGGTGCAGGTGCCGTGGGTACCCCGCGAATCGGGACTTTATTCGCGCCTTATCAACGAAATCATCTTGGACGAAGAGTCGGATGCGGATGGACAAGGCGGGTATGCCAGTCATTTCGGATTGTATCTGAAAGCCATGACAGAGGTCGGCGCCGATATAGGCCCGATTATGACGTATGTCGAGTCCGTGCGCACGGGGGAAAACCCCATTGAGGCGTTGGACCGGCCAGAGATTCCGGCAGCAGTGCGCGCATTTGTCACACAAACACTGACACTCGCGCAGCAGGCGCCGTTGCACGAGGTGGCGGCGGCCTTTTTTTATGGTCGTGAAGATCTGATCCCGCAGATGTTCAGTGCTTTAATGCGCGATTGGCAGCTTCAAGGTCGTCCCGTCGACCGTTTTGTCTACTATCTGGAGCGGCATATCGAAGTGGACGGAGATCGCCACGGCCCTATGGTACAGCGCCTATTAGAAGATCTGTGCAGTCATCACGACCAATGGGCGGGTGATGTCGACCGTATCGCGCGCTCGGTCATGGAGCAGCGTTTGTCCCTGTGGAACGCGATCGACGATCAATTAAACATGTTGTCGGTACAAACATAAACGTTGTGGTAAGCCGTGCGATGGTGATGGCGCACAAGTCTATGTCAGAGCAGCGTCATTCCTAAATCATGAGCCTTAGCCCAAGAAGACGAAACCAGTTCAGCAGTTCGTCGGGCTGTCCGAAACGGTGTCATGAATTTAGGATTTGATCGGCTAGGGGCCATGCCGCGAGTGTCCGTCAGATAGCGCACGATGGATTGAGCGGCACCGGTGGGCCGTGGATACACGCGGTCGGGACACCATAAGAAACAGGATGGCCCCACTAACTTTGGCGATTTTTAGAATCAAGCATCGGGATTCGAATCGTGAGGGATGCTGCGGCGGGGTTTGAGGCAAAGCGCGGTTAAAATCGGCCACAGTGCTGTCCAGTAGTGTACGGCCCGAATTGTGCAAAAGAAGGTGGAGTTCGCGACGAGGCCGTTAGGGATGATTGCTACTGACGAGGGAAACGGATACCCCAGAAAGTACCGGGCTTCATACGATGCTGACATTCCGTCGGGTCCGTGTGCCATTTTCGTGCGAATTACTGTCAGAACCAAGGCTGGCCTCATCTTGGAGACCGAAGAGCGGCATAGAAACCGTCATGTCGTTCTCCGGCAGTGCCGCGGATGATGGTAACGACACTGCCGCTATCTGGTGAACTTTGCCACGGCTGAATCGCATCGCACAAGGTCAAAGATGACGTCAAGCCGACAGATAGAACCGAAACGTTGACAAGGGGCGCACCCCGGCGGCGATAATAAGCAAATCTTCGGAATCCCTAGCACAGGACCGTCGGTCAGCCACTTCAGCAGAACTCTTTCAGGCTGGTCCATCGGGGCAATGGAGGATCCCGAGCAATCGTCTGGGATGGCCCGATCGTGTTGTGTACGAGTACTTCCTTATCGAAGCCTTGAGCGGCTACTGCCGGGAGTACTGTGGTCACAAGTCACCGTGGTTGATGCAAACACTCTCTAAAAAATAACGGGTCAACACCATATCGCGTCGTTACTATCGTCGGCACCTTCAATCCGAGATCGCCCTTACTCCACACCCCCTATTTTTCATTCATGAGGGTGCCCCGCGTCGGAGCATGGGCGTCTCTTGCGGTTAAAGACATTTCGCCAAGCCAGATTTAATCCTAGAATTTTTGAACCAAAACACGCGCTGCACCTACACTAGCGCTTGGTCGAGGTCTGCGATCAGATCTTCCGCGTCTTCAATGCCGACGGCGATCCGAATCAGTCCTGGGCGAATGCCCCCTAAATCCCGATAGGCTTCGGGTACGTTGTGATGCACGGCGGCGACGGGCTGAGTGATCAGCGACTCAACCGACCCCAGGCTTACGGCTCGGGTAAACATCTTGACCCGATTTAGAAAGGTATTGACTGCGGATAACCCGCCCTGGAGTTCGACCGAGAGCACCCCCCCAAATCCGCGCATTTGTTCTTTCGCTAGTTGATGTTGGGGATGGGTTGGTAGCCCCGGAAAGTGCACCTGTTCGACGCGAGGATGTTGCGCCAGAAATTCTGCCACCGCTTGGCCATTCTGATTATGCTGGGCCATGCGTAATCCAAACGTTTTCAGCCCTCGGTTGAACAACCAGGCGTCGATGGCATTCAACGTCCCCCCCATTTTGCGAAAGACTTGCACACATTCATCAATATAGTCGCGCCGACCCACGATGACCCCTGCCATAACATCGCTATGCCCATTCAGATATTTGGTGCCGCTGTGTACCACGACATCCGCGCCTAGCGCTAAAGGCTGCTGGTTATAGGGCGTAGCAAACGTATTATCTACCATGAACAGGATGCCTCGAGCCTGGGCCAATGCAGCAATAGCCCGTAGGTCAGCGATACGCAACGTCGGATTGCTCGGACTTTCGACAAAAATCACCCGGGTATTCGGGCGAATTGCGGCAGCAACGGCATTCACATCGGTCACATCGACAAAGCTGGTTTCGATACCTAAACGAGGGAGCAGTTCGTAAAACAGTCCAAAGCTCCCCCCGTAGATGTCGGCATGAGTGATAACATGGGCTCCGGCGTGGGCCTGCGCCAGAATGGCGGTACTCGTGGCTGCCATGCCGGAAGCCAGTACGAGTGCCGCTTCGGCACCTTCCATCGCGGCGATCTTTGATTCCACCAGGCCGTAATTCGGATTGCCATAGCGTGTATAAATAAATCCCTCGCTACGCCCTTCCATGAGATCCCACATACTCTCATTGGTTGGAAACGCGAAGGTTGAGCTTTGATAAATGGGCGGAACCACGGATCCCGTCGTAGGATCCGGCGACTCTCCGATGTGCACCAAGGTTGAGTTAATGCCACGAAACGGATTTGTCATTATAACACCTCCTGCGATCTCGCGTCCGCATAAGAAAGTCTGACCTTTTCACATCGTTTTGGCAAACGTTTCGTCGCGGGTGGTCTTTGTGCTGGTTACAGTGGCCCACTACCAAATTCGTCAGTCAATGCGAACAAACGTTACTGGCACCGGATGCCTCACGATGTCTAAGACGGGTGAAGTTCTTTGTACATAGGTGAGGAGGTCGGACACCTGATCGGGGGTGGCGTCCGATTCGATGTGATACTTCACCTCAAGGCGTTCGTAGCCTGGGCGCACCGCCTCCGTCAAACCTAAAAAGGCCTGCACATCCAACGTCCCTGTAATCGTTAGCCTCAGGGCTCGGAGATGAATTCCGCGGGCCGCCGCATTGTACGCAATGCCCACGGAGAGACATGAACCGAGTGCAGCCAGAACTAATTCGACCGCATTGGGGCCCGCGTTGGTTCCGAGTAATACCTCAGGCTCATCGGATACCACGGTAAAGGGTTGGAGCCTTGAGCGATCTTCCTGTCTCGCTCCATAAAACGACTGAATTTGGGTTTCGGAACGCCCGCCCAAAACCCAGCGGGTTTCCGCTCGAAACTCAAATCGCGCTACCTCGGGGTCTGCTGTTACCGCTTCGACAGTCGCTTGCAATTGATCGAGATTAATTCCATTGGTTTCCATAACGTGCTCCTCCTTGGTCATCGGCTGGCTTGCACCATTTTACGCTAGTGCGCTGCGGATGATGAAAATACTCTAAATGCTACAGAGTCGGCCAGAGCCTCACCTCCTTCACTACGCCAATCAATCGCTGACGTATCCTTTGTTGTTCATCCACGCCCATTGACCTCCCGGGTCTTCACCTTCAGGATTCGAAATGGTCGGTTCGCAGTGTTGTCCCATGCATCAAACGCCGTACGATTTCCGGGGTGCAGTGCCTGTCATGGATTTGGCTACCCACACACCATGCGTCTTGTCTCCTTGGGGTGCGCTCTATGGCGATCACGCCGATCAGATTGCCAGGGGAGAAATCGCGCTTGAGCCTGTGGACTCACCACCCTCATCGATAACGTGAAACGCTACCACCATCGAGCCCACCATTGACGCTCAAATGCCACCTTCCCTGCATGCCAATGGCGCCCGCTCCGATAGGCGCGAATCGTCGGGGTCGGCTCGGCATAAAAATTCCCGCGGGCAAATCCGGCCACCCCTTGGCCCATTTCGATGAAGCACTCCCCTTGGCCATCAAAGGTTTCGGCGCTGGGACGCCCTAGCAACCGCGCAGCAATGGTTTCTGCGACGACTTCACCCTGCCGATATGCGAAAACTCCAGCTTTGGGCAAAGGTTTTCCTAACGCGAGGGGAATCCCCGTCACATCTCCGATTGCGAACACATTGGGATACACCGTTTCTAACGTGTGTCGGTCCACGGCGACCCATCCGCCTAAAGGCGCCAGGCCTGCCGCCGTGACCACTGGGGGTACACAATGCGGGGGGACGTAAGCCAGGAGATCGTAGGGAACCGAATCCTGGCGCTCTTTGAAAATTAATTGTCGGGCTGCGTAGTCCACCCGGTCCACCGTGTGATTGGGATGATAACGGATATCCCGATGGGCTAAGGCATCTACGACCGCTTGACTCACCGCAGGACCCGCCACCGCCATGGGCGCTGCTTCAGCCGCCCATACCTCAATCTCGAAGGCGTCTCGCCGTCGCCGCTTACGAAGTGCTCCGTCGATGAGCATGGCGGCTTCATAGGGTGCGGCTGGGCATTTAAAGGGCACACGGCTAATCAGCACTATGATGCGACCCTGCTCAATGTCGTGGAGTTGTTGCCACACCGCCTGGGCTCCTGCAACGGTGTAAAAATTCCCGGGCACCTCGGCCAGACCTGGGATAGCTCCCGAATCGACATCCGCTCCCAGAGCAATTACCAGCGCATCGCCACTCCATGATTGGTCTGCCGTCACGAGCGTTTTTTCTGCCGGAACTATCGCTGTGATAGGGGACTGCACTACGCGAATGCCTGCCTCGCGCAGTTGGGCGAGGGGGCGTACGACATCAGGCGCTTGCCGAGTGCCAGTCATCAACCAGAGCAATGACGGCCAAAATGTATGCACGGGACTTTGATCAAACACCACGATCTCCTCGGTTCGAGGCAGGAGTCGGCGTAAACGGTGTGCGGTCGAAAGTCCGCCGACCCCGGCTCCGGCAATCAGGATGCGAGCCATCTTGACACCTCCTAGCATTTTCCGGTATCCAGTTCCGGGTCTAATAGACGATCACTTGGTCCGCCCACAGCGTCCAGGCGGTCAACTCTTCCATCGAACTGCGATGAATGCCTGGAATGAGGTCCTCGTCGGTCAATCCACGCGCGTCCATGCAAGATCCACAGGCACCCACCTCTGCTTGATGGCGCACGGCAATGGTCAGCATATGCTCGACGTTATAGTACCCGTGGGGCACTTTTTGACCGCGACGCCCACTGTGCACGGCGTCCGCCATGAGAAAAACTTTGACCGTGACATCCGGGGCCTTGGATACGGCGTTGGCATGGCGGAGCGCATTGTAGACCCGCTCCGTGCCATAAGGTGGGTCGTTGATGATAAATAAGGCCTTCATGAGGCATCACTCCTTTACGATAGGGGGTACGGCCGACGACGTCAGTGCATGCGCCAGCAATGCGGCTGCGGTGTGCACTTCGTCCATGGTCGTTTCCCGGCCGAGACTGAGTCGGATGAGTCCTTGGGCAACCGACGCAGGCACTCCCATGGCTTGCAACGTCGGGGAGCCGGCCTGCCCGGTATGGCAGGCGGACCCCGTGCCGGCGAGAATGCCGGGACACCGCGCTAACAATGAAGACCCGGTCCAGTCCGGACAGGCAAAAGCTAAAGTGTTGGGAAGGCGCGGCGCGTGGCACCCAAAGACCCGGACTTGGGGATGGATTTCGCGTAACTTTTGCTCAAGATGATCGCGCAGCTTTGCCTGTGAGATGACACCCCCTGATGCCAACCACGCTTCCGCCAACTGCGCCGCCCTTCCTAAGCCCACCACCAATGGTACGGATTCGGTCCCACTGCGGTAACCCTGTTCCTGACCCCCACCCGCCAAGAGCGGAGGCAGATTGACACTCGGGGCGATATAGAGAGCACCGATCCCCTTCGGGGCGTACAATTTGTGCCCCGCCACGGTCAAAAAGTCCACCCCTAATTGAGAAGCGTCCACCCCGATCTTGCCGACCGCCTGCGCTGCATCCGTGTGCACCCAAGCCCCTACAGCATGAGCACGCTTTGAGACTTCGGCCACCGGTTGGATGGTGCCGATTTCATTGTTGGCGAGCATGATACTGACTAACGCCGTTTCTTCGGTCAAAACGGCATCCAATGCCTCTAAGCGGATGACGCCCTCGGCATCTACAGGAATCGTGACAAGCTCGGCGCCCCAGGCGACAAGGGCTTTCGCGCTGGCCACCACCGCCGGATGTTCGATGGCCGATATGATGATGCGTCGGCGGCGCAATTGTCGTGCGAACCAGGTAGCCCACATGACCCAGTTATCACTTTCCGTGCCTCCGCTAGTAAACACGATGGTCTCTGAAGGCACATTTAGGAGATGTGCGACGGCCACTCGCGCATCGTCCACGGCCTGACGGGCCCGGTGGGCCGCAGGATATGGGGCGGACGGATTGTAAAAGTCAGTCTGCCAAAACGGTGCCATGGCAGCCAGCACCTCGGTCGCCACCGGGGTGGTGGCGTTAAAATCGAGATAAATCGGGGCAGAACCTGCATTTGTCGCCTCGATCATGACGTTTGATCCTCGACTTCCACCGCAAGGCCCTGCGCTCGCCAGTCGGCAACGCCTTCGGTCAACCGTACCGCGCTGAATCCCTGATCGCGTAAAATCTCGACTGCGTGCACAGCCAGCACGCAATAGGGGCCACGACAGTAGGCCACAATAGTCCGATCGTGGGGCAGATTGACGCTGTGGCTCGACAGATCCTCGAGGGGCATCGAGATGGCCCCGGGCCAGTGCCCGGCAGCAAACTCTTCGGGAGGACGGACATCTAAAAGGATTACGGCGTCCTCCTGCAGTCGGCGGGATAAGGTGGCGGCATCGATGGCTTCCAAGGCCTCCCGATCGTGGAGAAAGGCTTGGGTAATCGCGTGCATATCGGCATAATGCTGTTCGGCATAGCTCCGGAGACTACGGAAAAGATCACAGGCAGCAGCATCATTGAGTCGATAAAGACGGGTCGTACCCCGGACTTGGGCGCGCACCAAGTGCGCGTCTTTCAAATGTTGCAGGTGTTGCGAGGTATTTCCGATCGACATGGCGCTCTTGCGGGCTAAACTTTCCACCGTCATCGGTCCTTGACACAAAAGGTCCAACAGTTCCAGCCGTCGTGGATGCGCTAAGGCGCGCCCTGCTCGAGCAATTTGTTCATAAATGGCATCCTTAAAGGCGCGATCAAAATCCATCCGCTTATCCTCCGATATTCTAGTGATAAATAGAATAACGATCAATGAACGTGGAGTCAACCCCGCGGAGCATGTTTGGCCCAAACGCCTTTGAAGGTCTCCCAAACCCAAAATACCCTCGGTTGGAGAGGCCAACGGATTTTGCGAACGAAACCCAAATGGGTAAAGGCCAACACTCGCTCACTCTCGATTTTGGTAAAGAAAGCCTCGGCGCAGGTTGTGAAAGTCTTGGGGATGAAGACCCCGTCCCAGATTCTTGCGATACAAGACTATGCGAACCGTTAAGTATATCTAAATCTTTAACGCTCCGGTATAATATCTGTATCGGGAGGGGCCGTGCAATGCTCAAACTCATGTCGTTTCTTCGTCCGTACCGCACCTATGTCGTGCTCGTGGTGGTGCTGACATTTTTGCAGGTCATGTCGACCTTGTACCTACCCAATTTGATGTCCAACATCGTGGACTTGGGCGTGATCAAGGGCAACATTCGCTACATTGTGGAAGTCGGCGGGTTTATGTTGTTGGTGACCATATTGGGCGGGGTGACCGCGGTGCTTGCCAGTTGGTATGGCTCCAAGGCAACCGCGGGATTTGGCCAATTAATTCGCAGCCGGCTGTTTCAGCACGTGGAGAACTTTACCTTGCATGAATTTGATCAGGTGGGCACGTCCTCACTGATTGTGCGGACCACTAATGATGTGATGCAGGTGCAACAGCTTATGAACATGATCCTGCGCATGATGGTGATGGCGCCTTTGACGGCGCTGGGCGGCATCATCTTGGCCCTTTACACCGATGCCCGGCTGGCGCCCGTGATTGTGGTGGCGATTCCAGTTTTGGGGATTGGCATATATCTCGTCATGGGCAATGGCTTGTCGTTGTTTCGCACCATGCAGCAAAAGGTGGACCGCATTAACCGCGTCTTGCGCGAGAATCTGACGGGTGTGCGGGTCGTGCGTTCCTTTAATCGCACCGCCTATGAAGTGAACCGTTTTGATGCGGCCAATTTGGATCTGACGGATACGTCGGTTCAGGTCTTTCAATTAATGGCGATCATGATGCCGATGGTCATGTTGATCATGAATCTGTCGACGTTGGCGATTGTCTGGTTCGGCGGCATTCAAATCAATAATGGCACGCTCGAAATTGGCAAATTGATGGCATTTATCCAGTATGTGATGCAAATTATGTTCGCCGTAATGATGGTGTCCATGATGTCTTTTATGATTCCCCGCGGTCAGGCCTCAGCCTTGCGCATTAATCAAGTGCTCTCCATGGATCCGGAAATCACGGATCCGACTGAACCTCAGGAGCCGGACGGTGCTCAAGGTCAAATCGAATTTCGCCATGTCACCTTTAACTATCCCGGCGCGGAGGAACCTGCCATTTCGGACATTTCCTTTACCGCCCGGGCCGGTGAGATTACCGCCATTATCGGTGGGACCGGTGCTGGCAAGTCGACGTTGCTGAATTTGGTTCCGCGTTTTTATGACGTCACGGACGGCAGTATTCTCATTGATGGGGTGGATGTGCGACAGATGAGCCAGGCCACCTTGCGCGCAAAGATCGGCTATGTGCCGCAACGTGCCATCTTATTCACAGGGACCATCAGTGAGAATATCCGCTACGGCAACGACGAGGCGAGTGACGACCTGGTGCAGCGGGCCGCGGAGATTGCTCAGGCCACCGAATTTATTCGCGAGATGCCGTCACAATTTGAGTCTGTCATCTCGCAAGGCGGCGTGAATCTTTCGGGGGGGCAAAAACAGCGCTTGGCGATTGCTCGGGCCTTAGTCAAACGCCCCGAGATTTATCTCTTTGACGACAGTTTTTCGGCACTGGATTATAAAACTGATGCCCAGCTGCGGGCGGCCTTGCGCCATGAGATTGCCCAGGCGACCGTGCTCATTGTGGCACAGCGAGTCAGTACCGTCATCGATGCCGACCGCATTGTGGTGTTAGACGAAGGACAACTGGTTGGGGTGGGCAGCCACCACGAACTCTTGCAAACCTGCCCACTGTACCAGGAAATTGTGTCATCGCAACTCTCGCCGGAGGAAATCGCATGAGTCAAGAGCAGCAGAATAGTCCAAGTTCTAGAAGTCCCGGACAGCGTCCGATGTTCCCCGGGGGCGGACGCGGAGGATGGGGTGGCGGCGGTGGTCCCATGGGACTGGCCATGCCCGTGGAAAAACCTAAGAATGCTAAAAACACGGCGATTCGGCTGTTGTCATACTTTCGCCCGCGCCTCTTCTTGCTGTCCGTTGTGGTCGTGGCCGCCATCTTGAGTACCGTATTTAGCATCTTGAGTCCCAAAATTCTGGGCAACGTGACGACGGATATCTTTACCGGGTTTATGAAGAAAGTACACCATGTCCCGGGCGGTGGCGTGGATTTTCATTTGGTTTTGCATTTATTGGGAGTGCTGGCGTTTTTATATGTATTTAGCGCCATCTTCAGCTGGGTACAGCAATATATTATGGCCGGTGTCGCGCAACGCACCGTCTATACGATTCGACAAGAGGTGATGGACAAATTAACCCGGTTACCGGTCAATTTCTTTGACACGCATCCGCACGGCGAGATTTTAAGCCGGTTTGTCAATGATTTTGACAATATTAGCAGTACGCTGCAGCAGAGCTTAACGCAGATGATTACAGCGGTCGTAACGTTCATCGGCGTGGTCATCATGATGCTGACGATTAGTTGGCTCATGACCGTCGTGATCGCCCTCACGCTACCGCTCAGCTTTGTCGTGACCAAGGGCATCGCTACGCGCTCGCAGCGATATTTCCTGCAACGGCAGCGTCGATTGGGCGAATTAAATGGTCATGTGGAAGAAATGTACACGGGTCATCCGATTGTGAAGGCGTTTGGGCGAGAGCGAAAATCGATTGCGCAATTTGAAGAAATCAACGAGCGGCTGTACGAGTCCACCTGGAAAGCACAGTTTGTTACGGGCATCATCATGCCCCTGATGAATGTGATCGGCAACTTTGGCTATGTGTTGGTAAGTGTCATCGGCGGGATTTTGGTGACCCGCGGCGCTATTCAAATTGGCGACATTCAAGCCTTTATCCAGTATGCTCGCCAGTTTACGCAGCCGATTACGCAACTGTCCAGCATCTCCAACACCATTCAGTCGGCGCTAGCCTCGTCGGAACGGGTGTTTGAAATTCTGGATGTGCCGGAAGAATCGGATGAATTGACGGACTCGGTCACCATTGCCAATCCGCAGGGCTTGGTTGATTTCGACCATGTCTCGTTTAGTTACGATCCGGGTCATCCGCTCATTGAAGGCCTGAACATTCACGTAAAATCCGGCCAATTGGTCGCGATTGTCGGGCCGACAGGGGCAGGTAAAACCACCTTGGTCAACCTTCTCATGCGGTTTTACGATGTGAATGAGGGCCAAATTTTGGTGGATGGCGTCAATATTGCTAGCTTAAGCCGCAGCAACTTGCGCCGCATCTTCGGGATGGTCTTGCAGGATACCTGGCTGTTTCATGGGACGATTGGTGAAAACATCGCCTACGGTCGGGAAAACGCCAGCTTTGACGAGGTCGTCAGTGCTGCTAAAGCGGCCCACGCCGATCACTTTATTCGCACCTTGCCGCAAGGCTACGAGACCGAACTTAATGAAGAGGCGTCGAACATTTCTCAGGGCCAGCGTCAGTTATTGACAACTGCTCGGGCGATTTTGGCGGATCCCGCCATCTTAATCCTGGATGAGGCGACCAGCAGCGTCGATACCCGAACCGAAGTGGTGATCCAGGCAGCGATGAAGAACTTGATGCGCGGGCGCACCAGTTTCGTGATCGCCCACCGCTTGTCTACGGTTCGGGACGCCGATTTGATTTTGGTGATGAACCATGGGCGCATTATTGAGCAGGGTACCCATGAGACACTATTGAAAGATAACGGGTTTTACACGGATTTGTACAACAGTCAATTTGCCGGTCCGCAAGTGGAACCGGAAGTTGTGGTGTGATCGCGCCCGACGCGTTTGTTGAAAAAAAGGGAGCTGACTCCAGGTCTGGAGTCGACTCCCTTTCCCAGGGTGGTAATGTCTAGATACGGTCCAGCCGTATTCTGCGACCTCAGTGGATCAACCCGATGCGTGAGGTCCCTGTTGATTGTTGCACGCGTTTTTGGGCGTTTTCCCGCCCTGCCCGTCGGGTTTCACGGATCAGGGTGCCGACGCCGATTACGAGCACGGTAATCATCACGAGCACAAACGCGATGCCTAAGTCGTGCAAATTATGCACTTTGATCCCGGTGTCGATTTGAAAGCCGGCCAATCGAGGAAACGCTAGGCCAAAGATACCCGCCAGGACGAAAATGACACCACCCCAGTTGAGCGTGTTGCCCGCCGTTTTGAGGGACACTTGGCGTATTTGTTCGGTGGTTAATTTCATGTGACGACTGACCCATCCAAAGAGTCCACCCGCTGCCGCCTGAATCGCCGTGGTGCCTAGCCCAAATAGAAATCCGGGAATCCAGGCCACCCAAGCGGAAGGCATAGACGGCGCCAAGACCGTATAAATGATGACTGCGAAAGCTCCGAATCCCCAACCAGCAATGAATCCATGAATTAAGGGCATCCACCATTTGACGTCGTGCGCCGTCGGTGTATCCGCATTATGGTGGCCGAATGCCAACAAGTGCCAGTGCTGACCCCGCAAAATATAGCGTGCCGCCCAAATCATGACCGATCCGACAATGATGTATACGATATAGTCTACGATCGACCCGATGGTAAACCAGCGATCAAAGGCGAGATATGCGAGCTCGCTGGCGATGGCGCGCTGCACCGTAAAAGCGGCCGAAAAGGTCAGCCCGGCGATGATGCCCTTACGGGTTGAGTAGCTGCCAATCGCATAACTAAAAGTAATCGGCCAGGTGTGTTCATCCGGTGTGATGCCATGGACCATTCCCAAAAGAAATGCTGTAGCCAAGACCACACCCACGGCGAGACCGATATGTGGATCCCACAAATTCACCATGGCTACCCCGTCCTTTCATTTATAAATGCAACTGTCTTGCATATACAATAATATATCGTTATATAGGTGTCAAGCAAAAGATGGAGGCGATCTTTAGAGTCGGGCGATGGCGCCGGGGTGAGACATCCGTAGAATTTGGTATAGTCGAGGAAGGGAAATCGACGCCACGGCAGTTGATGGATTTTTCGAGGTGAGGGCCGTTTGATTCGGCGGATGCCATGGCACCAAAAGGGAATTTGAGAAGTTTCTTTTTGTGAAAAATAGCGCCGACCGATTTGGCGTCCTATGGCAGCGAAACGTTCCTTCACTTTGATTATTGTGGAGAGGGTGCAGGATATGGTGGTTCGCCCAGCTGAAGCAACGGATCTTGAAGCAATTTTAGCCATCTATAACGAAGGTATCGTAGATCGCATTGCGACTTTGGAAGAGGAGCCCAAGGATCAGGATTATATTGAAGCGTGGTTCTCAGTTCATCAACAACGCTATCGTGTTCTCGTCGCCGACATGGCCGGTGATGGTGTGGTAGGGTGGGTATCCTTGAATCCCTATTCTTCCCGTTGTGCTTATGCCGGAGTGGCGGATTTATCGGTCTATGTTGGGCGTCGGTGGCGCGGTCGGGGTGTCGGCAGCGCCCTGTTAAAAGCCATCGAACCAGTAGCGCAAGCTCAAGGATTTTATAAAATTGTTCTTTTTACCTTCCCTTTTAACGAGGCGGGTCAGCGGCTTTATCGAAAGCAGGGATATCGCACGGTGGGAACCTTTTTTCAACAAGGTATTTTAGACGGTCAATTTGTGGATGTCATGGCCATGGAAAAGCTGTTGTCAAAGGATTGAGGGTCTGATGCGGGCTGAATTGACCATCAAACACGACGAGGTCAGGGAGCTCGTCGATACACCGGGCTATGTGCAGTCTGGGGTTGGAAATTTTGCCTTGTTGAGTCCAAACGGCCTTCGTCGGCTACTTCGCTGAGGTTGGAAGACACGGTCCGGGTTTGATCCATGCTACCCTTCCGTGGGTTGGAATCCGCCGACGACGGCGGGTCACTCTCAACGATGACGCAGATGCTACTGCGCTAACGCCCCCGAATACCGCTGATTAGCACGCGTAGTGACTTTTGCCCGTACCCGTGCATGTCGCGGGCTTCGCATGGCGTTAGGAGGATGGCGTGGTGCGACAAGCGTCGCGTAGCCATTCCAACTTCTCCATCGTCAGAGCCTTCGGTACCCGTTGGCCCAATTTCAGCTCTTTTAACTTAGGGGCACAAATCCCTTCGTCTTCCGCCCAGCGGAACAGGCCTTTGATGGCCTGGATTTTGTGGCCCAAGCTCGACGACTGAAGATAACCATGATGCGTCAGATGGGTGCGCAAAAGGTCCATTGTCACTGCGGCCAGACTTAAGTCTCCGACCTCACGAATGCGGATCTGGTGTTGCAAGCGATAGGCCGGAATCGTGTGAGGAGAAAAGCCTTCTTGGGTGCGGGTGGCAAGTCCCGTTGAGACACTTCGGACAGGCGCATGCCTCTGTCGAGAAATGCCGCTGATGCAAAGATTTCGGTAGCGACGGATGTGGCTCGTGCGCCACTTGCAAGCCACATTATGGATGCGCAGGCTAGCGCATATACACCCTCATAAACGCACCAGTACTTGATGTTACCCGCTACGCCCAGACGTGATGAAATTCGCGCACGTCGACTTCCACGCCCGCTTTGGCAGCCTGATCAGCGGCATGGTACAATTCGTCGACCACGCCGTCGTCGAGATAAGTCTCCCCGCAGTTGGGGCAAATCCGGGCCGACACTCGGCGAAAGACGATGAGGGCTTTGCCTCGCGCTAAGGTGACCGTGGTCTTCCCAGCTTCCGGTGTTCCGCTCTTGCAAATCACGCAGGTCCTGGCTGCCTCCTTGAAAAACTTGCGTCCCATCGCATCGGGTCCGGCTGATAGACGGTAATGACAATGGTCTCCTCATCGTGCAGATTATCCGCGATCACCACATGTAGGGGACGGTCCCGGCCACACCCTATCACTAGTAGATCGATTCCTAAATTTACGACATAGAGTTCAGCAATTTTACTAAGAACTGAGCTTGTTTCGGTGCTTAAGGTAAAGGATTATGGAATGCCTCTACTGGGCGAGTGGCATGCGGTGTGTCATCCGGGTAACTTTCGATAATCGTTCCCGACTGACCACAGAGCGCGCGATTTCACGCTCGAAGATGCGCTGAAGCGCAAGCACACGATACACGAATCGACTCATACAAAACTCCCAATAGCCCTTTTACGGACTATTCTACGATGGATTGTCGGCTCGAGTCCGGCAGCCATGTTGGAAGTCTGGACGAATAATCGACGCCATTCCTTGACGATGTGAACCATGCGCTATCCGGCCCGAGGGATGTGCATGAGGTCACTAACCGAGGCGGCCGATTCAACCACCTTTGCACAATCCAACAGAGTTGCTTCGGAGGCCCGCTCAACCAGGTTTTGCAGAAAACAGGCCGAATCACGCGGCGAGGCGGCAGGAGATGATCCGACCTCAGATTGCCAATATCCATAAATTTATGAGAAAAGCTGTCCAACACCTTGACCTCTGCGCGCGGTTACCACACGATGAGGTACATAGTTGAGCAGAAGGGAGGAAGCCTGGTGGGTAGCGGCATCGACGGCGCGACAGCGTCGTGTCAGTGCCGTGGTTACGTGGGCGGCCCGTTTTGTGCGCTGCGTCGACCGGGCGTCACACCGAGATGTATATTCCTCATTACTACCGTATCGAGGACCGCGACCAAATTAGTGAGTATCTTACTCGGTATCCTTTTGGCATCTTGGTCGCATCTGACGGGAACAAACCGATTGCCGTGCATGTGCCCTGGGAATGGCGCGAACGCGACGGTCGCCTTGTGCTGGAGGGTCATGTGGCGCGCAATAATCCGATGTGGAAGGCGGCCCCGAATAATGTCGAGGTGCTTGTCATCTTTCAGGGACCTCACACGTATATTTCGCCGTCCTGGTATCAAGAGCAAAATGTGCCGACGTGGAATTATGTCGCCATTCATGTGTACGGGGCGTGCCGGATGATGGATGATGCGCAGCTCGAGGTGTTCTTAGAAAATTTAGTGGCACGATATGAAAATGGGCGGCCCAATGCCCGGCTGTGGCATACACTGACTGAGGACTTTCGCCGCCAACAGATGCGCGGCATTGTGGGGTTGGCAGTGGATGTGGCGCGCATTGAAGCGGCGGCTAAGATGAGCCAGAATCGTAAGGATGTCGATTTTCGGAATATCGCTGAGATGCTGGGCTCATCGGATATTCCACAAGACATCGAGGTTTCCAAGGTGATGAAGACTGTGCGGCCGGAACTGTTTGGCGATCCGCGCTAACAGTCGGACGGATGCCATTCATCGTGGCACATAGGCACCGAGATTGACCTCTCAATTGGGCATACGATGCTTGGGGGGATTGGAGGAAAAGCCGCCCCGAGGAATGAGGTTCTAATGAGCCGAGCGAGAGGCGGTCGCGCGCGCATAACAGCTCGATATATCGTTCGCGCTCTTAACGGGCATCCCGCTTCAATGCCGCCCTCAATCTCCTCAAACACGTGTGACGGATTCGCGCTTCGTATATTTCGTGCGCCTCTCCTCACACTACGGGGAGAGGATGATGTCATGACGATTTTACGGGGCTTGGTTCGGGTTGTTCTGGTTGCGTTGGCGATTTGGGTTGGTCAGGGCATTGTCCCACTTTCCACGAAGACCGGGATTTGGGCGATGGTGTCTTTAGGCATTGCGGCTGCGCTGGCCGCTATGTTGCTGTTAAGGTACGTGCTGCCCCTAAAAAATCGCGGGTCACAGGCCATGGTGCAGTTTGCCGTGACGGGGATATTGATTGAGGTATATTACTTCTTGGTGTCTCGATTCGCCTATCACATGGCCCCCGACACCGTATTAGCCCTAGGGACAGCCATAGTAAGCGGACTCTTCGAGTTCGCTGTGCCAGACCACCTTTTAGCTTAGGAAACCCCTGACTTGAACAACATAATCCAGATTGAAAACCCGACAATCCCCAACCCCACGAATCCTGCCAGTCCCAGCACCGGTAGATGCCACAGGGTGCCCCGGCCTTCCCGCAAATGCATATAGATTCCCAGTTGGATGGCCCCTTGCACAAAGGCGAGACACACGACAACGATTACCAGCAGATTGAGGGGCAGCCAATGATAGGCGACGAGGGCAAACGCGAACAGGGTTAAGAGGAGCGAGACCAGGTAGCCGATAATTTGCTGGGTCGGGAAGCGGGTCATGTGAAGATGAGGGGCCAGACCATGAATTTCGACTTCATCCCCTCGCCCGGTGGGGACGTGCGATATGTCGCGCTCCATCTGCATGAATACCTCCGTCAATCAAAATCAGGCGATGCCTGTGAGATACACGATGGAAAAGAGAAAGATCCAGACAATGTCGAGAAAATGCCAATACAGTGCGAACGTATAGAGCTTGCGGCGGTTGATGACGGTCAGCCCGCGCAGAGCTAACTGCATGGACAACATAATGGCCCAAACCACCCCAAACGTGACGTGACTGCCGTGAGTTCCGACCAGTGTAAAAAACGCGGAAAGAAAGGCGCTTTGGTGCCAGGTGTGTCCCGCCATCACGTCATGGCTAAACTCCCGAATTTCCAAGGTCACAAAACTGGCTCCGAGCAATAAAGTGAGGATAAGGCAATAAAGAGCGGGTTTGAGGCGATCGCGGCGAGCGGCGAATAGACTGAGACTTATCGTAAAGCTAGAGGTCAGCAAAATGAGGGTTTCGAGCAATACTGGACCTAAGCTGAAGATTTGATGAGGGGTGGGCCCCAGTGCCACGCGGCTTCGAAACACCGCATACACGGAAAAGAGGCAGCCGAAGAGGGCAACGTCGGTGGCCAGAAAGACCCAAAACCCCATGATGCGAATGCTTTCTTGTTGGTCTTGAAATTCTTTGGGCAATGTGGTTGGCGTGCTCATGATTGAAGCCTCCCCAAGGCCGATTCGGTCTCAATGATATAGTGCGGGTCCAGCGTTATTTCGGTCTGGTCGGCAAACGAACCGTAGGCCAAGTCAGCCACAATGCCGAGCGCACCTAAAATGGCCAGCCAAAACCAGGAAAAAACCATGCCGATCGAGCCGACGAGAAAGGCCAACCCAAGAATAATGGGCATCGGGGAGTTTTTAGGGAGGTGTATCGGTTCGACCGAATCCACCGAAATTTTTACCTCGTCGGTGCGGTCCTGGAGTTTCATCTCCCACCAGGCGTCGCGCTCATGCACTACGGGAATGCGGGCAAAGTTATAGATCGGTGCCGGTGATGGCAATGACCATTCTAATGTGCGGCCGTCCCAAGGATCGCCGGTCGTATCCCAGTTGGGATGCATACGGCTCCAGACAATGTTGTACACCATGATAAGAAAGCCGATTGCCATGAGATAGGATCCGATGGTGGACCAGAAATTAAATGCGGTCCATCCCAGCCCTGCCGGATACGTGCCCATGCGCCGCACCATTCCCATGAATCCGAGAAAGTACTGGGGCATGAAGGTGAGCCAAAATCCGGCAAAGAAAAAAGCGAACGCCCAGGTGCCCTGACGCTGGTTTAGCTGCCAGCCAAACATTTTGGACCACCAATAGTACATGCCCGACAACAGGCCGAAAACCGTTCCGCCGACAATGACATTGTGAAAGTGGGCGATTAAGAAGTAGGTGTTGTGGTATTGATAATCGCCTGGTACGACCGCCAGCATGACGCCGGTCGCGCCGCCAACCACAAAGGTGGGAATAAACGATAGTTGCCACAACATGGGCACGGTGAGACGAATGCGACCTCCCCACATCGTGAAAATCCAGTTGAACATTTTGACCCCGGTGGGAATCGCAATTAACATGGTCGAGAGGCCGAAAAACACGTTGACGGTAGGGCCGGCTCCCATTTCAAAGAAATGATGCACCCACACCCCATAACTTAAGAAGGAGATAGCCAGCAACGACACGACCATGGCGTCATAGCCAAACAGGGCTTTTCGTGAAAAGGTGGGGACGACCTCCGAAAAAATGCCGAATGCCGGCATGATGAGAATGTAAACCTCGGGGTGGCCAAAGATCCAAAAGAGGTTGACGTACATCATGGGCATCCCTTGATGGGATACCGTGAAGAACGATGCGTGAAATAGACGGTCCAGCATGGTTAGGCCCATGGCCACGGTCAGGGGAGGAAATGCAAAGAGGATGAGGGAGGAGGTGATCAGGGCAGACCAGGCGAACACGGGCATCTTGGATAACGACATGCCTGGCGCGCGCAGGCGTAACACCGTGACGAGAAAGTTGACAGCCGTGGCAATGGTGCCGATGCCGGCGACTTGCAACGACAGCAGAAAATAGTTTTCGCCCACCCCGGGATCAAAGGCAAGCTCGGAATACGGCGCATATGATGTCCATCCGGCATCCGGCGATCCGCCAATGGAAAACGACACATTCAGCAAAATCGCGCCGACCGCAAACAGCCAAAAACTAATGGCGTTTAAGCGCGGGAAGGCTACGTCGCGGGCTCCGATCATGAGCGGCACGGCCACATTAAATAGGGCAATGACTAACGGCATGGCCATGAAGAAAATCATGACGGTGCCGTGGGTGGTGAACACCTCGTCGTACTGTTGAATTCCCATAAAATGCTCGTGCGGACCAATCAACTGCGTGCGAATCATGAGCGCGTCGACACCACCGCGAAAGAGCATGATGAGTGCGGCAATTAAATACATAATGCCGATGCGCTTATGGTCGACCGTGGTCAGCCATTCTCGCCAGAGCCATCCCCAACGGTGTGTTTTGGTCAAATACACCAACAGCGCCAGAGCGGCAATTGTCAGCCCAATATCGATGCCGATAATATCGGGCAACAAGACGCGCGGCGGGAACAGTAATTTCATCAGATGGATGGCCCATGCCTTCATAGACAACGACTCCTTGTGCGTTTTAGGGCTTATGGGTGGGGACGTAGTATAGCCCCCGAACCGTAAACTGAGTTGGCTTTTCCGGGAACGTGTCGGCAGGGTAATTGGAATAGGCCTGAGGCGCGGCGACCGTGTGGCGGGATAATTGGCGCCAATCGGCGACGGTCAAAGATGGTTTGGTTGTTTGGATCCGCTTCACCCACCGCGTGAAGCGGAGCGGTGAAACGGCATGGACCAGAAACGTCATACACCAATAATCGATTCCGTTATAGTTGGCATTGCGTCCGAGAAATGTGCCCGTGCGGGTGGCTTCAAGCCATAGCGGCAGGACGCGGTTGGGCATGGCATATTCCATCCCGCCCAGATTGGGCGCCCACAGCGCGGTCATGGGAGAGTGCGCGGTGAGTTGAAACAGGACAGGTCGCCCAATGGGAATGTAGAAGTAATTGACGGTGGCAATGTGTTGGCGCGGGTACTGAAATACCCATTTGTAGTCTAAAGAGGTCACATCGACCACTAACGGATGACGACTCGGAACATGGGCCAGAGCATAGGTCTTTTTCACGGTTGGCACTGCTAAGACCAGCAAAGCGGCCACCGGCAACGCAAAAATGGCAATCTCCAAGGGTCGGCTTTGGCGCCAGTTGGGGCGATACGGGGCATGATTGCGCGGGGTATCGCGAAAGCGGATGAGCACATAAAGCCAAAGCCCCCAAATCAAGAAGATAATGACAGCCACGACGATGGTACTGATTACGACGGCATTTAACTCGGATTGGGCGACCGGGCCGGCCGGATGAAAAACCGAATAGTCAGCCCCGCAGCCGCTGAGGCCTAATCCGATTGCAGCCATTAAGGGTTTTTTCATTTTGACAGGCGGCATATCCCCATTCCTCCCAAAATCTCTGGAGCTAGAATGGCGGATTGACCCGCGAGCTATACACGCCCTGTCTGTGCCTCTAATCTTTACCCATAGGGAGGAATATCCTGCCAGAATGAGGCGAACGGCGGCGTATAGGAACCCGTCATGCGGGTTAATGGATCATACATCCCTAGATAAGTCAGGTTGCAGGGCGCGGCCTCCAGAAAACTTACTAAACATAAGTTTAGGTACGATTATAGGCCTATAGATTAGATAGGCAATCGATCGAAATTCTGCGGGGATTTTCCTGGTAATGTGACACTGAGTGTCATAGCAGTGGCTTGGCGTCGGCGATAAGCTGTACCGACGCAACTTCCCCAATCCCACGGAGTCGTCCGCGGAAAGAAGGGAGTTATTCGTGGGAACATAACCCATCGGGCTCGGTCGCCTAAGTTAGGTCGCGTTCGGGGGCGGCCGGCTGCTCAGGCAAGCCACAAGCAAGCGATCTGCAATCCGCGTCCCCATATGCCAGCGATTCAAGCGGTAGGTGAATTCTTCCAAATAGAGCTGGCGCCGGGCGCGTCCGCGCCCGTGATAGGTGCCATCAATAAACGTTTTCGCTAGACTAATCACCGTATTGACCCAGTGAAAAACCTCGGGCGCCTCGGGATCAGTGCTCAACGTGACCCGATGATCCGCTTCATGGGCTTTCGCTCCGGCCGCATAGATGTCCGCGCCATCACTCAACCACACCCCGTACGGCTCGACCCGACGTTTCAGCACGTCCAACCCCGTTTCCTTCTTTACAGACTCGACGGCTTCCAAAAAAACAGACTGAGGATGGTCTTTTTCGTTCAAACTCACCCCGATGACCACCGAATCTTGGGCCGTCCCGCGGCCCCGTTTTCCAGCACCATGACTGACTCCTCCAAAATAGGCGTCGTCGAGTTCCACCAATCCGCCCAACTGGTACTGCGCATTGCGATCGGTCATAGCCAACGGAATCTTATGATGCAATAACCAGGCGGTGGCATACCGTAACCCCAGTTCTCGGCTTAGCGCGAGAGCCGATGTTCCCCCTTTATGGACCGCGATCAGGAAAATGGCTACAAACCACACGCGCAAAGGTACTTTTGTGCGATGAAAAATCGTTCCGGCCGTGATCGAATCTTGATGTCCACAAGCACTGTATTCATACAAAGTGCCGGTCCGTCCGGACCGGTGAACCGTCCAGCACTTGGTTCCTTGACACTTGGAGCAGGTAAATCCGTTAGGCCATCGCTGCCGATAGAGCTTTTTGCGCTGTGTTAGACACCGCATTCTGATTGGGATTGACGCTGGGGCTGAAAAAACTTTACCCCAATCTTGGATGGAATCATGCGCCTTGCAAGGCATGGCCGGGCTTGGATGGGGGAATTTGACCCCAGCGGCGCCTATTTGGAGAAAATGGCATCACGGCGCCAAAAAACGGGCGTGCCCTGGTAAAATGGAAGTGATCAGCTAAACCATTTCGAAGGAACGTGCCCGTCATGGCGATTATACCACAACTCAAGTTCTTTTCATGGGAAGAGATGCAACCCCTGGGGGATTTGGAGCGCTTGCAGTGAGTGCTGGAGATCACCCCGGATGAACCTTTGATGCGGATGTTAGAAGACGCCCGCG
>PXYV01000054.1 GCA_003023745.1 Sulfobacillus acidophilus | reverse complement strand
CGGCACGGGTTCAGCTGGACGCGCCCGACATATGTCCTGGCCAAGGCCGATCCAGCCCGACAAGCCGTGTTTCAGGAGGAGCTCGTCACGTTAAAAAAAACGCCACGGACCACGACATCATAATCTTTCAGGCCTTGCGTGCGAAGAAATGGTGGGACCGGCCGCATTATTAAAGCGACAGGAGCCTCGAACGAGGCTGCCTGGTTGGCATTTTAAAGTTACACCGCGTCAGTTGTCGTCTTTCTGAGAAGGTCGTTTATTGGCGGTGCTAGAAGGCCTACGACGATTCCCCAGTGGTACGGCGTTAATCCGATTGAATATTTCTTGCACCGATTTTCCTGTTTGTTGGGCAATCTGCTCCCTTCGTTCCTCTGTTTCTCGTTGATGCAATTCCAGGGCCTTCAAAAGCTTCTTATCGGCCATGACTATTTCTCCCTTCCACTACCGTTTGCCCCATCATCCCCATTTTTTGAGTTCTCATCCTCCTGAGGGCTTGCGAGGAAAAAGAATGGGAACGTCTGCCAGTCGTTAATGCTCTGACATATATGGCCGTCTTGTTTCATATCCGCCAGGACCTCAACAAGGCCTTTGGTTGCGTCAGACTCCTTGGTGGACATTTTATGACTTACCAAGCCCAATGCGGCACTTCGCTCGTGGTCTACATGAAATTCGTGGGCAGGGGCGCTAAATAGTAGCTCCTGGACGATTCGGTTTCGCCTTCCGGAAGAATTGGGGAACCCGACAAGCATATACTGATCGAGCAATTCTTCTGCATAGTGTCCTGTGAGCGTTCTCTGCCGATAGTAGCTCCCTACTTTAATGGCTTGAACTTGGTCAACCAGTCTCACTAGCAAGTCCGACCCGACAGGGCTCGGTTCCGAGACACCGTTTTTCCGCAATACACCCTGGATTGCGTCCTGACTGGCACTTACGAATTTAATGAAATAATCGATAGCGGTAAGCTCAATCCGCTCATTCTCGCTTTCCAACGATATGTCAATGGGTGATAATCCGGCGTTGTGTCCAAACCGAACTTCATTTCCTGATAAGCACAATAATGTTCCTGCACTATACGCGTATTCCGGAACTAGAAACGAAACCGCTTTAGCAAAGTGCCGGATACACTTGGCAAGCCGATAAGCGGCCGTGGGATCTCCTCCGGACGTATGCACCAGTACATCGAGGTCGGGCAAGGGTTCTTCTACAGATAATCCGCTGGACCGCATTACCTTATAACAATAACGTACATCCTCACCACTCATCACGCCACTGTAATCATCGTAATATAGGATGAGCAACGGTTTTTGTCGCATTGACGTAATCGTAGCGCATGCTCGTTCAAGGGGCTCGGTGTTCATCTCGATTGGACTTGTCACGTTCTTTCCTCCACCTGGCTTGGGCTGCCTTTTGAGCAATTTCTCGACGGCGGTCTGTCGATAGCGCGTCCGCCCTGGCGTGACCACCTTTTTTTCCACCTAATCGGCCCAGGGCCACCGCGGCAGGGTTTTTGACCGGTTTGGCTTCAAGACCTTTGTGAATCTCCTCTTTGACTGGGGCCACCCCCTATGCTTGAGCGCTCTAGCATGAATAGTTTAACCTGCATTCTCCCGTCTATCAAGGTCTCGCTCTGAATATGAACTGAATTCCATACGAATGCTTCTTGGGATTCGTGCCGTTAGGTGTTGCAAGTCCACTGGATTAAGACTTGCAGGGTGCATCAACAAGGGGTGCTCCACCGAACCTGGAAACCCGCGTCCTCTCATGATAGGAAGGCCTTGATTTCGCGTGTTCACAAGAAATACGTTTTGAAATAGGGTTCTCAATGATGGTGGCCTATTCTTTTTTAGCTTGCATGGAGTCATCCACCATCCGGTGATGCAAACTTTTGAGGGTTTCGCGGCCTGCTTAAACCTCCCATGGGCCATCCGGTGTGCCTCACCCGTCTCGGGGTGATGGCAAAACACCTCGCCGCGATAATTGTAGGTGACCGTGGTCTAGCTGGGGAGCAACCGAGTCGCCTCCCCATCCTTCCTCATCTTGCGAATCTCGATGACCGGTTTAATTCGATAATCGTCCCACAGGCTTTGGATCCAGACCGTGCTATCGTAGGCCCGGTCCCCAATCCATATGCGGACCGCTCACAAAGCGAGCGAATGTTTGTCTTGTAGTTGGGCGAGTAACGTCGGGGCTTCCGTGATGTCGGCGATGACGCCGGGGTCACCGTCCAGGCGACGGGCACGCTCCTTCGAAATTGATTGGTGTGTTACCTCAAATTTACCAGAGCAGGCCCGTTTTTGTTGCCGTGATGCCGTTTTCTTCCGAATGATTCCGCTGGGGTCAAATTCCACCAACCAGGCCGACCCGAGCTTGGCAAGGCGCATGATTCCGTGCACGATTGGGGTAAGGTTTTTTCAGCCCCAGTGTCAACCCCAAGCAGAATGCGGTCTCTAGCACAGCGCAAAAAATCCGGATCGTAGTACACGCCAGAAATCTAGCGGCGCTAGAATCGCACTCTAGAGGTCAGGGGTTCGACTTCCCTCGTCTCCACCAAGGGTTTCCCGTCGAGCGTTAGGCTTGGCGGGTTTTTTGTCGGCGCGCTGGGGATATGGGACCTTGTATGGTTCAATAGGGAGACAGTTCGAGATCGTCCAATGAGTGCCGGCGTCGTCGCCAAAATAGGTGTTGCAGTGACACAGCGCGGTCCAAGGCCACAAACCACCCAGCCGTGATGTGACAGCCCGCCTGATCCTCAGGACCGGCGTGGTGAAAGTCGGTCTAAGTCTATTGGCTCTTCTGCACTTTTGCTGAACAGCAGGAATTTGGCATTTTATGGGATAAATATTCCCCTGACTGTTCAACCTTTCTCCTATGGCATTTTCTCCCGGTGGTCGCGCATATGGCCAGTGGGGCGCGCACAACGTCTCTGCCAGATATTGTCGTGGCGACGCCGAGTCGGGCTATTGGTTCAACTCGTGGACGTTTCGTGTGAGCTTGGCAGGAACTCAGGTCTTGCGTAGTTCTACCGTCGGCTGAGGGATGCGATCTGGGCGTTCGTTTCCTGCTGCGGTGTGCCGATCAAGCAGAAAGTGGCACGGCTCTGTCCCGGCAATCGACGGAAATGGCCATAATCTTGGACATAGTTGGTCGCTTGTTCGGGGATCCTCAATTTAATCGGGAATTTGTCAATTAAAACTTTGGCTGTGCCAGCAGGAATGTTAGGATGAAGGGCGAATATGTGGAGGAAAGTGGGTTGAAGTGGAGGAAACGGGGGTGCTTCGGGGATGATGATGGGGGAATTTTCCCACGCTCTGGATGAGAAGGGGCGGATCATTATTCCGGCACGCCTGCGGGACGATCTCGATGCGCATTTTGTGATGACGAAGGGGTTGGACGGCTGCCTGTTTTTATATCCCATGGGAGAGTGGAAAAAATTAGAAGAGCGACTGAAGGCGTTACCGCTGACTAACGCGAGCGCCCGCGCCTTTCAGCGTCTCTTTTTGGCGGGGGCCCAAGACGTAGAGGTTGATCGGCAGTCGCGGGTAACGATTCCGCCGAGGCTGCGTGAATATGCGGCCGTCGTGAAAGAGGTGGTGTTAGTGGGCGTATCTAATCGCGTGGAGTTGTGGGCGCTGGAGCGTTGGCAAGCCTATCAAACTCAGGCGCAGGCAGGATACGAGGATGTAGCGGAAAAGATGGTCGAGTTTGGCTTTTAGCCACCAAGGAAGCGGGTGACGGCATGGTCCAGTTTGAGCATCAGAGCGTAATGCCAAAAGAAGTTTTGGATCTTCTAGTTACTGATGCCACGGGCGTCTATGTCGACGCGACCCTGGGGGCTGGAGGGCACGCCCTCAAGCTCTTGCAAACCTATCCCGACCTGCGCCTCATCGGCGTGGACCAGGATGCCTACGCGCTGAGCTATGCGACAGACCGTCTGGCGGCGTACACGGATCGCTGCAATGTACTCAAGGGTAATTTTCGGTATCTGACCGCACTTTTAGCATCGATTGGAGTTCGGCAAGTTTCAGGTATTCTTTTTGACTTGGGTGTTTCATCGCCCCAGTTGGACCAGCGCGAACGAGGTTTTTCATATCAGCAGGAAGATGCGCCCCTCGACATGCGCATGGATTTAGACAATCCGCTGACAGCGTTTCGGTTGATTAATCAACGTCCCGAGCAGGAAATTCGCCATGCCCTGCAGACGTTTGGGGAGGAACGTTGGGCCGCTCGCATCGCGCAGTTTATCGTTCAGGCTCGGCAAGTCGAGCCGATTCGAACCAGTGGGCAATTGGTCGACATTATTCGTGCCGCGGTTCCGGCTGCGGCGCGCCGCAGCGGAGGCCATCCGGCGCGACGAACGTTTCAAGCGTTGCGCATTTGGGTGAACGACGAATTGGGAGCCTTGAACGAAGGATTAGAAGAAGGTTGGCACGTGCTAGTGCCGTCTGGGCGCCTCGTGGTGATCGCTTTTCATTCATTGGAAGACCGCATCGTGAAAAATCGCTTTCGCGATTGGTCGACGCAGTCTGAGGGGCGTTTGGTGACGCGGCACCCGTTGATGGCCAATGCTCAAGAATTGGCCGACAACCCGCGTTCTCGCTCGGCCAAACTGAGGGCTGTGGAAAAACTGACCCACTAATGGCTTTTGATCTACGGGACGGGTCTGACCTCGTGTTCGACAAAATTCATGGTTTTTATGGCGCAAGCGACATAATCGCAGATGATTCGGGGGGTTCATGGCATGGTGGACGAGGAACAAGTCTGGCGCACGCACAGTGAGGGGACATTGGCCCGATCCTGGGAAGAGCGGGTCAAGCCCAAAGCCAAACCCAAAGCGCGCTCGCGCAGGCTTGCCCAATGGGTGCCGGTTGTGGGATGGATTAGCGCGCTATGGGTTGGTGGCATGGCGGCGACAATTTTGGCCGTGCATGTTATTACGATGTCATATCAGTATGACCAATTGAACCAACAGTATGCGGCGCTATTGCGCCAAAACCAGTCATTAGCGGCTTCGGTGGCGTCGTTGACGTCGGCGCAGGCGTTGATGCACGACGCGGCCCGCTTGAAGGTGACATTAGTCGCGCCAAAGACGGTTGCGGCGCGACTGTCAGCTCAGAGAGCAACAGCGAAAGTCAAACCCCTTGCCCCGGTGCCGCGCATTACGAACTGGATTGCGCATCTGGCGCATACCTTGGGACAATGAGCGGCAAAGGCTATCGCTGGCTGTCGCGTCAACGCGCGCTGTGGTTGACGTTGGGAACATCTGCCTTTATGGGGTTTTTAATGGTGCGCTTGGTCATCATCCAAGTGGCGGACAATCCCAGTTTGGACGCCTACGAAGCCAGTTTTCAGTTGCAGCACATTAGTCTGCCCGCGCCGCGAGGGGACATTGTGGATGCGAATGGACAAATCTTGGCCATGGATGTGCCGCGCGATCAAGTGGTGGCAGCACCGCGCTATGTGACCGACCCCCAACAAGAAGCGCGCACACTGGCTCATTACCTGCCTTTTAGCGTTCGTCAACTGAAATCAGTCTTGGATAATGGGTCGTGGTACGCGGTGCTTGACGATTCGGTCAGCCCTGCCGTCGCGAACAAGATCAGCCGCCTCAATCTCGTTGGCATTTCCACGATACCGGTGAGTGGGCGTGAATATCCGGACGGGACATTAGCGTCGCAAGTGCTTGGGTTCGTGGGCAGTAACGACCAGGGCTTGGCGGGAATTGAGTATGAAGACAACAAAATCCTGAGCGGCAAACCGGGGGAGTGGACTGTTCGGGTCAATGCGGCGGGGCAACCAATGCTTCCCTGGCAAGAAGCCTATACACCGCCTAAGCCCGGCGACACGGTTCAACTGACGATTGATAGCGATGTCGAGGCGGTGGCACAAAAGTGGCTGGCTTGGGGAATTAAACGGGCTCATGCGAAAAATGGCACCGTCATCATTATGAATATTCACACGGGGGCCATTATCGCCTTGGCAAATTGGCCAGACTTTAATCCGAATAACCCTTCGACGGCTACGCCGTTGGAGGAAACCGACTATGCCGTACAGGACCCGTTCCCGCCCGGTTCAATATTTAAGCCGGCCACGGCCGCTGCTGCGTTGACTCTGAGTTTGGTCACGCCCAATACCATGTTTTATACCGATGGGTATAAGATTGTGGATGGGGTCCGCATTGACGACTGGAAGCCAGGCGGCTGGGGTTGGATTACGTTGACGCGTGGACTGGAAGTCTCGTCGGACCAGGTCTTCATGGATGTGGTACTCAAAGTGGGGGCATCCGCCTTCTATCACTTTGTCAAGCTGTTTCAATACGATCACCCGAGCGATGTAGGACTTCCGGGAGACTCCAATGGCGTTTGGTTGCCGCTCTCACAAGTGAATGCGGTTGACCTAGCGACGATGGGATTTGGCCAGGGATTTGCGGCCACGGCGATGCAGGTTATCACGGCGGACAATGCCGTCGCCAACGACGGCACGTTGGTGCAGCCGCATATTGTTAAAGCCATTTTGAGTCCAACCGGAACTGTGTTGCGCCGGACGCCGGTGCGGGTGGAGTCGCGCCCCATGCCCGTGAAAGTGGCCAAAGAAATTCAACACATGATGGTGCTGGAAGCCACCCAAGGTACCGGGGTGCCCGCCCAAGTGCCGGGATACATTATTGCTGGTAAGACCGGCACCGCCCAGAAAATTGTGGATGGCAAAACGTCCAATACGGACTTTGTCGCTTCCTATTTGGGCTATGCTCCGATGCCGCATCCCAAGTTTATCATGTTGGTGTCGATCAATCGCCCGGTGGGCAAGCTGTTTTATGGCGATCAAGTGTCTGCGCCCGTGTGGTCACACATCGCAGCCTTTTTGTTCAAATATTGGAAGATCAAGCCGTATGCCGGACCGGATAATGGGTCGAAACCGGGCCCTATCCCCTAAGTTCTTGCCTGGCCCTTCGTGTCATACATATCGGAAGTAATCAGCCCGTCCCTGGGGCGGCAGGGAGGTCATTCCGATATGAACGACCGTCCGGCACTGACGTTAAAGCGGCGAAATTTTGTGGCGTTAGTGGGTTTTGGGTTATTTGATCTCCTCGTGGGGAGTCGACTGGTGACGATACAAGCCTTGGACGCGGACAAGTTGAAGAAGCTGGCGGATGGAATTCACTTCCGATCAGTGCCCTTGGCGCCATTTCGCGGCAATATTGTGGACCGCAACGGGCGCTTACTGGCGGGTGGTCATCACGCCTATTCCGTCTATGCCGTTCCGGTGCAGGCACGGGGGAAGAGAATTAGCGACAGTATCATTTTGGCCGACACGCTGAATCTTGAGCAAAGTCGGGTGTTGCGGCGCCTCAAGCGCCGCCAGGGGTTTGTGTGGATTAAACGCCGACTCAGCCCCAGCGAAGTGGACGCCTTAAAGCGGCAGTTGGCAAGCTTGCCCGGTATTCATCTTCTGACGGAAACGGCGCGCTACTACCCGGAGGGCAGTTTGGCCGGCGCCGTGCTAGGGTTTACAGGCATCGACAATCAAGGCCTGAGTGGGGTTGAGTGGACCTATAACAAGTATTTGATGGGCCGCCCGGGGGCAATTCAAGAAGAATTTGATGCGCGTGGAGGCACTCCGGCCTTTGCGTACCAGCGCATTGTGCCCTCGCATCAAGGCGACACGCTGGAACTTAGTATCGACGAGAACATCCAGTGGATGGCGGAGCGGGCTGCGGCTCGGGCCATGATGGCGACGGGCGGCAAGGCTGTGATGATTACGGTGATGCACCCGGACAGCGGCGGGATTTTGGCTTTAGTGCAGCGTCCGGGTTTTGACCCCAATAAGTTTCGCGAATCCGATCCGAAGCGGTATCGGGTGTTGGCCGTATCGGATGCCATTCCCCCCGGCTCGATATTTAAGCCGGTCACCTTGGCCACGGCCTTGGAGATGGGCGCGACATCGCCTGACGCGGGCTTTTTCTGCCCGGGATTTAAAGTCGTGCTGGGACGGCGTGTGAATTGTTGGCGATTGGCCGGACACGGGGCGGAATCGCTTGGCGATGTGGTGCAGAATTCGTGCAACGTTGGATTCATGTCGCTGGGCTTGGCGCTAGGTGTCGACCGCTTCTACGAGGGATTGGATCGATTTGGCATTAACCGCCGCACGGGCATTGACCTTCCCGGGGAGGCGTTGGGACTGATTCCCCGTAAAGCACGGGTGACCGCCTTGGACTTGGCGATTATGGCGTTTGGGCAAACTCTGACGGTCACGCCAGTGGGACTTTTAACGGCGGTGAGTGCCATCGCCAATGGTGGATTGTGGCGCAAGCCGCGCCTGGCCCGAGCTATCCTTACGCCAGATGGTCGCACTGTTAAAAGTTTCGAGCACGAAATGGGTCGGCGCATCATTTCGCCTGAGGTGGCTATGACGGTGCAGCGCATGATGACACGCGTGGTGCAGCGAGGGACGGGCAAGTTGGCGCAGGTACCGGGCTACAAGGTGGCGGGAAAAACGGGAACCGCCCAAAAGGTTATCAACGGACGTACGGAGCATGGCATTTACATCTCGTCATTTATTGGATTTGCGCCGGTGCCCAATCCACAGGCCGTCATTCTGGTTTCCATCGATGAACCGGTGGGCGCATTTTACGGCGGACAAGTGGCAGCGCCCGTCTTTGGGCGCTTGATGCGGGACATTCTGCGGTATCTTCATGTGCCACGTACCGAACCGATTAATAGGCCTCGGACGGGTTACGCGGCCATCGTTCCGGATCTGGTCGACTTGTCGGCGGAAGTTGCCTATGAGGATGCTGCCGCCTTTGGTTTTCCGGTACAATTTAAAGGACATGGACGCATGGTGGTGGCGCAATCTGTCACTTATGGCGGATATCGCCCGGCCGGCACGTTGTTGACGTTGAAACTGGGGGATCGGGCACGCGATTATCTGCAGTGGGTGAGCGTACCCAATTTTGTTGGATTATCGGTGTCCCAAGCCCATCGTTTGGCGTTTGATCTAGGGATAAATGTGGCGACGGTGCAAGGGCATGCCACGGGGCGTGTGGTGCGTCAGAATCGTGCCGCCGGCGCAGAGGTTAAGGCCGGGACGACCATTGAGATCTGGGCGAGCAGACGGTAGGAAGGCGAGGGTGCAGGATGACGGTGGATGAACTGGTCGGTCAAATGGGTCAGGGGCACGTCGTGGGCAATGGTCAGGTAACCGTGACCGGGATTCAGCATGACTCGCGGCAAGTAGAAAAGGGAGACCTGTTTTGTGCGATACCAGGGTTTCACACAGATGGACATCTTTACTGTGCCGAGGCTCAGGCTCGTGGTGCGGCCGCGTTCTTAGTGGAAAGGCCGGACGCTTTGCCGGCAGGCGCCACCGCAATTGTGGTAGCAAACGCGCGGGCTGCACTGGCCCACGCCGCGGATGTCTTCTATGGACATCCTTCAGGTCGATTATGGATGGTGGGTGTGACCGGAACCAACGGCAAAACCACGACGACGCATTTGGTACGGGCTATCCTGGAGGGAAGTGACGTGGCTTGTGGCCTCACCGGGACGTTGCATACGCTCATCGGCCCGGAAACTTTCAAAGTTGTGCGCACGACACCAGAGGCTCCAGATCTGCAACGGATTTTGCGGTACATGGGTGATCGCGGCATGCATGCAGCTGTGATGGAGGTGTCCTCCCATGCCTTGGCTCTGTCTCGCGTCGATACCGTTGACTATGACGTTGGCGTCTTTACCAATTTGACTCAAGACCACCTAGACTTCCACAAGGATTTTGAGAGTTATTTTCGGGCTAAGGCGATGTTGTTCGAGCGCCTTGGCTCTGGGTTAAAAAAGGGTCCCCAAGCCGCCGTGATTAATGGAGACGATCGGTATGCCGGTCGCTTGATTGAATTGACACGCGTGCCGGTTGTGACATACGGACTGGGACTTGGTGTCGATGTTCGAGCAACCGATGTTGCGGTGAGCAGCGATGGAGTCAGGTTTACAGCTCACTTTCCGTCTGGCTTGCGACAATCGGTGGCATTTGGAATGCCAGGCCGCTTCAATGTTCAGAATGCGCTGGCAGCGATGACAGTAGGCTACGTTTATGGATTGGCCCCCGAAACGATGGCCGATTCCTTAGCGCGGTATAAAGGAGTGCCAGGCCGGTTTGAACGCATCGACGAGGGCCAACCCTACAGCGTGATTGTTGACTACGCCCATACACCCGACGGGTTGAGCAACGCGCTGTCCACCGCCCGTGAGTTTACCCAGGGAAAAATTGGCGTGGTGTTTGGGGCGGGTGGCGATCGCGATCAGGGCAAGCGTCCTCTCATGGGGGAAGTGGCGGGACGGTTGGCGGATTGGACGGTGTTGACTGCAGACAATCCGCGCTCTGAAGACCCCATGGACATTATCCGAGAAATCGAGACTGGGATCCGGCGCGTGCATGGCGATTGGCAGGTCGAGTTGGACCGCGAGCGCGCCATTAAGATTGCATTGAGTCAGGCCCAGCCTGGCGATGTTGTGCTGATTGTGGGCAAGGGACACGAAACCTATCAAATTTACCGAGACGGAACCATTCACTTCGACGACCGCGAAGTAGCCCGTCAAGTGCTGAGGGAGCTAATGCAAGCATGATGGCGTTGACGTTGCGACAGGTGCAAGATTGGACCCGGGGCGAGAGCGAAGCATGTGACTTGGATGCCCGTGTTGAACGCTTGGCAATTGATAGTCGTGAGGCGGGCCGCGGCGTTTTATTTGCTGCCCTGCCCGGCACCCGTACGGATGGGCACGCCTTTGTCGAAGAGGTGTGGCGGCGGGGTGGTGTGGCATTGGTCCAACGTGATTTCCAACGCCGGGGGGGACCACAAATCCGGGTGGACTCGCCGCTGCATGCCATGGGAACGCTGTTGCGGCGCTACATCGACGCCAACCACATCACCGTCGTAGGCATCACCGGAAGCGTCGGTAAAACCAGTGTCAAAGAACTGGTGACCGCTGTTTTGCGGACGCGCTACACCACAACCTCGTCCTTGGGCAATTACAACACGGCCATTGGACTGCCCCTCTCATTTTTTGCCGGACCTTTCGAGACGACGCATTTCGTGGCGGAAATGGGCATGCGCGCGCCGGGCGAAATTTTGCAGCTAACCCGGATAGCGCCGCCCGATGTCGCCGTCATTTCCAGCGTTGGTCCGAGTCACTTGGAATTCATGGGTTCGATCGAGGCCATTCAGCGGGCCAAAGGCGAAATTTTGCAGGGACTCAAACCCATGGGACTAGCGGTCTTGAACGCCGACAACGAGTGGGTGCAGGAATTAGGCCAAGCGACGGATAAAAGAGTTCAGTGGTTTGGCAGGGCCGCCGCAGATGCGCGCATTGAAGACGCGCAGGTCCATGACACCCACACTGTGATCACGGTGAATTTGTCGGGTCAACGGGTGCGGGTGCGACTGCCGTGGCTCGGTGTTCATCACGCTTATAATGTGGCGGCTGCGCTCTTGGTGGGGCGGGAGCTGGGAATCTCCTGGGCTGAAGCCAAAGACGGCCTAGAACGTGTGACCGCCGACCGTTCGCGCATTCGAGTTTTACACTTTGGCTCGATTACGGTATTGGAAGACGTTTACAATGCCAGCCCGTTGTCTACGAAAGCGGCCTTGGATGTGCTCCAGACGCGCCAGGGGCGCAAGGTGGCAGTGCTGGGCGACATGCTGGAACTAGGCAGCCAAGAGGTGTCGGGGCATCAAGAAGTCGGGGCATACGCGGCCGAGCGGGTCGACCTATTGCTGGCCGTGGGCCAACGGGCACGTCAGACGTTTGAAGCAGCTAGAGCCACCGGATTTCCAGCCGCGTGGGTTTTCTCCCGTGAGCAAGCAGTGCAATGGCTTCAAGAGACATTGCAACCAGGTGACGTGGTGTTGTTGAAGGCGTCGCGCGGTATGCAATTTGAGTGGATCACAGAGCACCTGCGGCAGTGGGAGGCGCGGCCATGAAGGAGGTGGAGGCCGGGATTTTGGCGTTGGTGGCGTCCTTCGCATTAACCCCGGCGGTGCTGCCTATTTTGCGAAAGCTCAAACTAGGACAGCAGGTGCGCCAAGAAGGGCCGCAGGCCCATTTGAAGAAGCAGGGAACGCCGACTATGGGCGGTATTATTTTCTTAGTGGCGATGGTGGTGGCGGTCGCGGTCTTTGATCGGGACAGTACGCGGGTCTGGGCCTTGACCGCGCTGACCTTAGGTTATGGTTTGATTGGTTTTGCCGATGACTTTCTCAAGGTGGCGTTGCATCGCCCCTTAGGGTTGCGGGCGCGCGAAAAGCTGTTGTTGCAAGTGTTGCTAGCGGTGCTGTTCGCCTGGTATGTCTACCGGTTGGTGCCAGCTCAAGGTTACGTGTTGCCGTTTCATCTGGGGCGCCTGCCGTTGGGGTGGTGGTACGGACCGATTGCGGTATTGGCAATTTTGGGAGCGGCCAATGCGGTCAATATTACGGACGGACTGGACGGATTGGCGGCAGGAGCCAGTGTCATTGCCTTTGCCTTTTTTGCCCTGTTGGGTCTGAAAGTCAGGGACGCCCCAGCAACCGTCTTTGCCTTGGCGATGACTGGAAGTTTAGTCGGGTTCATGCGAGCCAATCTGCATCCTGCCAAAGTTTTCATGGGAGATACCGGTTCGCTCGCCTTAGGGGCGGCTTTGGCGGGCTTGGCGGTTGTGAGCGGTACCGTCATGCTCTTGCCCGTGGTGGGGGTGCTGTTCGTGATTGAGACATTGTCCGTTATCATCCAAGTTATCAGTTTTCGGACCACCGGACGGCGGGTATTTCGCATGAGTCCGCTGCACCATCACTTTGAGTTGGGTGGTTGGTCAGAAGAACGCGTTGTGACCGTGTTTTGGGTGGTGTCCGCCTTGGGGGCGGTCTTGGCATGGTTGTAGAACCGAAGCCGCAAAAGGAGATGGGCATGAAGACACGGTCGGGCCGCTTCGACTATTTGCTGCTGTTTGCGGTGTTAGGATTGTTAGCGATTGGGACAATCGTCGTCTTTTCTGCCAGTGCAGCCACGGCTTACACCACCTTGGGAACTCCCTACTACTATTTGGAACGGCAGATCATTTGGGCAGCGCTAGGGTTAGTCGTGCTGTTGGCCGCGGCGCGCTATGACTATTGGCATTACCAGAAATGGGCACTGCCCGTGTTTGTGGTGGCCATGGTATTATTGGTGGCGGTATTGATTCCGCACATTGGCATCGAAATTAACGGGGCCCGACGTTGGCTGGGTGTAGGAACGTTACAGGTGCAACCGTCGGAATTGGCAAAAATCGGCATGATCTTTTTATTCGCACGTCTGTTTACTTTGCACCAGGACCGCTTAAGCGATTTTTGGCGTGGCGTTGTGCCGCATTTGGGGTTGGCGATGGTCATTTTTGTGCTGGTGCTGGCTGAACCCGACTTGGGTACGACGATGGCCATTGCAGGGACGTTTTTTGTGATGTTGTTTGTCGCGGGCGCCAAAAAGCGGCACTTGGGGGCGCTGTTTGCATCGGCACTGCCCGTGCTGGGCATCGTGATTGTCACCGAGCCCTACCGTTTGCAGCGGATTACGGCGTTTCTTGATCCGTGGAAGCATCCGTTGGGTGAAGGGTTTCATACGATCCAAGCGCTCCTGGCCTTAGGTTCCGGGGGAATCTTGGGACTCGGTTTGGGGTATTCCCGTCAAGCATTGGGATACCTACCCGAAGCGTTCACCGACTTTATTTTCGCAGTCTTGGGGGAAGAACTGGGGCTATTAGGAACATTGACAGTCGTGGTGCTGTTTGTGATTGTGGCGTGGCGTGGCTACCGCATTGCCATGCGGGCGCCGGACACGTTTTCCAGTCTTCTGGCCACAGGCTTTACCACCATGATTGCGATTCAAGCCGCGATCAACATCGGGGTGGTGACCGCGACATTACCGGTTACGGGGATCACTCTGCCGTTTATCAGTTACGGCGGCTCATCGCTTGTATTAAGCCTGGCCGGAGTCGGCGTGCTGTTGAACATTTCACGGCACACCACTTAGCGTTTTGCATATCGTAGAGATTGCCTGAGTTGTGGCCTAGTGGCGTCAGTGAGTCACGGCCGATAAGGGATGGGAAGCATGCGCGTGTTGGTGAGCGGGGGCGGCAGCGGGGGACACATTTATCCAGCGTTAGCCATTGCCAGTCGGCTGTCGGCCATCGACCCGACAACCAAAATACTATACGTGGGGACCGATCACGGGTTGGAACGGGATCTGGTTGCGCATGCACACATAGCCTTTGAGGCGATACACGCGCGCGGACTCTTGGTGAAGGGTATCAGCGGCAAGGCGGCGGGCGCGCTGACGGCGGTACAAGGACTGATTGAGGCCGTGAACATCGTGCGCAAGTTTAACCCGGACGTTGTGGTGGGGACGGGCGGTTATGTGTCGGGCCCGGTGGGACTGGCAGCGAATTTTTTGCGGGTGCCGCTCATCATTCAAGAGCAGAACGCCTGGCCGGGATTGACTAATCGCAGTTTGGCCAAGCGCGCCCGGGCTGTATTTGTTCCCTTTGAAGAGGCTACCCAATATTTTCCGAAGGGATCGCGCGTGGTGTTGGCCGGCAATCCCGTCGAACCTCCGCTTCCCATGGATCAAAAGACGGCTCGGGAGAAGTTAGGACTTGATCCCGCCGTACGCCTGATGATGGCCACCGGTGGCAGCCAAGGGGCGGAAGCCGTGAACGCTTTGATGATCGACCTTTTGCCGGAGGTTTTGCGCGACCGGCACTTGGGCATGATTTGGGCAACCGGCAAACGATACTATGAATCCGTGATGGCGCTGGTGCAAAGAAAATTTGGTACGGCAGTCGATCCGAATCGGACACGCATTGTCGAATACTTTTACGAGATCACGACGGTGTATCGGGCGGCCGATCTATTTGTGGGAAGGGCAGGAGCGATGACCTTAACGGATTGCCTAGCCTTTGGGTTGCCGATGGTGTTGATTCCCAGCCCCCATGTGAGTGAGGATCACCAAACCAAGAACGCTAAGGCAGTTGTGGGGCGCGGCGCCGGCATGCTGCTGCCGGAGTCGGATCTGCCTCGCCGCCGCCACGAAGTGCTGGCATTATTGAACGACCCGAAGCGCTTAGCCGAAATGGGCCAACAAGCGGCGGACTGGTTTGATGGGACAGCACTGGAACGCATTGTCCAAACTGTATACGAAGCGGGCGGCAATTCTCAGGGGGTGCGGCGATGAAGGTGGCACCTCTTGAAGAGGAATTACGTACCATGGCCATTGGTGACGTGAAAGTGGGCGAACTGCTCAGCCGCCACACCTCGTTTCGGATTGGCGGACCGGCGTCTGTGTTTGTCGAACCGGACACGTTAGACGGAGTGGTGCGGGTGCTGGACTGGGCCCGAGACGAACATTTGCCGTACTTCATTATCGGTCAAGGCACCAATATTTTAGTCTCTGACCGCGGCGTTGATGCGATTGTCATCTCGACTGCGCGCGGCTTACGGCAAATTGAGATCAATCCGCCTTTGATGCGGGCAGGATCGGGCGTGTTGCTCACCAAGTTATGCCATGTGGCAGAGCGCGCCCAATTATCCGGACTGGAATTTGCGATTAGTATTCCGGGTACGTTGGGGGGGGCATTAGTGATGAATGCCGGTGCCCACGGCGGCGCTATGGTGGAGGTGGTCGAGAGTGTGCTGGTGTGGGATGCCATTCGCGGTGTGCGGCGCATCCAAGCGCAAGATGTCCAGTTCCAGTATCGACAAAGCCGATTCATGAACAATCCCTGGATTGCACTAGAGGCGGAGTTGCGGCTGAAGCCATGCGATTCAGTCAACATTCGCCGCACGATGCAGCACAACATGGAGTATCGCAAGAAAAGTCAGCCTGTAGGCGAGCCCAATGCTGGCAGCGTGTTCAAGAATCCCCTGCCGCATTACGCCGGGAAATTAATAGAGAATGTGGGCGCCAAGGGCTGGCGCGTCGGCGATGCCCAGGTGTCGACACTGCACGCGAATTTTATTGTGAATCGAGGTCAGGCGCGAGCCGTGGATGTATTGACGTTGATGCGGCGCATTCGACTGTTTGTGTACCGCGACACCGGCATTATTTTAAGACCGGAAGTGCGTTGGATAGGTCCGGGAGAGGGAGGAGCCACAGCAACATGGGAGAATTTGTGGTACGAGGAGGGCGTCGGCTTGAGGGAACTCTGAGGGTTCACGGAGCCAAGAACGCTGCATTGCCGATAATGGCCGCTGCGGTGCTGGCCTCGGCCCCAGTCACGCTCGAAGGCGTGCCCAAGTTACGGGATGTCGACGTCATGATTGAGGTCCTGCGCGCCCTCGGTGCCAAAGTTCAGTGGGTCGACCGAACACTCGTCATTGATCCTTCTGGTATTCATCAATATGTCATTCCTGCTGAACTTATGATGAAGATGCGGGCGTCAATTTTTGTGATTGGCCCGTTATTGGCGAAGTTCGGGCACGCTGTAGCCATGCAGCCGGGAGGCTGTTCCATTGGTGACCGCCCGATTGATATCCATATCTATGGATTTCGCCAGATTGGTGCCGATGTGACAGAAACCGAACAAGGCACACGTTTAGATGCGGTGAACCTGACAGGCGGTGCGGTTCATCTGAGTTATCCTTCGGTCGGTGCCACTGAAAATTTAATGATGGCTGCCGCGCTTATCCCGGGAGAGACGCGCATTCGCAATGCCGCGATGGAACCTGAAATTGTTGACTTAGCCCAATTTTTGGAGAAACTGGGGGCGACGATTCGGGGGGCAGGGACGCCTGATATCCGCATCGTCGGCAGACGCGAGTTGCATGGCGCGACCCATAGCGTGATTCCAGACCGAATTGAGGCCGCGACATTCATTCTGGCAGCGTCGGCAACCGGTGGCCATGTCGTGCTTGAGAACTGTATTATCGAGCATTTGCCAGGACTGGTCGGGCGTCTGCGCGACTTGGGGGTGGAGATTCGAGAAGGCGAGGGCGATCGCATCGAAGTCAACGCTCCCCAGGCTTACCGGACCATGCCCGTATCGTTGCATACAGGTCCGTATCCCGGATTTGCGACCGATATGCAGGCGCAATTTATGGCATTTTTGCTCAAGGTGCCGGGGGTGCACATTATTTCCGAACGCGTGTTTGAAAATCGCCTCGGCCATGCGCGCGAACTGCGGCGTATGGGGGCGCAAGTCATGGCCGATCAACGAGTGGCCCTCATCTACGGCGGGCACGCTTTGCACGGGGCAACCGTCCGAGCGTTGGATCTGCGCGCCGGCGCCGCCCTGGTGATTGCGGGCTTGACGGCCGATGGGCAGACAGTGATTACGGAACGTGAAGTGATTGAGCGTGGTTACGAGGATCTGGACGCGCGCTTGAACACCCTAGGCGCAGACATTGACCGCCGCTAACGCGTATACTGGGCGTGAGAGGTGAGCGCATGCCGCGGCATCTTCCACTATTGTTTTCCATCATTGCGGTTGGGCTCGGATTTTTAACGGCCCAGCAGATTCGCACGGTCAGCTTCATCAATCACACGGTGCAAATGCAGGAAGGACAGACGCTCAGCCAACTGGTAATGCAGGCGGAGCGCGGTAATCTTCAGGCGGCCGATCGGATTAGGGCAGACCGCGCTCGGCTTGTGCAATTAGGAGGCGGTCCCAACCTGGCGCGCATTCACCGCCTGGTCGCACGGGTGCGCCCACTGGCCGCACTCACGCCGGTAACGGGGTCGGGGGTGCAAGTGGTTTTGCACGATGCGGCGTTCGCTCGCTTTCCCAATGAGCCTGCCGCCCTCAAACTGATTCACGATCAATATGTTCTGCGAGTGGTGGCGCTGTTGTCGGTAGCGGGGGCGCGCGCCATTGCTATCAATGGTCAACGCTACACCGCAACGACCTCCATTTATTGCGCGGGACCAACAATTCGCATTAACGACGTGCCCTATGCATCGCCCTTTGTTGTGGATGCGGTGGGTCCGCCGGCCCCTATGATGCGCGCTTTGCAAACCGATCCGGACATCTTAGGTTGGTCACAATTGGTCTACATTCATGTTCGTCGACTGCACGACGTGGAAATTGCTCCCTATAATGGGTTAATTAATCTTTCTCTGGCTAAACCTGTTAAGATAGGGGGGTAGAAGAAAGGGGAATCCCTCGTTGTGGATTGTGCTCGTTGGGCTAGCCCTGGGCGTGTTAATCGGCCTGGCTGTACCCAACGTGTTGCCAGCCTCGTTTGCGAGTTACTTGTCAATAGCGCTGTTGGCGGCGTTGGACTCCGCGTTTGGTGGAATTCGGGCTGGCCTTGAGGGCAATTTTGTTCCGCTTACATTTGTTACCGGACTGGTTTCTAATGCAATATTGGCAGCCCTATTGACGTATGTCGGCAACAAGATGGGGGTGCCGCTATTTGATGCGGCCCTTTTTGCATTTGGGTTTAGAATTTTTCAAAACCTCGGGGCTATTCGGCATCACTTACTCGATCGATGGACCCATTCCCGGGTAAAATTGCGGTAGAGGTCACTTAAATGCAGGAAAAAACCGATTCAAAGAGAAGTTCATGCAATAGGAGAAGACTAGCCCTGGAGGTGCCACATGACCAAACGCCCACTTGTTCTTGCCGTTGACGTGGGCACGACTAAAGTTTCGGCGTTGGTCGGGGAGGCCCAGACCGATGGGGAATTAACGGTATTAGGCGTTGCTGCCAGTCCGGTCGTGGGGATGCGTCGCGGATTGGTGTTTGAGGTGGAGCGGGTGGCAATGGCTATCCGGGATGCGGTTAATCGGGCCAACAGCATGGCGGGAACAGATTTGACCCAGGCAGTGGTTGCCGTGAACGGGGATCACTTGGCGATTGAGGCGGGACAAGCAGGGGTTCATCTGAAGTCGGGAACGGTGAGTCCTGAGGATGTTGAGCGCGCTACCCGCAAGGCGGCGCAAGTGACGTTGCCGGCGGGGCGGGAGACGGTCCAAGTGATACGCCGCGGCCTGGCTGTGGATGGGTTTCGCGGTGTGGTGGATCCGGTTGGCATGGTGGCTCATCAAATGGACGCAGAGGTATTTGTGGTGACAGGTCTAACCACCGTCATTCGTAACTTGCGACGGGTGGTGAGTATGGCGGGATTGAACGCGGCGCTGCTCATTCCTGCTCCGCAGGCTTCGGCCGACGCGGTGCTGGCGGACGACGAAAAGCAAGTCGGGGTCGTGCATCTGGATGTGGGAGGTGGAACCACCGGCGTGACCGTGTACCGAGGAGGTCATCTTCAATATCTGGGTGTGGTTCCCATTGGCGGTGAGTCGATCACATCTGATTTGAGTGTAGGACTGGGCGTCGTGACCACTCAGGCAGAGCGGCTCAAACTCGAGTATGCAGCGGTGGGCGTAGAGCGCGAGGGCACCTTGGAGGTCCGGGCCGTGAGCGGTCAATCGGTGAAAGTTATTCCAGTGAAGGAATTGCAGGAGATTGTTGCGGCCCGGGTGGATGAATGGGTTGGTTTGGTGGAAAGCCACCTGAGCCGCATTGAGTGGGCCAAGGGACCAGCCGCGGGCGTCGTGATGACAGGTGGCGGCGCGCTTTTGAAAGGGCTTAGATCGTTTTTAGAAAGTCGTTGGGGATGGCCTGTCCGTCTGGGTGCGCCGATCGGGTTAGGAGGACTCTCGGACTTGTCTAGAAGTCCAGGATATGCGGTCGTCGTGGGTGTTGCGCGCGATTCCCGGATGTACGGACTTCGATCCGAGACCGAATCCGTTTGGAAACGGATGGTGCAAATGTGGTTGGCGTTGTGGAACTGAACCCGGTCATTGATAGACCCCAGAACAGGGAGGAAAAAGGATGTTGGATTTTGACCAGGCGGCAGAAAATTTTGCGGTGATAAAAGTTGTGGGAGTCGGGGGAGGCGGTACGAACGCCGTCAATCGAATGATTGAGGCGGGTCTTAAAGGGGTGGAATTTATCGCTCTGAACACCGACGCGCAAGCTTTGGCCCTGTCGATGGCACCTACGCGCTTGCAAGTAGGAAGTAAATTGACCAAAGGGCTGGGTGCGGGTGCAAATCCTGATATTGGCCAGAAAGCTGCGGAGGAAAGCCGCGAGCAGGTCGCAGACGCCCTCAAGGGAGCTGATATGGTGTTCATCACCGCCGGCATGGGTGGCGGCACCGGCACGGGGGCTGCGCCGGTGGTGGCGGAAGTCGCCAAGGAAGTCGGCGCTTTAGCCGTGGGTGTGGTGACAAAGCCGTTTACCTTTGAGGGCCGGCGTCGTCAAACCTTTGCCGAAAAAGGCACTGCCAATCTTAAGTCGAAGGTCGATACCCTCATTACCATACCCAACGACCGACTTTTACAAGTTGTCGAGAAGAAGACGTCCATTGTCGAAGCTTTTCGCATTGCCGACGACGTGCTGCGTCAAGGGGTTCAGGGCATTTCCGATTTGATTGCGGTGCCGGGACTCATTAATCTTGATTTTGCTGATGTCAAGACGATTATGTCGGAAATGGGATCGGCGCTTATGGGGGTTGGCATTAGTCAGGGGGAAAATCGGGCGGCGGCGGCAGCGAAGTCTGCCATTTCCAGTCCTTTACTGGAGACAAGCATTGATGGTGCACGCGGTGTATTGCTCAACATTACAGGTGGCAGCGACTTGTCCCTATTCGAAGTAAATGAGGCGGCCGAAATTGTCATTCAGGCAGCCGACCCCGAGGCGAACATCATTTTTGGCGCTGTCATTGATGACGGCTTGCGCGACGAGGTGCGCGTGACAGTGATTGCCACCGGATTCACGGGGGAGCGGCACCGGCGCCCAGATCCGGAAATCCCGCACGAAGAGGTGGAAATCAAGCCCTTTTCCAACGATGACCTGGACATTCCCGCGTTCCTAAGACGTCGTTCTTGAAGGATTTTTCAAGACCCGCTCCGCGCCCGGGAGCGGGTTTTTTGTCGGCAACTTTCCCAGGCCGGCCACCGTTGATTGACAGAGTTCTTTATGCCTTCCTTCCTACAATAGCCGTGTCAAGAGACATACTGTCGCTTGAGTTCCCATAAGGTGTTGTGGACCCCGGTTGTACCGCGGGTCGGTCCGAGGAGGCAGATCACATGGTGAGCGGGGTTAGTACATTAGCATACAGCCTGGAAATGGATTGGGCGCTATTATGGCTCACCGCTAAGTTTTTAGACCATCGCACCACCTACCTTCGGTTGACGCTGGCCGCAGCTGCGGGCACACTTCCTACCCTATGGGTATTGCTGCAGCAAAATCTTTATGCAGTGCCCTGGGAATTAGGACTGCTCTGGCCGGGAGTGATGTTGGGGCTCGCGTTTCCGAATCTGCCGCGGCGTTTTTGGGTGAGGAGTTATGTGCTCTTCATCGCCCTTTGCCTCATGATTGGCGGAGCGCTGATACTAGCCTTGAATTGGTTCTCCGAAGGGCCGGTGTTAGACTGGGCGTTTGTTGTGCCGCTGGCGCTGGTTGCTGTCGGCCTTTGGATTCCCAAGGCTCGCATCCGGCAACTTTTGGGACGGGACTTGTATGGAGAGGTCAGATTGGAGGTGGCGGGCCAACAACGTACCTTCGCAGTGTTTTGGGATTCAGGCAACCAGTTGACGGAGCCAACCCGCCGTCGGCCGGTGGTGATTATTGATCGCCAGGCGGTGTGGGATTGGTTGCCCTGTCCCCTCTTGGAATGGGTTTCTGCTGTGCATGCACAAGAGCACGGGGTGCAGCCGCCGGCCGAGTGGAGAGGAAGGGTCGGAGTTGTGAGGTTTCGTACGATCAGTGGGGAAGGCAGTCTGCCTGTGGTGGCCGTAGACCATGCTTTGGGCCGATGGAACGAAAAGTGGTACGCCATGACTCCGGTAATGATGGGGATCGCCTGGGATTCAGTGGCAGCGGACAAAAGCTATGTGGCTTTGGCGACGCCTCGCAGTTTAATTCACTGGCCGCATGAAAGGGTGGGAGCATGATCGATTCAGGGAGTCTGTACTGGGACCAACAGGGATGGTGGCAGCGCCTTGGCCGTTCATTGAAGGACTTGCTTGGCGCTGCGGAGCTGACGGACGTCCATTATGTGGGTTCAAGTGAGGCGTTGCCACCGCCCCTGACGACCGACGAAGAGGCACACCTGTTGGTGCATTTGTCGGCGGGGGAGGTAGCGGCCCGGTCGACTCTGATTGAACGCAATTTGCGTTTGGTTGTTTATATCGCCCGGAAGTTTGAGAACACGGGGGTGGGCATTGAAGATTTAGTATCGATTGGAACGATTGGACTCATTAAGGCCGTGAATACGTTTGACGTCGAGAAAAAGATTAAGCTCGCCACGTATGCGTCCAAATGCATTGAAAATGAGATTCTCATGTATTTGCGCCGCAATTCTAAGATCCGCTCCGAAGTATCATTTGACGAACCCCTTAACGTGGACTGGGATGGCAATGAACTGCTGTTGTCGGATGTGATGGGCACGGAGGTTGACTTGATTTCTAAGCCGTTGGAGGAGGAGGTAGACCGCATCCTGCTCAAACGGGCTTTGTCCAAGCTTTCTGCGCGGGAGCGCTGCATTATGGAAATGCGGTTTGGGTTGGTGGACGGATTGGAGCATACGCAAAAGGAAGTGGCGGATTCTTTAGGCATTAGCCAGTCGTATATCTCGCGTCTCGAAAAGCGCATTATCAAGCGTTTGAGACGAGAATTTCGCCGCATGGAATAACCGCAACGCTGCATGAAGGGTGCTGGCCCACTGGAGCGAACCGCCTGGTGCTCAAACGTGGCGCTGGCACCTTTTGATCCCTTTGAACCTGGTCGTCTTCACCAACGCTCTTCAAGGGGATAAAATGAACTTGGGGGCGGTTCAGCCTCTTCTCAGGGCGCCCCGTCATGGGTGCGGATTGATTATCGACGCACAATTATCAAACACCTGAACCCGTGATGGAAACGGGCCAACCCCTCCCAAACTGGCGTAAAATCAATGAAAATGGGGCTGTCTCAAAAGGTAGTTCCTTAGCTTCGTAAATCACGACCAAAAACCGACAGGGGATCAACAAACCCCGCCTCTTTTGGTACGATCTTCGGAAGAAGACGCCCCAGGGAGGCGGTTTAACAGGGTCCGACAGCGCCGGTCTACCGACAGATCATCGGTCGAACAAATCACGATTCCCGGGTTGCCGGGGCCACAGGAGGAGGTCTCAGCAACCGGTCCGAAGGGACCGCCACGATTTCGCCCGTATATGCCAGAACCACTCTTCTTGCCGATGGATTTTGACGACAGGATTCCGCCCCACCACGTGGTCCGCGTTGTCAACGCTGCGGTGAACCGGTTGGATGACGCCCTGTTTGTCGACGTCTATCCCGGTGGTGGCCGGTCGCCCTATCATCCGAAATGGATGGCCAAGATCTTGGTGTCTGCCTACACCCAACGGATTGATTCGTCACGGCCAATGGCCAAGGCGGGTGCACCTCAAAATTGTGATCACGCCGCAATGCGCCTTTGGACTGGCACGAGTTGGGCGCAGGGGTGTTGTGCCCAAAGGTTATCCCAGCGTTGG
>PXYV01000053.1 GCA_003023745.1 Sulfobacillus acidophilus | reverse complement strand
CATCTCCGTCTAAGAGAATGGGTTTCCTTCTGACTTCGCGACGGCAGGGTCAAATTCCTTTACGTCTACACAATAAATTCAAAAGTTAGCGCCTATGGGACGAAGCCGACACCCGCAATGACTGCATCCTCAATCCCACCTTGACTTTTTATTCGCGACTGAGGTTTGATTTCCCTGCCCGCCTGCGCGTTAATCCCGATAAGCAACGGAATATACATAAGTTCTGTACAGTCTCTATTTATTTATACAGCTTTTATGTAAAGGTTCCGAGCTTTTTAGGGCGAAATCAGCAAAGTATGCGTGTCATTGACCGAATAGCCAACCTTATCTTAGAGGATCCGCTCATCACCGCCAACCGCTTAGCGCACCGTCTCGGGTACGCCGAAGAAAAGACGGTCTACTATTGGTTGCATAAGGCTAATTTCTCCGGGTTGACCGCCTTTAAGAAGGCCGTGCTGCACGGCCAATTTCTCCCGCAAGGCACCATGGCCGAAGAACCAGGAAGCTTGTATGGACGCCTGCCGATTACGGATGAATGGACACTCGACGGCCAACCCATCTTTCGCGGCGATACCTTTGCCGTGTCGGGCGGATCGCCAGCCGAGCTCATTTGGCGCTATTCGGGTCCCGCTCTTCCCACCATCTTGCCTCAAGATTTGTTGGTGCTGGCTCGCATTGATCCCAACGCCACAAGTCCCTGGGTGGTTGCACGCACGAAGACCGGTGTGGAAGTGCGCATGGCTATTACGCACAGTGCCAACTTCATTGCGATTCATCCCATTACCTTGCAGCGTGATAACCAATGCCGCCCGCTGTATCAAATCCTTCAACTTATCCGTCACTATTGAGGCTCAACCAAATACTGATAGCCACGCCAATGAACCGCCAATTCGACACAATAGGGATTGTGCTAAAATAAACCGCAATTAATGTCACCGCATCGAATGTTGGTGAATCAGGTGCTGCCAAGGTGTTGCTGGAAAGGAGGGTATCCGTATGTTTTGTCGCAGTTGTGGCGAGAACATTCCCGTGGACAGCGTGTTTTGTCCGCACTGTGGCAAAAATTTATTGGAAATCGCGACTCCTAAAACCAGCGGAAGCAACGCCGGATTTTCGTTTTTCGGCAAAACTCGGAAGAAAGTGCCCGTGCACAGCATCGAAGACCGCTGGCAAGAAGATGCCGACGAAAAGGCAGAGGCGGAAGAGGCCAACGAGGAAGAACCGCTTGGTCCTGCATTTGACTGGAGCCGTTTGGAGCGCATCGGGTTGACTCGCGTATTCTGGACTATGGGGTTAGTCTTTGCCGCCGTCGGATTTGTCGTCGGGATATCTGGCAACACCGCGCAGGCTATGGTATGGATCTTGTTCGGTCTGGCGCTCTTGATTGCAGCGCCCCAAGCCATTGGACGACATGACGGCGAACAACCGGAGGTCGAGGAGGTGAGCGAATAGGGTGCAGTGCCCACGTTGCGGACAAGAAAATACCGCGGGTTCCCACTATTGCCGACATTGCGGCCGCAAACTGCCCGAAGTTCCCGCGGCGCTTAAACGCGTCGAACCCAAAAGTCCATTGTCGCCCTCGCATAAGGCCAAGGGCACACGTCGGCGCGTACGCTGGACACGCGTGGCGGGGCTTGGTTTAGCAACCGTCGCGGCCTTCGTCATTGCGGGCGGGACCTACATTACCGTCAAAGCGCTCAGCACACTGCCTCCCGTGACCAATTTGGTCGATCTCAGCACAGCCGGTCAAGACTCCGTCATTTATGACCGCTTTGACCAACCGGTGGCAACGTTGCATCTGTCCACCAACCGCATCGACGTGCCCTTAAATCAAATCTCGAAGAACGTGCAAAATGCGCTGGTCGCCACGGAAGATCACACCTTTTGGCAAAATGACACGATAGACTTTCGATCCATTGTGCGGGCCGCCTTAGTGGATGTGGTGCACCGGGCCGCCTTACAGGGTGCCTCCACCATCACCGAACAACTTGCCAAAATGTTGTACTTGCACGACAATCGAAGTCTCACGTACAAGATTCAAGAAATTGCGTTAGGCCTTGAACTGGCACGAGAGTATTCTAAACAGCAAATTCTCGATATGTACTTTAACGAAGTCTACCTCGGAGACGGAGCTTACGGTATTGCCACCGCATCCAGGGCCTATTTCGATAAGCCGCCAAGTCAGCTCACAATCCCGCAAGCCGCCTTATTAGCCGGGTTGCCGCAGGCGCCCAGTGCATACGATCCATTGACCGATTACCAGGCCGCCAAGCAGCGCCAGCTTGAGGTCCTGCAGGAAATGGCAAAATATGGGTATATCCGACCGTCCCAAGTCAAGCAATACTATGACGCTCCGCTCCATCTCGCCCCGCAGCCGGTTACGACGGCCAATGTCGCGACCCCATTTCCCTATCCTTGGTATATTCAAAAAGTCATCCAGGTGCTTGAGTCCAAAGGCTTTACCCAGCAAGAAGTCTATAACGGCGGTTTAAAAATATACACGGAACTGGATCCTACCGTCTACGACATCGCGCAGACAGCGGTTGACCACTGGATGAATTACAATTTCGGCCCGAACCCTGCCTACCAGGCTGCAGCGGTGGTGGAAGACCCTCAGACCGGCGCCATTTGGGCCGTCATTGGCGGACGCTCCTATACTCCGGGGGGGCTCGATTATGCGACCTCCCGGCAGGTGCAGCGCTCCACCGGCTCATCCATTAAACCGCTGATGGAGTATAGCCAGGCCATCATGGAAGGCTTCACCCAGATGTCGGTCATCCAAGATGTCCCCACGTTGAAAGTCAATGGGGTATGGTGGCCCAGCAACGATGACCTCATCTATCGGGGCTATATCGATCTGCGAGATGCGCTGGCGATTTCCGACAACGACGCCTCGGTGCACTTGCTCCAAGAAGTCGGCGTGCAAAAGGCGTTTGATCTCGCCACGAAAGGGTTTGGCCTGCCCTTGCCAAAAGTGGACAGCCATTATTTAGGCGTGGCCATCGGTGGATTTCAAAAGGGCGGTGTGAATGCCTACGAAATGACACAGGCCTATGCCACCTTTCCCAACGGCGGGGTTCGGATGAAACCGATTTGGGTCTCACAAGTGGTAGATAGCAACGGGTCGGTCGTGTATAGCCAACCCCCCACGGGCGTGCGCGTCATCACGGCCCAAGCTGCGTTCATTATGGAACAGATGATGCAAATGGTCCTTCACCCCACCGAACTCCCGGGCATCGGGCCGGGAGCCTATGCAACCGGCAATCTGCTTGGGATTGGACGGCCCGCCGGTGCGAAAAGCGGCACCAACAACGGCGAGGCGGATGCCTGGTTCCTCGGCTATGAGCCGCAAATGGTGGTCGGCGTCTGGGAAGGCAATAAAAACGGAGAATATCCGCAGCCTTCCACACCCAATGGGCCTGCTTACGGCGCCACGGCGGCCGGACCCATCTGGCAACAAATCATGGAGCAAGTCAACTACGCTGAACACATTCCCGCGAAAGACTTTACTCCTCCGGCGGGCGTGATTAGAGTGAACAACATTTCCATTACATCAGGCCAGTTGGCGGGACCCGTTACTCCCAAAGATGACATTGCCAATGGCGTGTGGTTTGTGCAGGGCACGCAGCCGACGGCGGTGGGACACACATGGGTGCGATTGAAGGTGCTGGCGTCAAACCACAACGTGTTATGGAAACCCGGATGCGGCGCAGCCGTCAGCGAAGTGTTTTTGGTACCCGAGCCCGCCTGGCACTCGCCCGAGCCCTTACCGTGGGATCACATTTTCTGGCCGCCGACCAAAACCTGTACGCCGGCGCCGCCGCCAAGTCCACCATCAAGTTCGCCGAGCCCCTCGCCTTCTCCCAGTCCGTCGCCGAGCACGTCAGCCCCAAGCCCTTCGCCATCACCGTCTCCCAGTCCGTCGCCGAGTCCTAGCGCCAGCGGGCCGCCCCGTTCGCTGGGGCCAGGGCACAACACGCCGTAAGTATAGTTTAGCGTCTTTGCATTGGCACTTGTCCACAGCGAGCGACAGGAAACGCAAGATTTACCGTCGGGTCCACCCCAAAACCGTGATCAATAAACACCAAGCGTTAAATAGTGCGGGTTCCCCGCTTGCATCGTGTCCGTGCGGGAGAATGCCAAAATCCCCGCCTACCGATGCGGGCTGGGCGGGGGCGGGGAGAGAACTTCTTGCTTTGGCTCACGGCAGCGGCCCCTCAACGACGCGGTCATCCTCCTTTGCTTGGCGCACAGGCCGGCGATAGATCGTGCGGTTGTGAGAATTTAGACACTGCCCGGTCTTTAAATCAAAACGCCATCCATGCATGTGACAGGTCAGGATCTGATTGTCGTCAACGGTGGCAAAGCGTTGCAGGTCCGCTTTCATATGCGGACAACGCCGCTGGACCCAGTAGTCCTGGCACAACCACAACTCATTGTCGGGGTGCTGTTCAATCCAGTACCCCTCGGCAAACTGGATGCGCTCGGGGCTTAGGCATTTAAAAAAGGTGTATACGGCCTCATTGTATTCTCCATCGCGTCTTGCCCGAAAGCGAAACGACAGAAACAGAGAGTTCACCCAATCATCAAGCCGCTGATCTAAACAGGCCGTAATCAAGGCAGGATTCACGCGGAAATAATAGCGGGACGGGCCCCCGTGCCACGGAACGACTTTACGGTGGATAAAATCAAGGCGCGCACCTTCGCCACCCCAATCCAAAACGATGTCCGCTCCAATTTGCTCCGCGGTTAAGTCAGCCACGTGCATAATGGGAGCCAACCGTCGACGCAAGCGGGCAAACAAGTCGGGCGGTGGCAGTGGCCAACTGGCATGTTCTGCCTCCAAACGCCCACGCACGCGGCGTTGATAGCGTTGAAGATATCCACGCTTGTCTTCGAATATACTGGCTATGGTCTCGCCGGGCTCCAGATGATGCTCAATTTGCGCGGTCTGCGGCCCAAGCTCAATCTTTGATCCCGGCAAAACCAAATGGCCTTCATCGATGCCGCGCGCGGCCAAGTGGTCCAAAAAGACGGTTTGGTCGGGAAACGTGTTAGTGTCATCGCGATTAAAGTCATTCCATTCGAACAAATCGTCGTCCAGGAATGCTGCAGGACCAGCCGACGGAAACACGGCCTTAGGCTTGAGCAAGTGTATGAACATCTCGGCCCGCCGCATTCCGGCCACCCGCTTGACAGCCCCCAAACTGGCTTTTTGTTCTCTTGGCAAGTCATAGACCATAGGGTACCAAATCGCTCCAGAAAACTGCAAAAACAAGGCGTCTAACCGACCCAACCGCAGCACTGCCTCCAAATCGCGCGGATGCGCGTCATTTAAATTGAGGACGCGGGTGCTGCCATCGTCAATCCATAAATAGGAATCGCCCAGTGGCCCGTCCGCCGGTGCAACCAGCGGCCAAATAGCAACCTTTAATCCCGTAGGCAGACGCGTCACCTGTCCCGCTGCAAGGGTGACTTGATAATGAAATCCAAGTTGAGACAATGCATCGCGCATGGCCGTAATGGGGTAGTCTGGCAATAATACCGTCGTTTGTGGATCCACTTCGTCTTTGAGAAACAACGGATCAAAGTGATCGTGATGTAAGTGGGAGATATATAGATACGTCGGATGCGAAAAGCGTGAACGGTCTATCCTGTCATTGGCTGGAAACGGCCACCAACTCCCAAAATATGCAGGATTAAACCACGGATCGCATAAAATACTGCCCTGTTCAGTTTCGACAAAGAGCCCGGCATGCCCTAAATAAGTAATGTTCAAACGCGCCCCTCCTTCCTCTCGCTCGCATCCTATGCCAAGATTGGTCGGACGGTCTCCACCAGCAAAAAATTCTGGACCATTTTGTCTGGTTGCCTCAATGAAGCTCTTAGCAAGACCATGGCGGCTGCTGACGCGGCCCGGTGTCACCAATCGTGCGATCGCAAGCCTGCCCCAGTTCGGCATGCGGTTTAAGTCCATCATTGATTGGTCCGCCACCGAATAGTGGATTAAAACCCATGACACCAGGATTTGACCGTTTGTCCACCGAACCGGTATGATCGGACGGGTCGTGCCAGTCGCGCCTTAACCACGTCTCAGGGCATTTCACGCGGTTTCAGGATGACGCCTCGCCTGGAAAGGCACCGGGCCTGGGAGTGCCGTGAGACCAGTGGCGTGAGAGGCTATTGCTATGAGAACCTTGTGCGTAGGAGGAATGTCATTGTCGGGCGTGTTGTGGATGGCATCACTGACCGGGGCAGCGTTTATCATCGCGCTGATCACCAACGCGGTCGCTACTGGAGGCGCGCTGTTTGTAATGCCCTTATTGGCGCTCGTCTTCCCGGTGCGACAAGTTGTCGTCATGACGACGCCCATGTTGTGGGCCAATGCCTTGTTGGCGTGGTGGAACTATCGGCGCGCGTGGCGGGTACGTCGTGCCTTGATCACCATTCCTTGGGTGCTGCTCGGGTTAATCGGCGGAGTGCACTTGTTGAAGATCTTGCCGCACGGCCTGCTCACGCGTCTGGTCGGCAGTATCGCCCTCTTATTTGCCTCTTATGAAATTTGGCGTAGACATCGACAGACTCAATTGCAAGGTCTCGCGCCAGGATGGGGGCTACCCGTGGGGTTGGCGTCAGGAATCATGAGCGCCCTATCCAATATTGGCGGCACTTTGCTATCGCTTTATGTGCTCAGCCCCGAAACCAGCCCCGACGAACTGGTCGGATCCATCGCCTTTTTATCCATGTTGATGACGTCAGCGAAATTTGTCTTGTACGCGCAAGGATTCCCGCATCTCATGACCGCCCGTGCCATTCTCTGGTCGTTGCCGGCCATCCCGGCCCTTTGGATCGGCGGTCAGATCGGAAAACACTTACACGCCCGGATTGATGCGGCGCGCTTTCGTACCATTATTCTGGCGATTGTCATCGTAAGCGGCGCGTTTCTGGTCACAACCGCGCTCTGAGCCTGTGGCCGTCGCTCCCAAGGTGCAACGCATTGTACGCGATCGCTTCTCCCCCGACCCAACGAGCCCAAGCCGTCCACGACGCCTTTGCATTGTTACCCAGGTTGCGCAGGACAAGGGGTTCGCCGACGGTATCACATCGCGCGCCCATAAGCAAGCGACAGAAAAAACAGGGCTTGCGCGGGTTCAAACCGCGCCAAGCCAACGGACTGAATTTCTTCGCGCCTTTAAGGCAAACACACTTGAGCCCTAATGGGACCGGGTGTCCTTTTGGGCTGCTCAGCCAATTCCAATGGCCCCAGATCTAAGCCGACCCCCCCACAATAGAGTCCGGCCAGGAGCGTTCAACAACCGTGACCGATGGCTGCTCTTGGGAGAAGGCAGGATCGAGAGCTCTCCCTGAAGCCGCAGACAGCCGGTTGCTCCCCCATCGCTACAGTCCATCGGCGCTCACTGAACTGGCGGCCACCGTCAAATCCTTTAACAATTGCCGCGCGGCCTGTTGTTCAGCTTCCTTTTTACTTCGTCCCAGGGCTCTTCCGCGCGGTTCACCATTGACCAAAACCTCCACTTCAAAGGTCTTGGCATGGTCGGGTCCATAGGATGCTACCACCTGATAGGAGGCTTCTTGGCCTTGGCGCCTTAACCAATCATTTAACGCAGTCTTATGGTCACGTCCCGCCTCGCGCCCTTCCACCGTCTTCAGCGCAAACTCCAGACTATCCAGCACAAAGTCCCGCGCCACCTCGAATCCCTCACTAAGATAGCACGCGCCCATAATGGCTTCCATTGCATCTGCCAGCAACGACGGCTTTTGCCGGCCGCCACTACGTTCCTCACCACGCCCCAGACGCAACATCGGGCCTACATTCAAAGCCACCGCCAATTCGGCCAATGTGGCCTCACAGACAATCGCGGCCCGTGCCTGGCTCAGTTGACCTTCTGACCACTGCGGGTGGGTCGAATAAAGCCACTCTGTCACCACCAATTGCAACACCGCATCCCCCAGAAATTCCAATCGCTCGTTATGGATTTCCTGGCGATAGCCCTCGTTGGCAAAAGAGGAATGCGTCAGCGCCTGGCGTAGCAGCACTGGATCTTTAATACGTTCGGAAAGGCTGACCGGTTTCATCGCTCTTAAAGCTCCCGGGCAATAAGGCTGGCATTCTGTCCGCCAAAGCCAAAGGCATTGGACATCACCACGCGAACGCGGCGCGGCTGGGGAAGGTTGGGCACATAGTACAAGTCACAGTCCGGGTCGGGATATTCCAAATTAATGGTGGGTGGCAGCACCTGATGTTTCAACGCCAAAATCGACGCAATCATCTCGACCGCGCCTGCGGCTCCGAGTAGATGCCCAGTGGATGATTTAGTCGAGGACACCGCCAAGCGATAGGCGTAGTCGCCGAATACCCGCTTTATCGCCAGCGTCTCTGCAATATCCCCCTTGGGGGTGGAGGTGCCGTGCGCATTGATATAATCGACGTCATCTGGAAACAATCCAGCGTCCGCGATGGCGCGCATCATCGCCTGGGAAGCCCCCTCCCCTTCCGGATGTGGTTCCACCACATGATACGCGTCAGAAGATCGCCCGTATCCAGCCATCTCCGCATAAATGCGGGGCGCCTTCCGCCGCTCGGCATGCCTGAGACTCTCCAACACCAAAAATCCTGCGCCCTCACCCATGACGAAACCGTCCCGCTCCCGATCAAAGGGGCGGCTGGCATGTTTAGGATCGTCGTTTCGGGTCGACATCGCTTTCATGGAGCAAAAGCCCGCAAAAGCCAAGGGAATCAATGCCGCTTCGGTACCACCGACCAACATCACGTCGGCCTCACCGTGCTGAATGGCTCTTAGGCCGGATCCAATCGCATTGCCTGATGACGCACAGGCCGTCACAATTGTTTCGTTCGGACCGCGCAGGTTTAACCGAATAGCGAGCTGGCCTCCGGCGATGTTGCCAATCATCTTCGGAATGAAAAAAGGATTAATGCGAGACGGCCCACGCTCTAACAACACTTGATGCTGTTCCGTTAAGGTTTGCATACCGCCGATGCCGTTTCCCACGACCACACCCGCGCGATCCGGATCAACCCCACTTAGCAGATCCGCGTCGCGCCAGGCCTCATCGGCCGCGACAATTGCAAATTGGACAAACCGGTCCATATGCCGAGCTTCTTTGCGATCAAGATATTTCGATGGATCGAAATCCTTCACCTGAGCTGCAATACGCGTCGGATATTCGGATAAATCATAGTCTTGCACCAGATCGACAGCACTTTCGCCTTGAGTGATACCTGCCCAAAACTCGTCAAGACCCGACCCTGCAGGACTGACAACCCCCATCCCAGTCACAACAACGCGTTCCATGGAAATCTCTCGATCTCCTCCCACACAGCCAAGCCGCCCCACAAAAGGGGGCTGCGCTGTTACGAATTTTCCCTGATGTATTCGACGGCATCATTAACAGTCGAAATTTTCTCCGCCTCATCATCGGGTATTTCCATGCCAAACTCTTCTTCGAGCGCCATGATTAACTCGACAATGTCGAGGCTGTCAGCGCCTAGATCCTCAATAAAAGAGGATTCCAGTGTCACTTCGTCTTCTTCCACCCCTAGTTGATCGACGATAATCTCTTTCACCTTGTCGAAAATCTGTTCCTTACTCGCCACGACTTCCACTCCCTTGTGGTAATTTTTCATCCCCACTGCATCTCCTGTTGCTGGCCCATCCACTAATTCATGACAAATCCACCATCAACCACTAAGGTATGACCCGTCACATATTCCGCTTGCACTAAGTACCATACTGCATCGGCCACTTCTTCGGGACGTGCGGCGCGTCCCAGCGGCACTTTCTTGATCAGCGTCTGAAAGGCTTCCTGGGCCATCTGCCCCGTCAATTCGGTCTCGACCAACCCGGGTGCAACCACATTCGCGGTGATGTTGCGCGATGCCATCTCCCGGGCAACCGCTCGCGTAAATCCGACGACCCCCGCCTTGGCCGCCGCATAATTGGCCTGCCCCGCATTTCCCATCAGGCCCGCAATAGAAGCAATGTTGACGATCCGGCCAAAGCGCTGTTTCATCATCGGCTTAATGGCGGCACGAGTACAAGCAAACACGCCGGTCAGATCGGTCTGAACGACATCATACCAGTCCTCGTCCCTCATGCGCAAAAGCAAAGTGTCGCGCACAATCCCCGCATTGTTGACCAACACGTCTAAACGTCCCCAATGCTCCAACACCGTATTGACAAGTGACTGGGCTTGTGAAATGTCAGAAACGTCCGAGCGTACTAAAAGGCAGTCCACTCCCAAATGGCGGACAAGCTCTTCCGTAGTTTTCGCCGCCTCGTCGTTCCCCCGGTAATTCACGGCAACCTTCATGCCCGATTCGGCCAACTTCAACGCGATCTGGCGTCCGATACCCCGGGAGCCCCCCGTGACCAAACCCACCTTTTCACGCCACGCAATCGTCATCGTCATCCTGCTTTCCTTGGATTGACAGGTTTGGCTGAGGCTCGCCAACGCAATTCGTTGCTATTATAGCCTCCGACCTAGACCAGTTCAAGTGCCTTTCTAAGAGCCTCCGGGTTCTCGATTGGAAAAGTCTGGTTGCTGCGGTCTATCTTTTTGATCAGGCTCGAAAGGCTCTTGCCGGGCCCCAGTTCCAAGAATCTATGCGCCCCCCGTTCTTGGGCGCACCGCACACCGTCTTCAAACCGCACCGGGTGCGATACCTGCGCCACCAACCGCGGTACAATTTGCTCCGGTTCCCAGCACAATTCCGCATCGACATTGGCGATGACCGGAAACGTCGCACGCGCTAGGTGGATGGTGGATAGAGCATCCTGCACCGCGAGCCCAGCCGGTTCCAGCAGGCGCGAATGAAAAGGGGCACTGACCGCCAGACGCACCGCCCGTCCGCCGGCTTCCCGGATTAGTTCTTCGGCACGGTCCAGACCGGTGACGTATCCGGAAATTACAAACTGGCCGGGTGCATTAAAATTTGCCAACTCCACCAGGCCCCATTCGCTTGCGGCTTGACAAATTTCCTCCACCAGATGCTGGGTCAACCCCAACGCCGCCACCATGCCCCCGCTTCCTTTCGGCACGGCGTTTTGCATGGCTCTACCACGCACTTCGGTGAGCCGTACGGCGTCCGAAAACGGCAGTGATCCTGCCGCCACATAAGCCGTATACTCCCCCAACGACAGCCCCAACGCCAAGTCTGGCTGAAAATGAGGCCGTTCGTGTTTGAGTGCCCGCCATACGGCAATGCTCACTACTAAAATGGCAGGCTGTTGCACTTCAGTCTCCTCTAAGCGCGCGGTCGGTCCCTCGAAAATCACCTGCGACAACTTATATCCTAAAGCATCATCCGCTTCTTCGAACGTCAAGCGGGATAGGGCGTAGTGGTCAAAGAAAGCCCGCCCCATTCCCACACTTTGCGAACCCTGCCCTGGAAACACGACCGCCCAGCCGCTCATGTCATTGCTCCCTTCACCAAATCGGCCATTTCTTCGGAAACCGGCAGGACAATAAGCCCAAATGCGCCTGGCCCCACGTGGCTCGAGATGGCCGGCCCGATGATTCCTGTAAGCCAACCCAGCACGTGATAACGCGCATTCACAGCCTCAATCAGATCGTCGTGATCATGAGCTTGGCCCGAGTGTCCCAGTGCCGCCAACAAGACGCTGCCAGACGGCACTCGCTGCGCGAGCGACGACAGCATGGCGTGTTTGATTTGCCGCTCGCCGCGCACCGTGCGTTCCGGGCGAAAGCTTCCGTGTTCAAGCAACAGAATCGGCTTCATGTCCAATATTGTTCCCAACAGGCGCGCCGCTTGGCCGATCCGTCCACCCCGCGCCAAGTACTCCAATGTGATCGGGGCGGTTAGGGCAAATAGCCGGGCCTTTAATGTCGACAATTCCTGCGCGAGCGTTTCAAGCGGTATCCCCATGGCCGCCCGAACCGTCGCCCACCATACTAAAAGACCTGTTCCTAGACTGGCTGACTCGCCATCAATCACCGCGACCGGCTTTTCCACCATGGTTGCCGCGATCTGCGCCGCGCGCACGGTGGCTGACAAGCCCCCCGCCAAGTGAACCGAGATGACAGCCTCCGCCCCCTGTTTGAACGCCTCTTCATAGGCGATTTGAAACAAGCCTGGCGCTGGAGCTGCCGTTTTGGGCAGTTCGCGCAAGCTGGGCAACGTACGCAAAAAGTCTTCAGCAGCCAGATCGACGCGGTCAGAAAACGTGCGTCCGCCAAATTCCACGGTGAGCGGGACCATGGTGACGCGGTGTGCCGTCATAAATTCCGAGGGTAAATCTGCAGTGGAATCGGTCACCACGGCCACCGTCATCTGTCCATACCCCATCGCAAAACCACCGATCCCCAGGTCAACCCCGATCCAAAGGCGGCTAACACCACTAGCGCCCCTGGCAAAAGACGGCCTTCGTGCCTCGCCTCATCTAATGCCAGCGGAATGGAAGCCACCGAAGTATTGCCGTAACGCGAGACATTTTTTACGACCTGGTGTTCACTTAAATGAAATTGGCGCATAGCCGCATCGATAATACGTTGGTTGGCCTGATGTGGTATCAAAAAATCAATATCGTCCACGGTCAATCCGGCTCTTTTCAATCCTTCCTCCACCGCCTCAGGCATCGCCTTGACCGCAAATCGAAACACTTCGTTGCCGCTCATCTTCAGAAAATGTAGGCCTCCGTCCACCGTCTCGTGCGACGCCGGCTCACGCGATCCTCCCCCGGGTTGTACCAAAAGCTCAGCCCCGCGCCCGTCCGCATTCAGATAGGTCGACAAGACTCCTACCGTGCCTGGCCCCTCGCGTGCTTCCAACACAATCGCACCGGCCCCATCGCCAAACAATACTGCGGTGGAACGATCGTGATAGTCGACAATGCTAGACAGCTTGTCACTAGCGGCAACCAAGACCCGCATGCATGCTTTGGATTCAATCAGCGCCTTGGCCATGGCAATCGCGTAAATCCACCCGGTACAGCCCGCCTGCACATCCATCGCAGCCATGGGACGATCACTCAGTCGTGCCTGCAAGCGTGCGGCAGTGGACGGAAAGACTGTGTCAGAGGTATTCGTCGCCACCAAAACAAAGTCGAGATCCTCACCCCGCACCCCAGCGTCGCGCAAAGCCAACACACTAGCGTGGTACGCCATATCGGAAGTCGTTTCATCGGCACTGGCCAGGCGCCGCTCGCGAATGCCGGTGCGAGAGACAATCCACTCGTCGTTCGTGTCGACCATTTGTTCCAAATCGTGATTAGATAAAACTCGCTGGGGCACATAACTGCCGAGCCCGGTGACCACACACTGCACCATTACGCCTCTCTTCCTTCCTGTATACGTTCACGAATCCGACTTTGCGAATCATGGCGGCAGTAGTCGTCCGCCCGCAACACGGTGCGATAAAAAGCGCGTTCATCACTGGAGCCGTGGCACTTGTACACGATCTGACTGAGTCCTAGAAGCGGCGCCCCACCCTGTTCTTGATAATCCCAACGGTTCCTCAGCCGTTGAAAGCCATCCTTGACCAGCCAAGCTCCCATTTTTTGGCGCAGGCTGCCCAAAAGCGCACTCCGCACCTCCCGAAAAATATCGCGCGCCGCCCCCTCAATCGCTTTCAGCGCCACATTTCCTGCAAACCCCTCGGTCACCACCACATCGGCCTGGCCTTGCAGCAGCTCCCGAGGTTCTAAGTTCCCTACAAAGTTCAGTTTGGCGTCTTGTTTGAACAACTGATAGGCGTCCCGCATCAGCGGCGGCCCCTTTTCCGCCTCCACACCCACGTTGAGGAGCGCCACTTTCGGATTGTCAATACCGTACACCTCACGGCAATAAATCGCGCCCATAATCCCATACTGATACAGTTGGTAGGGTCGAGGTTCCAAATTCGCCCCGACATCCAACAAAAGCACGCCCCACCCGGCAAAACTCGGTAAAATTGCGGATAGCGCCGGCCGCTCAATTCCTGTAAGCCGCCCCAACCCAAACAGTCCGGCTGCCATTAAAGCCCCGGTGTTGCCCGCCGAAATGGCGGCATCAGCTAACCCTTCACGCACCAGCGCAATCGTCCGCACCAACGACGAGTCACTTTTTTGGCGAACAGCCTGTACCGGGGATTCCGCTGCCTCGATGATTTCGTGGGCTTGTACCCACTCAATCCGCGCATGCGTCGCCATCGCCATGAGATTGTCCGGCACCGACGCCCGATCCCCCACCAAAAGCACCGTGACGTCCTCGCGTGCCTGAACCGCCAGTTGTGTTCCGCGAATGGCGGCGTGCGGTGCCAAATCGCCACCCATGACGTCCACCGCAATCTTCAACTAGACAAACGCCCCTTTCTGCTCTTCGAGCGCAACCACCACCATTTTTGCCCGAAACACCGGCACATCGCATACGGTGCTGACCACCAAAACGACCCAGCGCGGACCCATGTGCCGCAACACCTCGGCGGTTGCCCAGACCTGTTCGCCGGCCCGCACCGGCTTCTTGTACTTGGCATTGACCAGTCCGGTTAAGACCACGTCACCATCCACCACCGCCAACGCCAGCGAATCGGCTTGAGCAAAAATATAGTGGCCCCGCAATACCCCCGTGCGTTCAAATCCCATCGCCACGGTAGTATCCATGACAGAACGTCCCCAGCGCCCCGGCTCTAAATCGACTAATTCGCCTACCACTTCCTGCCGACTCATGGCACGCAGTCCGTGCACAGCTTGACGCGCCAATCCCGCCGATCGCAGGCGCAGTTCGGGAATTCCCAGATGGAAGCGGTCCAAGCGAATCGTGGGCACACTGACACCAAAATAATGCGCCAACTCCTCGTCTGTTTGCAGAGGATTTTCGCGGATTCGCTGTTGCAGCAAGCGCTGCCGCTCCAATCGCCCCAGCTTGCCCATAAGATGCCCCCAACGTATGATATGATGAGATCATATCACCAACTCATAAAAATACCCAGCCGTAAATCGTCAAGAAAGCCCGATCCATAACGTGACCGAGCTTTCTCGTTAAATCGTCCTTAGTCCTGATGACTTACGACAATGCGACCATCGTAAAACCCACAATGCGGGCATACGTGATGAGGCAGGCGGTCTCCATGGCATCGCGGGCATAGCACCCAATGCGGAGCCGTCAACTTCCATTGCGAACGGCGGCGATGCGTTCGCGATCGGGACAACTTACGTTTTGGTACGGCCATTGTTATCTCTCTCCAGTTCTTCTTTGGGTTCGCTCGTGTCGCGCACCCACAGTTGCGCCAGTTGCGCCCAACGATCGTCAACAGCGGCGCGACATCCACATTCGATTTGATTCCAATTGGCGCCGCACTGCGGACACAACCCCTTGCAGTCTGGTCGACACAAGACTGCAATAGGAAAACTCAAACCGACAGCGTCTGAAACGACCTCGTCAAGATTGATCACGTCCCCGCTAAATCGTGAATAATCGAGCGACTGGTCGTTACGACCCGCTTCATCGCGAAACTCTTCTGTCGCAGAAAACGGCAACGCGATCGTGAAGGATTCGGCGCAACGACTGCAGACAGCCCAGGCCTGCACAGTGCCTGACACCTCTACAATTAACGCGCCCCCTCCGGTGTTGCGCACCCGCACGTCCACCCGGGCAGGGTTTGCCAACGGATAATCCACCCGAGCTTGAGCTTCATCCGGCCACGATTCCACAACCTGAACCGACTCCTCACGCCCGGCCCACTTCTTCACGTCGCTTACCCTGACTTCCACGCCCAAACCACCTCGCGACACTTGTACCAGTATATAGGCAGGCCAAAAGAGCTGTCAATTCGTTGACGTCACAGCCGACGCCGCCTCAAAACACCAACTGCCATGCCCCCCGCCAGCACCAGCACCAACACCACCAGGAATCCATAGCCGCTCACCGAGATCCGGGTCACATTGTGCAAACGGACAATTAATGCCAGGCCTAAGACGACCGCGCCCACGAGCAGCGACAGAACCACCCGATTGATCAACTTCTCCCAATGCCCCAAAATGCCGTCAATATTCTTTTGTTCCAACACAATGTGAATCTCGCCGCGCGACAATGTCGCGAGCGCTCGCTCCAATTCGTCCGGGACGCGCAACAGATTTTCCGCCCAATGGGAGAGGGCAGTGGTTGCCGCTGACACCGAGTGTGCGGGATTGATGCGTTCCCACATGAGCTCAACCGCCCAGGGTTTGCCCATTTCGACCAGCGAAAATTCGGGATCGAGCCCTCTCACCACTCCATCCGCGATGACTGCCACTTTGGCCAACAACATATATTCGGCCGGGATGCGAACTTCGTGGCGTTGCGCCACATTGAATAAATCGGTCAGTGCCTGACCCAACTGAAAGTTCCGCAATTCACTTTCGTAATAACGATGGCGCAAGCGCTCAATATCTCGAATCAAGTTACGGTGATTTGCCGATGGGCTGACGCTACCCATCGCCAGCAGCGCCTCGGCTACCAAATCAGCCTGGCCCTTGACTAAACCCAATACTAACTGAATCGACCGGCTGCGCATCTCGCGGGACAACGTCCCTACAAGTCCCCAATCCAAGAAAATTAAGCGTCCCTGATCATCGATATGCACATTGCCTGGATGCGGATCGGCATGAAAGAACCCAAAAACAAAGATCTGCCGATAAAGACTGTGAACAAACCGCCGCGCCAATTGCTGACGGGTGGCGGGTAGATGTGCCTGGTACGGAACCTCGCTGATTTTCAAACCCGCTAGGGATTCCAAAACCAAAACGTCACCATACGTGAGGGGCCAAATCACTTTGGGCACCATGACATGTTGATCGCGGGCCAGATTCTTGCGGCCGGTGTCGGTATTGCGCGCTTCGACCGTAAAATCCAGTTCGTCTCGCATGGCTGCCACCAATTCGTCAACCAGGTCTAACAGGGCGCTTTTTCTCGCCCAGGCATGACGCCTTTCGGCGCGCTCAGCCAGCGCACGCAATATGCGAAAGTCGGATTCGGATCGGTCTACAATTCCAGGACGTCGCACCTTAATGACCACAGCCCGACCGTCTAACAAGCGCGCGCGATGCACCTGACCAATGCTCGCGGCCGCCAGAGGGGTCGGGTCAAACCAGGCCAGGTGCTCGGCAAGCGACGTACCCCAAGCCTGTTCTACAATTTCGACCACCTCTTGATACGCAAAAGGCGGCACATCGTCTTGAAGCCGCGCTAAGGCGCGCACCAGAGGGGCCGGCAGCACGTCCGGACGCATCGACGCCAGCTGGCCCAATTTCACGTAGGTTGGTCCCAAAGCCGCCAACACCAGACGGACTCGCTCCGGCCAGTTAGCATCGGGCGCCGGTAGCTTTTTTGCCCGAATGCGCCGACCCCACGACAGATGTCCGGAAAGGCCCAAGCCATCCAACATCCACAACAGGCCATGGTGCGCCAGCACTTCAGCGATTTCTCGAAGGCGGGCCCAAGAACCGCGGCTTAATTTCACCGATTTTGGCCCTCGGTCTTTTCGAACATCCCCCATACCACCGGTTCTCGATCGCGCACCATGACGCGCCCCGCTGCAATCACCGTGCGCACCTCGCGACCGTCCGTGATGACGACATCAGCGCGTGCTCCCACCTCGATCCGCCCCACGTCGCCGAGTTTCAGGATACGAGCGGGAGTCACCGTTGCCGGTTTTAGGGCCTCGTTCCACTCTAAACTTAGCTGCTCGTGCAAACTACACACACTGTTGAACAGGCTCTGGGCGCTACCCACCCCCATATGCAGGAGGCGACCGGTCGAATCAAAAACCGGGGCCGATCCGCCTGCATCCGTACTAAACGAAATGCGATCCAGTACAACACCTTCCTGTCGTAATGATTTCACGGCCTCAACCGGACTGACGGCGGCACGGTCGTGCTCATCGGGTGCGATGCTGGTCGTGATATCGAGATACCCGCCGCGATGGCCCCACCGCACGGCATCACGCAGCAGTTCAGGCGTGCGATTGAGATGAGTCGGCACCATCGTGCCAATGGGAACATCGGCTATGTCCAGAACCGCCAACAGGGGATCCAGGCGCCGCGCCCCGCTGCCCACATGCAAGTGCAGCACACCGGCCTTGCCCGCGAGAAGGCCTCCCGTGCGTGCCTCACCGGCCAAATGGGCGAGCTCCCGGTCGCTGGGATGGCTGCCGCGATGGTCAGAAATGGCAATCTCCCCAATTCCCACAATGCGCCCAATCAGAATAATATCGTTACGGGGACTATCAGTAATCGTGCGGGTCGGCACCTCATACGCCCCGGTATAAATTCGCGTGTTTAATCCGTCAAATGCCAACGCCCGCGCTTTCGCCAAGAGCTCCTGGACCGAGCGGGTGGTGCCGTCGGTGCCCAGTAGTCCCACGACGGTCGTGATGCCCCACCGCGTCAAGTCCGTCAACTGCAGTTCGGGCGTGCGAAATTGAGGGCCGCCTTCACCCCCGCCCCCGGAAATGTGCACATGCTGATCGACCAGGCCGGGCATCACCAACTGGTGGCGCGCATCCAATACCTCGCCTGGGGCCCAACCCGGCAGTTCTAAGTGGTCTCCTAGTGCCATAATGCGGTCATTGATGGTCAAGACATCAAGCGTTCCGCGATGGTCGGGCGACCACACCTCACCACCTCGAATTAATAGGGCTCGGGCGTTCATTGCTGGCTCCCATTGCCTTGACCTAATACCATTTCGATTTTCTTGGCAATTTCTTGGCTCTGCTGAATGACGCTTTTAAGCTTCATGAGATTTTCCTCCAGTTCTTGACTGAGCTCGTATTGCGCCTGCGTAAGCGTCTGCGCAAACGTTGTTTCCGCTTCGGTTTGACTCGAACCCGATGATTGATGGGATCCTGACGTTGACGACTTTTGCTGCCCTTGGCTATTATTCTGATTCATGAACTGTTTAAGGCGTTGCAGACCCGACGCCGTTTGGCGGGCATTGCCAGAGCTTTTGGACCCGCCGGCCCCTGAACTCCCGGCTATGGCCTGACCTGGCTTCAAGGCCTTGGCAATCATATCCTGCACCATCTGAGGCGTCAGTGTTTGCGAGTCATTGGCACCTTGGTTGGGCGAATTGCTGGCACCGCCAGAGGATTGGGCGCCGTCCGATCCGCCTCTTTGTTGCTGATCTAAGGCCTGCTGAATCATTTGGCGCACAGCCTGAGGCGAAAGTGAGGCCTCGCTCGATGGCTGGCGTTGCTGCTGCTGCTGCGATGTGGACGGTTCCGCCTGCTTTGGCGATGCGTTGGAGGCGTCTTGACCTTGGCGTTCTTGCACTGCCTGTTGAATCATTTGCTGCACCTGACTGGGGGTCATTTCGGCGGGCGAAGCGTCAGAAGCCAACGGCGACGCCGCCTCTGCCTGAAACGGCGCATTATGCCTTTGCATCCCCGCCGTACCGGCCCCTGTGCGGTTCACATTCCGATTCCTTTTGGCCAAATGGCCACGGCGAGACTCTGATCCGCGCATGCTGTTGCCTCCCTGGTGACGTTTGGCAATAGTATGACCGGAGCCCGATGCTTTAACTCGTGGCCGTTACAATGTCATGCAAAGCCTCGCGAATGTTTGTCACCGGGAAAATTTTCATGTGATAGCCCATCTTCTTGGCCATCGACTCCGCCGCCTGAAAATTGCCGCGGGGCACCACAAACACGCGTGCGCCAGCCCGATATACGGTGACGACCTTTTGCTGCACGCCGCCAATTTCTTCCACACGGCCATCCGGCAAAATTTCTCCTGTGCCCGCCACAATATGACCGTGCGCGAGATTGCGCCCAGTAATCTGGTCATATATTTCCAAGGCAAACATCATCCCGGCACTGGGTCCCCCAATTTGCCCTGCCTTAATCGTCACCGGTCGCGGCACGATGGGTTTTTGCCAAGGCGCCACATAAACCCCAATCGCAGGGTCCGGATCGCCCTTGACATGGGTAGTTTTGACCGAAACGAGCCTTGTCTTGCCATTTTCATTCACCGTCAAATTCACGGTTTGTCCAACTTTGAACCGATGCATGATGTTGCGTACGTCCGTGTACTGGCGTACCACATAGGGCCCAATGCGCGTAATAATGTCGCCGGGCTGCAACTTGCCATGCGCCGTACTCTTGGACAATAACCCCAGCACCAAGGCGCCAGGCAACGTTTTAATGTACGCGTCCAAACCCGCCAGGCGCTCTCCGGCAATTTTGGCCGACCATTGACTCTCCTGCATCAGCGCATCATTAAACTGCACATATTGATTCATATTGAGGCCGCCCAACATCGTTTGCGCGGGTTGAAACGCCTCGGTCGGTCGAAAACGCGCCGTCAAATACTGAAACTCACTGGCCGTACCAATATCGATGGCCACCATGAACATCCGGCCCGGCCCCGGTTTGCGCCCATGCTCCACTTTGACCATTTTCTCCAGGTTGCCGGTAATGCCAGGCGCGATAACCACCTGCCCGCTCGGTATAAACCGCAACACCTCAATGCCCAAAGCCACTATCGCTACCGCCCACAGGACAGGTACCCACCAAGGCCATCGCCGTTGTTTCATGCCGATCCCTCCAACCGTCTCAAAATGTCTGGCATGTGTTCTTCACACGCTAACTCCCCGGCCCGGATAAATTCACCTATATTGGTAAACTGAGCGTTGCGCGCATCAGGAACGCGCGGCTCAATAATAACATCAGCGGTAATAGGCTTATATCGACGCAACTCCCTGGCCATTACATCAAACGCTTGAAACAAGACGTCAAACACCGACTTAACTGCCGGAGCCATGTCGATCCCAGCGTCCACCGCAACCACAGGCGCATCGCTAAGTTGCCGCGCAAGGTCCACCGGAACCCGATTGAGCACGCCACCATCCACCAAAAGCCGACCCTCCTTCAAAAACGGGCTAAAAATACCGGGAATGGAAGTGGTGGCGCGCACCGCTTCGGCGATATTTCCCTGATCTAACACGACCTCTTCTCCATTTTCGATGTCGACGGCCACCACCTTGAGCGGCGGTACACAATCCGAAAAATCGCGCCCACGAGTCAATATGTTGAGCAAGCCTAACAACTTTTGTCCGCGTACCATGCCCATTTTGGACAAAGAAAAATCAATCCATTGGCTGCGTCGGAGGTTTAACGCGAGCTCTTCCAACATGGCAGGCGTATAGCCAGTACAATACAGGGCGCCGACCAATCCTCCCATGCTGGAACCGGCTATCCCCAGCACCGACACCTGGTAGCGCTCCAAACATTTCAATACACCGATATGCGAAAATCCTCGCGCGCCTCCCGACGACAACGCTAAGGTCACTCCCCGATTCACTCCGTGTCCCCCCTATTTAATCCTTTGGCGTTGGACGAGGATTCGCACGATCGCCAGCTATAGTGTCGTCACAGTCGCATAGGCTTAAGCGGAGGATTTCACGATGAAGATTTTGCAACCTCGCGTCTTGCTGGCCATGCTCTTGTTAGGCAGCGTTTTGATAGGCACCGCGATCCATCCCACGGCCACCCGCGAAGCAGCCCAATACGCTGTCACGCTCTGGTGGAACCATCTGGTTCCCATTCTGTTGCCCGGCTATGTGTTAGCGCAGGCCGCGCTGGCGCTTGTGCCCAATCCCCCCTGGTATGCCTGGATGATCCTAGCGTTATTGACCTTTCCACCTGTGGTGGGGCTGGTTGCGCTAGACCTAGCCCGCCAGAAAAAGATCCCGGACGATGCTTTAGCTCCAATATTGTTATACACCAACATCTACAATCCGCTGCTCTTTCCTGACCCACGGTTCGGATTGTGGCTAGATGGAGGGTTGCTGGCTGCCGCTTTTGTATGGCATGCGCCGCAACACCGACATCACGTGATAGCGATGCCTTTGATTCCCTTGCGGCCGCGCCAGTGGATTATCGACGCCATGAACTGGACCAGCATTGTCGGCTTCATCGCCATCATGGCCTGGGTGGCTCATGGCTGGCTGCCACCAGTGCGCCTGGGATGGCTGCTCGATCCATTAACAATGGCCTGGGCGAATCCCAAAGCCACCTGGTGGCAACTCTGGTGGACAGCATGCGGAGGACTAGCCTATTGGGCGCCATTGCTGTGCGGGCGCGCCCTAACCTTCCACGTCCGCCGTCGTCTTATCGGCTCTCGTCTATTGCAAGCGATCACGGCACTGTGCTTGCTCGCACTGTTTAGCCACTGGATCCGTTAGGCGGAGCTGCGGGGCCGCAAACTCTGCCGATCTTGTCGGACACTCATTTGCAGTTTGGCAATCTGATCGTCAAGACCCGCCAGAACTTCGTCAGCGTAGGAAATAGCCCCTCGATGAATTTCCTGTGCACGTTTTTCCGCTTCCTCGATAATGGCCTCGGCGCGAATCTGGGCCTCCTTCACCACCTGTGAGTCCAGTGCCAACGCGTGTACCCGTTCCAAGGCATCATTCATCACCTGATCGGCATTGTGGCCCGCTTCTTCTAAAATGCGATCGCGTTCCCGGAGTACCCACTCCGCTTGACGCATGGATTCGGGCAACGCATGCCGTACTTGGTCGATAATGGTGCGCACTTGCTCCGCGTCAATCAACACCGAGTGCCCCCACGGCAGTCGCCGGGCCGCAGCCAGCAATTGTTCAAGGTGTTCTAAGAGGTAGTTTATCTCTGATACTACCGTCTCGTTTTCCAATCCTCACGCCTCATTTCACTGAAAATGATAGTCTAACCGCTGGGCCACCGCTTGGGGTACCAATGATGCAATGTCTGCTCGATAACCCGCCAGCTCTTTAATCAAGGTTGAACTCAGATACGAATATTTTTCTCCAGTTAACATAAAGATTGTTTCTATATCGGGAGCCATACGCTTATTCATCAAGGCAAACTGAAACTCATAATCAAAGTCCAGTACCGCTCGGAGTCCCCGAATAATGACGCGCGCCCCGCGGCGGTGAGCATAATCCACTAATAGTCCGGATCCTTCTTCCACCTCCACATTGGGCCGATTGATAGACTGGCGCACCAATTGCACGCGCGTGGGAGCATCAAAAAGCGGCTTCTTTCCAGCGTTGGCGAACACCACCACCAACACCGTATCAAAAATTGCCGCGGCACGCTCAATCACATCCACATGACCATTATGCAAGGGATCAAACGACCCTGGATAGACCGCGATCATGCTCACACCTCCGCTCGATCTGACAGGATGCGCTGATAGCCGGTTAGGCGCGTGTCGCCGTAACGTCGACTCCATGCCACTGACAGTCCCCCTAAGACCAGCGTAGGGGTGTCTTGGCGGCTTTCCAACACCAACCACCCGCGACTTTCCAACACCGCTCCGATGTGTTGACTCACCATCGTCGACACACCCGCACGCCATGGCGGATCAGCGAAAATTAAGTCAAAGCGACGCCCTTGGGTCAAACACCGCGTCACAAATTCTTCTGCTGAAACGGGCCACACTTCCACTTGGGCGGTGAGCCCCAAACGCTCAACATTTTGGTGCAATGTCGTCAGCGCCGCTCGGTCAACTTCCGTAAAGACAGCCAACTGCGCTCCTCGAGAGACCGCCTCCAGTCCCATAGCGCCCGTCCCCGCATAAGCATCCCAAAAGCGAGCCCCGACAACACGCTCCTGCCACATGTTGAATAGTGCTTCCCGCACCCGCTCTGCTGTGGGCCGCGTCCGCACTCCGCCCAGGCTCGCCAGACGCCGTCCCGAGTACTGTCCGCCAATGATGCGCATTCACTACGTCTCTCCTCATTATCCCGACTTGCGCGCTGTTCGTCCAATTTTACCAAACTCCGCCGCCCTTTGACTGGATACTGCCTCGTGAAGTCGCGGCAACCACCCGAAATGGCATGAATCGGGAAGATTTCAGCTAAGATAGGCAACACGGTTTGCAGCCTGAATGAAAGCGCGGCACGGAACTGACACCCCAGCGAATTCTCCACGATCCACTGCGCGGTGCCCGAACTGCCTGCCCCTATCCAGGCGCCAGCGGCAGGTCGAACCCTGCCGCTTTGCCTATGCTATGCCTTGGAAAACCACCAGTAGTTTGGCGACAACAAGTCCGAAACAGGATTGAAGTATTTGACGGTGCCATGCAGATTAGCGCTATGGGCCGCCATCGACGCACCCAATGGCATCCATAACACCGGCAGTTGCTTCGCCGCGAAAGCCTCATAGCGGTACAAGGCGGCCAACGTCTTCGCGGACGTTCCGGGCAGGTAGCTATCCTCAATCAACCGGTTCATCGTCGCATTACTGTAACCACCGTTCTGATGGACTTATCCAAATTGGATCATTACTGACCACATTTGTCGCCACCTTCCTGGTTCATCGCGTCGCGGCTTCTGAGGGTCACAAGGACCG
>PXYV01000052.1 GCA_003023745.1 Sulfobacillus acidophilus | reverse complement strand
CCCTCCGCACGGCTCGCAACACCCCAGCTGGCGTTTACCGGAGGACCAGAGAGCTGGGGACTGGAGAAGCATCCCAAGGTCTGCACCAAAGGAACGGAGCCGCTCGCCAGAGGTCCCGGCGGCTCAGGCTGGTCATAGCGCCCTTGCGGGCTTTCCGCCTAAAGCCGGGGGGTCTATGACGCGCTCATCTTCGCGAAGCCGCATTTGCCTCGCGTTGCCAAGGCGACTGGGAGGATTTGATCATCAACGCGGTCCCGCCGATCAGAGGTCAGCCGACTGTTGCACCATGCGCCACCCCCTGAGAACCCACGGTATCGTCCTCTGCCACGACCTAGAGTCATTCTATCAGACTGCACCGGGCGGTGGCTTTGATATAATGAGCATAATCATTTGGCTTCGGGTCATAGACCCCACGGTTGACATCCGGGGATTCCTCGGGGCCATTCGGTGATGACTTTTGACAAACTGGAGGTTAGGCCGTGCCGCCCACGGCAGTCGTTAAAGTTGGCTCAACGAGCACGACATTGCTGCTTGCGGAGCGCCTCGATAGCCCGCTGCGACGGGCGCAGGAATTGGTTGATCTGTTTTCTGAAGACGGAATTGCGCGCATCACGGCCATGGCCCAGGAGTGGTCAGCGTACCTAGGATCGCTTGGGGTGAGAGTGTTGGCCGCGGGCGGCGAGGCAACGCGAACGAATCCCGCATTGGAGAGGCAGTTGCAACAGTTCTTTCCCAACTGGTGGCATCTGACCGGAACAATGGAAGGCCGTTTGGCTTGGCTAGCGGTCAAAAGCCGGCATCCGGCCGCGGAGTTGGTGATTGATATCGGGGGCGGCAGCACCGAAATTATTAGCTCGCGCATCGCATGGACGTTTCCGGTGGGCGCTACGCGGTTTGACGCCAAGACCATTAACTGGCCCCCGTTGGATCATTTTGCCCCACCCGTTGTCATTGGCGGCACGGCAGTGACCTTAGCGCAATGGGCGGCGTGCTTGCAGTTGGATCGACTGACAGTAAAGCGGATGCACGAGCAATTGACGTACAGCCCCGAGAAATTTCAGAATATGGAGCCGATGCGCCGAAAAATTCTACCGACAGGACTAGCGCTGCTGGACAGTGTTCTCGCGCACGGTCGATGGAACCAATTTCAAGTGAGTCCACGGGGACTCACGGAAGGCCTATGGATTGCAGCGAGCCTTGGACGCGGGGGCTCAAACCTATGACCGATCTGGCAAAACCGACGCCCATGCTGGAGCAATATTGGCGACTGAAAAAACTCAATCCCGACGCATTGCTATTTTTTCGCTTAGGCGATTTTTACGAGCTTTTTGAGCAGGATGCAGAAGTTGCAGCCCCTATTTTGGATTTGCAGCTCACGTCGCGTGACGGCAGGGTTGCAATGTGTGGTGTCCCTTATCACGCCGGCACGCAGTATGCTCGCCGTCTTTTGCAAAGCGGGTTCACCGTCGCGATTGCCGAACAAATGGAGGACCCCGCGACGGCCCGCGGCTTGGTCGAGCGACAAGTAGTTCGCATATTGACACCCGGCACTATCATTCCGGAAGACGAGGGAATGAGTCCCCGTCTTGGGGTGTTTTACCGCCATCGCCAGGGCGTGGTGGCGATTGTAGCAGAACTATCGACAGGCACGGTTCATATCGCGCAAGGAACGCTTCGATCTCAAGACGTGCGGGCCATTGAGCACTTGTGGTCTGTCTGGGCGCCCGATGAGGCGTTTAGCAACGGTCCGGCTGCCGAAGTGGGAGGTACAACGTTGCGTGACGGCAGCGTCTACTTTTCTCGGCAGAGCCTTTTGCACAAGGAACAGGTGGTAGAACAAAAATTGGGACTAGGTAGTCTGCGCCGTTGGGGGCTAGAAGACAATGGGCCGATCGTAGAATCCTTGGCGGCACTGGCACGATATCTTGACACATTGCAGCCCGGCACTCTACGACATTTACGCGATATTCGCTGGCATCCGTTACATGGCGAAATGCACCTGTCTGCACGCACTTTACGCCAGCTCGATATCTGCGCCGGCCCGCATTCGCTCTTGGCGCGCATAAATTATTGTTGCACACCCATGGGGAGTCGGCGTTTGCAGGATTGGCTGGAACATCCTTTGACAGACATTAGCGAGATTCGTCGGCGCGCACAAGCGGTAAGCCATTGGATTGACCACGCGATTGAACGTGCCCAGCTTCGCGAACTCTTGCAGAGCGTCGGCGACTTAAGTCGCCGGGTAGCACGCGTGGTAATGGGGGTAAGCAAACCCCGAGACGTAGCCGGAATCGTCGCCGCTCTTAAATGCATGCCCGAACTGTGCGTGCTCGTTGAAAATTCCCAAACCTGGCCATTACCCGTCAGGGTCAACGGACATCCCTGGATCGCTCTCCTACAGCGACTCGACGTGTTGGCCGATCCGGCTCCCGCACGTTGGGATGATAGCCCCTTACTGCGGGCTGGAGTTGATGCCGACGTTGACGATAGTCGGTCTCTCTTGACTGGTCATCGGCAGGCTCTTATTGAATTAGAAGAACAGGAGCGGCAACGATCACAAATCAAATCGTTGCGTGTAGGCTATCATCGCACGTTCGGATATTACATTGAGGTCACCAAAAGTCAGGCCAAGTCCGTGCCGAAAGATTGGCAACGCCGGCAGACAACAACCCATACGGAGCGCTTCGTATCGGATGCTCTAAAGGCGGTCGAGGCAGCTATTGCAACGGCTGAATCCCGTATAGCCCAAGCGGAAGCGCAGTGGGCTCACAACCTTACCGCTTGGATTAGTGAAGAAAGTGAGTGGCTAACCGAGATTGCCGCTTGGCTTTCCGAACTTGATGTGATTAGTGGATTAGCAGAAGCGGCGGTGAAGCATCGCTATCAGCCGCCCCAACTGACTGGCGCGGACAGCCGTGTGACAATTGCAGCCATGCGCCATCCGGTGCTGGAGGCATTAGTAAACGAGTACATCCCCAGTGATCTGGTGTTGGACAGTCCGCATCAAGCCTTGATTATCACAGGCCCCAATATGGGCGGAAAGTCGACGTTTATGCGCGCTTTAGCGCAAAATGCAATTTTAGCGCAGATAGGTGGGTGGGTTGCGGCAATGCGGTACGAAGCGCCTGTTTTCGATGCGGTGTTAACACGAATGGGGGCGGACGACGACCTGGTGCGGGGCCAATCCACCTTTATGGTGGAGATGGAAGAGGTCGCCGCGATTTTACATCAAAGTTCATCCGCCAGTTTGGTCTTGCTGGACGAACTAGGCCGCGGTACTTCCACGTACGATGGGTTGGCCATCGCCCAGGCTGTAGTGGAGCGTCTGGCGTTGCCTGACGGTCCATTGACGCTATTTGCAACGCACTACCACGAGTTAACCGACCTGGCCGATCACAATCCCTCCATGACCAATCTCACGGTAGAAGTGCTTGAGGAGCCGTTGGGGCCAATCTTCACGCATCGCGTCATTCCCGGAGCTGCGTCGCAATCATACGGAATCGAGGTCGCGCGACAGGCAGGTTTGGCGCCATCGGTTTTGCGCCGTGCGGAACATCATCTCAAGCAGTGGGAACAGTCCGCCCATCAACGAGTCGGCACGGGGCAACAAATTACGTTTGATAATCCAGATCCAGTTGCGGCCGCCTTGGCCAGAGCCCTGCGGGAGTTGAATCCCGATGACTTGTCGCCCCGTGAGGCTTGGCTATGGATCGTCGAATGGCAACGTCGCATCCACCAAGGGGTGGTGTGATGGGGAGCATACGGCGGTTAGATCCGATTGTCGCCAACCAAATCGCTGCCGGAGAAGTCGTGGAGAGACCAGCCTCCGTGATTAAAGAGCTGATTGAAAACAGCTTGGATGCGCAAGCCACCCAAATCGTGGTCGAGGTCCGTGATGACGAGGGTTGGACGTTGGAGGTCCGTGATAATGGGCAGGGGATCGACGCTGAAGATTTGCCGTTGGCAGTCGAGCGCCACAGCACTTCCAAATTAACACAACTGTCGGATCTCGAAACAGCGTCCACATTGGGATTCCGCGGCGAGGCCTTGGCGGCGATCGCCTCGGTTAGCCGGATGGCGATCGCGTCGCGGCCGTTATCCGATTCCATTGGCCATCGGATGACCGTGGATTTTGGCGTCACCGGTGCAGTTCAGCCCTGCCCAATGAATGTTGGAACACGGGTTCAGGTACAGGCGGTGTTTTCGCGCCAACCGGCGCGCTTAAAGGCGCTGCGCACTCCAGCAGCGGAGTTTGGTACGATGCAGCATGTGGTGCAAACCTTGGCCATCAGTCGGGCTGACGTGCAATTTCTTCTGACACGCAATGGCCGCACAATTCTTGAAACGCCAGGCCGTGGCGATCACCGGGCAACACTGTTGGCCCTCTTTGGGCGAGAACTGTCTGCGGAACTGTTGCCCGTGGACTATCATACGGAACGGCACGTGACCGTCTCGGGATTTATTGCTCCGGCTCACCGCCATCGCGCCAACCGCTTAGGCGAGGCTCTTTACATTAATAGCCGTTGGGTCACCAATTGGCTCTTAAGGGCGGCTGTGGAGGAAGCATTTCGTCCCAACCTGCCCGAACGACGGTACCCCTATTTTTGGATTTGGCTTGACGTGCCACTGTCCGACGTTGACCCGAACGCTCACCCCACCAAGGCCGAGGTGCGGCTGGTCAAAGAACAGTTTTTACGTGCGACGTTACATCGCGCTGTCAGCGATGCGTTAATGAATACATCCGCCCCTCCCACTTGGGAGACAGCTATGCACGAAAAGTCGACACCCTATCAATCACAGCAAGTTGATTGGGACTTTTCACACACACCCGAGCGCCCCGTCGTGCGTCGGCAGTACCAAGAATTAGTGCCACTGGCCCAATGGCGAGCCAAATATATTGTAGCCCAAGGCCCCGAGGGATTATGCTTGATCGACCAGCACGCCGCGCACGAACGCATCTACTATGAGCGCTTTCGTCGTATGGGACAGGCTGTATCGACGAGCCAAGCGCTCTTAATCGCCTTGCCAGAGACACTTTCCGGGACGGAGTGGGCGGTTTGGGCTGCGCATCAGGCAGACTTGGCGGCATGGGGGTTTGACGTGCAAGCGCTGGGGGGAACGACGGTGGCGGTGCGTGCGGTGCCTACCGCCTTCCACGACCTACAATCGCATCAGGGTTTGCTGCGAACCGTACTGCAGTTGCTGGATAGTCCGGAAGCGGCCCTGCACCCCGGCCACCCCGTCAGCTGGGCCGAGGAATCTTTTTATGCAATGGCCGCCTGCAAAGCGGCAATCAAAGCCAATCGCCCTTTAAGTATGATGGAGATGCAGGATTTGTTAGACGAGATGACTCGCGCTGAAGATCCGCGCGCATGTCCGCATGGCCGTCCCACGATGGTTGTGTTGACGCTAGAGGAGGTCGATCGCCGCTTTGGACGTCGCAACTAACGGACTCAAGCCGCGGCTGCTGGTAATTGCCGGCCCGACCGCAGTCGGCAAGACGGTCATCAGTATTTCGGTCGCCAAGGCCTTGGATGGCGAAGTGATTTCCGCGGACTCGGCCGCAGTCTATCGCGGGCTGAATGTAGGTGCGGCGAAAATAAGGCCCCAGGACACGCAAGGGGTACCTCACCACGGCCTCGATTGGGCCGACCCGGCCACACCTTTTTCGGTTGCCGATTTTCAATTGCGGGCAGGCCGGGTGATTGAAGACATTTTGACGCGTGGTCGCCTTCCCATCATCGTGGGAGGGACGGGATTATGGATACGGGCCTTGATCCGCCACTATCACCTGCCGGAGCAAGCGTCGCCAGGCCCGCTCCGTGCGCACCTTGACGCCATGGGTCAGCAATACGGATTTGAGTCGTTGCGTCGACAGTTGCGCGTGGTCGATCCCCAGAGCTATCAAGCGATCGACAGACATGACCATCGACGTTTGGTGCGAGCCTTGGAAGTGTTCATGACCTCTGGCCAAGTATTGCCTCGGAACACGTCTGATTCACCCTATCACGCCACCTATTGGGTGTTAACGCGCACGGTGAGTGATTTGCATGAACGAATTCGGCGGCGCACCCAGGCAATGCTAGACCAAGGCCTCGTCACCGAGGTTAAGGCGCTTTTAGCGGCAGGGGTGCCCAAGACCGCCCAAAGTTTTACGGCGATCGGCTATAAAGAAACCATCGATTGGTTGTGGGGCCGGCTAACCGACGAAGAGCGCAACCGGCTCATCATCCGGCATACCCAACAGTTAGCCAAACGACAGTTAACCTGGTTTCGGGCCGAGAAGGACGCGCGTTGGATTGACCTTTCAGCATGGCCCGTTGATGCTGCCATTGAGAAAATTGTACAGTCGATGCGCGACCATTAGCGGCAAAATATTTGCGAGTCAATGTGTGCGAGTTTAGGGAGGCTATTCATCCAGACCACATGGGCTAAATGGGGATTGTAAAAATAAAGAGCTCCACCGCTGGGGTCCCACCCCGCCTCGGCGGCGCGCACTGCAATCATGGCAATACGGGTGGGTGGTTTCTGGAAAGCGGGACTACTAATCGCCTCAAACTGCCCCGGAGCAAAGATCACGCCGGTGATGGTGTGGGGAAATCCGGCCGTTCGCACTCGATTTAACACCACGGCAGCGACCGCCACTTGAGCGACGTAGGATTGATTGCCGGCTTCGGCTTGAACTAAACGCGCCAGGAGCCGCATATCCGCAACAGAGAGATGGTACGGGTGGGGCTCGTGCAGCTGCCTGGCGAGTAAATTATGGGCCGTTTGGGTCTGTCGGCCGAGCGTGCCCATCTGTCTAGCCAGGACCGAGTGTTCCGGGATGCGAAGCGTGGTCCCAGCGAAAACAACACGATTATGCAAATGATTGGCCTGCACCAAGGCCGGTACACTCACATGGAAATGCTGAGCAATACTCCATAGTGTATCCCCCCAATGTACCTCATAGATCCGAGCATCGGCCAGGTGGGCCGTGTGCAGACGATTGGACGTGAAGAGCGCCGGGACTTCGGGGCCCGCTGTGCGCCTTCTTGCATGCGCCGAGCCTAGGACGCCAGAGACGGGCGCCGTCGCCGAATAAGGGCGCGATGTGTGCGGCGGCGCGCCCCAAGCCATCCACAAGGCCAAAACCAAGCCTACCAGCCACTCGGTCCAAGCCACATATCGGTTCGACAGTTGTATGCGTTGTTCAACCACGAGACAATTCCTCCTACCCGAGACTTTTGCTGCAGACGTCTGGCACGTCTGGGCTATTTGACCAGTTCCGGTGCCTCGGCGACCGTCTGTGCGTGTCGAGCAGTCTTACGACACTGAGTAAAAGATTTCACTACGTGGCCCCACGTGCCGGACCTCTGTCGATCCGCCTAGAGAAGCGGGCGTCGCGTCGAGAGGTCGTAGGGTCCTACAGGACTCGCTAGGTTTGTCCCCAATCTATTCGCCATCAATCGGCGATTGGCCTGCTAATAATTACCAATAACTTGATAAATTTACCGGCGCACCGCAGACAGATTTTTCTGGGGTGCCCGCATAGTGTTAAGGGATCGGGGAGGCGATGCGTGTGGCTCAGTTCTTGCCTTCGGGAGGGAGCACGGAATCCATACAAAACGTGCTCAACAGCATCGAAGATGGGCGGCTGGCTCCTGAAAGCGCGATTCCGCTACTCGCTCGGGGCAAGTCCGCTACCGTCAGCGCTTCCTGGCGCAGGGATCGCGGCGAGAGTGAACTCGAAACACCCGATGCCGTGCTGGAAGATTTAAACCGGCTCGTAGGCCTTCAGGAGATCAAGCGCATGGTGCGCGACATTAGAGCATTTGTGAGCATTCAGTCTTTGCGCGACCAAGCAGGGTTGACGAAAAACCAGCAAACCTTCCACATGATCTTCTCAGGTGCTCCGGGAACCGGCAAAACCACCGTCGCACGAATTATGGGACGGCTCTTCAAGGCGCTTGAGGTGTTGCCCAAAGGTCACCTTGTCGAGGTGGAGCGTGCCGACTTAGTCGGTGAATACATAGGCCATACGGCGCAGAAAACCCGAGAGGTGCTGAAGCGCGCCTTGGGTGGCGTGCTATTTATCGATGAAGCCTATTCCCTGGCGCGCGGCGGCGAGAAAGACTTCGGCAAAGAAGCTATTGACACCCTGGTAGCCGCAACAGAAAATTATCGAGATGATTTACTTGTGATTTTGGCCGGATACCCCGATGAGATGGCCTGGTTTTTGTCCACCAACCCGGGCTTGCTTTCCCGGTTCCCTCTGCGTCTAGAGTTTCCGGACTACAGCGCCCATGATTTAGTTCAGATTGCGCGGCGCCTGCTACGCGAGCGAGACTACACCCTGGCAACGGATGCGGAAGCCGGGCTTTTGCAACTGTTGACCGATAATGAAGGATATTGGCACAAAAACGCCGGAAACGCTCGGATGGTTCGAAACCTCTTGGAACATGCAATTCGCCGCCAGGCAGTCCGCTTGACAAGTCGTCAGACACCCTTGACGCGGCATGATCTCATGACCTTGGCGTGGACCGACTTTGAGGGAGGAGTCGGGTAGTGGAAGTGGTCATTGTCGGTGCGCCCAATGTCGGCAAAAGCTTGTTCGTCATTAATTTCACCCAATATCTGGGGAGCCGGGAAATTCAAATGGAGGAGAGTAGTGGCGCCTCCGGATTGCCTAGAGACCGGCGCCTCAGTTTTGAAAAGGCGCGACGCGACTTGGTTTCGCTGTACTCTCCCAAAACCACGCAAATTCAAACCATGACAGCACATGTGTTGATAAACCGGCAACCTCAGCGGCTGTATTTGCTAGATACGCCAGGCATCAATGACGGGATAGCGCCTGACGCGGCGGCGCGCTGGCAAATTGCCCGGACGCTGGAGCGGGCGTTGACGGCAACGACCATTTTGCACATGATTGATGCCTCGCTCGTTGCCACACGCCGACGCGAATCTCTCGGAGCCTTTGACATGGCAATGTTGGGGTGGGGACGGCAGTTAGATTGTTACGGAGTGATCGCCCATAAGATGGATCGACCCGGAAGCCACGAGGGGCTGCGGATTTTGCGCACGCAATTTCCGGATGTCCCCATCATTCCAGTTTCATCGATTACGCGCCGCGGCTATCGCGAGCTAAAATTGTTCCTCGTAAGGGCATTAACGTAACGAGACTTTGCCAAACTCTTTGCATCGTATATGATTGCGTGGCAAGGAGGGTGCAAAGACGAATACTGATATGGACTCGCAAATTCTTGAGCAGTGGCAACACATTAGTAAAGTGGTGGCTGTGAATACGGAGCGGGTTGTCCACGCCTTTCGCGTCAGCGGGCTAACCAGTGGCGATCTCGCGGGTAGTACCGGCTACGGCTATGATGACCGCGGACGCCTGCTGTTAGATAACATTGTCGCGCAAATTTTCGGATGCGAGAGCGCCCTGGTTCGACCCCAATGGGTATCAGGCACACATGCTCTAGCCACGGCGCTGATGGCTCTGGCGCGTCCACAGCAGACTGTTTGGCTAATGACGGGCGATCCCTACGACACCATCCGTCCCACATTGTTGCACCTGCGCTCAAAGGGTGTGGACGTCACCAGTGTTGCCGGACACAATCATGAGGATCTTCAGATACATTCCGACGATGTTGTCTATATTCAGCGGTCACGCGGCTATGCTCCGAGGAAGTCGTGGGGTCCCGAAGAAATTGCGCCGATCGTGCGATGGGCGCACCAAAGCGGTGCCGTGGTCGTGGTGGACAACTGTTATGGAGAATTTACGCAAGGGACAGAACCGGGGCATTGGGGCGCGGACTTGGTCGTCGGCAGCCTCATGAAAAACCCGGGCGGCACAATTGCACCGACGGGCGCATACATCGCAGGCCGCCGCTATCTCGTCAACCAAGTAGCCGACCATTTCTACGCGCCGGGCATTGGAGGCGAAGTCGGTGCAACGGCTCCCTACTTGCGACTATTTGCCCAGGGCTTTTTTCTAGCCCCGCAAATGGTGGGGGAGGCCTTATGCGGCGGCATTTACATCAGTCATGCTGCACAACGCCACGGCATCCACAGTGAGCCACTGTCCACTGATACGTCTCGCAATGACATTGTGGTCGCGCTCGATCTCGAAAGTCCTGAACGTGTCATCGCATTCTGCCAGGCGATCCAAGCCTGGGAACCGGTGGATGCCATGGCGACACCCGAAGCATGGGCCATGCCAGGCTATGAACACCCGATTATTATGGCGGCTGGCGGGTTCGTGGCGGGTGGATCGCTGGAACTATCCGCCGATGCGCCAATGCGCGAGCCATACCGAGTCTACATACAAGGTGGCGTCAACCGCTGGCACACCAAGTTGGCGATTGACGCAGCGTTAGACCACCTTAGGCGGCTATAGCGCGCGCACCAGTCCCACGACCCGGCCAATCACTTGTATATCGGAACCAACGATGGGCTCATAGCGCGGATTGGCCGGATTTAGTTGAATTGTCCCAGACTTACGCTGTAGATATTTCACCGTCGTCTCTTCGCCAATCAACGCAATGACGATATCGCCGTCGTCTGCCGTATCGACGGATTGGACCGCAACCAAATCTCCGTCCAAGATGCCGGCTTCGACCATTGAGTCACCTTTGACTCGCAATAAATAGTCAGGCGCCCGAGAAAACAAACGAGGAGAAAGCCGAAATCGCTCCTCTTGATTCTCGACGGCAAGAATCGGTTGGCCTGCGGTCACGCGCCCAACCAGCGGGGCCTCGATGGAGGGCGGGCGATCTTGCACGCTCCAAGCCCGCCGTTTCGTGGGAGGATGGTTGATGCGCCCAGTACTTTGCAAGGCGTCTAAATATCGGGCGACGCTTGCCGTGGACTTGAGTCCCACGGCAGCGCCAATTTCGCGCACGGACGGCGGAAATCCGTATTGGTCGGTGTAGGATTGGATATACGACAAAATATGGTTTTGGCGGTCAATGCCGCGTTGCCGATGTCGAGGCATTCGTGTCTCCCTCTTTTTTAAGAATAATTGTACCATTATTTTACCGAGGAGGGACGCCATTGTGCGCAATTGGATAGCCGTGCCAGTGGGTGCACTGGCTTTGGGCGTATACGTGGAATTAGCGGTGCAGATTGCCCATGTGAATCCATCCAGCGTGGCGATGCTTTGTGCTTTCGGAGCCTTATCAGCATTGTTTGTCGTCAGCTATTGGTGGCGTCGATGGTGGGCCGCGGCCTGCTTCACCCTCGTGGCCGATGGTTTAGTGCTGGCGAGAGTGCCTCTACCCAGTTTTGCAATCTTCGTATCCGTAGGTTTCGCCGCGTTGGTCAGTTGGTGGAGCGCTCAGAAAAATTCCTGGCCGCTAAGTGTAACCCAAGTGTTTTTGGCAGTGGCGGTGTTGGTGGCGGTGTCGCTATCTTTGTCGGGACTCTTGAGCTTGCGCACACTGCCGCTGCGCACCACGTCCCCTTATGTCTTGGCCATCTTGTATTTAGGAACGCCTCCCTGGGAATGGGCAATCGTGCTCAGTGTACTACGCCAAAGTCAACATCTTCGACCGTTTTTGCACGACAACTATCATTGGACCGTCCGCAGCTGGAGTCATGTCATCGCTGGTCTTGCCGCAGGATTGGGCCTAGTCTTGATGACAGCACTTTTGGTGGTCGTTGAAAGTCACGGCCTGCACCTGCACGTGCGTGCCAACAATCCTTTTGTGTTTGCACCAGCCCTGACCCGCCATCATTTGTTAGCCCCGGCACTGGTTGCGTTAGGCGTGGTGGTCCTCGCTCCTTTGGCCGAAGAGGCGCTTTTTCGGGGTGTGCTGTTCGGAACATTAGTGCGACGATGGGGCTACGTTCCGGGGTCCCTGGCAGCAGCGACCATATTTGGACTCGCTCACCTGGACTGGTCACTTTTCGTTCCCCTGGCTGTGGCAGGACTCGTGCTCAATGTCTTGTATCGCCAAACCGGATCACTTATTCCCTCGACGATTGCCCACGCCACCTTAAACCTGGTGTCGGTGGGATCCGCCCTGGGCCTGCTGGGCGTGATCAGACTCTAACCCCGGCACGGGCATTCGCTCTTTGCGACAAAAATTTGCTGTGGTAAAATAATGTGTGTTGCAGGTATTTGGAAGGGAGAGGACCGCTTTGGAATTTGCGCTCACACCCGAACAACTCGAACTACGCAAATGGGCTCATGGGTTTGCCGAGCGTGAGATTCGCCCCGTGGCTCAAGAGTATGACGAGCGTGAGGAATTCCCCTGGGAAGTATTGAAAAAAGCCGCCAAGGTCGGCCTGTTGGCCTACTCCATCCCCGAAGAGTACGGAGGCAGCGGCGTCTCAAGCTTATTGTCCAGCTTAGTTATTGCAGAGGAATTATTTTGGGGTTGCGCCGGCATCGCGACAGCCATGGGCGGTATCGGACTTGCGGCATTGCCGATTATGGAGATGGGCAGCGAAGAGCAAAAGCGCCAATGGCTGCCGCGCTTCACTGATCCGAATACGGTGCGACTGGGGGCTATGTGTCTCACGGAGCCCAATGCCGGTTCGGACGTCGTCAATATGTCCACCCGGGCCGTGCGCGACCGCGATGACTACGTGATTAACGGGACTAAAACCTTTATCACCAACGGCGGCATCGCAGACGTGTACGTCGTATTCGCCAAGACAGATGTCGAGGCGGGCTATGCCGGGGTGTCCGCCTTTATTGTCGATGGTAAGACGTCGGGGCTAAGCGCCGGCAAGAAATTTAAGAAGTTAGGCTTGCGCGCTAGCCATACTGCGGAGGTGCATCTTGACAATGTCCGGGTTCCCGCCGCGAATCGGTTAGGGCCAGAGGGTATGGCTTTTTTAGGGGCGATGAAGATGCTGGAGCATTCGCGTCCCTCAGTGGCGATTGCGGCGGTAGGAGTGGCGCGAGCTGCATATGAATATGCGCTGGCGTACGCCAAAGAGCGGGTGCAGTTCGGCAAACCCATTATTTACAATCAAGGAATTTCCTTTCCTCTCGCCGACATGCGCACCAAAGTCGACGCGGGGCGGCTTCTCGCCTATCGAGCCGCGTGGTTGGCCGACCAGCAGCAGTCATGCAACTTGGAAGGCTCCATGGCCAAGGCGTATTGCGGTGATATGGCAATGGAGGTGACTACCCAGGCAGTGCAGACTCTCGGCGGATACGGCTACATCCGAGATTTTCCTGTCGAGAAGTGGTTTCGAGATGCCAAGATCATGTCCATTTACGAGGGCACGAGTCAGATCCAAAGACGCGTTATGACGCGATTGCTATAATGGGAGCATCTGCCATAAGCCAATGAGGTAGGAGGATGATTGAATGACAACTGCAGAAGTGTTTGCTGATTTGCGGGTGCGACTAGAAAACAAAGGCGCGCAATTAGCCAATTCGCAAGGGGTGTACCAATTTAGTTTGACGGGGGAAGATGATGGGAACTACTATGTCTCAGTGTCCGATAGCGGTGTCAGTGTTGTGGAAGGGACGGCTGAAAATGCAGGCGTGACCATTTCGATGGCGGCTGAAGATTTCAAAGCTTTAGCGGCGGGTACCTTGAATCCGATGAGTGCCTTTATGGGTGGAAAACTATCGGTGACTGGCGATATGAGCCTCGCATTAAAGTTGCAAACGCTGATCGCTTAAGATGGAGGGGAGGTGCCTAAAGTGCCTCCCACTCGTTCTCGGACACCACCCAGAGGAGGCTGGCAATGAAACAAGCATATATTGTTGACGGGGTGCGAACACCGTTTGGACGTCGTCAAGGTGGTTTGTCACGCATGCGGCCGGACAATCTGGCAGCGTTCACGTTAACGGCATTAGTAGAGCAAACCCAGGTGGAGCCGGGTTGGATTGAAGATATTCGGATGGGGTGTGTCACACAGGTCGGAGAACAAGGATTCAACATTGGCCGGGTGGCGCCGCTCATCGCCGGATTTCCGGTCGAGGTGCCCGGCGTCAGTATAAACCGCATGTGCGCATCCAGCTTAGAAGCGGTCAATCAGGCCGCCCAAGCGATTCGGGCCGATGTGCATGACCTCGTGATTGCGGCTGGTGTGGAATCGATGTCGCGGGTTCCCATGGGATCCGATGGGTCGACCTTAAGTGATACTCTTATCAGCCGCTACAATGTTGTTCCGCAAGGCATTTCAGCGGAAATGATCGCGGAAAAATGGGAGCTTTCACGTGAGATGCTGGACCGATTCTCCTGGGAAAGTCACCAACGGGCGTTAAAGGCGCAAGAATCGGGGTACTTTTCCGAAGAAATCGTTGCTGTAGAAACTACCGACGCCGACGGAAACCCTGTCGTGGTATCCTCTGACGAAGGGCCGCGGTCTGATACCACGGTGGAAAAAATGTCCACCTTGCGTCCAGTGTTTAAACCTGACGGCCGCGTAACGGCCGCGAATTCAAGCCAACTGACGGATGGAGCGGTAGCGCTCTTGTTAGCGTCGGAATCGGGATTAAAGGCGCATAGCTTGCGCCCTCGCGCCCGAGTCGTGGCCATGGCGGTTGTCGGCGTAGATCCAGTCATCATGTTAACGGGACCGATTCCCGCCACGGCCAAGGTTCTGGAGAAGGCCCAACTCAAGTTCGACCAGATCGACGTGTTTGAAGTCAATGAAGCATTTGCCTCCGTGGTGTTGGCCTGGGGTGCCGAATATCACCCTGATTGGGCCAAGGTAAATCCGAACGGGGGGGCGATTGCCCTAGGACACCCGCTGGGAGCGTCAGGAGGACGATTGACGTTGACGGCAGTCCACGAATTAGAACGAATCGGGGGACGGTATGCACTCGTGACCATGTGCATTGGCTGGGGGATGGCAGTGGCGACCATTATCGAGCGTGTCTAGACGCCTACTGTTGCAGGCCGGCACGCGTCACATCTGACTGAATGGCAGATTTAGCAACTACTGTGCCGGTCGATTCACTCACGGGTTCATAAAAGTAAGCCCAACCCGACGGATATCCAGCGAGAATTTGATTGTTGCCGACCGCTTGCAATGGGTTCGCGGCTAGACCAGCGCTATCCAATCCGGGCGGCGGTTTAATGACCAGCCACTGGTCGGTATTGGCAATCCATTGATAGATTGCCCCGCCTGGCGCCCCGTAAATGAGATTGCCATTGGCACTGGCCGCTAATTGTCCTAATCCTCCGGCGCTGATCGGCGCCGCCGGAATGGGCAACACCGACCACCGCTGTTGTGACGCCACATAGCGGACGACCACGGGACCATCGGCGTTGATGAGAGCGGCAATGTCACCATTGGTGTTCATAACCATCGTGGTGGGAGCGGCACCAATTGCCGGAAAATGAGGGACCTCTGCCCAGGTTTTTCCGCCATTGCGCGTCTCTAGCACCGGCCCGAGGCCGTCTCCGCTGATGGGTATTAACGACACCGCCACAATCTCGGGGTTAGCGGGATCAACGGCATACGTTTCCACCTGCCAGTTTTTCGGGTTGAGTGGCAAAATGCTGTTCCACGCGAATCCATTCGTACTCCATGCCAATGTACCGTTGAGAATTGCCCAAAACCGATGATTAATGGCAATCAGGGTCGAAACCGAGGCACTACCCAGTCCCCAACCTTGCCAGGTAATACCCCCGTTGGTTGTCACAAATCCTCGACTAAGACCCGATGGGCTCTCCTCGGTCAAGACAGCATCGGCCGGATCGGCTGGCAATCCCGCAATGCTGTCGATCGTGGTGGCAGGCGGTGAAGCCGGGGACTGAATCCAATAGTCGTTGCTGCCCGGAATCATGTCGGACCAAAGATTGCCGTGTGTCACATAGACGTGCGACCCTGCCGCCGAAAACGTGCCAATGGCGACGTTGCCACCCGGGTACCACTGGGCCTTGACGTGGTCTTCAGACTGGACCGGCGTAGCATTGGGCGCATTTATGGCTGTGCCTGAGTGTGGATTGGACCCGGTAAACACATAGACTGGACGACCGTTATGAAAGATCATCCCGCCTTGCATCTGCATGTGGTTGTTGACCAGTAAAGAAAGACTCGTCCCAGTTGCACCGTTGATGTGAAACGTGCCCGTAATGCTGAGATTGTGGCCGGTGGGCCTTGCTAGCGGATAGCTGGCGTAGACCGGGACCATGCTCGCCACCGTCATCGGACCTTGGCTCACCTGCGCAATGATGCGGGTCAACCGCTTGGGCAGGTGAATCGCACTGAGCGTGCGATTAGAGACAGCTCCGTGCCCATGGGGCAGTTGGACTGTAAAGGGCAACGCCAACACAATGGCTGCCGCAACACCAACCGTACCTAACGCGATACGCCAGTTGCGTGTTCGCCGTCGACTAAGCGCATGGGACGGATGCCAAGCCGGTTGAAAATAAAGCCCGAGCTTCTCCCCTAGAGCCTGGTCGAGCAACTCTCCCAATTGTTTTTCCCGATCATAGCTCATAACGAGTTCTCCTTCCAGATCGGCTGGAGCAATGGCTTAAGGTGTTGACGTGCGCGATACAGCCGCGTTTTGACTACTTGCTCGCTGACGCGCAAGGCCTCAGCGGTTTCCTTAAGACTACGATCCATGTAGTAAAACAAGAGAACGCATTGTCGCTCTTGCGGATTAAGCTGCATGACCGCTTCCAAGACAGCGCCGCTGTCCAAAATCCAAGGGGACTCGTCCTCTTCGCCCTGCGTCAGTTCCAACAGGTCGGTGGGATCCTCGGGATGGCGGCGCTGATGACGCATACGATCGCGACACAAATTGGTTAAGGTTCGAAACAATAACGCCGCCGACAACGTGTCTACTCCACGGCGACCGGCATGGCGCCACAAACGTAAAAACGCTTCCTGTACGACATCCTCGGCGTCCGGTCGCGAATGCAAGGTAACATACGCGTAACGTATGGCTTTGTCTCCATATTGATCAATAAAGTCATCAAACTTTTTTCGATCATGCGCGTTCGTATTGGGCAACCCCTTTGCGTCTCCCTTAGCAAAAACGCCACAGTCTACAATAAGGTTACAACGTGATGCACGCGAGCTGCTCCATCGCTACCTGGAAATTTTCGGACAACTTTACACCACCGCCCATAGCACCATCTTGACCCTAAGCGTCTGATTTCGCCAGTAGGTCGGCAAAATCCTGCCCCCCGTTCTTTGGAACCTTCTCACGTCAGACATGCGGGCAAGGGCCCATTTCCGATGGCCAAGCCGATCGATACACCACAATCGGCTGTGCTCTATCACTGCCCTCGCCGCCATTTTCTGCTATGATAATAGGGAACGCAGCACAGCTGCACGGGTTGATCGTGAGTGAATAAGGCAACCTAAGTGGCGTGTGCGCATGCGAAGAACTGCAACAGTTCTGGACGGGAGGAATTGCAGTGGATAACCAACTGTCTGTGGAAGATTTGTTTGTAGGTCCTAATGCTGGTTACTTGGTCGAACTGTACGAAGAATATCGTCGAGAGCCTAGCTCCGTGGATCCGAGCACCCGAGCTCTGTTAGACCAACTCGATGGCGTCGCCATCGACGCTCTTATTCATGGAGATCGCCGAATGGTAGCGACACAGGAGGTTGGTAATGTCGTTGCCGTAGAGAAGTTGGTTAAAGCCGTTCAATTGGCACGCAACATTCGAGAGTTTGGACACCTGCAGGCCAGTTTCGATCCATTAGGGGTATCTCCACGGCGCGTGGTGGATGACCCGGAAATTATGGGGATTTCCGATGACGACCTGCGGCAGATGCCGTCTACGGTGGTCTGGCCTAATCGACTACGCATCGCAGCCAACGCACTGGAAGCAATTAATCTCTTGCGGCAATTTTATTCAGGCCCGGTCGGCTACGATTTTAGTCACGTTCACAATGTGGAAGAACGCGATTGGCTCCGGCAAAATGTGGAAGTTCCCGAATCCGATCCGCCTCTGACGCGAGAAGAACAGCGCGCTGTGCTTCACCGCCTAACGGAAGTCGAGGGGTTTGAACGGTTCCTGCACACGAGTTTTCCGGGACAAAAGCGGTTTTCGATTGAAGGCAACGATGTCTTAGTGCCGATGTTGGATACTCTAATCGCAGCGGAAGTAAAGGCTGGTGCCCACGAGGTCGTCATTGGCATGGCCCACCGAGGCCGCCTAAATGTGCTGGCACACGTACTCGGTAAGCCCTATGAAAAGATCTTTGCGGAATTTCACACGTCGGTCAATAAGGAACTCGTACCCTCCGAAGGTTCGATGGGTATCAACGCCGGATGGACGGGTGATGTCAAGTATCACCTCGGCGGTCAAAAATTATGGCGAGACGGGGAACTGGCAGGTGTTCGTATTACGGTCGCCAACAATCCAAGCCATCTCGAGTTTGTGAATCCCGTAATTCAGGGCCAGACCCGCGCGGCGCAAGAAGATGTCACGGAACCCGGAGCGCCGATACAAAATATTGGTCGTGCTGTTGCTATCGCTATTCACGGAGATGCCTCATTCCCCGGAGAGGGAGTGGTCGCCGAGTCCCTAAATCTATCGCGGTTGCGGGGCTACCAGACCGGCGGAACCGTACACATCATCGTCAACAACGGGTTAGGATTTACCACCGAACCAGAAGATGAGCGTTCGACGCTGTACGCCAGCGATTTAGCCAAGGGGTTTGAAATTCCTGTGGTACACGTCAATGCTGACGATCCGCACGCATGTCTGAAGGCCACGCGGCTAGCGTTTCGCTACCGTCAAACCTTTCACAAGGACTTTTTGATTGATCTCGTAGGGTATCGTCGCTGGGGTCACAACGAGGGCGATGAACCACTTTATACACAGCCGGTTTTGTATCGGGAAATCGGGGAGCATCCGACGGTTCGTGCCCTGTATGCCAACAAACTTGTAGAGCAAGGCATTGTCGACGCAGCAGAAGTGGAACGGATGATGGACGAGGTACAGGCGCGTCTGACGCAGGCTAAAGAGCGCATGACGGACGAAGGACCCGATCTGAAGTCTGAGGTCAGCACCTGGAGCGACGCGCTGGTGGGACTAGCCGAGCGCACGGAAGTGGACACAGCGACACTGCAGAAACTTGCGCAGGAGTTGCATCAGTGGCCAGCCGATTTGCACCTTATTCCTAAATTAGAACGCCAGCTTAAGCGCCGTTTAGACCATATGAACGAGTCAGACGGGATTGACTGGGCATTGGCTGAGCAACTTGCATTTGCTAGCATTCTAAGCGAGGGCACAGCGATTCGATTAAGCGGTCAGGATACCGAACGCGGAACGTTCAGTCATCGCCACGCCGTGTTGCACGATGCAGAGACGGGAGCGACCTATACGCCTTTGCAACATATTCCGTCCGCGCGGGCCTCGTTTGCAATTTACAATAGCCCATTGTCGGAAACCTCGACTTTAGGCTTTGAGTACGGGTACAGCGTGGAAGCCCCGCACATGTTAACGCTGTGGGAGGCTCAGTATGGTGATTTTGCGAATGCAGGTCAGGTTATTATCGATCAATTCATTGCGGCAGCCAGGTCCAAGTGGAAGGAACAATCGGGGCTGGTTGTGCTGCTTCCACACGGCTATGAAGGGCAGGGGCCGGAGCACTCCAGCGCCCGCATCGAACGATATTTGCAATTGGCAGGGGACAACAGCATCCGCGTCGTAAACTGTACAAGCGCTGCCCAGTATTTTCACCTGCTGCGGCAGCAGGCCAATCTTATCCACCATGACCCGAGACCGTTAATCGTCTTTACGCCGAAAAGTCTGTTGCGAAATCCGTTGGCCGCCAGTTCAATTCGCGACCTTGCTGAGGGTCACTTCCAAACTGTGATTGATGACCACATTGCAGCCCCTGAACAAGTCAAGCGGTTGGTCCTGGCGAGCGGCAAGGTGATTATCGATTTGGTGCAAGCGCTCACATCGCAGCCACACGAAGAGTTGAGCGTGATCCGTCTGGAGCAGCTATACCCCTTTCCGCAAGCTGAACTCGCCAACATTTTCGTACAGTACCCACATCTACAAGAAATTGTATGGCTACAAGAAGAACCCTTGAACATGGGCGGATGGCGGTACGTGCAGTCCCGGCTTGCAAACGACCTACCGGCAACAGTTTCGTTGAAATATGTGGGGCGCCCTGAACGCGCTGCCACGGCTGAAGGGTTTCCGGAAATGCATGCAGAAGAGCAGGCCCGCATTATTCGCGAAGCACTTCAACCTATTGCAGTCCGAACATCAACTAGGGGAGGGCAACGTTAGTGTCAGAGTTGAAGGTACCAGAATTAGGGGAGTCTGTGGTTGAGGCCACGGTTGGCCGGTGGCTGAAACAGGCAGGTGAAGCGGTCAAAAGCGGAGAAGCAGTCGTGGAACTGGAAACAGACAAAGTGAACTTGGAGGTGGCTGCGGAGGAAAATGGTGTTCTGACACAAATTGTGGCAGGTGAGGGAGCCTCGGTGGCGGTCGGGGCAACCTTGGCGGTGATCGACGTGACTGCTGCTGAACCCCCGCCCGTCTCTCCCTCCGCTCCAGCCACCCCGGAACCTGGTGTGGCGCAAGCAACAGGGGCGCGCGCAACCCCCGAGGTAAGACGGTTGGCTCGTGAACAAGGTGTTGACTTAGCAGAAATTGCCGGATCGGGGCCGCGTGGGCGTGTTTTGCGCGAGGACGTCGTCACTGCTCCTGCGCCCGTTCCATCCCTACCAGCACAAGAACATAAGGCCACATCGATCGTAGCACCTACGCTTGCGCGATCGGACCGCGAAGAACGGGTGCCGATGTCCTCGCGCCGACAGACGATCGCCCGCCGGCTAGTGCAAGCACAGCACGAAGCCGCCATGTTGACGACGTTTAATGAAGTCGACATGACCAACATTCTCGCTGTAAGGGCACGGCGGCGCGAATCCTTTAAGGAGCAGTTTGGGGTTAGTTTGGGCTTCATGTCGTTTTTCACCAAGGCAGTCGTCGGTGCGTTAAAGCAGTTCCCGCGCCTTAATGCAGAGATAAAGGGCACGGAGATGATTCTCAAGCACTATTACGATATTGGTGTTGCCGTGTCGACGGAAGCGGGATTGGTGGTACCCGTGCTGCGCGATGCGGACCGTCTGACATTTGCGGAGATAGAAGGCCGCGTCGCCGACTTGGCTCAAAGAGCCCGTCAAAACAAATTGACCCTGCCCGAACTCGAAGGTGGAACGTTTACCATTACCAACGGCGGGGTATTTGGCTCCTTGCTGTCGACACCCATTTTAAACGCACCACAGGTCGCCATCCTGGGCATGCACAAGATCGAAGAGCGGCCCGTGGCCGTCAATGGTACCGTGGTGATTCGGCCCATGATGTATTTAGCGCTGTCTTATGACCACCGTATTGTGGATGGCAGTGAAGCGGTCCGATTCTTGGTGGCGGTTAAGGGGTTTATCGAGGATCCGGAAAAGTTGCTGTTAGAGGGTTAGCGTGCGCATGAGTTCATCAAAGTGGCTGGTGCCAGTTGTGACATCCCTAGCCATCGTGTTGGCAGCCATCGCGACGCTGCTGCTGGCGGCGCATCCCGCGGTGGTTGGATGCCCCGGCTCATCAGTAAGCGGTGGTCTGATCGATTGCGGCGCCGTAGTGTCCAGCCCCGGGGGCAAGATTTTGGGACTGCCGTTAGGGGGCTGGGCACTTTTGTGGTTATTCCTGTATTGGCTGGGACGCGTAGCATGGAGGGGCCGTCTGCTGTCCGTTATCGCGACGTTGGGATTTCTGGGAGTGGCCTATGCGGTCGGAACGGAGTTGCGGGTGGGACACGTGTGCGCCTGGTGCACTCTAGTTCAGCTCTCCATTGTCACTTTAGGCGTTTGGAGCCTCGTAACCAACCGGGTAAAAGTCCAAGATCATGGATAAAGGGGCGATGATCGAGACCATGCGCCCGGACGTGCTGGGCTGCCACCAGTGTGCATTACGCAGTCAAGCACATCAAGTGGTGTTTGGAGAAGGTAATGCGATGGCCCGATTGGTTTTTATCGGCGAGGGACCTGGCATGGAGGAAGATCGCCAAGGACGACCGTTTGTCGGGGCGGCAGGGCAGTTGCTAGACAAAATGCTAGCTGCAATCGGCATGACGCGCTTCGAACATGTCTATATTTTGAATGTGGTGAAATGCCGCCCTCCCCAGAACCGCACGCCGTTACCCGAAGAAGTTGCCTCTTGCCTTCCGCATTTAAAGCGGCAGTTGGACATTTTAGATCCCTTGATCATTGTGCTCCTCGGGGCTACACCGACTCGCACTTTGCTGGATCCGCAGGTGAGAATTACCCAAGCGCGCGGGCGATGGGTATATCGAGATAACCGCTGGTGGATGCCTACTTTTCATCCCGCCGCATTACTGCGTCGGCCGGAATGGAAACGCAGCGTCTGGTCGGATTTAAAGCTCGTGCTAGATAAATACCGGCAACTAATTGATCCAGATCACGACAGTCCCTATTATCCCGTCCATCGCTGAGGGCTTTACCGCGCCGTAGGTGTTGTACTTTTCCGAAGGATCCAAGCGGTGGACCGAGGACACGCCAAGAGGGTGGATCTGGCCCCCCATGACACTAAAGATAGTCAAGGTGTATGATATTGCTATACAGTTAAGGATTTTTTCGTTGGGTGGGCTCAAAGATGCCTAACGGCGTCAATACACCGGGCGGTATTGAGCTTGGGGTGGTTGATGAAGCGCACCGAGCGTCTTCATCAACTCTAGACAGGAGTGTGTCAGACAGTGGGAAATCGGGTTATCAGCGGCGTACGATCCTATCTTGAATTGACCAAGCCCGGAATTGTGGTCTGGCTACTTATCACCGCCTTTTGCGCCATGGTGGTGGGATACCGGGGTTTTCCGCCCTTGCATGTGATACTTTTCACATTGTTGGGCTTGGGATTATCAGCCGGTGGCGCGCACGCCGTGAATATGTGGTATGACCGCGATATCGACCGAATCATGCAAAGGACGCAAAAACGCCCCGTGGTAACGGGCCGTATCGCGCCGGAACGGGCCCTCGTGTTTGGAATTGTATTGGGAGCTGTATCGTTTGTAGGTCTGGGAGTCCTCGTTAATTGGCTGACCGCAGCAGCATCGTTAAGTGGCTATCTTTTCTACGTCTTCGTGTATACGATGTGGCTCAAGCGCCGTACCGCGCAAAATATTGTTATTGGGGGTGCCGCCGGAGCATTTCCCCCGATTGTTGGTTGGGCAGGGGCAACCGGGCATTTAGGTTTGGCACCCGGCCTCATGTTTTTGTTGATCTTTATGTGGACGCCACCGCACTTTTGGGCCTTGGCTTTGTACAAACAAGATGACTACAAGAGCGCGCGGATTCCCATGATGCCGGTAGTTCGCGGCCCTCGGGCAACCAAAGTGCAAAGCCTGATTTACGCCATCTTATCGCTAATCGTCTCGGTCAGTCTCTATCTCACGCACACTGTGGGGTCACTCTATCTGGTCGCAGCCGTGGTTTTGGGATTGGCATTTGTGCTGTACAATTTACGCTTGTTGCGTGAACCGCCAACAGAACAAGCTTGGGCAAAGAAAACCTTCCGCTTTTCACTGATTTACATCGCGGCTCTTTTCGTGGCAATGGTGGTCTGATCCCAGTATGGTCTGTGCCTCATGGAGACTCAGGCACAGACCATACTGGGGTGATGGCCCTAGTTTCCCGGCCGAACGAACATCGGCGCTCAGATTGTGCGACAGGCAGAGTTAGAATCGGGGGTTCTGTCGATAGAATAATGACACCAGTCGCTTTCCCCGGTTCGTTGCAGGTACACCACGGGTGTCGGGCGCACATTTCCACAAGGATGGGTCCTCATGGAACCGCATACAGTGGTGATTCTTTTGTTCTGGTAACGGCACTGATTAATTCGCCGCGGAGATGGTCGATTCTTGCCTAGCCGACTGGGGAGCACAGGGAATGGCCGGTCCCAACACTTCTCGTGCTTTAACCTCGTTGCAGCGCCAAATTAGGGGGTGCCCGCCACACGCACGATGCGGGCGCCCGCGATGATAATATGCCGTGCGTATCGAGGAGACGCTGAGTTTCGGCAGGCGTTGTCGCGTGCGCAATTCGTACGCCCGGCAGTTCGCGCACGGTGCCATGCCAGCGCTCTCGCTGTCCTGTTGGTTGCGGGTGGCCACCCGGGGCGAAAATAAGACCGATGCCGACTTTGTTGTGACAGGCCTGTCGCAAGTCCGCCAGGGCTTGGTGGGCAGGGCTAAGCGCGACCGGCACCGTCGGCCTCGCGCATTTCACAGCAAATCTGTTTTAAACGACGGATCGTTCAGGGAACGGAAGACCAAGGGGTCTTCCGTCGCGCCCGGCTTGGTTCAGGGTATAATGAGGCCAACGACGACGGATCCGCACAACGCAAATCGAAGAGGGCGAATTGAATGGATGGGGCGCCACGAGAGATGTCCTTATCCCGGTATTGGGAACGGGTGGCGAGAATCTGTCGGCAATATGGCGTGGCGGTTCGCGTTATATGGTTCGACTGTGGGCGACGCGGGCCGGTGCTACCGCCAGCAACCACAACGATTGCTGTATGATTGGACGGCGGGGGATAAGTCGGCGGAAGGGGGAGTGTCCATGGAGGATCTATTGGCGCGTCTCGATCTGAAAGTCCGCCGCATTCACGCTGCTCGTCCCTTGCCCCCCGCTACCCTGGACAGCCTGCGAGCTTGGCTTCGCGTAGAGACGACCTACACGTCCAATGCGATCGAAGGTAACGTGCTCACGCGTCAGGAGACCACCGTAGTTCTGGAAGGCTTGACCATCGGCGGCAAGCCCCTGCGCGATCATCTGGAAGCACTCGACCATGCGGAAGCCTTCGACTATATGTATGACCTCGCCCAGCAGCACGCCCCGTTCACCGAAACAGATTTGCGAATGCTGCATCAGCTTATGTTGCGGCGATCTCAGCCCGATCACGCGGGCCGCTACCGGGATGTGCAGGTATGGATCCTGGGCGCGGTGCATGTGCCGCCCCCGCCAGTGCTGGTGCCGGTCCTAATGGCCGACTTGTTTCGGGACTTGGTGGTCTGGGCAACCGACCATCCCGTCCGTCAGGCAGCGCGGTTTCACGGCCGACTAGCCGCCGTCCATCCCTTTGTCGACGGCAATGGGCGCACGGCGCGACTGGCTGCGAACTTGCTACTGATGCGCACGGGGTATCCCGTTACCATGATTTCACCGGTTGACCGGGCTTCATATTTCGCCGCGCTGGCCGCGTTCGACGAAGGTCACGAAGACCCGCTGGTAGAGATTTTCGCAGCCGCGTGCGAACGCACCGCCGATGTCATCCTCCAAGGGCTGGTACCGGTGGCGTCCGAGGCCGATGCGGAATCCGATCGATAACGCGGCCCTTTCTCGGATGGTGTCTGGTGGCCATCACGAGCAGGTTTGCAAAGGGATCCGCGATTTTTCTGTGGAAGACGTTCTGTACGGTGTTACGTAAGCGTTCCCGACGGGCCATGGGCGTGCCCTCATACACAAAATTCGAAATCGAAAGCGCGCTGAGACTTCCGCCTAAACGCCGAGACGGCGAGCGCCTGATCCACATAAATCGGGGCTAATCTACCACTATGGGTAAAGATTAGATCAGGGCGGGGGACGGCGCACGAATTGGCTAAAATCTTCACCATCCGCCACGAACGTGGTGGCGGTGATCCCATCGAGGCATCGGAAAGTGTGACCGGCCGGCCCGCATAATCGGTAGCTATATGAGTGAGCCTTAATTTCTCCCCATTTTAATCCGGCAGACGCCCTAAGCGCGAACGGATTTCATCCGGCACCTCGGTC
>PXYV01000051.1 GCA_003023745.1 Sulfobacillus acidophilus | reverse complement strand
GTGGGAATCGAACCCACCGTCGACGTCTCACGCCGACCATTGGATTTGAAGTCCAAGGAAGGCACCAAGCCTCCACCTACCCCCAAGCCTCTCTGATAATAGGGTGTTTATGACCGTTTGTCAAAAAAGGCAGGAACGCGCTGGCGCAACCAGGCGTCATTCGGTTCATCGTAGAGTTTCATCGAAAGGTATCGTTCCCCTGAATCCGCAAAGATGACGACGATATTCTGAAGACCCTGCTTGAGAAGTTCGATGGCTGCCCAATAGGCCGCACCTGAGCTTAGCCCCGCGAGGATGCCCTCTTCCCGAGGAAGCTCTTGGGCACTAGACCATGCCGCCCTATCGGGCACGGGCACGATCTGATCGACTACCGTCATATCCAAGTTTGCGGGAATAAAGCCGGCTCCAATACCTTGAATCTGATGACTTCCCGCTTTATTTCCCGAGAGCACAGCACTTTTCTCGGGTTCTACTGCAACGATACGAATGTTAGGGTTTTTCTGCTTGAGGTACCGGCCTACACCGGTGATAGTTCCACCGGTTCCCACTCCCGCCACAAACACCTGAACCTGGCCGCCCGTCTGATTCCATATTTCAGGTCCCGTCGTCTCTTCATGAATTGCAGGATTTGCGGCATTTTCATGTTGGCGCAGCATAAGCCCTTCCGGGAGAAGAGACTCCAATTCCTTTGCCCGGCGAATGGCGCCAACCGTGTGCTCGTCGGCAGGTGTTTCAACCACGGTGGCGCCATACGCCCAGAACAGTTGTTTACGTTCCAGGCTTTGTCCCTCAGGCATAAAGATGACCAATTCCAATTTCAGTGCGGCACAGGCCATCGCCAAGGCAATTCCCGTGTTGCCCGAGGTCGCTTCGATAATGACCGTGTCGGAATGGATCCGCCCACGTGCTTTGGCATCCTCCAGTAATGCGTAGGCCGTGCGATCTTTAATTGATCCCCCAGGGTTACGCGCTTCTAGCTTGGCCCATACATGCGTCCCATATTGCGCTGACAAACCGGTCAACTCCACGAGCGGCGTCTGCCCTACGATCTGACCGATATCCGCCACCGCTATCCCCCCAATATGGAAACAGGAACCCTTTCGGGTTCCCTACTTATGATCGAACACCCTATTCCGGCGTGCTATCGTCCCGAATCACAATTTGAGCCGGATATTCGGTCACACCATGCGATGCTTTCGGAGTCTCAGGCTCATCCATGATCCCATTCATGGACTGCTTAAACTCCCGAATACTCTTACCCAAGCCCGCACCGATTTCGGGTAGGCGCTTGGGACCAAACACTAACAGTGCAATAATCAAAAGAATGATAATGTGGATTGGCGACAAAATATCCATGTGAGCCTCCCCCTTGCTCTACCACCCCACCCGGAACCCCTCCGGGAACTGCCAATTATGCTTTAGTATATCATGTAGCTGTCCAATGTACCCCATCACTTTCACCGACGACCATGCCGACGCATTCAGCGTCACATTACGCACAGTGCCGCAGGAACTTTTGCATGCATTTGATGCTCCCTCTGACTTACACGCTGAGCAATCGACCCCTCATCAACTCAGCGAGCTGCCAGCGCACTGACACAGTGTTCTGCCAGAAATCCCGAGTAGATTCAACAGCTCGACGACGGTTAATGGCGCGATCCCGCGTCGCCATACAGGCAATCGGATCCCCACCATCGTATTATCGAAGCGTCGGTCGCGCATCATCTTGCCCAGGAGGCCCCTTGGACGTGAACCAGGCAGGGTTAGACGCTCCCCGCTTCGCTGGTCCATAGCCGGCCAACCAATCAACGTAGTGTTTTTCGAGAAAGCCGCAGTCCCGCCAGAAGATGCAATCGCCTATTACGACCCACAAACCGAGGAACTCTGATACCTTACGACCACATCCGCTGACTTTATCACTACACGCGACAGTCTAAGGGCGTGACACACGCAACAGCATGACCGATTTTGCCGTGATGATTAGAACCATCGTGCTCAATAGTCGGTCAAATCACCTAACGTCGGAGCTTCACGGGTTGTGAGGCCCGCCGTCGGTTGCAATACACTCGGATGCAGCTATCTACTGGTGCGGATTGCTCAGGGTTTGAGTTGGTTACGGTGGACTCGCATAACCAACCTCCGTTAGACCCTACTCAACAGATTGCCGTCGTAGCAGGCTCTCGAGACTATACCGGCAGGGTGCCCACGACTGCCACAAAAACCGCCTAGGGATCGCGAAAGCGAAGGCCATAGCCCTTCGCCGGATCAATTCTTAGTGTACTCTCGACCGAAATATAAGTCTACTCTTTTGACCAAAAATCCCGTACGATAGCGCAGCTTAAAGTGCACTCGAAAGAGGTTAACTACCGCCATGAAATCTCTATGGCCAACGGGTACGCTCGCACAATCGCCATTTCTGTGGTTCTATGCCGGACGCACCATCTCTCTGTTTGGTAGCGGAATGACACCCGTGGCCTTGGCGTTTGCCATTCTTTCAACGCGCCATGGCCAAGCGCTGCTGGGACCGATTATGGCAGCCGAAATCCTCCCAAACATCATTATGCTCTTGATCGGCGGGAGTGTCGCAGACCGGTATCGTCGTGATCGGCTCATGCAAGCGGGCAGCATAGGTGCTGGTCTGACCCAAGCCGGCATAGCGGCCATTGTGCTTACCAGAGCCAATCCGTATGCGTTGTTCCCCTTGGCGATTTTAAACGGTGTGCTCGCAGCGTTCACGGCTCCAGCGACCCGCGGCATTCTCCCGCAACTGATCGATCCAGAAGATATCGCGCAGGCCAATGCCTATTTGAATGCCTCGCGCAGCGCGGCCAAAATACTAGGTCCAGCAGCATCCGGGGTTCTGGCTGCAACCGTCGGTGGGGGATGGGCCATTGCCTTGGATGCCCTCAGCTTCTTTCTCGCGTCCGCGTGTTTTTGTCGCATAAGCACACCTTCCCACCCTACTTCGCCAAACTCGCTCCTTCGTCAAATTCAGGAGGGGTGGACCTATTTTATCCGCCAACCGTGGATTTGGCCCATTACCGCCGCATTTGCAGTCATGAACCTCGTGCAAATGGGAGCGTGGCGCGTACTTGGACCCATCATCGCCTTGCGCACATTTGGAGCCGCAGGCTGGGGCTTGGTCCTAAGCCTTCAAGCCGTCGGACTTTTGCTAGGAAGCCTCGGGATACTGCGCATTCATGTCACGCGCCCGCTCATGGCGACGATGACCGCAGCAACTCTGGTGGGTCTGCCTATGCTAGCCTTGGGGCTCAAAGCGGGTTTGCTAGTCCTCATGCTCGCCGCCATAGCTTCGGGAATTGGGTCCGCCATATCCACAGTCACCTGGAATAGCACTTTGCAGCAGGGTGTTCCCCCGCGCAAAATGTCGCAGGTTATGGCCATCGATGATCTGGGCTCGTTTGCGGCGATTCCGATTGGCTTAGTCCTCGCTCTTCCTCTCGCGCATCGCGTCGGATTGACGGACGTCGAGACCATCGGCGGATTAATTTGGATAACGGCTGCCATGCTGCCGTTAGCACAGCGGCACGTACGCGAAATGACGGGCCCAGACATTCGCGCCTGCGCGACCGAGATCGCAGACAGTAAGTCATCGTGAGAAGTTGGAGCGATTTTGCATAAGGCTCAGTGCGACACGTTGTACGGTCGTCGTTAGGGTCGTCAATGGCATTTTGCCTTTATAGGCCCGCAAGGACATCCATCACGTCATGGGTGCAACGTCTGACGTCGCCAAAGCCCTTGACGCACTGCCGTCATCTCGGTATGCTGAGCCTATCAAACCCGAAGCGGGTGTCTTATGTTTGCTCCTCTCATGATTATTTTGGCTCCTCCAAGGGAGGAGTCTATCCGTTTGCGGGTTTAACCGGAACGTACGAGACCCTCCCTCCGCATCTTTCGGTCGGAGGGATTTTTTATGCCGTCAAACCATGACGTCGTCTTATTAGCGCTGGATGATGCCGTCGTCACCTTAGGAGCTCAGTTTCGCGAGGTAGCACTCGGCCTTCTCATCACTGCATTAAACCCGCATGCCTCAAGCTATGCTTGGTATTTTCTGGCGGCCTCCATTCCGGGTGTGGTTTTCGCCAATCGCTACGCGTGGGCCAGCGCACGTTTTGGACCCCGTCAAACTATGGTGATAAGCTACGCATTGCGCCTTCTTTTGGTGTTGGGATTGTGGCGCGCCACCAACTTTTGGTTGGCCATCGCCATTTTAGCCGGGATTATGACCGGAAGCGGCTTCTATTCCGCAGCCCAGGCCCAGTACGTAGCCGTCTCGGGAGATTTTGTGGGAACGCGCAATGTGGTAATCCGGCTTCGTCAGTCGGAAAGCGTCATGCGCCTTTTTGGTCCTTTGCTGGCCGGAATGGTGCTGACGTTTACTGCATACCGAAACGGTTTTCTATTGTCCGCGCTGGCCTATGGCATCGCCCTTGTCATTGTGTCCCGCCTCTCGCCCATTGAAAATTCCACCCCGGATAAGGGGGTGCGGCAGCGCTTGGATTGGCGCGTGGACGCACCCTCGCTGGCAATCCTGGCTCTGAATTTCTTAATCTGGCAGGGCAACACCTTAGCCATCGCCTATACCTTTCATGTGCTGCACCGCCACAGCTTTGGCTATGGCCTCACCCTTTCCGTGTGGGGAGGATCCGGGTTTTTGGCGAGCCTTTGGCTAGCCCGCATCCGCACCCGTCCTATGCGCTGGATCCCGTTGCTGTTCGCGCTCTTAGGCGGCTCCTGGCTGGTGTTATCCCTCGGCGTCACGTTTCCGGTGTTTGTCCTCTTGGGAGGCGTAGAAGGGTTGGCCGGGTGGATGATTACGGACTTAATCGCAGCATCGTTCCTTTCCAGCGCACCCGCGGGTGAAGCGGGATACGCTCAGGCCAAACTCGGCGCCTATGACAATATCGGCTCGATTTTAGGAACGCTCGTGATCCTGGTGGTACCGGGATCATGGCTGGTGTTGCCGATGTACAAAGTCTTGGGTAGTTTGGCAGTGATTGCAGGCATTCTCTTTGTGGGATTCTCCCGTCGCCTGATCAGACCAGGTAATCGGCATCTGGAGCCTAAGGACGCTGACGAGGGTGTCTAAGGTCGTTTCCCACGTGCGGGCGCTCACACTGGCTCGACTCGAATTCTCGCCCCACCCGCCTTTTGGTGTCAATTGCGCCGTCGCGCCAGGACCACTTGATGTGCCGCCATCTCCTCGTGCGACGGCAAGGGCTCCAAGAGGTCGTCAAATCCACGGTAGGCCAAGGCCCACGACAACAACAAATCGGCCAGATGCGGGTTTTTGGGCAGGAGCGATCCGTGCAGATAGGTGCCGATGACATGATCTTGCACCGCCCCTTCGCTCTGATCCACACCGTTGTTGCCCTGACCCAACTGCACCACCCCAAGCCGTTGAGTAGCGGCCCCCAGGTAGGTGCGGCCTCCATGATTTTCAAAGCCTACTAACGTGCGCGGTTTAATGTCCAAGGTGGTTTGGACCACGACATCGCCAATTGCCCGCTTAGTTCCGGCTTTGGTGTAGGCGTCCAAGAACCCTATTCCCGGCAGTTCTCGTCCGTCAGCCGCTTGATAGGAGCGGCCCAACAGTTGAAACGCGCCACAAATTGCCAACATCGGCATCCCGTCTTGCAAACGCGCCACCAGTTCGGGCGCCATCTCCACGAAATCGGCCGCAATCAGCGATTGGTGGGTATCCTCGCCGCCGCCCATAAACACGAGATCCACCATGTCCCAATCAATCGGTTCACCCACTTCGCGCGTCACAATAGCGGATGGAATTTCCCGCCAGCGTGCTCGCTGCGACAACGCCAACACATTGCCGCGATCACCATACAAATTCATCTGTTCGGGATACAAGTGAAGGATGTTCAGGCGCCGTTCCTTGCCCACCGTAAAAATCTCCTTATGTCGAAAAGTGCCATAATTTGTTGACGTTGCCTCGATTGGCCGCATAAGCTAACTATAGCATTGGCTTTAAAGGAGCGGCGCCATGCCTATCGATATTGAATTTCCTTTTTTGGACATGATCGCAAGCGGTCAAATCCCGTTGGTAGACCGTCGTCAGCTCCACTATCTCACCCGCGGTGTACACCAAGCCGCCGAGCGGCTCAAGGCCAACATTCAGCAAATGGTCGAAGTGTCGGTATACTGGTGCGGGGCCCGGCCTGTGGTGGTGCTGCACACGCCGCTCAACCGGCCCGATCTGAACAAACTGGAGGCATGGTTTGGCTTTGATGTGCGACCGGCCAGCCCCACGGAGATTTCTGCGTTATGCGGCACCCATATTTATGGGTCGCCACCCGCCGGTCAGTCGTATCAAATGCCGATCTTCATCGACGATGACTTGATGCGCTGTCCTTTTGTCTGGGCTGCGGCAGGCGATCCCGCGGTGTGGGTCGCCATTACGCCGGAAAATTTGGTCCGTGTCACGGGTGGATATGTGGTCGACATTAAGCGGCCTAATTATACGCAAATGATCGAGCAATCCCGCCAGCGCGAAGCCCAGCCCACTACATGAACATCGGTGTCGTGGCGACAATCACGTACAAAGCCGCTATTTCCGCTAGAATCACCACCGCATATAAGAGATCTTCGTTCATGCCACCAAATCGGCGCACACCCCACCACAAGAAAAGTCCCGTGACCACCAAGGTCACCCCGAACGCGTCCACCGCTTGAAACCCGAGTGTCAGAACACCCAGCCCTAGTGCAATCGCCAGCGAAACCCAGGCCCCCGCTCCCTGATGAGCTTCCTCTGACAGCTTCGCCATGCGAGCGCTAGACACATCAATGCCGCGCCACGAAGTGGCCCAAGCCATGATGGCCCTTCCCCATAGCGGGGGCAAGATCCATACTACCGGCACCAAAGCGCTGGCGTGCTGCCACAACGTCCACAGCCCCAACAGGGCCAAGGCCAAGAAAAAGGCCCCCACAGGACCTGCGGCTCGGGGCTGCGCCGAGCCCGACGGCGCTCACTAGGAGAGCCGCCCCAGCCATCAAGCGCTTTGACCCACCCCTGCCAGTGCATTCCGCCCGTTAAGACGGCTTCGCCCCCCACCGCCACAATCATGCCGGCGCCGGTGGACCCAAAGAGATGAAACGCAATGTACCAGATAATCCCCGCCATGAGGCCTGGCACCCAAAACCATGCGACCGTGTAGGGAGCGTAACGCTCCACCGTCCCTACCGGCAAGCGTGTCAGCAACGCGAGTGAATCGCGGGTGCCGTTCATAACCAGCGCCCCGAGACCATCACCGCAACCACTCCAAACGTAATCGCGGTCACCAAAATGGCCCGCCAGCTTACCGCAATTGCATGGATGATGGCGGTGGGATGAATCGGACGCTCGGTCGTTCCCAGCGTCGGGCGAAGCGCCACCACCCGTTCATAGACGTTGGGGCCTCCTAACGACACGCCGATGGCACCGGCCATGGCAGCTTCCGAAATTCCCGTGTTCGGCATGGGGTGACGCCGCCCATCGGTTCGCATCGTGCCATACGCTTGCCTAAACCGGCCTTCCATTGATGCGGCGACACTGATGGCCAACCCAGAAAGCCGGGCCGGGATATAATTCGCTAACTCATCGAGGTGACCCGCAAACCAGCCAAAGTCGTCTAGATGCCCACTATGCTGCCCAATCATGGAATCGACTGTGTTCACCGCCTTATACGCCCAAAGCCACGCCGGTCCCCCTAAAAACACGTAAAATAAGGGACCAATCACGGCATCGCAGGTATTCCCCGCCACGGTCTCAATGGTGGCGCGAATCATATCATCATGGGTTAAATGCTTGGTATCACGGCTGACAATATATTGCAACCATTGCCTGGCTTCCTCGGCTTGGTTGGTAACCAGCGGCCGATACACTAAGAGCGCGGCGTCCGTTAACCCACGAATCGCCAGCCCCCAATAGGTCCACAACACCACCATCAGCCAGAAGAGCCACATCGAAATGTCCTTCGCCGCCCACAGCACGGCCGTTACAAACACCAACGCCAACAACACAATAAAAATTGTGAGCAAGGCCCCGGTCACCCTGAGTCCTAGTCGCCGCCACGGATGCCGGCGGATAATCTGCTCTAGCTTCATACTCAGCCGCCCGATCAGACGCACTGGATGGTAATACCAAAGCGGATCATTGGTTAATAGATCGACGACGGCCGCCAAAAGAATCCAAGCCGCTAAATCAATCCCAGTCCATACTGACAAGACTTGCGCCATCCACATGCGCCGAGGCTCACCTCCTATACTGTGCGCCAGCGTGACGATTCAAGACCGCGTGCGAAAGAACATTGGCCCATTGCGCCGACCGACGTTCCCATCCAAGATACCATGTTTATTTCTACTCGATCACTATATAGACTACGGATATTCGTGCGAAACTCTGTCGCACGTCCCTGTAAAGGGCAGCGAGTCGCTGTCAGCGGCCGGTGAAACAGCAGCACGAACGCTGCACGCGCTTGACTCGATGTCTGCACCACAACCTGGGCGCGTGCGCGACGATACGTTTTAACCAACCGGAAAGGGGTATGTACAGCTAGTGCGCCCCCGCAATATGCCAAATGTAGGTGCTTACATTGACGGCATCATGCGTGGTCAAGGATCCCGGATTATTGGCCGGCATGTTATGCGCCACAAAAACGTAGAGGGCTGATTCGGTGCGATAGGTTGAAATGATACGGGATGGATGAGCCAAACGCGGACCCTTGCCCGTTCCCGTGCCATTCGGGCCGTGACAAGATGCGCAACTGGCAGCATAGACACGAGCGCCCGCCGCCACACTGCCAACCGGAAGCTTGGGCGGCGGTGCGGAATATGGTTTAATGGGTGGGGCGGCATTCGTGGAATTGGGTCCTTTACTGCGGTGGCGCACGGCAACGCTTTTTTTGTGCGATTGACTCGCAGACGGAGTGGAGGTACTGCCACAACTGACCAGTGTGGCCGCGATTACAGCTATGGAAAACCCCCAAGGCAGCAATCGATTCATGTACTTCAACCCCTCCTTTAGTGGACGGCTCGAGTGTTAGCATATCCCCGAGCACGCGCCCCTATGCACAAACCGCCCCAGCGGTGGTTATACTATGTCCTAAGGAGGAGTGACGGTGGCTTTTGAACAACATCTAGATGCCGGTTTAGACGAAGCGTTGAGAGCACGCGTGGCCAACGACTTTATCCGCGAGGGCCGATTGTTTGGAGCCGTTGCGCAGACGTCTCTGACCGCTGACGAAATCGTCGCGTTGCAGCGGGCGGGGTGGAGTAAACGCGACTATCACGACGCACCTGTGATGGAGGCGCCCCAGTCCACCATCGACTGGCAACAATTAAGGCGTCGTCATCGCGACAGCACACTGCATGTCATTAGCCATCGCTTAGATCAGGGGGCGCCTTGGGTGGGCGCTCGCCAGGAGATTTTAGAAGAGTTAATGGCATCGCAATGGGAAGAGCAAGAAGACGAATTACGAACTTTGTTGCATGCGTTCGCGTTCGCGTCGATGTGGAGTCAGACCGACGACGCGCCAAGCGCCCGCATCGAATCGAGCGAGACCTTTTTCTTCTATACTGAGCGCATGCGTACAACCGCCCTCAAAGCGTCGCAGTATGCCACCAACGCGCCGAAAAACGACCACGCCTTTTGGGAAATGGTCTCCTCCCTCAACGATGTGCCTGAGTAAGCCAGTGAGCCATCCAGACCTCGTCTACCAGAGCCCCCCGAATCCGGTACTGATCCCGGCGCCGGCCCTCCTCGCGATATCCGAGACTTTGATAGAGGCGGATGGCTTGGCGATTGGTCGCAAACACGGTGAGCGACACTTTTTCCACGCCCACGCTGAGCGCCCAAGCCTCGGCCGACTGCAACAGGCCGCGTCCGATGCCATGGCCGCGAAAAGCGGCAAACAAGGCCATGCCGAACATCGCCGTGTGGCGATTTTTTTGCAATGCACCGCGGATCATCTCCAGCGACCCGGCCACTTGACCTTGCCGCTCCGCCACCAAAATGCACTGTAAATCAGGATTCTTTTGCGAAATCAGCGCCGATTCCTGCTCGGCGGTGAGCTGGGCCCCCTCGTCTGCGATGTAAATCTCTTCGCCGCCAACGCGGTTCAATAGTTCCACCAAGACGGCTCCGTCTTCGGGTCGCGCGTCGCGCACCTGGTACGGCTGACCCGTGCGATCGTAATAAGTTATGGGAAGAACTGGCCCTCGCGATTCGGTCATGACGCACCTCCGAATCGTAAGATTCGCCATCCAAAAGATGTTTTCCTGTTACAAGACGCTTTGGCCGCCGCCGTCGGGCCGAGATTTTTGGATCGATTTCCTCAATCAGGTGCAGCTTGTGATAGGGAATGGTCAAAACTCGCTGATGCCCTGCCTGGTCGCGTCCCCAGAACTTCAGAGCCTTTTCACCCCAGTAGAGGTGGCTGGCCCAATATGTGTCCGACTGCGTTTTGATTACATAGTGCCGAGAAGATGTCATCGCAAGCCTCCGTACCTTTTGCTTTTCCGCTAGAATGTCCCGATGTCTTGGCCACTATGTTGCAGTTTCCTGTAAAAATCGTGCGATGACTTCGCTCGTACGCCCCTGCTCCACCAAAAACGTATCATGGCCCCACGGACCCGAAAGCCAGGTCAAACGCACCGGCACTCCCGCAGCCCGCATACGCGCCTCGTGGCTTTCGATTTCTTCAGGCAAGTACAAAAGGTCGGTTTCCATGCCCACCATCCAGATTAATGTATTCTGCAGGGCCCTAAGATGCTCTGTGCTGAGCGCAAAATCATCCATCGCGCGGGTGAGGGTCAAATAGGTGTTGGCGTCATAGCGGCTTACTAACTTTTGGCCCTGATAATCCAAATACGATGTCACTTGAAACGCGTCGAGGCGCGGCTCCTGCCGCTTGCGGCCAAATTTAAGCAGCATTGAGCGCGGGTGCTGATACGAGATCATGTCGGCCATGCGGGCAACGGCCAAACCTTTTTCCGGAAACGGGCCATCATAATAATCGCCGCCCCGAAAATCCGGGTCACTAAGAATCGCCGCACGTCCCACACTGTGAAAGGCAATCGCCCAGGGCTCATGTTGGATGGGAGCCCCAATGGCCAGCAACGCCCGAACTTGTTCCGGATACAACGCCGCGTACGCATAGGCAACCATCCCGCCCATCGAACCGCCGATCAGGTGAAGCGGGCTCACACTCCAGCCCGAGATCAACTCGTGAGCCGCCCGCGCGATGTCAAAGAGGCTCAAAGCAGGAAACCGGCTGCCCCAGGGTCGCCCCGAGGCGTCTCGCGAGGACGCACCCGTCGACCCCATGGCGCCGCCCAAGACGTTAAAACAGAGCACCCGGTAGCGCGTCGTATCCAGGCCCGCGCCTGGTCCCAGCACATCTTGCCACCATCCCTGCGGTCCGTCGACGGTATGACTGGCGACGTGGCTATCACCCGTCAACGCATGAAAAACCACGACCGGGCAGCCATCGGGCGGTCCCCACTCCTCGTACGCTAAATGCCAATCTAAAATCTCTGCCCCACTGTCCGTCGACAATGGCCTCACTCCCTGAAAATAGCGCACACCCTCCCAGGGAAATCCTTGCCGAGACTGCCACGGCCACGGCTTTTCGGCCACCGATCCACCCCCATATCGCGACATATTATACCAAGCTCTGACACCCCGCATCAGCAATTTTGGCGCGTCTGTCTCGCTGGTCGGCAGGCACTTGTCTGGCGAGCGGGCGTGAAGACCGGTATGATAGGCATAATGTCAGCGTCAATGCCCCATAAACGAACATCCAGAGCAAGTCACTCAGGAGGCAAACATCGTGCAAAGTTATTGGCAACACCATCGCATCGGCCCATATCCGGTTCTTTCGGGTAGGCACCACGCCGACGTCGCCGTGATTGGGGCCGGCTATACCGGCAGTTGGCTCGCCTATTGGCTCAAAGACAGTGGACTTTCTGTCGTAGTATTGGAACGCGACACCCCGGGCGCAGGGGCCAGCGGGCGCAATGGCGGCCTTTTGTTGCAAGGGGCCGCACAACTGTTGGGGGAATCTGCCCAGACCCTAGGACAGGCGGTCGCCGTTGAATTATGGCAGCGCACCCGCCAAACGTTCAACTGGGTCGAAGAGTTGTCGCGGCGACACGCGCTCGACTATCACGTCACCGGCAGCCTGTACGTAGGAGGCGATGCCGGAGAGCGCGAAGTGCTCGAAGCAACCGTCGATCTTATGAACCAGGCTGGCGTTGCCGCGCGCCTGGTGAAACGGCCGGATCAACCCAAATCGATCCAACGTCTGGGATACGACTTGGCCGCTTGGTTCCCAGACGATGGCATGGTTCATCCGCTTAAGTTAATCGAGGCACTATTGGCCGAGGCGCAAGCGCAGGGCGTGCAAATCTACAGTCATTCCGGCGTTGTGGCCGGTACTGAGCACAGCAGCGGAGTGGAACTCTTGGGAGAAAATTTTTCGGTGTACGCCGATCGTGTTCTAATCGCGCAAAATGCCTATGTTCCCGATTGGGTTCCCGCACTCACGGGGCTCATTCATCCGGTGCGGGGGCAAGTGCTCGCCACCGAGCCGGTGGCCCCGCTAGATCACCAGTATCCCGTGTATGCCGATCACGGGTTTAACTACTGGCACCAACGCGCGGACGGGCGCATCATCGCAGGCGGGTTTCGCCATCTTGACTTAACCGGCGAAGTGGGCACGGAACTGACATTGCACCAGCCCATTCAGGCGCGGGTAACCCAATTGGTCCGGGATTTAGTCAATGGACCTGTGACCGTCTCGGATCGGTGGGCCGGCATCATGGCGATGACGGCCGACCACCGGCCTTTAGTCGGCTTTATTACACCGCGCCTGGGCGTTGTCATGGGATACAGCGGTCATGGCAGCACGGTCACTCCTATCGCCGCCCGCATGCTGAAAGATGCGCTGGTTGACAATACACCGGTGTTTGCCCCATTTGCGGCGGAGCGGATGATCCCGCCCCAAGAGAGCAGCACGTGAAAGGACTCGGTCGGGCAGGGGCGGTGACGCTCATCGCGATCATGCTGACGTGCATCGGTCTGTACTGGTATTTGCGGGCTGAACCCAATTATCCCCGGCCGACGGCCATTGGCCGTATGCCCCATTTGCGCCATGTGTTTGTGATTATGATGGAAAACCACTCCTTAGATGCGCTGACCTGGCGCGACGCGCCCTATATTCGCGAGCTGATCAAACACGACGGCTATGACTATTCGTACTTTGGGGTGACACATGTCAGCCTCCCAAACTACGTAGCGCTCGTATCAGGCTCGACGCAGGGAACCTACAGCGATAATCCCAATCAGCGTTTTTTCACACCGACTTTAATGGCCCAGTTAACGCGCCACCACATTAGCTGGCAAGGAGTCATGCAAAGCATTCCGCAAGCCGGCTACCGCGGCAATTGGTACCCGCAACCCCCGGGAAAGAATCCGGTTTTGATGCCCATCAACGCATTGTACGCCAAGAAGCACGACCCTTTCATGTTGTTCCCGGCAATTGCCCGGGCCGATGGCTCCCACATTGTGCCCCTCAGACGATTGACGGCGGAATTGCAATCGGGTCATGTGCCCCGCTTGGTGTGGATCACTCCCAATTTGTGTTCCGACATGCACGGACAACCTGTCGGCTCGCGCAACTGCCCGTCAAATCACTCGCAACTCCTAATCCGCCGCGGGAACCGTTTCTTGCGCAAATTGGTGCCCGAAATCACGAGGTCTCGCGCGTTTTCGGGCCACTCGGTGATCTTTATCACGTGGGACGAGGCACAGATGCCCAGATCCTTTTTCAATCTGGGCGCGTGGAAGCGCTGGCTCATGCCAGGACCCCAATCCCCAACCTTTCTCGGCGTCCCGATAGGCGGGGGATCGGTGCCCCTCATCGCCATTATCCCCGGAAAGCAGCAACCCCCGCACGTTCACCTTTGGGCTGATCACTACAGTCTCTTGAAAACCATAGAGGCCGGATTCGGCCTCGCCTTCCTCGGTCAGGCCCAATCCAGCCGGGTAGTGCCGCTTAGTGTATTGGTCCAAGCCCGGTAAATCGCCCCAGGTGCTCGCCCAGCGGGCCGGTTGAGAGTATGATGAAGGCGAGCGAGGGATCGATCATGTCATACCAATCGTCTTTAGAACGTCTCATCGGACAAAGTGGCATCGTGATTGACACCGTTCCATCCGAGCGACACGGCGTCGGCGTCGTTAAAGTAGGGGGGCAGTTGTGGTCGGCGGACACGGACTGGGCGACCCCCTTAGAGCCCGGCACGACGATATGGGTAGTGGGTCGCACAAGTCTTGTCCTCGCGGTTATCCCGGAAAGGATCTGATGCTATGGAGTCAGTCATAGAGATTATTGTCGTGGTCGTCATTTTGGCGGCATTGGTGCGTGGACTGTTCCGAATCGTGCCCCAAGGATCACTGGGACTCGTACAGCGGTTTGGCCGTTACCGCCACGAAGCCACGCCCGGCATCGTGCTGAAAGTGCCGTTGATTGACTCGGTCCAGCTCGTCAGCACCAAATCGGTGACCGTCAATCTGAGCCCAGAGCCCGTTATCACGGCCGACAACGTATCACCCGTCATTGATGCCTATTTCATCTATCAGGTGGTTGACGCCAAGCTATTTGCGTACGAAATCCAAAATCCAGAGCTCGCGATTAAGAATATTGTCTCCGCAACCCTCCGATCTGAAGTAGGCCAGCGCAAATTGGCTGACGTGATGATCCACCGCGAACAAATCAACGCCAAACTGCGCCAGGAGCTAGACGAGACGACGGGGGTCTGGGGCATTCGCATCGTACAGGCCTCGATTCGCCAGGTCGATCTGCCGAAAGAAATGCAGCAGGCGATGGAATCGCAGAAGAAAGCGGACGCCAACAAGCTGGCAGCCATCGAGCAAGCCCAAGGCGCCAAGGAATCCGCCATCTTAGAGTCCGAAGGCGCGCGTCAAGCCGCAATTGCCCGGGCCGAAGGCGAAAAACAAGCGTTGGTTCTGCGCGCAGAAGCCACCCGCCAAACCAAGGTCATGGAAGCAGAAGGGGAAGCCGAGGCGATTACGCGCTTGGCACAAGCGCAAGCGCAAGCACTGCGCATGGTAAATGAAGCGGTGTTAGCCCTCGCCGAAGATACCGAGCATATATGGAATGATGAGCGCATTCGCACCGTCCTGCAACTGAAACAGATGGACACCCTCGCCACCATTGGCCAATCGCCCGCGACCAAGATTGTGCTGCCAGCCGAGTTGCAAACCCTGGGCGGCATCATTTCGGCGGTACAGGGACTCAAAGACTAGGGGCCTGGTACGAAACAAAATCCCGGGTCCAATCCCCCGGGATTTCTATGTTGACAAATCTAAATGTGATACTTGGCCAGCCGCTGGTTCACTTCGTTCCAATCTAAGTTCTGCATAAAGGCGTCGATGTACGGAGCACGCTTCACGCCATAGTCAATGCCATAGGCATGCTCATAAACATCCAAAATCAAGAGTGGATAAGCGCCCCAAGGCACGCCCACGTTGTGCGCGTCTTGACCATAGATGTGAAGTTTTTCATCGTCCAGGTCGTACGCGAGCACGACCCAGCCGCGCACCGCTAAGCCTGTCGCCTTAAACTCGGTCTCGAACTTTTGGTACGACCCGAAATCGCGGTCGATCAGCTCGCGAATGCGCCCGCTCGCTTCTCCGCCATGTCCGCCCAAGTTGTCAAAATACCATTCGTGCAGTTTGCTCCCGTTGAGGCAAAAGACCTCTTCTGTCTTCAAACCGCGCAGTTCACTGTACGACTGGTTGGCGGCAGCATAATCCACCGTCTCCATTTTGCTGCGGATCTCGTTGAGCTTATTGACATAGCCCTTGTACAAAATTCCATAATGCTGGTCAATTTCTTCTTTGCTGATTCCTGTCATGGTCAGACAGGAATTCTTGAGATCCTTGTACTCGCGCTTTTCCGCCATGTCCTTACCTCCCCCAGACTTTGTGGGAATGTCCCAGCAATTAGTATAAACCAAGCCGCCGCAAAGAAAAGGCAAGACATCTAATATCCCTGTTCTTTCGTCGCGACGCCGTCGCCCCAAACCTGCTGCCGACGCAACCGACTGGCACTGCCACACACACTAGACACGGCTGCTCCAAAGCGGCAAAATATCAACGGATGAGTCAATCGCGCGATGACGCATCGCTGAAGGAGGACACTATGCCGTTCTTACGATCCTGGGGCTATTTGCCGGACCGCCCCATTACACCGAATCAGGAGCACCGCCTCAATGAGTTGGTCGATCAATATCACGCGGTGCAAAACCACAACTTTGTGGACGAATTGGAGATTACAGAGGCTATTTTAGGTCAAGATAAGCCATTTAGCGAGTTGACCGTGGACCAAGCCAATCACGTGGCGGCGCACTTAAATGTGCGGATCGCCTTGCACACGCATTTTCGCGATCTGCTTCCCGATCCTCCGCCCGACTTTGCCCATGAAGTCGAGTGGCTCAATCGCGACCGGCGCCTTTTGGATCGGGTCATCGCCCGCGCCGGCTGGGATACGGCCGAGTATTTTTTGCCACCTCATCCGCTTGATCGGGTTCGGTGATGTCGTCCAAGGTGCGGCTTCTGGTGGTCGATGACGAGGAAGCGATTCGCGATCTGTTGGCTATTGGCCTCGGCCATCGCGGCTTTGACGTAAAGGTTGCCGCGGACGCGCGCGAAGCCTTGGCTCACATTGGCACGTTTGCCCCGCACGCCGCCATTGTCGACGTCATGATGCCGGGCGAAGACGGGTTTCAGCTAACGCGACGGCTGCGGCAAGACCCTAATTTGTACATTTTGATGTTGACAGCGCGGGACGCCGTCTCTGACCGGGTCCAAGGATTGGACGATGGTGCGGATGATTACTTGGTCAAACCTTTTGACTTCGATGAGTTGGTCGCACGCCTCAATGCCGGGCTCAGACGGATTCGCAAGGAAGAAACGGCTAGCTGGCAATTTCAAAACGTCTGTATGGACGACGTCAGTCATCGCGTTACGGTGGATCACGATCCCATTTCGCTGACTGCCAAAGAATATGAACTTTTGCGTTACCTTTTGCTCAATCCTGGCCGAGTACTGTCCAAGGGACAAATTCTCCAGCACGTTTGGGGCTATGATTTCACCGGCGACGATAATTTAGTGGAAGTCCACATTTCGTCTTTGCGAGAAAAAATTCGGGACCGCAATAAGTCGCTGATCCAAACCGTTCGGGGTTTCGGTTACCGGCTCGGAGATTGACGTGAACCGACTGCGACGGCGCACTCTGGTCAACCAGTTGATTGGACGCCAAGTCGCCCTTTTAGCGATTTTGCTCTTTGTCGTCGGCGTCAGTCAGTACCTCATCTTACGCGCCGTGCTCTTTGCCTCCACCGCTAAGACCTTGGGCAATGAAATCGCGGTGTTAACGCCCGTGGTGCATCATACGTTGGCTAATCGTGGCATTGCCGGATTCCAACACATTGCCGACATCATGGTGGCCCGGCTACGTTCACCAGGCGTCGAAGTGGTAATCACCAACGCACTAGGCCAAGTCATTGCAGCCTCCACCAATTTGCACGCCAAGCTCCCGCCACTGTACAACTCGCCCTACTTCATCTGGAATCAGCGCCTCGTGGTCAACCGGGTCATTGGCAACGTATACTATCCCAGCGGGTACGTCTGGCTGCTCTCGTCGACGCGGCCCATCCATAGCATCTTAAGCCGTGACGCCGTTCTCTATGTTTTTTTGGCCGTCCTGAGTCTAGTTGTTGCCGGCTGGCTCGGGTCCCTATCGGTCCGGCAAACTTTGCATCCGCTGGAACAAATTCGGCAAATGACTCAGCGCATCGCCTCCGGAGAATTCGGCCACGCTACGCGCATTGACAATGCGCCGGCGGAACTTCAAGATCTGGGCGAGTCCATCGATCGGATGTCCGAATCCATTCAGGCTCTGTTTTCTCAGGAAAAGGCTTTATCCGAGCAAATGCGCCGCTTTGTGGCTGATGCATCCCACGAGTTGCGCACGCCCTTAACCGCCATTACCGGATTTTTAGATCTCATGTCGCACGGCGAATTGACCCCGGATGAACAAGAACGAGGGCTTCGCGCCATCCAGGCGCAGGGGCGACGGATGGGGCGGCTCGTCAATCAATTGCTGATGCTGTCTCGTATGGATAGCGCGCCCGAATCACACTTAACCTTACAGCCGATTCGTTTGGATCGTTGGCTGAACGACTTGTCCCCCGAGATTTACAATTTGGTCGATCCCCGTCCGGTGACCATGATGGTCGCGCCTGTGACCGCGCGGGTCGACCCTGATCGCTTGACGCAAGTTGTCACCAACCTCTTGGAAAACATCCGCTCTTATACGCCGGACGACACCGCAGTCCGCATCACGGTGGGAATGGCCCACGGGTCGGTCGTCATGCAGATCGAAGATAACGGGCCGGGCATCCCCCCCGACGATCTGCCCTATGTGTTTGAACGGTTTTACCGCGGAGACCGGGCGCGCACGTCGCAATCGGGGGGGAGCGGGCTAGGCCTGTCCATTGCTCAAAGTCTCATCGAAGCGCACCATGGCACCATTCGCGCCGAAGCCGTCGTGCCGCATGGCGTCCGTTTTATCATCACACTCCCCGCCTTAGGCTAATCTCGCAGACCGATCCAATCTTCAGCAAACCTGGCAATTTTTTTGGCCATTTTGGGCACACTTCTTTTCAAACATCGAAGAGGAGGCCCTATATGAAACGGTTGAATTGGCTTATTGCAGTGGGATGCGCGTCTACCCTATTAACAGTGGCGTCACCCGCATTTGCTCAAGGACGTCCCCACCTGTGGGGGCACCAGGATGAATTGGTCAGTTCCGTGACCCCGACGACCCTCGTCATCAAACACGCCGAGGGTCTGGAACAACAACTGCCAATGTCGAGCGTTACGGTGCAAGCCGCCATGTACCCGGCCACAGCCGGCATCTTGCGGCCCGGCGAGCACGTCAGTGTATTGCAAGAAACCGGATCCAATCCCTTGGTGATTGTTCATCCCGCGGCATACGGCACCCTAACCCATCAGGGAGGTCAATGGACCATTGTCTCCAGGCGACGCGGGACCATGTTCTTGAACGGAGCCCCATCCGCCCAGTTGTTAGGGCTAAAAACCGTGGCAAGCGGTCAGCGCGTGATGGCCTTTGGCACGCAAACCGGCACCACCAGTGTCGATGTCGCGGCGTTGGCGGCGAAGCCCTTGATCACACGTTCCACCATCAAAACAGTAGCCGCAACCCAACTGACACTGCAATCAGAGCAATATGGAACGCTCGTCTACTCACTGGCACATTTGCCGCCAAGTGTGCGCCAGCATCTGACGGCAATGACAACCGGCCAAAGTGTCGTGGCCGGTCTCAACCCCTTGAACCACCGCGTGCTCATGGTATGGCCGGATCGGTTAGACCGCATCGCACGCACCTTGGAACGGGGTACGGCGGGGCAGGTCATCGCGGTGTCGCCAAAGGATCTGACCCTCACCAACCACTTAGGCACCGTAACAATTCCGTTGAACCACAAGACTATCGTGCGCTGGTCTGGCCATTCGCAAGCGCAGCTTGCTCAAGTGACTCCCGGAAAACGCGTGTTGGCCCTGCGCCAAAAAGACGGCAATTTGCAAATCATGGTGTTAAGCTAATCCCATCTGAACGGCTGTTAGGAAACTGCTCGTCTCGTTCGGTGGCTTGACCTTGGCACGGCCGTTGGCCCTCAAACGGCCGTGTTCTTTACAACACCGCAGGTCGCCACATCCGGCAAAGCGGACTGTACCTTCCGGGAGACACACTGTAACCGTCAAGCCCAGCCGACACTTTCGTTCCCGCCAACCAGACTGATGGCCCGCGCTCTGCCGCCACTCATCTCGGATGCCTCACATGGTCAAAATGAGCTTTCCAAACACACCGTGATTCTCCATCTTATCATGGGCCTGATCCGCTTGCTCCAGCGGAAAACTGTTGTCGATCACAGGAACCAAAATACCCCGTGAAAACAGTGGCAACAAGCGAGGCAAAATGGCCGCACTGCCCATAAAGGCCCCCAGCACCGTCACTCGATGACGAAAGATCCGGCCCACGTCAAAACTCACCTGGCCACCCGTGGTCGTTCCCACCGTCACGATGACGCCACCCCGTGTCACTGAGCTGATAGACTGCACAAACGTTTCGCGGCCCAGTGAATCCACGACAATGTCCAGCCCCCGACCCTGTGTGAGACTCATCACGGCATCGGAGATATCGTCGCCGGTGGTGTAGACCAACACCTCATCCGCTCCATATTGGCGCAATTTTTCTGAGCGATTGGCGCTGCGTGTCACCGCCACCACCTTTAATCCGCGCAGTTTGGCCAGTTGCAACGTGGCCAACCCTAATCCCCCGGTGGCACCCCAAACCAGTATGCTCTGGCCCGGCAACGCCTGAGCTCGCACCAGAAAATCTTCCGCCGTCACGTAGGGAATACCAATGCTCGCGGCCTCGGCAAAGGTGAGACCACCGGGCATGGCCACCAAATTTTCTTGGGCCACCACCGCGTACTCGGCATACGTTCCATCAAAAATCCGAAAGGAACGGCAGGCTGGCTGATCGCCGCGCAGGCACGCCACACAAACCCCGCAACTAACGGCCGGGTTAATCACGACCTTCTGGCCTACGGACCATTGTGTCACCCCTGGGCCGATAGCATCCACCTCGCCCGCGCCATCGCTGCCCGGAATGATAGGTTCGGGAAACGCACCGAAATTGCCGCGCCTCACCCATACATCCCGGTGATTGACTCCCGCGGCCCGTAACCGCACCCGGACTTGCCCGTACCCCGGCTCCGGCACGTCTACATCTTCATACCGCAACACCGCAATGTCTCCGGGCTCATGAATCCGAATTGCCTTCATTAAACCGTCCTCCTACTCATCCGTGACTTTCACGATGATCCGTCCGTCAACGTTGCCGGCTTTAGCGTCCAAGCTAGACGGCGCGCATCCTGCCATAAACGCAGGGGGTGAAAGTGTGGTGGAAATATGGGCCAATCCCAATGCAACTTGGGGGGATCCTTGATGTATTGCAAAAAGCTCAACGGCACGACCTCGCCCAAAAGCGCAGCCATGATCTGTTCGAGGGGCATGTCCAGATTCGAGGGCAAGCGACCCGTGTCCCGAACCGCACCAACCAGCGCCCGCGCATAATCGTTCAGCCGCCCGGACGCAACCACAGCGTGTAGGCTGGCCGACGCTTCCCATGCGGCCGGAGCTCCCACATAGCCGACGTTTACGAGTCGTGCATCTGGCGCCCCGTATACCAATGCCAGCGCGTACAGCGCTTCGGCGGCGGATAAGAAACCGCCCGGTACGGTGATTGGCCCCCACCCATCGCGCCGAATTGCATCCCGCAACTGCGCGCGATTAACTACAATCGGCCGCCGGGGCGCAACCTTCTGACGCAATGCCACAGCATCAGTCCATTCGATGCGCAAACCGCGAATCTCTTGCAAATATTGAGCAAAACTTTTGAGTGCTGCCGCTTGTTGTTGGGGCGAGCGAACAGGCGCCGGAACCAGGGGCTGACGAGTCTTGCCGTGGGCATAGTTCGTAACATCCCAAAACTCAGACGTAACCAATTCGGTCGGGTGCAGCATCACCATGAACGCGCCGGATTGCGATTGTCGCTCTTCAATAAGCCTCACCGCCTCGTTCAGATTGCCCGGCAATCCGAGGCCAAAAGGGCGCGGGTTCACAACCGGAAAAGAAAACAACACCACCCTCCCATACCAATAGGGTTTATCTAAGTCCACCACGTAGCTGTTAAACGAATCCGTAAAATACAAGTCCATGCCTAAATCCGGCAATGCTTCGGCCGCCTCGGGCACCCAGTTTCCCCCCGGCTGCGTAAAAAACCGGGGCGCCCGGACATATTCGGTCAAGACATCGACGCCGGGGGCCTCCCGCTCCACAAATCGATCAACGGCTTGATCATATGTCAGTTCCGCCAATTCCTCCGCGATCGTCGGGTGCTGGCTATGACTCAGCGAATGAAAGCCCAGCGACCGCTCTTGTGCCAAATCCTGCAAAAGCTGAAAGCGCCCCCGCTCCACCAGAGCTTCCACCTTCTTGCCGACCAGCGCGTACGATCCTGGCATTCCCGCTCGACGCATCGACGCCAGCATGTCTTTAAGCGCATCGTCGGACTCTACAGTCAGATAGTCCTCGACGTCGAATCGGATCAGCCCTAGAGCGCTCAGCGGCAGCACCCCCTAATGCTAAAACAATCTTCGTACAACCGCTCGTAACGCTTAGCCTCATGGCTGCGGGAATGACGCGCCACAATTTGTCGGCGCGCCGCCCGTCGCATTTCTCCCACTTGGCGCGGATGTTCTTGAATATATTGTACCTGTGCCAAAAAATCTACTTCATCGGAAAACAGAAGTCCGGTACGCTCGTCGGCAACCAGAGCCCGGTTCCCCCGAATGTCGGTGGCCAAGACCAAGGCGCCACAGGCCATCGCCTCCATGATTGCATTCGATACGCCCTCGACTTCCGACGAATTGAGAAAAATGTCACAGGCTCGGTACCAGGCCGGCATTTCGTCTTGGGACAGGTTCCCCAACAAATGCACCCAGGATTTGCCAGCAGCCCTTTCTTGCACCCGCCGCCACTCTCCCTCCTCCCGCACCGGTCCGGCAATAGCCAACTGATAGTTGCGACGGGTCTTCTCACGCAACATTTCGACCAAGTCAACCGCCCAGGCGGAACGCTTGACGGGCCGAACCCCTCCTGCCACCAAAATCAATGGGTGAACCGTCTTCACCTGCGGGCCTTGCGGTTCAAAATGCTCGATATCCACCGATGGCGGTATCACCACTAAACGCGATTCCCAATCGGGTGCGTCCTGCAAGAGCCGCGTCCGCCCATCTTCGGTAAAGGTTACCTGGTAGCGGATTGGATCAATGCGTCGCTTATTGCCTGCTGGGTCAGCCACCCAGTCTTGCCACAAATCAGTGCCAGTCCAGGTCGCCACAATTTGTTCAGGATTTATCCCGTCTTCTACTAACCGCGATCCAACCCGCGTGGCGTTCCAGGCATGATACACGTCAAAACCACGAATTTGCGGGCGAAACAGGAGCATCTCGGCCTCGTGCCCGGCTTCGGCTAATGCTGCTTGCATGCGATGAGCGGAAATGCTGTTGCCGCCCGTCGGGGGAGTATCCTCAGGAATAATCAGCGCAATTCGCAATGCACCCCGTCCTTTCTCTTTTCCCTATGCGATGGATGTCCCATTGGGGACTGGATTATCGGGCCGCAAAAGGACCACAGCGCCACCTTCCTCAATTGCTCCTAACACCAACACTTCGGAATTAACAGAGGCCACGCGGCGAGGCGGAAAGTTCATCACTGCTACGACTTGCCGACCCACGAGCGTTTGGGGCTGATAGTGGTCGGTGATTTGCGCCGACGACTCCTTCACACCATAGGGCCCGAAATCAATCAGGAGCCGGAAAGCAGGTTTTTTGGCTTTGGCGTTGACCGATGATTCGACGATAGTACCAACCCGTAATTCATATTGAAAAAACCCTTCCACCGATTGCAATGGCATCCTGACACCGTCCTCTGTTTACACACCCTGTAACATTCTTCCAAACTGCGGATCTCGCCATACCTCTTCGGGCACATATAGGCGTCGCACGGGATGATGGTCCTTAGCAATTGCCTGGATGGGCAAAGACACACTCGACATCTCCGTCAACCGCTCGTTTCCCTTGTCATACAGCCAAATCGCATTATCAGGAGTCGGCTCGCGCTCACTCCCTAAATAATAATCATAATAGACCGTGCCGGTTTCGTCGACTATACAATAATAATCGGGGTCATACCCATGTGTTCTGACTAATTCCCGCACGCGATCCAACAGATAGTCGCGCGCATCCGGCCAGGTCATTTCCTTAAACAACCGACGGTCTAAAAATCGGCCTGAAAGGTCGGCCAAAATCGGATCATCGTCCGCACGCCACACAGAAAATGCATTGTACAGTGTCGCGTCATCTAAGGACAAATACTGCGCCAAAGCCAATTCGCCCGTCAGAAAGGCCCGCAAACTCGGGTGCGGCAAAACCGGCTCCCGCCCTGCTGTAATCAAATGCCGCGCACGCTCTAAAATAGTATGCAAAAGCGTCTCGCCGGCGCGACTGACGGGATGAAAATAAACTTGCCAATACATAAAGTAGCGGGCCAAGAGATAGGCTTCGACCGTGTGGATGCCACTTTGCCGGACTACCAGGCGATCGTGCCAGGGCTGCATGATCCGAATAATCCGGGCCAAATCAAACGTTCCGTAATCGACACCCGTCGCGACCGAGTCGCGCATAAGATAATCGAGGCGGTCTGCGTCGAGCTGGCCGCTGATCATCGAGACCACGAGACGATTATGAAAGGTTTTTTGAATCACTTGCGCCACATTCTCCGCAAACCCGTGACCAACACTCTCCAACACCTGATGTATCTCCGTGGATGGATCACGTATGATGGCAACGCTCCACCACTCGTGGCGCACTCCCGTCACTTTTTCCAGCGCGTGCGAAAACGGCCCATGGCCCAAGTCGTGCAAAAGACCAGAAATCATCGCCAGACGGCCGTACTGGTGCGGCCATTCATAGCCGTTGCGGTCAAACGCATTAATCATCTGTCGCACGACTTCGTAAACCCCCAACGAATGCGAAAAGCGACTGTGGTCGCCACCGGGGTATGCAAAATAGGTGGCACCCAACTGTCGAATGCGGCGCAAGCGCTGCATTTCCCGGGTGTTAATCAAGTGCCAGATGACGGGATCATGGACATAGATGTAACCGTGAACCGGATCTTTGAAGACTTTCTCATCTTCGCTCAGACGCACCCTCATCTCCTCCTGCCTCTGATACTAGCACGCGGCGAATGCCACTACAGCAAAGCCGTTCGACAATAGCCCCGGGAGGCAAAACGCCCGGTTTGCCGCGCCATCCAAGCAGGGGGAGTGAACCACGGCTGAGACTACGACGAGCGGCTGCCGGAGTTGCCTTTATTGCGCTTAAGCCGAGCCATGACCAAGCTGATACCCAGTCCAATCAGCACGACCACCCCACCAATATCCGTGAGTAACTCGGGATGCGTCAGCGGGACCACGTGCGAAGCGCCCATGACAATCAGACCCGCGGCCACAACCGTCGGCCCCCGGTTCATGCGCCCCGATAGTCCCAATGCCAGTCCGGCGACACCCAAAACCATTTCGACAATTCCAAACCATAGACTATTCACGACATCCACTCCGTTCTTCGTCCAGTGCGCAAGAATTCGCGAATGATCACGCATTCACCTGCTGTCCCGTATACTCATATCATGACCGTGGCTACACCAGAGATTGATCCGTATGATAACTCTGTCAAAGAAGTGATCCGTGTGCAAAATCCTCACCCGCCCGCGCCGATGAGCGGACAACCTCGCAAAAGGGGTTTGTGGCTGCTATTTTTCGCCATCGGGCCCGGCGTGTTAGGCTTAGCCGCCGACAACGACGCCGGCGGAATGTTGTCCTATGCGGTAACGGGCGCGGCCCACCATCTGCTCTGGTTTATTGTCGGTCTCCTCTTCATGGCACCAATAACGTATGTCGTCCAAGAGTTAGCGCTCCGCGTCGCCTTTGCAACGGGCAAACCCTACGGCGCCGTCATCCAGGAACGCTTAGGCAGGCATTGGTCGCGAATTAACGGCGTCGTCCTGCACAGTCTTAATTTGGTCATCTTAGTCACGGAATTTTTGGGGATGGCGATGGGTGAAAATCTCATCGGCATCCCCTGGACCCTGGCGGTCATTTCGGCCTTTGCCATTGTTCTCATGGTCACCTCGTGGTCGCGCTATCAATCGGTGGAACGCGTTTTGCTGCTCATCTCCGCCCTAAATCTCGTTTTCATTCCGGCCGCCCTGCTGCTGCACCCGTCGGCCCAAGCATGGCGACTCGCGTTCCAGGGGGGGATGACTGCCCCCATTGGATTTCTGATGCTGTCCTTGGCGGGAAACGCCATGGCTCCTTGGATGATTTATTGGCAGCAAAACGCCGTATGGGCAGGTCGGGTCCGCACGCTCAAGGCCGGTCGTGCCGACATTGTTATGGGCGTTATCGCTCAAATTGTCATGGCCGCAGTGGTTTTAACGATTGGGGCACTGACCCCGATTCATGGCCAGGTCGCACAAAATCCGATTTTGTGGATTGCGGGCAATGACGGCCGATGGGTAGGCGATCTGTTTGGCCTCGGCATTTTCAATGCGGGATTTTTAGCCGCTTGCACCATTTCCCTGTCCTCCGCGTGGATGGTGCGTGAGTCCTGGTCTCCGGGAATCCATGCCCGACAGGAACTCCCCACGCGTGGAGGGCTCTTTTTGTTGCATCTGCTGACGCTCGCCATCGCCGCCGCTGCCGCCCTCACCGTCATTGTGCCAAGCGGCACACTCGCGTTGTGGGCACAAGCGCTTGGCGCCTTGTGGATGCCCATCAGTCTGATCACATTGGGACTAGTCGCGCGCGATCGGCGCACCATGGGGCTCATGGCGATCCGCTGGAAGCGCCAACTGGGGCTTGCCGCTATTATCGTCCTCTTTATTGGATTAGGGATACTCGCCCTGATCGCGAGCTAGCCAAAACCATTTTATGCGTGGGTAACTTTTCCGGTATGATAGTCCTAAGCTGTAACAGGAGGGTCTTTCATGCCGGACAATCGTCTTCAAGCCGCTTTAAGCTATCTGAAAGCCCATTACCCGGAGCACCTGGAGCAACTGCAGGAGTTTTTGCGCATCCCCAGCATTTCCGCGTTAAGCCAGCATGCTGTCGATGTGGCCAAGGCCGGCGATTGGCTAAAGCAGCGGCTCAGCCAGGCCGGATTTTTCAATGCCGAGGTCCATGTCACCGAAGGTCATCCTATCGTGACCGCAAGCACAGCCATTCGCCCCGACCGACCGACGGTCCTCATCTACGGCCACTACGACGTCCAGCCGGTCGACCCATTGCCATCGTGGCATCACGGGCCATTTGAGCCAACCATCATTGACGACATTTTGTATGCCCGCGGTGCCAGTGACGACAAAGGGCAGGTCTTCATGCAGGTTATCGCCGCTGAAGCCTGGGAACAGACCAAAGGATTGCCGGTCAACCTGAAATTCCTGTTTGAAGGTGAAGAGGAGATCGGCAGCACTCACCTGGGCGCGTATATTCGAGCACACCAGCGAGAATTGGCAGCCGATATCGCCGTGATCTCGGATACACCCATGTATCAAGAAGGGTACCCCGCCATTAGTTATGGGTTGAGGGGATTAGCATCGCTGGAGATTTCGGTCGAAGGCCCGTATCAAGATCTACACTCCGGAACCTATGGCGGTACGGTCATGAACCCTGCTCATGCGCTGGCTCAACTAATTGCGGCCTTGCATGACCGCGACGGCCGCGTCTTAGTCCCCGGTTTTTACGATCAAGTGGACTCGCTGTCGCCGCAAGAACGTGAGGCATTGGGACAACTTCCGTTTGACGAAGAAGAGTTCCGCAAGAGCTTAAACGTGCCCCAGTTATTTGGGGAAGCCGGCTATTCAGTCAACGAGCGGGCCTGGGTACGGCCGACCCTTGAAGTCAACGGCCTGTGGTCGGGCTTCACCGGTGAAGGACAAAAAACCATCATTCCGGCATCGGCCCATGCAAAAATCACCTGTCGGCTGGTGCCGCATCAAGATCCCCATCAGATCGTCGATGCTATTAGCCAATATCTTGAATCGCATGTACCGCCGGGCGTGCGTCTTCGTATTCAACGCGGCAATGCTGCTCCGGGTATTGTTACGCCCATCGATCATCCCGCCGTCCAAGCGGCGCAAGCAGCCATTCAGTCCGTGTATCAGACCCCGGCTTCCTATATCCGGATGGGTGGCTCGATTCCGGTCGTGGTTGACTTTGCGCAAGTGCTGGGCATGCCGACCTTGCTGCTGGGATTTGCTTTGCCCGATGAAAATTTTCATGCCCCGAACGAACACTTTCATCTGGAGAACTTCCGTCGCGGCGCCGCGACCCTAGCCACTTTGTGGCAGTACCTAGGGGGAAACCATGACTGACTTTTTTATGTCGTCGGATCAGCTGCATCGCATCCAGCGTCAATTAGAATTAGGCGAGCACCAATTGGTGGAGGGCGGCCTGGCGCGTCCAGTCCGTCGCGAAGCCATTCGTCAATTCATTGCGGCCATGCAGGCGTTGCTGTTCCCGCATTGTACCGCTCAAAACGGCGGGAGCTCCATAACGGCTATCCAGGGGCCGCTTTCAACTCTAGCCGAACTCATTCACCAAGTCACCGTACACGCGTGCGACGATCCAAACTGCCCCGAACGCGAACGTGCTCAGGCCAAGGCGGTCCAGTTTGTTCAGATGCTACCAGACGTGCAAAGCGAGGCGCTGACTGATGTCGAGGCCACCTATGAAGGCGATCCGGCTGCCCGAGACCGGGCTGAAATCGTGTCGACCTATCCCGGTTTTTATGCGACCTTAGTGTATCGTCTGGCCCATCGGCTGCATCTTTTGGCGGTGCCGCTGTTGCCTCGCATGATGACCGAAATGGCGCATAGTGAAACCGGCATTGACATTCACCCTGGAGCGCGTATTGGGGCCTTCTTTTTCATTGACCACGGAACGGGGGTGGTCATTGGCGAAACGACTGAGATTGGCGACCGGGTCACGCTGTACCAAGGTGTCACCCTGGGAGCTCTCAATTTCCCGCATGATGGCCAAGGCCGCATTATCCGCGGTACTAAACGCCATCCCACCATCGAGCACGACGTGGTGATCTACTCTGAGGCCACAATTCTCGGTGGCGAGACCGTCATCGGGCATGATAGTGTGATTGGCGGCAATGTATGGCTTACTGAGGGTGTACCACCGTTTTCGAAAGTGACAACAAAGTCTACAATAGCGTTGAGAACGCGACAAGAACCTGTGTCGTAAAAAACGCCTAAAGAGGGAGAACGATGCAGCACATACATGATAACAAGCCACCGCTTTCACACGGCACGGCTAGTTTATGGATTGATTTGGTGTTTTGGCGGCCCAACGTCAAAGACGCCCGTAAACTCACAGAGTTTCTAGAGGAATATGGCTTAGGTGAACGTTCTCAAACCGTAGAGTGGCTCGACAAGTTTACGGTTCGGCTCGCCATGTGGCGCGGTCGTTACTGGTATTTTCTGACGGAGGACGAGTGGCGTCAGGCAGGTCCCGATATTGTGGAGTTTATCAAGAAGACAGCCGCCTTCTACCATTGCCACAAGGTCGAGTACGATACGCGGGCGTTCGCGGTAGGAGTCGTCAAGAAAGTCCGCAAAGAACATCGGCCCATTGAGCAATTGGTCAATGTATTGCCCGCACACGACCACCCCGTTTGGTGGGTATTTTCGCTGTGACGGAACGCCCTACGGCACAAACTATTCGCCAAGCACGGGAACGGCTTTCGGGAATGATTCATCACACCCCGTTGGTCGCCAGTCAGTCGCTGTCGTCTTTGGTCGGAGCCGATCTGCGTTTGAAGCCCGAAAATTTGCAGGTGACGGGGTCGTTCAAAATTCGCGGGGCATTAAATAAAGTGGCGGCGGTGCGGCAGTCAGAGCCTACGGTTCAGACCGTCGTGACCGCTTCATCCGGCAATCACGGCCAAGCTGTCGCCTGGGCTGCTCGACACTTCGGGTTAAGCGCACATGTTGTGGTGCCGAAAACGGCCCCCGCGATCAAAGTGGCGGCGGCCCGAGCATTTGGTGCCGATGTGGAATTTTGCGGAACGCGCAGCCGAGAGCGGCTCGATCGGGCACGGGAGTTGGCCCGTATCAACGGCTACGTTTTTATTCCACCGTACGACGATCCCGCCATTATGTCCGGTCAGGGTACGATTGGTCTTGAAATATTAGACGAATGGCCCGACGTGGACGTAGTCGTCGCGCCAATAGGCGGCGGCGGTCTCATCTCAGGCATCGCCACGGCCATTAAAGAAACTCGGCCCCACGTGCGCGTCATCGGGGTGGAACCGACCGGAGCCGCCAAAGCGTGGCAATCGCGGCGCAGCGCCAGGCGGGTCGAACTGCCAACGACCGAGAGTATTGCCGATGGTCTCATCACGCTTTCGTTAGGCCATCTGACTCATCCCATCATTGAACAGTATGTGGACGATCTGGTGACCGTTAGTGACGAAGAGATCAAGGAGGCCTTTTGGCTTTTGTTAACCCGAACCAAGTTAGTGGTCGAGCCGTCCGGGGCTGTCAGTGTTGCGGCACTGTTGTCGCGCCGGCTTGTCCTGGACCCCAAGACACGGGTAGTGGCCGTGCTGAGTGGCGGCAATGTCGACCCGGCCGTCGTCTCGACTTTATCGGCCCATTAAGGCAGCCAATCGCCGCGGCCAGGATGCCTTTGGACCAACAGGCAGCGTCCAGAAGCCGTATGGGCGCGACAATGCCCGCCATACATGAAACTCATCAACCTGTCAAATCCTACCTTCGCAAGGAGGAGATTTGATGGAAAATGCAACCTGTGAATGCGGCGCACAAGCCGTAGGGCAATGTGTGGATTGCCAAGGTACTCTCTGCTCGGACCACTTGTGCACTGGATGTGGGCGGTGCGAAACCGATTGCGTTTGTCATTTCCGTTGGTGGATTCCCGAGTTTTTCTGATTTCCATCACGCGCAGCCCAAACGGCAAGCGCTCCCGCCAAGGAGAGCGCTTGCCTGTTGTCGAAAACCATTAGGACTGTACCAATCGTTGCGTAATCTCCACCAACCGCCGTGCTTGATGATGCACCGCCGCCCGTACCTCCGCAGAAACCGGTTGTCCCGCAGTACAGGACGCACCGTATGGATTTCCGCCCGCTTTATAAATCGACTCATGCGTGTAACCGGGCGCCACCACGATCGCTCCCCAATGATACATCGTCGTATATAGCGACAAAATGGTCGCCTCTTGCCCGCCATGCGGGTTGGCGGCAGAACTCATAGCGGTAACGGTCTTGTTGGCAAGTTTGCCTTGTCCCCAGATCGGGCCGGTCGTATCGATAAACTGTTTCATCTGCGCCGCCATATTGCCATAGCGCGTCGGTACACTAAAAATGAACCCGTCCGCCCACTGCAAATCGTCTAGCGTGACCACTTCGACATCCCGGGTACTATCGCGATGCGCCTTCCAAGCCGGATTGGCCGTAATGGCCTCTTCCGGCGCCAATTCCGGCACGCGACGCAGTCGAACCTCAGCCCCCGCCTCTTTAGCGGCCTTTTCAGCTTCCACCGCCATTTGGTGATTGGTGCCCGTCGCACTGTAGTAAATGACAGCAATCTTTACGTTCGACACGTCGTTGACCCCCTTATATGTTCTTGCGCAACAGATGCGCCAGCGACTGGAGCCACATCTCTCGCGAGCGCTGCGAACAATGAACATCACGCGCACCCATTCGTTTGGAGATAAGGTTCCCCAAGCCGCCCAGTATTAACCTACTTTTTGTATAGCGACTATCCTTATGTTAGACTAGCACAACTTTCAAAGTCAACAGCCCCGCAGTATAATACGAGATAGAAATCATTCGCCTTAAAACGATTCGCTATTTCGCACATCTTGCCACTTTGAGGCGAAGGGAGGGCAGACTGATGAAAGAATTTGACTTGTGTCCGCGGTTTGAAGCAGCGGTCGGCTTGATTGGCAAACGTTGGACCGGCTTGATTATCGAAGTCTTATTACAAAAGCCGCAACGGTTTTCTGAAATCGCCCAAGCCATTGAACACGTCAGTGATCGCATGCTCGCGGAACGGCTCAAGGAACTGGAAGCCGAAGGCATTGTCGATCGCCATGTCTATCCAGAAACGCCCGTACGGGTCGAATATTCGCTGACCGACAAAGGGCGCGATTTAGCTCCTGTGATGCAAGCCCTACACAATTGGGCAAATTCGTGGATCTTGGCGGAAAGCATGAAATAGTGAAGCATTACCGAAGGTCATGCGGATTGACCTCGCGCCACACGCGACGTATTCGCATCTGGAAGAGCCGGGCTGTTCAAGGACGGGTCGGCTATTGATAGATGCCTAAAGGTTCGCGGGATGTGAGGGGATTGTATTATGCACTGGCTGTTAAATGGTCGGTTCGTCAACGACGGCCATTCACCGTGTTTCCGCAAACTGGGCAAATAACCACAGATCGCATCTTGGGCCATCGCTAAGACTTCCTGCCGGGTATCGCCTTGGGTGACACAACCGAGTAACGCTGAGACGCAGGCAATGAAGCCTCCCTCGTGAGCTGGTTCTAGAATGACTGTAAACCGCTGCATTACACCGCCTCCTCTGATCTCATGATGTTTATAGGCATCGCATCTGCTATTCTGTACCCCCCTGCTTGTTTGCAAATCGCAGGTCCCATGAACCGGGACGACCGTTCGTTGCCCCTCGGAACCGATCAAAATGAGGTGACTGCCCGTAACCTGATCGACCACAGATCCCAATTTTTGCAGTGAACGCACGACCTCCGGTCCTGTCACGTCATCACCTGCCCTCAATGTATCACAAACACGGGATGTTCTTGTCTCGGCGAGGCCAAGGATCGGTTGGCCATGCCTATGACGAGAAGCCGGGCCTTCAGGCCCTCGGCAACACGGCGCCCGATCGGGCGCCCCGCCTCCGGCGAGACCGTAGGGCTGGTCCGTCCCCGCCATCGCAGCGCGGAATTCGTGGAATTCCTGAAGGCCTTGGACGCCAAGTATCCCGCAGACGTGAAAATCCAAGTAGTCTTGGACAACCACTCGTCCCACACCTCGGAGGAAACGCGGGCGTATTTGCCGACCGTGCCAAATCGCTTCGATTTTGTCTTTACGCCGAAGCGGCGATGGAGTAGTCAAGCGATATGCCCAGACTCTAAGTCATTGGGGATCGTTAGGGCGTTGTGATACTCGATTCCGCCACGTATCCGGGTGTCGATGCATGTGCATGACCGCGATGACCAGGAGGGAATCATTATTGACACGATAGATCACGCCATACGGAAAACGGCGCAATCGGCAACGCCGCGTCCGTTCCGACAAGACCGGCCACGCCTCGGGGAAGTCGACAATACGGTGCAATGTCTTTTGCACCTCAACCGCGAACTGATACCCAAGCCCTTCGCTTTGCTGGTTATAATATGCCACCGCATCCTCCAACTCGACCGTGGCAATCCGAAGGAATTCGACGGTCATTCGCTGGGCGGCCGTTGAATCCGGCGAAACACCGCTTCGGCCGAAATGGCCTCCATGTC
>PXYV01000050.1 GCA_003023745.1 Sulfobacillus acidophilus | reverse complement strand
CGGTCCTTGTGACCCTCAGAAGCCGCGACGCGATGAACCAGGAAGGTGGCGACAAATGTGGTCAGTAATGATCCAATTTGGATAAGTCCATCAGAACGGAAAGTCTAAAGACCCGTGTCTTCGGAGACCGGGGAGCACACGGCAGCTTTTGTAAGAAAAGGGGGGTTCTTGGCGCCCGCTATTTGCCCGCGCAGCATCAGATGCGTTCGCGCCCGTCTGATTCATGCGATAATGGTTGCAATGTGATCGTGACCACTGGACAATTGGCGATGATTTACTGGGAGGAGAGACGGTGTGCCGTCTAAATCTGACGCCGAAAGTGCTCCGTTTGGAGCGCAGTCTTATCTAGAAGCGATCTATGTGCTGACTACCGAGAACCGGCAGGTCCAAGCGGTGCGGATTGCGGAATATCTCGGAGTTTCGGCGGTGAGCGTATCGCGTGCGCTTACGCGTTTGGAAAAAAGTGGCGACATTGTCAGCCGTAGTCCTGAAGTGCGTTTGAGCGCCCGCGGGTGGGCTAAGGCTGAAGCCGTGGTGCGACGTCACCGGTTGGCTGAACGATGGCTGTCGGACCGTTTGGGGCTGGGATTGGTGGAGGCTCATCGTGAGGCCGAACGGTTGGAACATGCGTTATCGCAACGCGTCGAACAGGCCTTGTGGGAAGATTTGGGAAGGCCGACCACCTGTCCTCATGGGAATCCTATTCCAGGTTTGACCGACGCTGCTTCACCGACTTTGCACGTGGTGCCACTTGACCGGGCGCGGCCGGGGCGGTATATCGTTGACCGCATTTATGAGCAAATGGAAGGATTGGAAGAGCGGCTGTTATGGATTCAAGATCACGGACTGATTCCCGGGTCTTTCTTTATTGTCCCCGAGGTGAATCACCCGGTCGGTGGTGAACCCATCATTGAAATTGGCGAGTTGGTAATCACTGTGCCCCAGGACGTTGCCCGGCAATTAATGGTGCGAGAAGCAGACGAGTCGTCTCCCGCAACCTGATAGGGGACTTGACTTTAAAACGTACCATTGTCACTTCTGCTTGGATTTTGCGCGGAGCCAGTGGTTGGGCTCCTCATGACTAACGCTTCGCTCCGTGTATCGCACTGCCTCTACTAAAAGTCAAGACCTGCGGCCCATAAGAAGCGAGTGACGCAAACGTCGGAGCCCCACCTGGGTGGACATGCCCTGTTCAACCCCTTTCCTTACGCGGGCTGGTTACTGGTTCTCCTGCATGGACTGACCTATCAATACCCGTAGTCGGTTCGACTATGGCATCGACCGCTTCATCTAACACACATGCAGGCGATGGCCGAACCGCAGTCGTTGCATGCGTACCGGGATGACGCCAAATCATTGCAAGCTGCCTTTGCCTGGTCGTCGTAGCCTAATTCCCTTGTAATCGCAGAATTTTCGTGCTGCGGTTCCGACTGACCGCCAGGGGATGCGGGAAGGGGACTGTCGTCGTGTTGCAAAGATTGAACGACCAACGCGCGCCAGACCCTTGTGGCCTTGGGTTCTTTCTTTCGTTTCAGGGACATACCCTTATGGCGAACCTACAAGGAGGGATTGGGTTGGCCGTCCTATGGCACACGCTGCAAACGGATGAAACGGTGGCGCAGTTGCATACTGACGCGGTGGCCGGACTGAGTGCACAAGAGGCACAACGACGGCTTACGGCGATCGGGCCCAATGCGCTCAAAGAACCACCCAGGGTTTCCCCGATCACACTTTTGGTGGCGCAATTTAAGGATTTTATGGTGTTAGTGCTCTTGGGCGCTACCCTGATCTCGTTTTTGTTGGGAGAAACCGGCGATGGCATTACCATCATCGCGATTGTCATGATGAACGCCATCTTAGGGTTTCTACAAGAATTTCGCGCAGAAAAATCGGTGCAAACCTTACGGTCGTTAACGGCACCGCAAGCCCGCGTGGTTCGCGGCGGACTGGTGCAGGAAATTTTAGCACGCGATTTGGTGCCTGGCGATCTCATCCAGTTGGAAGCCGGCGACCGAATTCCAGCCGATGCGCGCCTCATTGCCGCGGTGGGTTTGCAAACCGATGAAGCCGTTTTAACCGGGGAATCGACTGCCGTGACCAAGATGGTGCGGGACATTCCAGACGTGTACGCCCCGATGGCTGACCGCACCAACATGGTCTTTATGGGCACGACGGTGGCGCGCGGCCGGGCACGGGCGTTGGTCGTGGCTACGGGCATGGACACGGAAATGGGGACCATCGCCCATTTAATTCGCGAAGCGGTTGACGAGCAAACCCCTCTCAAACGGCGATTGGAGCAACTTGGTAAAATCCTCGTGCTGTTGTCGCTAGCTATCGTAGCAATTGTGGTAATCACCGGCTTGATGCGGGGTGAGCCGCTTTATCAGATGTTTTTGACAGGCGTTAGCCTGGCGGTAGCTGCAATTCCCGAAGGTTTGCCGGCTATTGTGACGATTGCTCTGGCGCTAGGCGTTCAGCGCATGATCAAGGCGCACGCGATTGTTCGTCGGTTGCCGGCTGTAGAAACATTAGGCTGTACGACCGTCATTTGTTCTGACAAGACTGGAACGCTGACCCGCAATCATATGACTGTAACCGACATCTGGGCGAGTGGAGTGCGATTTAAGAAGGATGCGGCATCGCGGAAATTTGACGCGACCCAAGGGCTTCAGGCGCATGCGACACTTCTTCATGTAGTCAAAGCGGCGGCGCTGTGTAACAATGCGCAATTAGAAGGGGATCGCGACGGGCGCTATGGCAGCGGACAAGGTGACCCCACAGAATTGGCATTGTTGGAAGCGGCACACGATATGGGTGTCGCGGTAACCGAACTGTCCCAGCTATTTGTGCGCGTCGGAGAAATTCCTTTTGAATCAGAACGTCAGCGTATGGCGGTTATGGTTCGTGACGTGAAGCGACAGACGTTTGTTTATGTGAAGGGAGCAGCGGACGTGTTGTTGCCGCGCTGCCAATCGATCGAATGGGCTGGGCAGATACGGCCATTGGACGAAATGTGCCGGCGCCAGTTGATGCAAGCGCACGAGGCCATGACGCAAGATGCATTGCGGGTGCTCCTGGTTGCGTATCGCCCGATCGGGGCGGTGGCACCAGCTGAAGACTGGGAAAGTCGTCTGATCGTGTTGGGCCTAGCTGGGATGATCGATCCACCGCGCTCCGAGGCGCAGCAGGCGGTACGCGTGGCCCACCGGGCAGGAGTACAGACAGTGATGATTACCGGCGACCATCCCAATACGGCGCGAGCGATTGCGCAAGAACTAGGCATGCTGGGGCCACATGATGAAATGATGACAGGGCGCGAACTGGATCAGTTGAGCGATGATGAGTTGTTGGAACGCGTCGAGCGGGTGCGGGTGTATGCGCGCGTGTCCCCTCCTCACAAGTTGCGGGTGGTGCGGGCCTGGAAGCGGCGGGGCGATGTCGTAGCCATGACGGGAGACGGCGTTAACGATGCCCCGGCTGTGAAGGAGGCAGATATCGGGGTGGCTATGGGGCTTACGGGCACGGATGTCACCAAAGAGGCATCTGCTATGATTCTGACAGACGACAACTTTGCGACCATCGTTCAGGCAATTCGCGAAGGGCGAGCAATATATGATAACATCCGCAAGTTTATTCGGTATTTGCTGTCCTGCAATATCGGTGAAGTGTTGGTGATGTTTTTGGCCGTCTTTATGGGGATGCCCTTGCCGCTCTTGCCGATTCAAATACTGTTCGTGAACTTGGTGACGGACGGTTTACCGGCAATGGCGCTGGGAGTGGATCCGCCTGCTCCTGGCGTAATGGATCGGCGACCACGATCTCCGAAGGAGGGGATTTTTGCCAGAGGATTAGGCAGCAAGATCGCGTTTCGCGGGCTTTTGATCGGCGTTAGCACGCTTGTGGTGTTTGCATTGAGCTTGGGCCCTTGGGGCTTGGGACTGCGTGAAGCGCGGAGCATGGCATTAGCGACTTTGATTTTAAGTCAGTTGTTTCACGTGTTTGATGCACGGACCGAAGAACGGAGTTTTTTGGAGGTCGGCTTATTATCAAACCCGTGGGTTGTAATGGCGGTCCTATCGTCGGTGGCCATGCTGGTGTCGGTATTGTATATTCCCTGGTTGAGCCAGCTGTTTAAGACGGATCCCTTGGCCGGGGGTGATTGGCTTGTTGTCGTTATTGCATCAGGTTTTATACAGTTTCTCGCGGTATTTCGCGACTTGGCGGCACGACCATTTCAGAAGTGGTTGCGCCTGCCGATTCGCTGAAGGCATGCTGCGTCGTCCATGAATCAACGTCGGGAGGCTCTTATATGCAGTGGGAGTTTTGGAAATTGCACGGATTGGGTAATGACTATTTGTATTTTGACGTGCGCGGACAAAACGACGCAATTGTCGACTGGCCAAAGTTGGCTCGGCGCATGTGCGACCGGCATTTTGGCGTCGGGGCCGATGGAATTATTACGATCGCCAGCTCAAATCGTGCGGATGCCCGGATGATCATCTACAATGCAGACGGCAGCCGCTCAGAAATGTGCGGCAACGGGCTGCGTGGCTTGGCGAAGTGGTTATACGACCGAGAGCAGGCGGGTCGGCAGCAAGTGATAGAAACCGACGCCGGACTGCTATTTCCTGAGGTGTTAGACACGCGTGACGGCAAGGCGACCCAAATTCGCGTCAACATGGGGCCAGTGCGCTTTGCCGCGCAAGCGTCCGGCTTGAAGAACGGCGGCAGCGAGCCATTCATGAACGAATGGATTGATGTGGGCGAAACACGCGTTCAGGTCTGTTTAGCGTCAATGGGAAATCCCCATCTGATCGTGTTTGGGCCTTTATGGGACGTCGCGACGATGGCTGAGCGGGGGCCGCAACTTGAACACCATCTGTGGTTTCCGCAGCGGATTAATGTTCATTCTGTTGAAGTGATAGACGCCAAACATTTGCGTATGCGGCATTGGGAACGGGGCGCGGGATTGACCATGGCCTGTGGGACAGGGGTTGCAGCTGCTGGTGCGACGGCGGCGTATCTCCAACTGGTTAACATGCCGATTGCGGTGAGCGTGCCCGGTGGTGAATTGCTGGTTGACTGGAAAGGCAGCGGTGATGATCCCGTGTTTCTCACCGGACCGGCTGAGGAGGTGTTTTCCGGGAGGTTTGACTGGGCTGAATGAGGGGCCGTGGGGCTGACTGCGGCTCATGGCAACGGTGCTTGGCCTTGGCGCTTTCGTTTGTTGCGGTCATAGAGATACCACAAACCGATGAGCAGGATGAGGCCGGCGGCGACGGGCACTTCGTAGTGCTTGGTGGCCTCTAACGCTTGCACCACATGCGGGCCCAGGATGTATCCCGCGGTCACGGCCAAGAGTGCCCATATCAACGATCCTGCGACGGTATAAAGTAAAAACCGCCAATAGGGCATTTCAAACAAGCCAGCGGGATAGGAGATGACCGCACGGACGCCCGAGATAATGCGGCCAATTAGAACCACAATGTCGCCGCGCCGCGCGAAATACTCTTCCCAATATGCTAGGCGCTCAGGAGTGCGAAAAATGAAGCGAAAGTACTTCAGCATAATTTTGCGGCCCCCCAGGCGTGCCAGCAAATATGCGCCCGTTGCTCCCAGGGTACTTCCGAGCACTGCGGTCAAAATGACGATGGGATAGCTGAAACGATGTGCGGAAACAAGATACCCAGAGAATAGCAGGATAATTTCGTCCGGGCTGGGCAGTCCGAAGCATTCCACGAACAGCACCAGAAATATCGCCAGCACGCCCACTGCATGCAACCAGTTGCTAACGGTATGAAAGATCGTAAGCAAGTGATCGCCCCTTAAATGATCTGATTATAGCATAGCAAGCCTGCTCCCATGAGACGGCTCACGACAGTGAAAAATTACGGTTGGTGAGTGACTATTTGCCAGTCTGGGTAAACTAGGAAGGGCAACTTCAAGGAGACGATGAGGTGAACTCAAGGCGGGTCGCGGGCGGCTTCTTAACGATGGCGGCAATTGCGGGTGTTGCGTTGTGTCTGGCGCCGTATGTCCGCGCACCGGAACGGCTGGCGCCTATGACAGCAAATCAGGTGTTCAATCGAGCCAGGACAGCATTGCAACACGACGCGTTTAGTGAAACGCTCAGCTATCGCAATCGCCTTTGGCCATCGTCACTGACTGCGTCTGGCCTCGGCAACCTCTTCGTTCCCAATGCGGACGTGCAGACCATCGCACTGTTTCAAGCAGGGGAGCGCCACTGGCGCTTTGAGGAAATCAATCGCACCAACAATCTCGTAGGCGTCGTGGCTCGAGCGGGACAACGATTGATTGCGTACGATTCCACCTCCGGCAACCGGATGGTCGAGCGGCTCAAAGGCGCCTTAGGCCGTTTCTGCACCGTGTGGCAAATCCCCTCGGAGTTGGCGTGGCAAGGGGATTGGACCGCAACCAGCGCAGCGGGGCGATTTGCGGGCGAGCCGGCATATCAGGTGACTTTACGCCCGATTGAGACCAATACATTGTGGGGGCGTGTCACCTACTGGTTTTCGGCTAGGAATTTTCTGCCCTTGGCGTTATCGATTACCGACTCGCATGCTCAAATCGTTCTAAGCTTACGCATTGACACTTTCAAGCTAGGCGTCCCCGCCGGGGCTGTCGTGCCCCCCACTGCGGGGCGACGCATAGCCCCGACAGCTGAGCTGCAACTGTTGCGCGCCTCAGGGCGAGAGACGTTAAGAGATTCGGTGGCGTTTCCGGCGCGTTTGGGCCCGTTGGCGCGCCGAAGCGAGCGGCAGGCGCTTGGTCGTGCAGTGGCTGTCTACGGGGCCGGTCCTGGAGAGGTCGTGGCGCTAGCGACCAATGCGGAGGCGCTCGGCCATCACCGGGCATTGGATGTGCTTCACCCGTTAGAGCCTTCCGGGCGGTTTTGGGGCGCGACAGACGGATTGCTGAGTGTCGTAACGTTTCGTCATGGGGGCCGGGAGATTGTGCTGATGGGTAGTCGTTCCCCACGTCAGTTGGCTAGATGGGCACAGAACGCATGGCAATAGCGGTTGACGTTCGTCACGTGAGTAAGTCTTACGGCCGCAACGCCGTGTTGCGCGACGTGTGCTTGCATGTACCGGCGGGTTCTGCCCTAGGGCTGGTTGGCCCCAATGGAGCGGGAAAATCAACCCTGTTGCGCATCCTGCTGGGGGTGGCGCGACCAAGCCTGGGGAATGTATGGTATAACGATAGGCCATTATGGCCTCATCCGGAGGAGCACCTGGCTAACGTCGGTGGCTTTGTCGACACCCCCTGGTTTTATCCGCAGTTAACCGCGCAGGAAAACATGTGGATGCTGGCAGATTTGACGCAAAAATCGCGGCGACGCGCAGACGAGGTATTGGCGTTCGTTCACTTGCAGGCTGTAAAACACGAACGGGTGAGCGGCTTCTCGCATGGGATGCGGCAGCGTCTGGCGCTGGCCATTGCCTTGATGAAGAATCCCGCCCTAATCATTTTGGACGAACCCCAGGACGGGCTCGATCCTGCACGGCTAAACGAGATGCGGCATCTCATTGAGCGGGTTCGTCGCGAGTCCGGTGCGACCCTTATTATGGCTAGTCATGTGATGCCGGATATTGAGCAACTGTGCGATTTTATTGCCGTGTTTGACGAGGGTCGAATTCGCTACTTTGGTGCGCCTTCCCAATTGGGGCGCGGCATTATCAGTGATGAGGTCTTTTGGGAAGTTTCACCGGTTGATTCCGCTATCGGTTGCCTGGCTGAGCTTGGGATCACGGCACGCGTGACGGGGAGTTCATGTATCGTGGCGCCGTGGGACGACCAGTTTGATCTCGGAGACGTCAATCGGATGCTGATCAAGAAAGATATCGTGGTGAGAACCGTGGCCAGGCGCCGGGCCGGTCTAGATGTGCGCTTGCTCACTTATTTGGAGGACTCGCATGTGGACGCACGTTCAGTGGGAATATCGGCGGCAAATTCGCCAGAATAGGTCTTGGGTATCCTTGTTGGTTCTGGCCGCGGTGGGCGTGTTAGCGGCCGTAGGGTATCGCCAGATTGATGCTCAGACCGCATTGGGGTCGGTATTAGGGCTAGGTCTAGCGGACGGTTTTTTTGTGCCGGTGGTGACATTAACCGTATGTAACAGTATTCTCTTGCCCTTTTTTGTGGTCTTGGTCAGTGCTGAAAGCATCTCGGCAGAGAGGCAGCGTGGCACCTGGACGGTGCTCCTGGCGCAGGGAATACGGCCCTGGCAAGTACTTGTTAGCAAGTGGGTGGTTTGTGCTTCTTATGCTGGCAGCGCCACGTTTGTGCTGGTCAGCGCCAGTTTAGCCATGGGCATTATGCTCTATGGCTGGCATCGAACCCTGTTGCCGTCCGGCACCATGGCATCGACGCACGACCTGGCCGGCTTTCTTGCGGTAATGACGGTGTACACGGCCATCGCACAGGTGACGGTGGCGTCCGTGGCCTTAGCCATCGGCAGCTTTTGTCGGAATCCGGTGGCGTCTGTTATGCTGACCATGGGAGGTCTCATAATCACGGTTCTCATGGGTGATTTCCCGTTCTTGGCCGACGTGCAAAAGATCCTGTTGTCCGGATATTTTTCGCGATTTGTCGATGTGCTCAGTGTTCCCCCTAATTGGACAGCGATGTTGCAGGGAGTGGGCGTGTTTGGTGTCTACATCATCCTCGCGTGGGCTTTTGTCGCGTGGCGCGATCCGTTTTATGACTAAGATAGTCGTCTGCGGTGTCGCTCGGAAAACACCACGGCGTATGGTCTCTGGTAGCGACTGGCATGGTTGGTTGTCAACTCACTAACGGCATGCTAGACTACGCGTAGCGAGTGGAGGTGCCTGGGTTGGAGGTCATGTTGGCGGCTTACGTGTCATTATTCAATGCGCCGCCGTAACCTTTGCACCAGCGTGCTGGGGACATAAGGCGCCCGCTGCCAGGCGTATTCTTGTTTATGGTTGGTCGACCCTTTTCGACGCGACGCTCGATGCTTATCGAAAGGCAGGCATTATAGTTTTCACCTGTGAAGGGCGTGGACATTTGGCGAGAGGCAATTGTCGCATGTGCCGACAGCGTTTTTAGCTGGCGCCGAGGCGATGTGTCAAAGGATGACCGGACAGGCGTCATGACCCTGGACCGTTTGGGAATTCAGTGCGGGGCGACAAGTGCGATGGTGGTCGGCGTTGTCGATGATTGTTTGAGCCCACTGCATCTGAAGGGCGGTGTCGCCTTTGACGCTTTCGGGAAGTTGCAAGCCCTGGCTTTGAAGCCGGGGCCGTGGGCGGCGTGTTTGCATCGTACCGTTGAGTATCCAGCGGCGTCGAGGGAGGATCGGTTTGGACATTAAATTGGTAAACATTGGATTTGGCAACATTGTTTCAGCACACCGCATCGTGGCGATTGTCAGCCCAGATTCGGCTCCAATCAAGCGCATTATTACTGAAGCACGCGACCGTGGGGCATTGATTGACGCAACGTATGGTCGTCGAACGCGCGCCGTCATTATTACCGATAGCGACCACGTGATTTTGTCGGCCGTTCAGCCAGAAACGGTGGCGAACCGACTGACGAGTCGTCCGGTGGAAGTTGACGACGACGAAGATGATGAAGAGGAGGACGACGACTAGGGTGGCGAAACCCGCATCTGTGGAAGAGTTGGTCGCCGAGACGAAAAGCAAGTATGCCCTGGTGGTGGCGGCGGCGCGTCGAGGGCGCGCCATTATGGATGGCTATCAGCCTCTGGTGGATGTGCATGCCACCAAGCCGGTAACGATCGCGCTCGAGGAAATTCAGCGTGGGTTGGTATCGGTGGAAGTACCGCCATCAGGCATTAAATAGATGCGTATTGTGGTTGGCGTGGCTGGCGGGATTGCGGCCTATAAGACGTGTGAATTGGTTAGTCGTCTGGTGCAGGCCGGGCACGAGGTGCGCGTCATTATGACATCAGCCGCCACAGCGTTCGTGGGGCCGTTGACCTTTGAGGCTTTGAGTGGCCACCCGGTTTCAACGCAGGCGACAGATGTGTCGGAAGGTCCTCTGTCGCACATTACGCTTGCGCATTGGGCGGAGGCAATGGTTGTTGCCCCGGCGACCGCGGGGCTGATTGCGCGATTTGCCACGGGACGCGCAGAAGATATGTTGTCCCTCGTATACCTTGGCTTTCGAGGCCCGGTGTTAGTGGCTCCGGCAATGGAGCCCGATATGTGGACGCACCCCCGTACCGAAATGAATGTGGGTATCTTGAGGTCTGATGGCGTGCATATAGTGGGCCCCCGCGAAGGGCGCATGGCATCGGGTCGCGAAGGGATTGGCCGCATGGCCGAACCTTGGGAATTGATGGAAGCGCTGGAGGACGTTATAACACCGCAAGATCTGGCGCATGTGCGCATGGTCGTGACTGCTGGGAGCACCTGGGAGCATTTTGATCCGGTGCGTTTGTTGACGAATCCGTCCACTGGTCTGATGGGGGTTCTTATTGCTAACGCGGCGGCGCGGCGGGGAGCACACGTTCACCTCATCACCGGGCCCGCCGTCCAGGTGCCGGTCCATCACCTCGTGACGAGATCGACGGTGACCAGTGCGGTAGAGATGTTGCAGGCAGTGGAGAAGGTGATGGAGGCGGCCGATGTATTCGTTGGTGCTGCGGCGGTTTCGGATTTTCGTCCAGTCGAGTCACTCACCCATAAGATGCACAAAGAGTCGTTGCCTTTAACATGGAAGATGCAGACTAATCCCGACATCATTGCGATGGTAGCTCAAAAATATCACGGCCACAAGCTCATTGTCGGGTTTGCTGCGGAAACACAGGCGCCGGTCGAACAAGCCGCCCTCAAGTTGCGAAAAAAGGGCTTGGATGCCATCGTAGCCAATCTTGTAGGGCATCAAGAGGGATTTGGCAGTGGGCAGCATCACTCCTGGTTGGTCACTGCCCAAGGGGCCCATCCTATCCCCGGAGATGACAAAGCGTGCACGGCTAACGTCCTATTAGATTGGATTGAGCGTAAGCTTAAGGAGTCATAAATTGGAGGCTTTGGCCGATGTGATTGTCGATCGGGTGGTGCCCGCCTTGGACCATCCCTTCACCTACCGGGTTCCGCCGAGCATGCGCAATGATATTGCTGTAGGACAATTGGTTACGGTGCCCTTTCGTTCATCGGTCGTGTCGGGCGTAGTCTACCGTTTGTATAGCGGCCCGGCCACCCCGGAAATGAAGGAAATTGTAGCAGTGCGGACGCCTCAGCCCGTATTGACACCGGCGTTGTTAGACTTGGCGCAGTGGATGAGTGAGCGCTACTTGTGTTTTCTACCGCAAGTGCTGCGGGCTATGATTCCGGCGGCGGTGCGGCGCGGTGGGGAATTTCGCTCGATTCCGCAGTGGTATCGCGTCAGCGCGCGACGCCAGGGCAGGCAATCGCTGAAGCAAGCCGTTTACGATTTCATTGCGGCTCAAGAATTGGTGGACCGCCGTACGGTGCTGGACGCTTTTCCTAAAGCGGCTCCGGCGTTGCGCAGTTTGGTGGCGGAGCATGCTGTGGAGGTCATATCGCGACCGATGTCGGCGCCTTTAACGGTGGAACCGGGTCACGTGCTCTCCCGACCGCAAAGCGAGGTAGTACGGTCCATCGAGGCCAAGCCAGGTCATGGCTGGCTTTTAGAGGGGGTCACGGGCTCAGGGAAGACCGAGGTCTATTTGGCATTGATTGATCGGATGGTCCACAGTGATCAAGAGGCTCTCGTGCTTCTTCCCGAAATTGCCCTGACTCCTCAAGTGGTGATGCGGTTTCGCGCGCGTTATGGCGATCAAGTCGGTGTGTGGCATTCGGGGCTGTCACAAGCGGAGCGCTGGACGACATGGGATAATGTTCGCAGGCATGTGACTTCGGTGGTGGTGGGGGCGCGTTCGGCTATATTCTTGCCGTTTTCCCGGCTGGGCATGATCGTGATCGATGAAGAGCATGAACCGAGTTACAAGCAGGAAGACCATCCACGCTATCATACGCGGGAAGTGGCTTTGTGGCGCGGCCAGCGCGAAGGCGCGACTGTCGTGTTGGGGAGCGCAACACCGTCGCTCGAGTCGCGCTATGCGGCTGAACGGGGTGAGCTTGGTCATGTCTGGCTGCCGGAGCGCGCGATGGGACGGGCGTTGCCAAGCGTCGAACTCGTGGATATGCGAGAAGAATTAAAGAATGGCAATCGCGAGATATTTAGTCGGACCTTGCGCGATGCCTTGTGTGCGGCCCTGGCCGACAAGGAGCAGGCTATTTTGTTTTTGAATCGACGCGGATATTCCACATTTGTGTTGTGCCGTCAGTGCGGGCATGCCTTGCAGTGCCCGGAGTGTGCGGTCTCGTTGACCTATCATCGGATGAATCATCGTCTGACTTGCCACTACTGCCTACGCGAGTTTCCGGTTGTCACTCGGTGTCCTGAATGTGGGAGCGAGAAGATCCGTTATTTTGGTGCGGGTACGGAGCGGGTGGTGGAAGAGGTTCAGCGTCTTTGTCCGGATGCTCGAGTGCTCCGGGCCGACCGCGATACGATGACGCGGGCGCGGGACTACGCCAGTCTTTATCTTAAGTTTTATCAAGGTGATGCGGACGTTCTCGTCGGTACACAAATGATTGCCAAGGGGATGGACTTTCCCCATGTGAGTCTCGTGGGAGTGGTTGCGGCTGATACTGCACTACACCTTCCGGATTACCGCAGCGCAGAGCGGACCTTTCAGTTGTTGGTTCAGGCTGGCGGGAGGTCGGGACGCGGTGCAAAGCCAGGCCGGGTGGTTATCCAAACGTACAATCCAGACCACTATGCGGTACGCCTTAGCCGGACTCACGATTATGCAAGGTTTTACGAGGAAGAATTAACGTTCCGACAAGCGACGCAGTATCCGCCGTTTGCGGATTTATGGTTGCTGGTGTTTGAGGCGGACGCGGGATCGGCTGCGGCGGCACTGGCCCAGCAGGCAGCGGATGAACTGCGCCGGAAGTGGCCAAACCTGATCCTTCTTGGACCTGCTCCGGCGCCGTTGCAAAAGGTGCAGGGGCGATTCCGCTATCATGTCTTAATCAAAATTGTCAATCCGGCCGACGACGGGGTGAGCTTGAGCCGGGGCTTAAAGGATCTGCAAAGTCGCGTGCCGGGTTTAAGTATCACTCGCGATCCGTACTTTCTCATGTAAAGTCCGCCATGACAGTAGAGGTCCGTGTCTTGGTTCGGGGCACCAGCATGAGTGGAAAATGGGGTAAGGGCGATCTGGATTGAGGGTGCACACGATAGGAAGTCCGAGATATGGTGTGGACCAGTTATTTTTGAGAGGAGGCGTTGGGTGGCGCGGATTGTGTTCATGGGGACACCGGGGTACGCTCAGCAGATTTTGGCCAAGATTTGTGATCGCGGTGACACGTTTTTGGTAGTGACAAAGCCAGACACGCCTCAAGGGCGGGGGCGTCGTCTGAGTTCCAGTGACGTTGCTCGCTGGGCACAAGCCCAGGGATTAGATCTTGTCAAACCTTGTAAATTGAAGGATCTAAGATCGCAGCTCGACGCGTTTAGGCCAGATTACATTCTCACCGCGGCATACGGTCGAATTTTGCCAAAGTGGCTCTTGGATTTGCCTAGATTCGGATCATACAATCTCCACGCATCCTTGTTGCCACGTTGGCGTGGGCCGAATCCCATTGCTTGGGCGATCTTGGCGCAAGATGAGCAGACCGGGGTGACGCTCATGCGTATGGATGAGGGGGTGGACACCGGCCCCATTGTGAGTCAAGGAAGGTGCGCGATTGCAGCGGATGACACGACCGCTAGTTTGGCCGACAGGCTGGCGGAGCTAGCGGCCGGATTGTGGACCGGTGCCTTGTCGAGATGGGGCTTGACCGCATTTCCAGCGCAACCCCAGTCGACTCAAGGAGTGACTTTTGCGCCGAAATTTGACGCAGACGCAAACCGTGTAGATTGGACGCGCAACGCGCACTTTTTGGATGCGCATATTCGGAGCATGACGCCCGATCCGGGGGCTTATACTACCTGGCATGAAACGCGTCTTAAAATTTGGCGAGCGCAGGTGCATAGCATGACAGAGAAGTGGTCGCCCGGAACGGCAGTTCTTGACGGCAATGACTGGTTGGTCGGCACCGGCATGGGGATTTTGAGAATATGCGCCATTCAGCCCGCCGGTGGTCGCCCGATGAGTCCAGGGGCTTATGTGCGCGGCCGATCGGGTAGACACCCTTGGGTGCTGTCATGAAGACGGTGGGGTCAGCGCGAGACGAAGCGTTGGCGGCTTTAGCGCGGGTCCGCCGAGGTCTTCCGGTGAGCGAAGCGATTCGAAAAGCGAACCCTTTGGCGGGCCCTGACCGCGCCTTGATGACGCAGTTGGTCTATGGGGTGTTGCGCCATTACCGTTATCTCGACGCCTGGATCCGGCCTTGGCAACGCGGTCGGCTTGAGCCGGAAATAGTGGACATTCTGCGCTTGGCGTTTTTTCAGTTGGGCTTTCTCGATCGAGTGCCTGCCTATGCGGTCGTGAACGCGGCGGTCAACCAAGCCAAAGCTCACAATCCTAAGGTGGGCAATCTAGTCAATGCCATTTTACGGCAGGCCCAAGGGCAGCCACCGCGCGCTGAGACCTTGTCGTTAGGAGAACGCTACTCGCTGCCGGACTGGATCGTGCAACGCTGGACCGACCGTTACGGTGTACGACTGGAAGGGGTGCTAGCCGCAAATAGTCGCGTTCCGCCGCTCATGTTGCGGGTGAATCTAAGCCGTGTGTCGCGCGAGAAGGTGCTTACGCAAATTCAAGAGATGGGCATCGAGGCCGTGGCTTCTCCGTATTTGCCGGAGGCGATCCGCGTTCGCGGGGCACTGTGGTTGGAAGATCTTCCCGCCTTTCAAAAGGGGCTCGTCACGGTACAGGACGAAAGCGGCATGTTAGTCGCTCGGGTTTTAGATGCGCAAGCTGGCGACGAGGTCATTGATATGGCAATTGGTATAGGCGGAAAGGCTATTCATACGCTCGAGCGTCTTGAGGGGAACATGCACTTAACGGGTATCGATATCTCTGCCCGACGTCTGGCGCGTTGTCGCGACAATTTGCGGCGGGCTGGCTTTTCAGGACGGGTTTCACTTGTGTGCGAGCGCTCGGAACAGTATGCGCACGCAAATCCCCAATCTCAAGATCGGGTACTTTTGGACGCGCCCTGCAGCAATCTGGGAGTCTTGCGCCGCCGCGTGGATGCGCGTCTTAGCAAACAAGAAAGTGGATTTGTTGACTTGGCCAGTCGTCAGCGTGATCTCGCGGAAGCTGCCTGGCGGCTTACGAAGCCGGGAGGCGTGATTGTGTACAGCACTTGTTCCACAGAGCCGGAAGAGACCACGACCATTATTCGAAATCTCTTAAGTGAGCATGATGATTTGCAACCAGACGACGTGACGCCGTTTTTGCCTCACGCGGCACTGGCGCATTACGTTCATGAGAAGTTCTTGCAGTTGGAGCCCGGGGATTTAGATATGGACGGGTTTTTTATCGCCCGTTTGCATAAGCGGGGGGCCTCATGAGTCACAGTCGTGTAGATTTTGGCGACGTGCTGTCGATGACCGGCACAGAACTTAGCGAGTTGTTGCACGAAGAAGGGGCACCTCGGTTTCGAGGCCGGCAGTTGTTTGAATGGCTGTGGGTTCACCAGATTCAGTCGTATGCAGAGATTTCGGTTTGGCCAATCCCATTACGGCGTAAGATGGACCAACAACATCCGTTTAGACGCGCGCACCTGATACGCCAACAGGCGGCACCGGACGGCACCAAGAAACTCTTGCTGGGGCTTTCGGACGAGCAGCGGGTGGAAACAGTGGTGTTGCCGCATCGGTATGGCGATAGCGTGTGTATCTCGTCGCAAGTCGGTTGCGCCATGGGATGCAAATTTTGTGCGTCGGGGTTAAGAGGACGGGTTCGCCAGTTAACGGCGGGGGAAATGATGGACCAAGTGGTCGTCGCCAATCGATTGAACGCCGACCGTGTTCGCCATATTGACTTAATGGGCATCGGCGAGCCGCTCGACAATTTGGCTGCAGTTCTGCGGTTTTTGCAGTTGGCGCACGATCCTGCTGGACTAAACTTTAGTTATCGTCATGTTACCGTGTCGACTAGTGGGTTGGTTCCTGCCATACAAAGGCTTGCGGACAGTGGGCTGCCCGTTACGCTAGCGGTGTCTCTCCACGCTCCGACGGATGCGCTGCGATTGTCGCTGATGCCCGTGAATCGCGCGTACCCGTTGCAGCAACTGATTCCCATGTGTCGTTACTATGTGACGAAAACGGGCCGCCGCGTGACCTTTGAGTACCTCTTGCTGTCTCATGTGAACGACGGGGAGGAGCAGGCCCATCAACTCGGACGGTTAATTAAGGGATTCCCCAATCACGTCAATCTGATTCCATGGAATCCCGTGGCCGAACATCCCTTTCAGCCGTCACCTAAAGAGCGTGTGCGGCGTTTTCAAAGCATCGTGCAAGAATACGGAATATCTTGTACGATACGAAGAGAATTGGGTCAGGAGATTGATGCGGCATGCGGCCAACTCAGACTGCGGGAGGAGGAACCGGTATCGCCCTGAGAACCTATGGACGCAGTCATCGCGGCTTAAAGCGGCCGAACAACGAGGACGCTTATTTGATGCGTTCGGTGGCTGTTGAGGGAGTCCTGGTGGCTGTGGCCGATGGCGTGGGGGGCGGACCCGCGGGTCAGGAAGCGAGTCGTATTGCATTGGAGACACTAGATGAAGCGATCGGCTCGAGTGCCAAAGATATTGCCCAACTAGCGGCCGCGGTGTCCTTGGCAAACCGACGCATCTACGAAGTCGCTCAACGCGACGAAAGCCTGTCAGGCATGGGCACAACGTTGACTAGTGCCATCGTCTTTCCAAGTCGGTTGTTGATGGCTCATGTTGGGGATTCGCGGGCTTACCAGATCTTTGCCGACCACTGGGTTCGGCTCACGATCGATCATTCGGTTGCCGGAGAAATGCAGGCTGCAGGCGGTATTACGGAAGAGGAGGCTCGCCGTCATCCCAGTCGTCATGTGTTGACGCGTGTGATTGGCCCGTTTGATCGGATTCGGGTTGATGTTGCGGAAATTCCTTGGAGTTCAGAGGCTCGACTGCTGCTTTGTACGGACGGACTGACGACAGTCTTAGCCGATGAGGATATTTTTGAACTGAGCGGTCTTTTATCGGGGTATGCGTTGGTTGATGCTTTGATTGATCGTGCCTTACGGCGTGGTGGCCCGGATAATATTACCGTTGTTTTAGCCGAAGATAGTTCCACACGGGGTGATTGCCGTGGTGGGTAACATTTTAGGGAATCGCTATGAGGTGCTCGAGCGCATCGGTACCGGTGGGATGTCGTTGGTCTACCGAGCCCGTGACATGACCCTAAATCGCTTGGTTGCGGTGAAGATTCTTAAACATCAGTGGGCTGAAGATGAGGAGGTCGTGCGGCGCTTTGAGCAGGAAGCGCGCGCGGCGGCGTCGTTGGTAGACCGTCATATTGTGCAAGTTTACGATGTTGGGCGAGATGCGCCGGACATTCATTATATGGTCATGGAGTTAGTGGCAGGGGAGACACTGCGCGCAAAAATTGATCGGGAAGCCCCTCTTAACACAGACGTCGCCTTGGAGATCGCCGACCAAGTGGCGGCTGGATTAGAAGTCGCCCATGCGCGGCGTCTGGTTCACCGAGACATCAAACCGCAAAATGTGCTGATTACCCCCGAAGGTGAGGTCAAGGTCACCGACTTTGGCATTGCCTATGCCGCCACGACTGGAACCTTAGTCAATACCGGGTCGCTTTTGGGGACGGTACAGTATCTGAGCCCCGAGCAGGCACGCGGCAAGCTTATCGGTCCTCAGTCGGACGTGTACTCACTGGGAATCGTGCTGTTTGAAATGCTCACGGGGAAGAAGCCTTTTGAAAGTGATAGCGCCATCGGGGTGGCTATCAAACATTTGCAGGACGAGGCTGAGCGCGTTGATATATTGCGCCCGGACGTCTCGGCTCCGGTAGCCGACATTGTCGAACGCGCCCTGATGAAAGATCCGGCGGAACGCTATCAGTCCGCTCATGCCATGCGGCAAGATATTAGCCGGGTGTTGCATCCGCCAGCGGTGCCCACGCCAGCGCCTGCACCCCCGGCGGAAAAAGATGAGCCGGCCGTAGCTAGTCGCAAAACGGGTGCTTTGCGGAACAAAAAACGGCGGCGATGGTGGCCGTGGGTGATTGTGGCGGCACTGGTCGTGATTGTGGGTGGTGGAGGTGCCTACGCTTTTCATCGGTGGCTCAATCCGCCGTTGCAAACAGTTCCGCAGTTGCGTAGCCGATCGTTAGCTGAAGCGCGTGGCGCACTTGCCCATCTGCATTTGTTGGCAGCGGTGGCGGGACACGAGCCGTCGTTGACGATTCCCAAAAATCATGTGGTGAAGGAGAATCCGGTTCCAGGATCTCGTATCAAGTCAGGCCAAACGGTCGGTTTGGTGTTGTCGTCAGGACCTAGTTCGACGACGGTTCCGTCCCTGTCGGGCGAAAACATTTATCTGGTCAAGGCGGCATTGAAGTTGCTAGGACTAAGGGTAAAAGTTAACAGGGTAGCCTCGAGCCTCGCCAAGGGAAACGTCGTGCGTCAATTTCCGGCGGCGGGTACGTCAGTATTGGAAGGCAGTACCGTAAAACTATGGGTTTCAACCGGTGTAGCACATGTGGCAACAACCATGCCCAATCTCGGAGGTCTCACGGTTTCTCAAGCCGTGCGTGAACTAAATAGCGAAAACGTGACGGTGGGCACACCCAGTTTGCAGTGGTCGACGCAACCGACGAACAGCATTATCGATCAGAGTCCTGCTCCCTATTCGAGCTTGAAGGGCGTGACGTCGGTCAGCATTACGGTGTCGAATGGACCTAGCCCTATCAGCGCGTCACTGCCACAAAACAAGACTACGGTGCGCTGGACAATTCCGGCGACGGCCCGCGCCAAATCCCTATTTAAGGTTGTTGTGACCGACCAGGCCGGAAATGAGGAGGTGTTTTACCTCCAAGTGAATCCTCGCCAAAAGGTGAAGCTGCCTGTCATTTGGTACGGTACCCAGGGACAAATTTTTGCGTCTTTAAATGGTCAGGTGGAGCCTTCCGAAACATTGAAACCCAGTGTGAGCTCAAGCGCACCATCGCCCAGTCCTTCGCCGTCGGGCCCCTCGCCGTCCAGTTCTCCTTCCCCGTCGAGTTCCCCATCTTCCGCACCATCGTCTGGTTCACCATCATCGGCGACGGGTGGCGGTTAGTGGAAGGGTTGGTCACGCTGTTGGAGGCCAATCGACCCACCGTGGCGGGAGCCGACGGCTTGTCGTACCTGTGTTATCTGAAGGGGCGAATAAAGCGCGATGTGGGTCGTGTCTTAGTCGGAGACCGAGTCGTGCTGGTGCCGACGGATCCGGGGGAGGCACGTATCGACGAAATTTTGCCGCGAACCAATCAGTTGTTGCGACCACCGGTGGCGAACGTGACAGGATTATTTGTGGTTTTTACGCTTGCGCATCCGGTCGGCAATTTAGAACTATTGGACAAACGTCTCGTAATGGCTAAGTTGTTGGGATTAGAGGCCGAGGTGGTCTTGTCCAAGGTGGACTTGTTAACTGACGCGGCCGTACTGGACGAGGTCCAGTGGGCCTACCAGTCCGCAGGCTTTCGGGTCTGGAGAGTCTCCAGCCGAACGGGGTTGCGACTGAAAGATATGGTGCAGCACAGACGCCAGGGCATCTGGGTGCTGACGGGAGAAAGTGGAGCCGGCAAGTCTACCCTATTAAATGCCATGATTCCCCAACAAGAAGCCTTAACTCAAGCGTTGGGGCGGACAGGCCGGGGCCAGCAGACGACCCGTTGGGTCCGCTTGTATCGACTAGGAGACTATTGGCTGGCCGATAGCCCGGGCTATACCGCTTTAACGGCAAGTGTCCGGGATCCACGCGCCATTGCTTCGGCATTTGAGGAGTTTTCTGCCTTTACATGCAGATTTGCGAATTGCCTGCACGGACAGGAGCCGGACTGCACAGTGCGGGTGGCTGTAGCGGAAAATCGCATTCCGCAGTGGCGGTACCGCCACTATCGCAAATTATTGTCCGAATGGGTTCGAACCTATTGACCTTAAAACAGGAGGTTCAACATATGTTGACGCGCATCGCCCCTTCAATTTTGTCTGCCGACTTTGCCCGCTTGGCGGATGCTATCGCTCAGGTCGAGTCGGTCGCCGATTTGCTGCATCTTGATGTCATGGATGGACAGTTTGTGCCCAACATTACCATTGGGCCGTTCATTGTCGAAGCGGTGCGCAAAGTGACTACGTTGCCGCTTGATGTGCATATGATGATTGTGGAACCGGATCGCTACCTGTCCGATTTTCGTCGCGCCGGAGCGGATATGATGTCCGTCCACGTCGAGGCGTGTCCTCATTTGGAACGGACTATCGATCAGATTCATCAACTAGGCGCGCTGGCGGGGGTGGCCATAAATCCCGCCACCCCGGTGGAGGTCTTAACTGACATTATCGGTGAAGTTGATTATGTGCTGGTGATGAGTGTCAATCCCGGATTTGGGGGCCAGGCCTTCTGGCCGCGTGCAATTGACAAAATTGGCCGAGTCAAAACCTTGCGCGGAGCGAAAGATCGACCGTTGATTGAGGTTGATGGCGGCATCAATCAACAAACGGGCGCGCAGGTGCGCGCGGCGGGCGCAGACATCTTGGTGGCGGGCTCGTTCGTGTTTGGTAGCGAAGACCCTACAGCGCGGATCAAAATTCTTCGCGGCAATGAGGAACCTTGAGCCTTCGTGTGCCGTAGCATGGTGATTGCCACTGGATGCGTCGCGGCGAAGGAGGATGGGGAAATGGGATCGGTTCGCCGAGGGTTATATTTTGGGACGAACGGACCGCGCCGAATTTGGGGCGTTGTGGCCGCCGGCAGCGGCAGTCTCATCATTATAAAAGTCTTGCCGCTTTGGATTTGGCCGTTTGGCATTGTGCTGTGGCTCCTGTGGGCAGGGTTGGGTCCCATCGTGGTAGGCGGTGTCCTGATTTGGGTCGGGTGGCGATTGTTGGTCCGGCGATACTGAACGATTTTTGGCCAAGGAAAGGATGCGGTGAGCGCAATGCAAGTCCAAGTCGTGAAGGTTCCGCGGGTTGTGGGTAAGATATTGCAGATGGTGTTAAGTGTTTGGGCGACTAAATCGACGAGGTGATTGGTACGGACTATCGGATTCGAGCGACGGCAGCCGGCGGGTTGCTGAGAACTGTGGCGGTCATAGCAACCGACGCAGTGGAACGCGCCCAGCAGATTCACCGGGCTTGGCCGGTGGCTGCCGCCGCTATGGGCCGGCTGATGACCTGTGCGGCCATGGTATCTGCGGATATTAAGCAGGATGGCGGTCGAATGACCGTGGAAGTGGATGGCGACGGCCCGGTCGGGCGGGTGGTGGCCGAGATTCAACCAAACGGCGCCATGCGAGCGCGCATCCAAAATCCCTCCGTTGATTTGCCGATAACCCCCGAGGGAAAATTGGCCGTGGGACAAGCGGTGGGACAACACGGGGTATTTCGTGTGCTGCATGAAGACGCGGAGGAGTGGTATCAAAGTCAGGTGGCCCTTAAAACGGGTGAAATTGGCGACGATTTCTTACACTATTTGGTCCAATCCGAGCAGATACCTAGTGCTGTATCGCTTGGCGTGTTAGTTCGGTCGGATGGCACCGTCATCGGTGCGGGTGGCGTGATGGTTCAAGCATTGCCGGGGTGTCCCGCCGAGATTATTGATTCGGTGAGTCAAGGATTTGAGAATCTCACACAAATAAGCCGTCGGCTTGCCGACGGCGACAATCTAGAATCTTTGATTCGCGAAGTGCTTCCCGAGCCGATCTTTCTCTATCCGCGAGAATCCCTCGCGTGGCATTGTTGGTGCGAGCGGACGACCATTGCACACACCTTAGGCTCCTTGCCCCGCCAGGATCTGGGTGCACTCATCGCTGACGGCGGAGCCGAGGTGACGTGTCACTTTTGTCGGACAGCCTACCGCTTTAGTGCAAGTCAGCTCCGGCGCCTGCGCGATGGAGTGGAATAAATCCAGCAATTAAATGGCTCGCTCCACACGGCCTGAGCGCAAGCAACGCGTACAAACGTACAGGTGCGTCGTGCGACCGTTCACGCGTGCCCGAACTCGTTGAATGTTGGGTTTCCACACTCGCTTGGTCTTCTTATGCGAATGACTCACGTTGTTTCCGTGCACGGTGTGTTTGTCGCAGATTTCACAACGGTATGCCATATTCAAACCCCCTCCGCTGCCAAGACAGTCTTTGCTATGGTAACATGGGAAGTATTCAGATGCAACCCAAGCGGGAAAGGTTGTGACGGCGCGTTGGAAAAGCGCACCGAATGGGGACAGACTATCGTTAACGACGACGTGTTGGCCGTCATTGCGGCGCATGCGGCGCTGACGGCACCGGGGATCGTGCAGATGAGCCAATCGGGCTTTGGGGACAACTTGACTAACCTGATGCACCATGACCCGACCACCCGCGGCGTGCGGGTGACGGCCCTGGATGAGGGTCATTATGCGGTAGATCTTTATGTGTTGATAGCATATGGGACACGAATTGCAGCGGTTGCGCGCGAGGTGGGACGACGGGTGAATGACGCGTTAAAAGACGCGGTTGGTACCTATCCCGATCGGATTGTGATTCATGTCGATGGGGTTCGCGTACTTGAGCAGTAGGATCGAAGGCGGACTATGGCGACTGGTTGGCCCCACTTGGATCGACTGGATGAAAAGTGGATTGGACGAGCTACGCGCACAACGCGATCTGATAGACCAGTTAAACGTTTTCCCGGTTCCCGACGGTGATACCGGCCATAACATGGTGGCAACGGTCGAGGCGGCTTTGGCAGCGTTGCACAATCGGTCGAGCGATGCCTTGAGCGAGGTATTGCAGCGGATGGCGGATGGCGCCTTGATAGGGGGACGTGGCAATTCGGGCGTGATTTTGTCCCAACTGTTGGCAGGTTTTGCGGCTGCCGGCCGAGACAAAATCGCGTTTACGCCAGACGATCTGCATCAGGCTTTTGGCCAAGCGGCGATCACAGCGCGCCGTTATGTAGCGCAACCGGTTGAAGGTACGATTTTGACGATGGCTGACGCACTGACGCAGTGGACCGTGCGAGGCGATTTGGTGTCCTGCCTGACGCTGGCTGTGCGAGCGGGCGAAGAGGCACTGGAGAAGACGCGCGATCAACTGCCGCAATTAAAAGAGACAGACAGCGTTGACGCGGGAGCCCTAGGGTACTTATGCCTGGTGCGAGGCTGGCTCAGAGCTGCTCAAGGCCGTGGCGAACCAACTCAGCATCCTATTGCACCGGCGCTGTCGGCCGGTGTCGAAGAAAATGTCTATCACGCGGGGCCGTTGCGGTACTACTATGATGTGGAGGCTTTAATCTATCAGTTGCGCAGCGAAGACGCGTACGCGGTCTTGGAACGGCGCCTGGCTGAGGTGGGCGAGTCTGTCGTGCTCGCACCCGGACATAAGGTGATCAAAGTTCATGTGCATACCGACAAACCGGTCGAGCTCATGGAAATATTGACGGCGGTGGGAGACATACGCCAGATGGAATGGCTCGATATGCGGGCACAGGTGGCAAGCCGAGCGGGATCGACTACCCTATTGCGCATTGTCGCGGACCCTTCACTTCATCCTGTTTTTGAGGGGTTCATGCCTGTCGTTGATGCAGGTCTTGGGACCGATGCGCCCGATACCCTGTGGGTGAGCCCTTCTCAACCTTTGGCTGTGGCGGTGGCGGTTGACTCCGTGGGACTGGCTGGCCAACTGTGCTTGGAATATGTGCCCGGTGAGTCTTGGGACGTGAATCGGGCGCGCTTAACATCAATGCTGCAGCGCATGCGGAGTTGGACGGTGATCCGCACCCGTGACGGATTTTTATGTCAAGGTCGGTTTTATGCCACGCCGCAAGCTGTGCATCAGGCCATCCGATCGGACATGGCCGAGTTGGGCATCACCACGATCTATCTTAGTTATCGAGCCGACCGGGAGGAGGCGAACTATTGGCAGGAGGCGTTCAACGCCGCTCTGGTGCAATGCCCTTTAGAAACTCCCTGGATGGAGATCGTTTGGCAACCTTAGGGTTGGGTGACTCCGTGGCGCGCTTGCCGGGAGTTGGGCCTAAACGCGTGGCCGACTTCCGTCGGCTAGGGGTCGAGACCATTGAGGACCTCATGATGCTGTGGCCGCGGCGCCATCTTGATCGCACCAGTCTGACACCGATCTATCAACTTCAAGTGGGCACCAGTCAAACGGTGCGCGGGCAAGTGGTGCAGGTGCACGATCGTAGCCGCACTTCTGGTCAAAGTTACCTAACGGTCCGCCTGAGTGACGGCACCGGATTCTTGGATCTGACATTTTTTCACGCAGCGTGGTTAAAGCGTCAGCTGCAAACGGGTACCCATCTATTGGTGTCCGGGCGTGTCGACCAGTTTCGGGGGCGTCTGACAATGACACATCCGGAGTACGAGCTGTTGCAGGCGGATCAACAACCGCGCCTCGGACTGATCCCGGTGTACCCGTTGGCCGGAGACCTGAAGCAGCGCTTTGTGCAGGATTTGCAAGCGCGTGTCGTGCCTCGGTGGGCTCCGCAAACGGTCGATCCGCTTCCGCCTGGGATTCGCCAAAAGGAATCGCTAGAGGATCGCGCTTGGGCAATTGTCCACCAGCATTGGCCGAGCTCTTGGGAAGAGCGCGAAGCCTCCCGGCGGCGATTGGTGTTTGATGAGTTCTTGAGAATGTCGCTTGCGGTGTTGTGGCTCCACCAAACCGATCCCCAGGTGGGGGCCGTCGCGCTCACGGTGGATAATCCCCTCTTAACCCGGTTCTTGGGCGAATTGCCGTTTGTGTTGACGCCTGGTCAAGAAGCGGCTTGGAACGAAATTCGGGCAGACTTGATGCGGTCGGTGCCGATGGCGCGGCTGTTGCAAGGGGATGTCGGTTCGGGCAAGACGATTTTGGCAGCTTTGGCGATGCTGGCTGCGATTGGTAGCGGCTTGCAGGCGGCACTAATGGCACCAACGGAGTTGCTGGCCGAACAACACTATCTGTTGTTTGAACAACATTTCGCTGCCCTGGGGGTACGCGTGATTTTAGTAAGCGGTCGGTCGAAGCGGACAGAGGAAAGAGAAATGTTGCAATCAGGCCTTCCGCTCGTGGCTATCGGCACCCAGGCGTTATTGTCGGATGATGTTGATTTTGGACGACTCGGTTTGGTCGTGGTTGATGAGCAGCATCGGTTTGGTGTCCGTCAGCGCGCCCAACTGGGAGATAAGGGGCTGTATCCGCACATGTTGGTCATGACGGCAACTCCCATACCCCGCACACTGGCGCTGACGGTGTACGGCGACCTGCAGGTGTCGCAAATTGAGGGATTGCCGCCAGGGCGCCAACCCATTGCGACGGTGCATTTGGCGATGAAGGATCGGCGCCAAGCGTACCTGAAAGTGATGGAGGCGGTCCGACAAGGCCGACAAGCCTACGTGATCTGCCCCTTGGTGGAAGGCGGCGAGGAAGGCCAAGGGAAAGCTGCCACGTTATTGGCTGATGGCATGAAACAGATTCCGGGATGGCGGATAGGGCTCATTCATGGGAAAATGTCGGCCATGGAGAAGTCGCGCGTGATGGACGAATTTCGGCGTGGTGCCATCGACGTGCTGGTGGGCACGACAATTTTGGAGGTGGGGGTCGATGTGCCAAACGCCACGGTCATCGTGATTGAAGAAGCCGACCGGTTCGGGCTTGCCCAGTTGCACCAGTTGCGCGGCCGCGTGGGCCGTGGCTCTTATCCCTCAATATGCTTTCTATTGGCGGATGCTACGACTGCACAAAGTGAAGAGCGCATCCAAGCCATGGTGGAAAGTCAAAATGGCCTAGAGTTAGCAGAGCGCGATCTGCAGATTCGCGGGCCTGGTGAAGTATTGGGAATGCGTCAACATGGAGTGGCGGGCTTTCAATTGGCCAATCCTCTCAAAGATCTTGCCTGGTTGGAGCGGGCCCGCCAAACAGCGCGCCAAATCTTGGCTGCGGATCGCACTTTAGCACAAGAGGAAAATCAGGGCCTAAGACAGTGGGTGGTTGAAGCGTTGCGTGAGGCATTGCCGGGGCATGTGCTTCACTAATGCAGTTGGCAATCGACGTTTGGGAAGCACGGCTCAAAGAGCTTTTTGCGTTGTGCTAGACACCGCATTCTGATTGGGATTGACGCTGGGGCGGAAAAAACTTTACCCCAATCTTGGACGGAATCATGCGCCTTGCG
>PXYV01000005.1 GCA_003023745.1 Sulfobacillus acidophilus | reverse complement strand
TGTCTCCGTCATGTCCGTCATCTCCGTCTAAGAGAATGGGTCTCCTTCTGACTTCGCGACGGCAGGGTCAAATTCCTTTACGTCTGCACAATAAATTCAAAAGTTAGCGCTTATGGGACCTAAGCCACACTACACTGCGCGCCCATCCGTCTTCGTATGGCTTAGGTCAATGCAAACTCACACTATCTCACCTTAACGTAAAGCCTTGGCCAAGAGCATGTGAAAATGGTGCACGCCATTTTCGCGTTTGGCACTATAACGTCCACGATCATAACTTTGCGAGGCTAGCCCCTTTTGCACCGCCTCGCAGATAAAGATGTCCTCCTGTTGAATTTCCTCCGAAAAATCAATGGTTTGCTTCATGTCCTCGGCCGACGCTTCTGGATTGGCAAACCATTCGAAAATGGTCAAGGTCCGCCCTACACCTCGGGGCAATATCACGTTCGTCGAAATGTTGTCGGGATAGATGTTCAGCATCAAATTGGGGAAGATCCAATAGTACAGAGCTTGCGCGTCCGCATCAGCTTGGCCGTCGTCAACATAGCGCCCGTAACGCCGATCGGCTGCACTTTGCGCTGTTGTCGGTCGGACCGGTGCAAACTGTTTGGAGTATTGCGCATAAGTCACAACCTCGTACTGATCGTAGTCTAATTCTTGAAACAAGCCCGGATGGACAATGGGAATGTGATACCCCTCCAAGTAGTTGTCCACATAGACTTTCCAATTACACGCGATGTCGTAGTCACGCCGCTCAACGGTGGCCATCCGACTTAAGTCAAAGCCCTGTTCCTGCACTTCGGTCATGACCGCACCAAACACCTGTTCAAAAGGCGGGGCCTGGCGGTCCAGGTTCACAAAGATCAACGGTCCCCATTGGGCAATCTGAACCGGCACCAATCCAAAGTCGGCGTGATCGAAGTTTTCCGTGCCATCCATTTCCCGGGCACTCATCAAATGCCCATCCAGTCCATAAATCCACCCGTGGTAAGCACACTGTAAAGCCTTGCGGGTGCCGCAACCGACTGCGACCGGCCCCGCCCGATGACGGCAGACATTGTAAAATCCGTGCAATCCTCCGGCACTGTCGCGGGTAATTAAGAGTGGCTCACCAACCAATTCGGTTGTAAAAAATGACCCGGGGACCGGTACATCTGATGTCTTTGCGACCAGTTGCCAGGTTCTGTGGAACAATTTTTGGGTCTCGTGCTGCAGTAACGCTTCATCAAAGTACCACGACGCCGGAAGCGTCTGGGCCCATTGCAATCGGTCATCCATCACCAGCATCATCGAGTGTTCTACCATCGCCATTTCTGCCAGCCCTTTCGTGCAAATAATGTCGCAGGTATGCGAAAACAAAGCGTGTTGCGCTGGCGCTGACGTGGTGGACCGAACTCCCAAAACCAAACCCATCGAAACCACCCAAAGACGAAAGCTGAAGTGCGGTTGGGACCGTCGCATCGTACAAGGCTAGGACTCGGACGGAAAACAGCGCTGCCCTGGCCCTGTCCGCATGCACGCCCCATTGACGCACCTCCTACCCACTTGATCAAAGGATTTGCCGACCGGCGACCCATACCTTTTTAGGCAGTGCCGAGCACACCGCAAATCCGTCCGGTCATGTTTTCGTTTGACATCCTCCCGGCGGCTAAAGCCGGGGGATTCCCCACCCTCACGAGTCGGGCTTCCTGCTTCACCGCACCATCGCTTCTTAGGGCTTGCGCCGTTCGTCCACGAGAGGGTGCTCCCCAGGCTCACCGGGCGTGTCCCGCCCTGTATAGTGCTCCGCAAAGGCGAAGCGTTTCATATTGTTCGCCGCCAACACGTACGTCTCTATAATCGGTCAAGACTAAATTGGCCTTCGGGGCGTCGAGCCCCTCGGCCCCGGAGCCTGATATCCCCCTGTCTGAAGACAGGGGCTTTACGGCCCATATTGGTAAAAAATAAGGGGGCCAATATTCCCATGTCGTGCTACGCATTGCCGCAGCCAACGCACCGTAGTCTGTTATTAGATTCTAACTGATTAATCAGTCAATCACAACCGCTCACATCTGCCAGCGTCGAAGGAACCGTGTATGGTAGGGCTGCCCCGTCTTAGAGAAAATTTAGCCGAGGCCTCACCAAATTGGCAGTTGAAATTTGGCGACGAAATAGGTACAACTTAGTCTAATGGGTCAGACAGCTCACCCAAAGGCCGAACGCAACGACAAGGGATTTAACGTGATGGCTTGGGGTGGCGGTGGTCGCCTAGCCTAATCTTCGTCTGATGCGATGCGCATATCGAATGACGCAAAGAGAGTGGGGCACGCCGATGGGGTCGGGCTGGACTCGAATGTTTGTCCGTTACCGCTGGGTCGTGGTAGCGTTGTGGGTTCTTCTCATTGCCAGTACTTTGCCGCTCGCAGCGCAAGTCACCAAACATCTTACTTCAGGCGGATTTGAGGCGCCCCATAGTTCGGTGCAATGGGCGACAACCGCTCTCAATCAGATTCACGCGCGTAACGCACCGCCTACCCTCTTGCTACAGAACATGCCACCGGCCTTGGCAGAAGGCTTGGGTGCCCGTTTGCATATTGGTTCCAGCGCCTTTTACGCAATGGGGCCCAACACGACTCTCTTTGTTCCGCCGCCCCAACTCCTATTGTTACAGTCCCGACAATTGCGCCACCTGGTCACTCAGCATCATGGCTCTACTACGGTCGTCTCACAAAGTGCCGTCGGCAATGTCGTGACGCACGATGCCAGTACCACGCTTTTGCAAAGTGGAGTTATCGTGATTCCCGTCTTAGTCGTTTTGTTGTTGCTGGTCTTTGGATCAGTCTCAGCCGTCACGCTGCCACTCATCATCGCGCTGTGCGGAACCGAATTGGTCCTGGCATGCGTCAGCATCATTTCGCGCTACATAGCCTTATCCGTGTATCTGACTGACATTGTGAGTTTCCTCGCTCTGGGGGTGGGTGTCGATTATGCCTTATTCATCAGCACCCGCTACCGCCAAAACTTAGATGCCGGTCTTTCTATCGAAGAGTCCATCGTGGATGCCATGCGGCATGCAGGCCGATCCGTGTTTTACTCGGGATTGGCCGTGGCGTTGGCGGTCGCGGCGCTGATGTTCGGAAACGACGCCTATTGGCGAGGACTAGCGCTGGGCGGAGCCATCGCGCTGTTTGCCATCTTGTTGGCCACGCATACCTTGCTCCCGGCAGTGTTAGGACTGTACGGGCGCCAAGTCAACTGGGGTCGCATCCGTCGACCGGATTTTCGCTTTTGGAAATCACTCTCGCATTGGGTCACGCGCCATCCGGTCTGGGCCATGATCATCAGTCTCAGTATTTTGTTGCCGTTTGTGGCGCTTGCGCCCCAAGTGCGTATGAGCACGCCTGCCAATCTAGCTACCATGTTGCCGCGCTCAAGCGTTTTGCGACAAGCCATCGCCAAGCAGCAAACCCTTGAGGGAGCGGGATCGATCGCACCCATCGCCATCGCCGTCAGACTGCCGACGCCGTTGACGCACGATGCCAGTTGGTCGACCGTATCCGGGCTCGATCGCCACCTGCAACTCCTTCCTGATGTAGCCGCAGTGTCCTCGCCCAGCGCACTACCGGGTTCGTCCCGGAATCTGGCGTTGGCCATGCGCCACCCGAGTCGCGTGCCAGCTGCCCTGCGTCTCGGGCTAGAGAATTTTGTGTCTTTTCACAATCCCCATTTGGTCGTGCTGTATGTCATCGCTAAAACCGGTCCTAACGATGCCCGCACCGGTCTCTTGGTCAATCGTATTGACAGTCACCTAGCGGGCTGGCTTCCGCCGGGAAGCTTCGCTGCGGCGGGTGGATTGGTACCCGTCTTGCACAGTTTTAACCAAACGACCCAACAAAAGCTGCCGTTAATCATCGGAGCCGCGCTGGCGGTGGCTCTGATCGTGTTGACAATTGCTACGCGTTCAGTCTTGCAGGCGCTGCTGGGGGTCGCTCTCAACGCGCTTGTTGCATTGGCGACCACAGGATTTATGGTCTTCGTGTCTCACCATCAGTTGCTCGGATTTACGCGTCAGCCATTGGATTCGTCCATTACACCTTTGATTTTTGTATTGCTCTTCGGACTGTCGATGGATTACGAAGTGATTTTGCTGCACCGTATCCAAGAATATTGGCACGGCAACCGAAGTCTTAACGATGCCGTGGAACATGGCGTGGCTACAACCGGATCCATGATCACAGGAGCCGGTATGATCATGGTTGTCGTCTTTCTCGCCCTATTAATTAGCCCACTGCAAATCATGAAAACCTTTGGTATTGGCCTATCTTTTGCGGTGCTGGCCGACACCTGGATTGTCCGTTCCCTATTAGTGCCTAGTGTCACGACCATCTTTAAAGGCGCAAGCTTCTGGCCTGGGCGAAGGGTGGGGCAACACTCTCTGCCAAGCTCCTTGCCCTGAACCCGGGGGAAGCTCAGGCCCGTCGCGAATTTGCTTGAGGCGCTCGACTTCGAGGCAGTCTGGGCGGTGAAGTCCGGCCATATCAAAGGATGCCGTGTCCAAAGACGGATGTTCAAGATTCTCAAGGGATTTCCCATCTTTTACCTCTGGGATTCCTCAAGGGCAGTTACATTCCGTCTCGCCCGCAGCGCGAGCGGCGGGTGTGCGGTACCGTAAGAGTCTCATCCAGGTCCGGGCCGCCAAAGCGAACCGCATGCGAAAGGTGCTCGAAGGGTCGAACATCAAACGCGCCCGAGTCATCTCAGACGTGCCCGGACTCTCGGGGCGCCGCATTCTCGCCGCCCCCGCGGGCACTTTACAAGGCCTGGTGAAGCCCCACCACCTGCTCTGGCTCACACTGCAGCTCAAACACATCGTGTTTCTGGGCCGGCAAATCGTGAACCCGTGGGCGCACTAGGGGAGCAAAGCGATGCGTGAAGCCTCGTCGAGAGCCGGCAAGCCGCCAGAAAAATTCGCACCGATCTGGGGACGGTCTATCGACGGCTTGCCGGACGCCGGAGGACGAAGCGGGCTATCGTGGCTGTGAGTCGTTACATCCGGACGGGCGCCGACGCAATTCTCCAGACCCCCGCTACGGGGTATCAAGCCTTGAGTGCCGATTATCTCGATCAGCGTGTGACAGGCGCTGGTGCGCCGAAAGACGCGTCGTCTGAAAGCGTTGGGCTATCCGGCCGCGGTCGAAGAAGTGCTCGCGACCGCGCACTGACCACCGCTACAGGTGTTATAGCGATGTCAGTCACGGCCCTCAATACGGTACAACAAATCTTTTCCAGGGGGTGAGGGTAAAACCAGTGCTAGGGATCGGATTTGCGCATTTTGCCCTCCAACCCCTGGGACTGATGAAATTCCTGCGGTGGGCAACGACAATTTAGAGTATGCTGAAGAAGAGAATACCGTGGGGGGGAGGGAGTTTCATGCTGTTTGAACCGGTGTCGGGGAATGTTACACTGCGCGATCGGGTGGTACAAGATATTTTGCAAAAGCTCGACAGCGGCGAGTTATTGGCGGGGCAGCGGCTACCACCGGAGCGGGAGATGGCTTTGCAATTTAATGTTAGCCGCACCACCGTGCGCGATGCCTTGCGGACCTTGGCCGCGTTGGGGGTGGTGAGTATCGAGCACGGGCGCGGGATCTTTGTTCGTGCTGGAGAAGGAGTGGCTCTAGGGCAAGCATTGTGGACTCCCTTAGTGCTGGAAAACCAGACCGTGTCCCATCTTTTTGAGGTGCGTAAAAGTTTGGAAAGTGCGGCCGCCGGGTGGGCAGCACGCCGCGCCAGCAAAACAGAACGTGTCGAACTTATGCGCATCATCAGCACGATCCGCGCCGAAATGGCCGATTCCGGCGACGCGGAACTGGACGTGATTGCGGTCGCCGACGAGGAATTCCATAGTGCGGTATTGCGGGCGTCGCACAATCCGGTGGCCAGTCGGATTATGTTCAATCTCTTGGATGTGTTGGCACAGGCCCGTCGCCAAAGTTTGTCGATTCCGGGCCGCGCCTGGCGCTCCGTACTCGAACACCAAACGATTGCCGAAGCCATTGTGGCGGGTCAAGCTGCGGAAGCCGAACAGCGCATGCTCACGCACCTGCAGGGGGTTGAGCAGGAAATTTTAAAGCATTTGGGCCAAGGCTGTGAGGGGGAGAAGTAGGACTGGCAACGCGTTTGCTGGCGAGCGTACACAAAAAGGTCCGAAGTTCCGTACTTCGCCGGCTAATCCTAATACCCTCCGATTACCAAGGGATGAGGGGCCGTACTGATCCTTCCCGCACCGAGACCTCTTCCGCCACCAACTGCCCGGACCAGTCGCCTAGATTGTAGGCGTCGGTCCTTTTGTGTGACCGCATTGGTCTAGGGGGCAGCTCTTTAACTCACGTGCCGGTTGATGCCTGGCCCAGGCGCACAAGACGCGCTTTCTTAAGAACGTGAAGCGCACCCGGTGAAGAGAACACGCGCCCTTTGGGATGGGAGATATAGACTGGCTGGAGAGCCGCTTAATTCTCCCCGGTGAGTACGGTGTCATGGCCGGACGGTGCCGATCTGAGCGCAGACAGGGCAGAACTCGATCACCCAGGCGCTCTGCCCGGTAGGCTAGCGACCGGCCCTGAACGACGGGGTTTTATGGCGCACCCTGATCCAAGTCGTGCCGCTGGCTGCTGGGGTTGCCGTGCAAAATCTTCGATAGACTCCCAGCCATTTTAACGTCAACGGCACGCGTTCAATACGCCCGCAATCACTGCACAGGTCACCGCGCGCTTTTTGCCTTATGCGGGTGGCGCCCAGCGATCGAATGTTCAACTCAATCCGTCTCAGTCGCCATCAGTTCGCGCAAGCGCGCCAGGTCAACGTTACCACCGGTTAAAACGATCCCGATTTTGCGTCCCTGCAAGCGCGCCCGCTCGCGTAAAACATAGGCCAATGCCACCGCGCCCGATCCTTCCAGGACCCAGTGATAGGTTGCGAGCGCCCAGCGCATCGCGGCCTTAATGTCATTTTCACTCACCAAGACAAAGCGATCGACCACCAGCTGCGCCCACTCAAAATTCCTCCGTCCAATGCCGCCCAAAAGTCCTTCCGCCCACGTTTCGCTGTATTCAACCTCGACGATTTGATTGGCGGCAAATGCTTCATACCAAGCTGGCGATGCCTCGCTCTGCACGCCAACGACTTCAATCATCCGATTCGCCGCCCGAGCGACCACGCCCATGCCGCAAATCAGTCCTCCTCCGCCTGCCGGCACTAAGAGCAAGTCCAAGTCAGGCTGGTCGGACAACATCTCTAAGCCTACCGTGCCTTGCCCCGCGACGACTTCTTCGTCCTCAAACGCGTGCACAAACACACGACCCGTCTGCTGTGCTAATTGATAGGCAAAAGCTTCGGCTTCGTCGTAAAAGTTGCCGTGCACCACCACTTCAGCTCCGCCGCGCGAAATCCCCATCAATTTGGTTTCTGGCGTGCCAATGGGAACAACGATGAGCGGCTGTACGGCAAGCAATCGCCCTGCTAAGGCGACGCCTTGAGCGTGATTGCCGGCAGATGCGGTAATAACGCCGCGCTGACGCTCTTCCTCTGTCAGACTGGCCATTTTGTTATAGGCGCCGCGCAGCTTAAAGGACCCGGTCAGTTGCCAGTGCTCGGGTTTTAGCCAGACCTTGGCCTCGGTATACGCACTCAGTACATCTGAATAGAGGAGCGGCGTGCGAACAACCTGGCCGCTAAGCCGCTGCGCCGCCTCTAAGACATCTTGCAAACAAATATCCATTCTAGGCTCGCGGCTCATTGCGTTTGCACCGCCCCCTCCTTCATTGGCACTCTTACGCCATTAGATGCCCTGCTGATCGGCTTCCTCACGAAACCCACACCCCCGGGCCGGGCTACTGCATATCTGCCCAGGGCCCGGTCGGCTCTCGCAAGGGCACCTCACGTTGCCCCAACACGACGCGCAAACCCACCAAATCTCGAACATACGTAGAAGCTAAATGACGCCGGTAAATGAGATAGGCGGGATGATACAGAGGATAGACCGTCAAATTAAATTCTTCGACAAACAGCGACTGTGCGCGCTGGCCTTTTTGCCAAGCAAATCCCGTCACACTTTCAAACGCCACCCGTCCCAACGTCACAATCAGCTCGGGTCGGACACGGCGAATGTCCTCCAAAAGCCAATGGCGGCACGTGTGGATTTCATCCGGATTAGGCTTGCGGTTGCGGCGACCGTTGACGGTGGGTCTACAGCGCACAGCGTTAGCCAGCCAGATATCATCCCTATCTAACCCTACAAACTGCAAAATCTCATCAAAACGCTGGCCCGCTGCCCCTTGAAACCCCAGCCCTGACTGGTCTTCTTGGCGGCCCGGAGCTTCCCCTAAAAACATGACTTTGGCGTCAGTCGAACCACGCCCGATGACCACATGACTGCGCGTCAACGCCAGTGAACAGCGCTGACAATCGATTTCCAACCCTTGCGCTAGCCCTGTTGACACTCTGGACACAAACCTTCCCAGATCAAAGCCTGATCGTCGATTTGCCACGCTGTCAGCTGCGGTACCACCAGGCGAGTCCCGAAGGGTCGATTCACATCAGCCAACTGGCCGCATTGTCGACAGTGCACATGGTCATGATGTTCTAGGCGCACATCAAAGTAGCGCCGGCCATGCAAGTCCAGCATGTGCACCAATCCCGCCCCTCTCAACTTATCCAGCACATTATAGACCGTGGCCAGACTCATGCTAGGCTGGCGCTCTTGCGCGTACCCAAATATGGCATCAGCATCGGGGTGCGACAATTCCATCAGCGCCTCAATCACAATGGCGCGTTGCGGCGTCGCCCTCAGTCCATTTTCCCGCAGCAGCGCATCAAACGTCAGTTCGCTTGCCATACTCATCTCACTCCGACGTCAAATCGTGGACCAGTGACGCCACAGTCTCCCGCGACAACACGGTATCGTGCCGATAATGCGGATGGCGCGATGACAGCCGGACCTCGGGCGCGTCGATTAACGCATGGCGCAGGGTCGGCGTAAAGCGAAATGTCAAATAGTGCACGCTACTAGTTTTCTCTTCAGTTGAGCGTCCCGCTTCCGCCTCTGCATGCACATGGTGTTCCCCAAACGACAGCCAAACCGCTTCCTCTAAGCCGCTTAACTCACGCAAAATAGCGGGCATATCGTCCTCTTGCACTAATTCAATTAATAGTGTCGCGCCGATAGCCAGCCCTTCGGGCAGCAAATCATTGTAGACGTCTATTTCTTGCTGAACTAACGACTCCTCCACGATGTGCTCAATCCGGCACATTTCTTGAATTTGAAAGCGCATCGTATCGCGATTCTCAAATACCACAGACACTCGCGGCCCTAATCGCACCCGCCGAATCCGCTTTAAGGCGATGATCTGCTGGCGCATCGCTTGGCGCTTTGCCTCATATGCTTCAATGCTGTCAATGTCTTTCAGCACCAGTGGTTTCACCAGTACTCCCCCCTATAAGCCCATATGCGCGAGCTAAAATCTCGGCCGGATGCACCGGCCGGTCATCCGTTGCCGTCTCGATCTGCAACCCAGCCAAAGCACAGTCTGAACACGCCTTGACATCGTGCCGATTCGCAAATCGTTCCGTCAATTTGGCGGAGACTTTAATCGCCTCGTCGTAGTATTCCGCTTTCAATCCCCAGGTGCCATCGATGCCCGCACAGCGATCAACCACTTCCACTTGGCATCCGTCGATAGACTCCAACAAGTCTTTGGCTGCGCGTTTCAATCCCTGTGCCTTGGTGTGGCACGACAAATGATACGTCACCGCACCAGGGCCTGACTGAAAGTCCTTTTTAAGGACACCGCGCTTCATTGCATCCGCCAAATACTGGGTGACATCCTTGGTCTGGGCTGCCACGATCCGAGATTCTTCCGACTCAACCAAGGTGGGATAGTCCTGTTTGAGTAACAGCGCGCAGGTTGGCTGAAGCGCCAAAATAGGCTTGTTGGCCCGCGCATAAGGGGCCAAAAGTGCCACATTAGCCGTCGCCCGTTGCACCGCCGCGGCAATGTCGCCCCCGTCCAAAGCTGGCATTCCGCAGCATACTTGGCCTTCAGGCACCGCCGCGCGAATGCCGTTGTGCTGCAAAACCTTTAAGACGGCTTGACCAATTCCCACTTCATGGTACTCTACCGTACACGTGGAAAAGATGACCACATCAACCTCATCGAGTGCTAACGCGGTCGACTGGTGATGGCGGCGCACCCAATCGGAAAATCTAACCGGTGCAAAAGCCGGCAAATGACGCCGATAGTCGATGCCATACATCCGTTGCATCATTTTCCGCAAACCGGGTTTCTTAAGCGACCAATTGGCTAAGCCGGGCGCCACCTGTCCCATCTTCCCAATCTTCTCTGGATTCCCAAGAAACTGATCCGCCCGCGAAAGTCCTCGCTTTTTGGCGCGAGTCACTTTCGATCGCAACATCAACCGAGGAAAATCCAGATCGTAATGATGGGGAGGAATGTAGGGGCATTTGAGATAGCATAACTTGCACTGGTAGCATAAATCTGCCACGCGATTCAATTCATCCGGCAACACTTGCGTCGCATCGTTATCGTAGTGCTCCACAATTTCGAACAAGGCCGGAAACGATGGACACAAATTGTAACACAATCGGCATCCGTTACAGATATCGAATGCCTGCTTCATGTTGGCCTCTAAGGCCGCATCATTCCAGTATTCGTCATGATGAGGGTTGTATTCCATGCCGTCCTCCCGCGTAACGGGGAAGGAGGCTTTCGCCTCCTTACTGCCGCTATTCTTCCAGGTTTTCTAATCCCTTGGTAAATCGCCCTGCATGGCTTTTCTCAGCCCGTGCTAACGTCTCGAACCATTCGGCGATCTCATCGAATCCCTCATCGCGGGCTGTTGCCGCAAATCCCGGATACATCTGCGTGTATTCGTATGTTTCACCCTCAATGGCGCTCTTGAGATTCTCTTCCGTTGAGCCGACAGGCACTCCGGTCACCGGGTCGCCGACTTCTTCAAGAAACTCGAAATGGCCAAACGCATGCCCGGTTTCTCCTTCGGCTACGTCGCGGAATAACCCCGCGATTTCCGGACGTCCTTCAATGTCAGCCTTTTGAGCGAAATATAAGTACCGGCGGTTAGCTTGCGACTCCCCCGCAAATCCCTCTTTCAGGTTTTGCGCAGTCTTTGTGTTCATAAGTTTTGGCAAATGTCTCGCTCCTTCCAATCGAGGATGATTTTTATCTAAGAATAATTCTAATATAAGACTCTTGTTCTGACAAGACCTTTCTAACATTCTGCTGGCCGCCCTAGGAACGGTGCATTTCATCCCACTAGGGCTTGCAAGAACGTGACCCACTCCGCTCCGGCGCAGTCGTTCCAGGCGGTATCAAGAACGCTGGGGCGGATAACGCACCAGCGCGAGAAATGACCACACCAAGCGGCTCAAAAAACATAAATCCGTTGTCTCAAAACCTCACGACTCGGCCATCGCACGCCACCCTGGCACTTCAGCCCTGGTCAAACTTAGGCATACGCATCCGGGATACTCACGCCGATATCAGAATGCGCCCAGGCACGGACGGCCCGCACCCAACACGGGCCACTCTCTCTCCAGCCGTCGCCGAATGTCCACGTGCCGCCCCCGGCTTTCACATTCAGAGTCGATGCAACCCAGCTTATGGCCGCCCTACGCTTCACCGAGTTCCTTCAGTCGCGCCCGCGCCAACCGCAGCTGCGCTTGCGTCACGGTGACCAATTCCTTTAACTCTTCTGCAGTGAGTTCTGGGACTGGCAATCGTTGAAAACTCGACAAGATGGCACGAACCGGCACCGGCCGAGTCGACTCGCGCCCGGCCTCAGGGCGGGCCTCGCCGCTAGACTCCGCCAATCCCGCTAACGAGAGCAAGCGCGACACTTCTTGCGTAATTGTCCGCACGGTCAAGCGCTGTTCATGCAAAAGCCGCTCCAACATCGCCATAAATAGCGCTTCCGCCTGCGACAAAATTTCTGCCCTCACCTCCGGGCTCTCAATATCCGCTTCTACCTTTCGCCGTGCCTTTACCATCAGTTCATACGCTGCCTGGAAATGGGCAATGCCAATGAGTCCCTGATCGATGTAAAGGGCCAGCTTTTTGTTGGTGCGCATCGCGTCACCAAGCTGTAGATAAATACGTACCTTGGCGACGCTAAAATTCAATCGTTCCGCTACCTGCTGCTGAGTCCAGCCTACTTGTCGCAAGGCCTCGATCGACGCCACAATGTCATGAATGCTCATGGCCTCGCGCTGCAGGTTCTCGGTCAACTGCAATTGTTGGATCTCGGTGTCGAGCAATGCCCCCTCAATCACGCGTGCGGGTACAATCGCCAACGGGACCATGCGACAAGCCGCAACTCGTCGAAACCCGGCAATCAAGCGATAACGATAGCCCCGCGTCTTCGGCAATGCCTGAACCAAAATTGGCTCCAAAAGACCGTGCTGGCGAATGCTGGCCACCAGGTTCTCTAGTTCGTCGGGATTCATGCGAGAACGCACATTACTTCCGCGCGGATCGATATCTTTAAGCAGAATATCTTGGGCGACAACGCGCCGCTCTCCGGAACCCGGGTCGGCAGCGACAGGAGTCCCCTGAATCATCGGCGTCTCCGACCGCGTCAATTTCGAACGCATTTGCTGCGCAATTTCTTCCGGCGGCAGGCCGAGACGTCGCGTCGATGTGTTTTTAGCCATTCGTTTGCTCCCTTGTTCAGTTTTTCTCACTGTATCATGAGACGCAAATTAGTGCTGCAACGAAACCGGGGGCGGGGTGAACGTAATCGGGGCTACCCTCTTTTTGAAAATAGGCTTTGGCCGTCAAAAGCCTTGGTCCATGCGGCGTGTGACCCACACAAAAACCATCGGCAACCGATCCACTTCGGCGGCCTACTAAACCGCCCGCCAGACCTCTGAGGGCTGCGTTCGCCAGGCACAGCATTTTAACGGTCCTAACCCTAACCCAGGGCCCATTCGAGTGTGCGTTACAGCCGCGCCGACTTTAAGGTCAGAACCGCTCGCACATCGCCCACCAAGGTTCCCGCGTGATTGCGGATCTGCGGATGCAAAAGGTCATCCAACTTCTGCCGCTCACCTAAGCTCAAAGCATCCATCTGTTGCAGCACCGACGCTACGAGCGTTGGCATGCAGCGGCTGTTTCCGTCGTCAATCTTCACAGCCACCCCTAGGCCGCGATCGGGAATACCCAAGCAAAACACGGCTTCGGCACCTCCTTTGGCAACGAAGCGATGGTCAGTAGCCTCGGCTAATTGCACTTCCAGACGGCCCGTGCCCGATACCAGTTCGGGATGGGCTCGCATGGCTTCCGCAACAATCATCGCGGACCCCACTTTTGCGGTTTCCAACCCGCGCGGATCCACTAACCGGGCAAAGCTGTACGCCATGCGTGCCAAAGGCAAATAGAACGTAGGCACTCCGCATCCGTCTATGCCGGTGTATAGGTTTTCTTCAGCCAATCCCGTCATATAGGCCACATTTTGACGAATGGTCCGCTGCACCGGATGATCGGGCTTTTCGTACCCCCGCAGCGGCGCGTTCAAAGCCCGAGCCAGGGTCAGCATTCCGGTGTGCTTCCCGCTGCAGTTGTTATGCAAAACATTGGGTCGTTGCCCTTGCGTCAACAGAGCTTCTGCTTCAGGCCGGTAGCTCGGTGGATGAACGCCACATATCAGGTCGTCGGACGAAGCGTCAATCCGATGCAACAACTCTTGCACAAGTTCAATATGCATCGCCTCGCCACCATGCGATGCACAAATGATGGCGACTTCACGCGGCCCAAACTGAAATTGCTCGGCGGCTCCGGATTCAATAACAGGCATCGCTTGAAAAGGCTTGGCGCTCGATCGCCAAAATGCCTGACGACCTGGATCCCCAAACCAATACCGGATCTGGCCCAGACTATCGACCACCGCCACATCAGCGTGAACCCAACTTTCCAGGCGATCTCCCCGCCAAAATTCAACGGCTATGTTCGACATGGGCCCTCCTTGACTGCGTGTGCCAGTCTGCACAGACCGCCACGAAATTCTCAAACAACCGGCGCGCCGCCAGTTCATCGCCTATCAGATCTTCGGGATGCCATTGCACTCCCATAAGAAATCGATCGCCTGGATGCTCAATCGCCTCAATCACCCCATCTTCTGCCTGTGCTACAGTTCGCCACTCAGAGGGCACTTGATCCACGGCCTGATGATGAAATGAATTGACCTCAAGCGCGCTCGCACCCACAATCTGAGCAAGACGGCTCTCAGACGCCACCGTCACCGCGTGCGTGACGCGGCGGCGCGGCTGGGCCTGGCTATGCTTGATCGGAGTTCCAGGCATGCGCAAGGCAATGTCTTGAATCAACGTTCCGCCAAACGCCACCGCCAGCATCTGAACCCCACGGCATATACCGAATATGGGCATATGTACGCGATTGGCTTCTTCTACCAACAACAATTCGACGCGGTCGCGGTCCTCGGACACTCCCGCCCATTGTGTGCCTTGGTCTGCTTGGCCAAATCGTTGCGGGTCCACATCTCCTCCACCCGTTAACAAAAGGCCGTCACAGTGGTTAAGCAGTTGGACGCTCTCGTCGACATTGGCGAGCAGCATCGGAATTCCGCCAGCCTTGCACACCGCATCCAAATAGGTTTCTCGCACGTAGTCCCGCGGATAGCCGCCTGACATCTCGCGCGAAGTCGAAACGCCAATTACGGGCTTCATCAATATTGATCGCACTCCTCTCAGGTTAGGCATCAGAGCTCGGTTAGGCCCAAACTAATCACGATAGCCTGATTCACCCGGGCCATGGTTTCGACGTTAAGATGAGCAATGCGCTCTCGCAGACGACGTTTGTCGATTGTCCGGATTTGTTCCAGCAAGATCACCGAATCGCGGTCAAGGCTAGACTCTGCTGCCTTTACTTCCACATGAATCGGCAAACGCGCTTTTAGCACCTGAGAGGTCACCGCGCACACGATGGTCGTGGGGCTATAGCGGTTGCCAATGTCATTTTGAAGGATGAGAACCGGCCGCACGCCCCCCTGTTCCGAACCAACCACTGGCGAAAGATCCGCAAAAAAAATGTCGCCCCGGCGTACTGTCACTTCCGATCCGGCCACGACTACTCCTTTGAAAATCCCACGACATCCCAACGCTCTTCAGCTAACGCGGAGTTCAAAAACCCCATTTCTTGGTATCCTTCAATTAATGCCTGGCGAATTTCCTGCCGACGCTGCTCCGCTAAATAGTACTCTACACTTTCTCGAATCAATTCACTGCGATGTCGGCCCTCGCCCGATGCCACTTGATCCAATGCGTCCACCAAATGATGCGGCAATGTCACCACCACGCGGCGGTTATCCGTCAAGACGCCCACCTCATTTTCTTATATCTGGCTATTATTATAGCTTTCGCCCAAATCTGGGTCAACGCAACATCCAGTCATTCGCGCCCCTCGATCAACCAGGCTTTGTGCGCGGATCACCTTGAATAGAAGCGGGGAACGCGAGCGCTGATGCCCGTCATGACCTCGTAGTGAATGGTCTGGGCCCATTTCGCCACTTCCTCCACAGTTATCACATTCCCGCCGTCCCTCCCTATCAGTACCACCCGGTCTTTGACCTTCACCGGCACCTGGGACGGCACCAGCACCGTGGTCTGGTCCATGGATATCGCGCCCACAACCGGACACCGCTGTCCTTGAATGAGCACTTCGGCGCGATTGGACAACGCGCGCCGATAGCCATCGGCATAGCCGACCGCCACGGTGGCAATGGTGCTCGGCCGCGCGGTCACGTACCGCCCGCCATACCCAATCCGCGTACCCGCCGGCACCTGTTTAACCATCGTCACACGACTCGTCAGCGTCATCGCCGGCCGCAGGGCCGGAGCCCCATCATAGGGCAGCCCCCCATAAAGCCCAATCCCAACCCGCACCATGTTAAAGTGCGTGCCCGGATAGCGCAGGGTTGCTGCCGAGTTGGCTAAATGAAGCATTTGCGGGCCCTGCACGCCACTTGTCCGAATGCGTTCTACCACGTCTAGGAACACCGCCAACTGATCGCGCGTGACCACGTCCGACAAAGCGTCACTTTCTGCCAAATGTGACATCAACCCGGCCCAAACGACCTCAGACCCGCTTAATCGGCGAATCCAATCGTTCGTTACCTCTTCCGGTCTGACCCCGATGCGATTCATGCCCGTATCCACCTTCAAGTGGACCCGCGGGCGCACCTTGAACTCCCGGGCCAAGCCCGTTATGTCTTCCCAACCCGCCCGATCAAAGACCGTCACGTCTAAATTATGTGCTAGGGCAATCCCCATTTGTTCACGCGAGCTACCTCCCAACACTAAAATCGGAGCTGTCAGTTGCGCCTCTCGAAGTTCTTGACCTTCTTCCGCCGTCGCAACACCCAGCCAGTCCGCTCCCTGTGACAAGACCGTCCGCGCCACCTGGACCGCGCCATGGCCATAGGCGTTTGCTTTCACGATAGCCATAATCGCGACATCAGGTCCCACCCGTTGTCGAAAGAGAGCCAAATTGTCCACGATAGCATCTAATTCGACATATGCCTCGGTTCCGCGGGCAAATGCCACCGCCACGCGTTTCCCCTCCTCGCTGCTGACCCCTAACGCCAATAAGTCACCGTTTGAGGGACTCGCCTTTCTAAGATGGCCTGCGCTGCAGAGCCAAGCCAACCGCACAAATCTTCTGCCGTAAACGAAACTCCCTGGGCGTTCCCACCCAAGTCCCCCGCCCAGCCATGCCAATACGCACCCAGCGCCAAGGCTTCTTGGCCCGACAGCCCTCCTGCTAAAAGTCGCGCGACCAATCCGCTCAACACATCGCCACTGCCCGCGGTCGCGAGCGACTGATTGCCGGTAGGGTTGACCCAAACCGGGCGACTACCATCAGCAATTAAGCTAAATCGCCCCTTTAGCAAGACCGGACAGCCCCACTGCTTTGCTGCGCTGGTCACGGCCGTGCGCCGATCCGCATTAACCTCGTCCGGCTTCATATTCAGCAAAAGCCCCAATTCCCCCGCATGCGGCGTCAAAACCCAATTTGAGGGAAGCGGCCGGTCCCACACTTTCGTTAACCGAATGCCGTCTGCGTCAACGACCGTGGGTTTGTGTAAGCGGATAAGTTCGCCGATCACCGCGGGATCGACGCTCTGCCCTAAGCCCGGCCCAAACACGACCGCATCCGCGCGTTCGACCCGTGCGCGCAATGCATCACTCCACACCAAATCCCCACGTTCGGTTTGGTCTACCGGGTGAACAATCAAGGCCGGCGACCGCGGCACCGCACTATCAGCCACGGCTTTAGGCACCACCAGCTCAACGAGCCCGGCGCCGCCTCTTAAGGCGGCAGTCGCCGCCAATATGGGCGCTCCCGGCATCGCTCGCGATCCGCCGACCACCACCACATGCCCGCGTCGGTACTTGTGGTCCAACCGGCCGCTCTGCGGGAAGTGATCATAAGCCCAGGCAGGATCGATCCAGGCGCCGCTAGAGGCCTCGTGGCCCAATCCAATCTCAGCTACACACAAAGTGCCAATCAAGTCCGCTCCGGGATACCCGACCAATCCCCACTTAGCTGCTCCCATCGTCAACGTCGCTTGCACGTTCAGGCGAGGGCCATCGTAGGCCCCCGTGTCGGTATTGATACCGCTAGGCATATCAGCGGCTAAAACCGGTACCCCGGCGTCCGCTAAAAAATTAATCCAAGGCCCGGCCGGACTTGACTGCACCGAACCATGAAACCCCGTGCCAAACATGGCATCGACGACCAAACTAGCCTCCGTCAGGCGGGTTTTGGCGGCGTCACCCTGTTCCACCGCGACCGCCGCGGCGCGCGCCGCCCGCACCCACTCCGATGCCTGCGCAAAGTGAGGTTCCATGACGGGAATTACGGTCACCTTACGAGTGCGCGCCAAATGCCGCGCGGCCACCCACCCATCACCGCCGTTCGATCCAGGCCCCGTTAAAATCACCAGCGGACCCGATGGCGCGATCGCGTCGGCATATCGTGCCAGTTGAAAACCTGCCACGGCCAAAAGCGCCGTGCCCGGCACACCCTCGTCCTGCACCTTCTGGTCGGCGGCGCGCGCCTCCTCTAACGTCCAAATTGGCTGCAGTGGTCCCACGTCCTTCCCTTATGCGCCAACACACAAGAGTGTGACCATGGCAACCGCATAAGAGTGCTCATGGCTCAACGACACCGCAACTTCATACTGATGCCGTCTCAGCCATTCTCCCAAGGGCCCCGAAACCGACACTTCAGGCGGCAACCCGGGCCGACGACGCACGATAATGTCGTGATAGCGGCTGCCCCGCATTCCACCGGCGGCTTTAATCAGCGCTTCCTTGGCTGCAAAGCGCGCCGCAATGCGCGGCCATCGTTGCCGCCCTTTCCCGGCATCGGCCAATTCGTCAGCCGTAAAAAGACGGCCCAACAGGCGAGGGCGTCGTTCGACCGCTCGCTTCAATCGGTCAACGGAAGTAATGTCGACGCCGATCCGATTCATGGCTTTTCCACGGTTAATCCCCAGGTGACGGGGCCTGCCGTCCATTGTTCCACGACGTGAAAGCCGGCAGCCGATACCTCTTCCATCACCTGTTCACGGGCAATGCGAATCTCATGAGGCGGACCGAACTCCATGGGACGCTTATCCCAGTCCACGATGACCCAGCGCCCCTTAGGCTTCAAAATGCGGTGCATTTCCGCCAACGCTTGATTACGATCTTCGATGTCGTGGTACATGGTGTGCCACAAAGCCGCATCCAAATAATCGTGGGGCAGCCCCGTATCCTCTGCCCGCGCCACAATCGTTTCAATCTGTGCTAATTCTTCTTGACGCGCGCGTGCCTGAATAGCCTGAATCCCATCTACACTGGGGTCAATCGCTAAAACGCGGCCATTGGCTCCCACGGCCACGGCCAGAGGAAACGTTAACCAGCCTAGACCCGCTCCCACATCTGCCACGACTGCACCCGGTGTCGCGTTTAGGGCTTCCAACACCGGAGCTTGGGGCATCAATTGCCCGCGATCGGCGTGATTCAGCCGAGAAAGTTGCTCCAAGCTCCAGGCCCCACCATGGTGGTGATGGTGATGCTGTTCCTCCACGATACCGCCTCCTCAATCCCGAAAAGGACGAAACGCCGCGCATCGTCCCAATTTCACATGGTTGTAGCATACCTGATCCATTCTAACATTCCGAGCCGCTGTCAAAAGCGCTTCTATGCGTGTCATGACAGTAGTCCCACAAAGCTATCGATAGATTTATCCGGCATCCCCCAACTTATGGGGGATGATCCACGCAAATTCGATTCTGGGTCGGTGGTGCTCGGAACAAAAAAATTGAACCACCAGGCCAGGACAACCTGCCGCCTGTGGACACCTAGCCACATTCCCAGCCGCGCCTCAGGCCGGTTTAGCATGCGCCTATCGACCTTAGCCTACTGCCATTCAGCGGAATTTCCTAAGGCCGTTTCCAGCACTTGGGTGTGGTCAAAGCGCGGCATCTGTAAATAATATCGCACGATATCTTGGACCGCTTGCAATGGCATCAGTCCCACCACTTCTGTTTCGAGCACGCTCACCCCAAACCGGGCGGCTTCCCGGCGAACAAATTCTAGGGCTTGAGGCAAAGGGGTGGTCGGATAGTCAATCAAGTTCATCGAGACCTGCAGCCGCCCTTGACGACGGGTATCCATGGCCAGTGCTTGCACTCCGACTAAGCCGCCCGATGAACCGCGCACGGACCGCGCAATGGCTCGTGCAACGGCCAGATCCGTGGTGCCTAAATACACATTGAACGCAATTAACAAGCGGCGCGCGCCGATGGCCACCGCACCAGCACTAGGGTGCGGATGCCGCGGCCCCCGATCGGGCGGGTCCGTTGCCAGGCGCGCCTCCAATCCTTCGAACTGTCCCCGTCGGACTTGCGCTAGTCGCCTATGCCCGTCTATCAATGCCGCTTCTCCGTAAAAAAACACCGGCAGTTGCAGTTCCGCGCCAACCCGCTCGCCCAGCGCATGAGCCAAAGCAATCGCCCCCGCCATATCAGCCTGATGCCAGGGAACAAACGGCACCACATCGACAGCCCCAATGCGGGGATGTAATCCCTGGTGCCGTCTTAGATCAATCTGTTCCATAGCTGTTTGCATCGTTCGGAACACGGCTTCACTCAGTGCCGGGCCCGGTCCTACCAAGGTCAGTACCGCGCGATTGTGGTCCACATCGCTGTCGATCCCCAACACCTGAACCTGCGGCACGTCAGCGGCTCGTCGCAAGGCCTCCAGCACTTCAGGTCGACATCCTTCGGAAAAATTCGGAACACACTCAAAGATTGGCCCCACGTCGCTCATGATCGAATCCTCACCCACGCGTCATAAAAAGTAGCGCCTTGGCCATAGTCCGAAAGCGTGGCGCTTGTCAATTGATTCACATTCGATCCATCGGCCCCGTCATTCCAATGCACAGCATAGCTGACCACGATTCCCCGGGGCGGCACCTCGCTCGGTTGCACCACCATGCGGGTCTCTCCAAACGCATTGTACACGCTCACCCATTGTCCCGGCTGAAGTCTCAGCCGGCGCAGATCCTCAGGATGCATCAACAACTCCGGCGTGGACGTTTTCATAACCGACCGCACATTTGCGTACGATGATTTAATGGTTTCCCGTCGCGCGGGTGACAGCAACTGAAATTCATCCGGTGACGAGGATTGATCCTGCCAGATCCTCCCCGCATCGGCAAAAAATGGCTCAATATGCAAGCGTTCGTCTCTGGTTGGAATCGCTGTGTCGACATAAGGGCGCGTATCCGTAGGTAGCTTCAATTTCTGCACAGGGTGTTGGACCAGCGCATCCCAACTGATCCCTTCAAGCCACGGATGATTACTTTGTAGCAATGTCCGAATCAAGCCCTCGTCACTCTCCTGCAGTTCAGGATCTGTTAATCCCATGGTTTTGGCCAGACGTCGGAAGAACTCATTGTTCGACACCGACTCCCCCAAGGGCGCCACCGCCGGAAGGCTCAGCTGAACATAGCGGTGCCAATATGAAATGTACAAATCCAGCGCTTCCACCGACATGCAGGCTGGAAACACCCAGTCGGCGTATCGAGCCGTATCGGTCATCATTTGTTCGTGCACAATTGTCAGCAAATCGGGACGTCGCAACCCCTCTAACACTTTTTGCTGTTGGGGAGCGGTAACCGCCGGATTGCTGCCATAGACGATAAGCGATCGGATCGGTGGATCTGACAGCGCAGTCAACGCTTCCCCTAGTTGCACCATGTTGACCGACCGCGTCGTGGGGTGCAATGATCCGCCGGACCACAATCCCGCCCAATTTAGTGGAAAAGCCCCGGAATTGCTCACGAGATGGCCGCCGCCCCGATGGCGCGGCGCGCCCAAGATGATTGACAAGGCTGATATCGCCCATACGGCTTGAGCTCCTGTCCGTCGGCGCTGCAATCCCCATCCCGTACGGAACAACAACGGTCGGGAAGACTCTAGTCGCTCAAGCAGTTCCCCGAATTGCGAGCGCGTTAGCCCGGTTGTTGCCAGCGTGCGGTCAAGAGTCCACGAATCCGCAACGGCGCGAAACTGCTCAAACCCCGTCACATAGTCCCGAATAAACGCCATATCGGCCGTCTGCCGTTCAAGTATTGCCCGCGCCAACCCCAATGCTAAGGCACCATCAGAACCCGGCTGAATCGTCACATGATGGTCGTAGCGTTTGGCCGTAGCTGTCTTCAAAGGATCAATCGTCCAAATTTCAGCCCCTCGGCGTCGGGCCTCGTCCAACAAGGGGATCTCATGAATATTGGTAGCCATCGGGTTTGAACCCCAAAGAATTACAAATTTGGTCAGCGGCAACGTCTCCGGGTCGGGTCCCATCGCCGTTCCATACACCCAATTCAATGCCGCATCGGCTGCCGCGGTGCAAATTGTTCGCTGCAGTCTGGACGCGCCAATCTTGCGAAAGAATCGCTCTGACAGACTATGACTCAAGAGGCCCTCGTTACCCGCAAAAGTGTACGGCAGAATCGCTTCGCCGCCTGACTCGGCGAGAATGCGATTAAGCTTTGTCCCAACTTCGGACAAGGCTTCGTCCCAACTGACGGGACGAAATTGATCCCCCCCCTTGGGCCCCACGCGCTTAAGCGGTTGTGTCACTCGATCTGAATGATACAAGCGATCCAGATAGTGGTTCACTTTAAAACAAAGAAACCCGTTGGTAATGGGATGATCGGGATCGCCGTGAATCGCAGTCACCTGTCCGTCTTCAACCGACACCTCGAGACCGCAAGCGTCGTAACAGTCGTGAGGGCATACCGCGTGAACCATTCGCACAGCCATCGGCCTTCTCCTTCCCGACGCGCTCTCGCTAGGATTGTAACATGTGCTAGGCCAGAGTTACTTAAAAATCCCCCTCGCTAACACGTCCTGCATGGTGCACATGAGATGGCACTGCCACTGAATCAGACTGGGCATCACCCCCAAAAAGGATCGGGGAGGGCTTGTTCTAAGGTGGTCACGGAGTTCGTCGGTTTGGACACATGTGGATTATTATAGACCCAAAAGCGCCACGGGTACTGACGAGCTTCTCCGGCATAGGCAATATTGATGCGTGGTCCTCGCGCAACCTGGAACGACGGCCACGGAGTCAGCGCATGTGCCAGGTAAAGCGGCGATGCCCACAAAGGATGGCCATAGTGGCGCCGATCGATGCCAAAAGCCTGACACAGTTTGCCCGGTCCACTGGTGAGCTCAGCCGTGTTTCGTGTTGTCTTGAGCATCCGGTTTCGCTTCATCGTGTCTAATCCGTGCAACGGTTCGAGCGCCCGCACCAAAATCGCATGCGGCACGCCCTCAGCTTCCGTAACCACATTCAGGCAATAATACATCCCATAAATCAGATACACATATGCGTATCCAGGAGACCCGTACATCACACGCGTGCGGTCGGTAGGCTTGCCGCCATAGCTATGGGCACCGCGATCGTCCGGACCTTGATACATCTCGCATTCCACAATCCGTCCAACCAAAAGGCCATCAGCCGTTTCGTTCACCAAAACCCAGTTCAACAACTGATAGGCGAGCTCCTCGGTCGACTTTTGCAACTCGGTCGGAGCGACGGCCACGTAAGGACTTTTCATACATTAAATGGTAGCAAAGATCAATCGGCGGTGCGAATCACCCGATACTCTGCGGTACGCAGTGTGCAGACATCCACTTTTCTTAGATTTGATCTTCGCATGCGGCAAAGACGGCCCACCAGTTGCTGTGAGCCGTCCATACCTCATCTCGCGCCGTTTTAATCGCTCCAGTCGGTAGCCTACAAACAACCGCACCGGGATCCTAAGTCAGGATTTAAGAGTCAGCCGCTAACGCCGTTGAAATGTTTTGCAAGCGGTCTCTTGACATTGACTAGCTGGCGTTTCCCCAATCACGTCGACCAGCATATCGACGCTGCGGTTGTCATCACTCTGGGAGTATTGCTGCGCGGCCGCATCAGACGTGATTAAAATACTCTCCGCATTGCAGTGATTGTCCTGTGCCCAGAAATAGCAGTTGTCCACGGTGCACCGCACTTGTACCTGAGCCATCTTCCCCCTCCTCCAGTTTGGCGACTTGCTGTTATCGTTTCCCTTGCGGGTGGTAACATATGCATGAACACCGGTTGCGTGTTTTGACCAAGAGGAGGGGTTCAGCACGAACGCATTGACGCTTTTATTGGCATCGGATGGGTCAGAGGGCGCACTCAAAGCAGCGCGTTGGATTATGGAGCATTTTGGTCCCGAGCATTGGCAAGTGACGGTGGCGAGCGTGAGCCGAACGCCGACGGTAATGGGCTCGCCGACATTTGCCACGTTACCGTCCTACGCAGACACCATAGAAGATGCCGCCGTTCAGGAAGCCCGGCAGGCCTGCGAGCAAACCATGACAGTACTTGAGGGTTGGCATGTCGACTGTACCGTTCTTACGGGTCCCTCGATTGCCGATGCGCTCATCGGCTACGTGCGATCGCACCCGGTGGACGCCATTGTGGTGGGACGCCGCAGCCATTCTCTGTCGCGCCACCTGCTGGGAAGCATTTCCTCCGAATTGGCCAGTCATTCACCCATCCCGGTCTGGGTCATTCCGTAAACTCTTTGAGTTGTCGTCGCGCTTGAAGGATTTTCGCCTAGAGAATGCGAACTTTCTCACCGTGCTGAACACAACCGAAGGGATCGTTTCAATGGCCGATATACTATACGCGCGCGCTAATCAGTTGCTGGATGCCGTCGATCAATTAATTTTAGGAAAACGCCATCAGGCGACCTTAATTCTTGCCTCCTGGCTAGCTCGCGGCCATGTGCTTTTAGACGACGTGCCAGGCGTGGCCAAAACCCGTCTGGCTCGGGTGCTTGCTCAATTGACCGGGCTAAGTTTTGCACGAATTCAGGGCTCTCCCGATCTCTTGCCTCAAGACATCACAGGAGGGCTCGTATACGATCTCAAGAGCAGTGAACTAAAGTTTCGAGCGGGACCCGTATTCCACCACATCGTGCTCGTTGATGAGATTAATCGCACCACGCCCCGCAGCCAGGCCGCGCTCTTAGAATGCATGGAAGAACGCCAAGTGACAGCGGATGGTGTCACCCACCTGTTACCTGATCCCTTTTTGATCGTGGCTACCCAAAACCCGGTAGAAATGGAGGGCACTTTCCCGTTGCCGGAAGCTGAGCTTGACCGATTCCTCATATCGCTGAGCTTGGGCTATCCCACTGTGGATGACGAACGTGCCTTGGTAAAAAATTTTTCACAGCGCGACCCTATCGATGACCTCAGTCCTCTTTTCACAGGCGACGAGGTATCGCACATGGTCGACGCGTGCCGCCAAGTGGCGATCAATACCGTCACGCTGGATTATTTGATTAGCCTGTGCCGCCTGACGCGGACCCACCCATTGGTGGACTTAGGGGCATCGCCTCGCACGTCGCTGCGCTTTGCCCAAGTGGCGCGCGCCTACGCCTGGCTACAACAACGCACCTATGTGACACCCGACGACATCAAACTGCTGGCACCGCACGTTCTCGGCCACCGACTTGTCCCGAGTCCTAGCGCAACGGTTAGCCGCATTCGAGGTCAGGCACTCGTCGAACAAATCGTGGCGGACGTGCCCGTCCCCGTGGAAGACGCATAATGATCTGGAAAGCTTGGCGCGAGGAAACGATTCCCGTTCTCGGATTAATTTTGTCTATCACGGGTTTAGTCACGAACCGCCCAGCCATCCTCATCCTAGGGCTTTTCTTTTGGGGTCTCGCGATCCTCTCTTCCTATTTAGCCCGCCGCAGTTTGGCCCTCATCGCGGTAAAAATGCACGTTGTCGAGCCGCAAGCGGAAATCGGGCAGTCGGTTCAGGCGGAAATGATTGTGGAGAACCCCCTTCCTTGGCCTATATTGGATATGCAATGGAAAGTGGATTTGCCGCAAGCCGTTCATCCCGAGGGCCCTGGCACCACGCTTGTGGTGCCGGGCGGCTCCCGCCAAACCTTAACAGGCACACTTTGGGTCAGAGGCCGTCAGCGGGTTCGAATTCAATATCATTTAACCGGCGAGACCCGGGGTCGCTGGAATATCGGTCCGGGTTCTCTCATTTTTCGCGACCCCTTATCATGGAACGAACTCATCCGTGAAGATAGTTCCCTGTATTACTTTACGGTTTGGCCACGCCGCTATCCGCTGCCTAGTGGGTTTTGGTCCAGAAATCCCACGAGCGGATCGCTCCACGGTCGCCCTTGGGATCCCCCCGATCCGATACAGGTCTTGGCCATCCGCCCCTATCAGCCTGGCGACTCCGTCCGTCACGTGGCCGCCCACGCATCCGCGCGAATGGCTCGCCTGATGGTCAAGCAGTTGGAGCCACTGGTTGACCGTACCATTGAAGTGCTACTGCATCCCAAGACAACCGACCAACATTGGCATGGTGTAGACCGCGACCTCTTGGAAGACAGTATTAGCCTCGCGGCCAGTGTGGTCGAAGTGGCTGTCAGGTCCGGCCTGACGACTGGGCTGTCCTCAACCGGATCCATTGCTGGTCACGTGCGCGGATTCACGCTGCCGGCCCAAAAGCGAGCGGACGCCGCGGACCTTCTAACCGCTCTGGCCTGGACCCAACCCAGCGGTACCATGGACGAGGATTTGCCCCTTGTTCTGGCTCGCCTCGATCGAAGGCTGGTCAGGGGAGCCACTCTGGTCATTGTGAGTCCCTACTGGCCCGCCATCTTGACGGAATACCTTTCGGCTAAAGCTCAACGAGGCCTTGAGGTCATCTTTCTGACCCTAGGGGACACAACCCCTGCCGTTCCGCACTGGATCCGACACGTCTGGCACTTTCAGAAAGGAGAGTGGGTCCGTGCGTAACCGAATTCTGCTCATGGCCCTATACAGTGTTTCTCTCTTCACCTTGGCAAGCGTCGTCGGCCTTTCAGTCCCCGCCTGGCTCCTGTTATTGATCGCCGCCATCCCCGGGGTTTTCCGCCGCATCCCGCCTCTCCTGCGATTTGCCATCGAAGTTGCGGTGGTGACGTTCATGATCGTAGCGGTAGCAAAATTCTGGGGTGTCGCGCTTATCGTCATCATGGCCATCGCGGCCCTGTCCATCGCGCGAGCGCAACGCCCCTCAGCCGATCGCGCAATTCTCGGCAGCGTGCCAATCATTGTTGTCGCTAGTTTTATCAATCCCCGGGTGACATGGGTTTTTCTTTTGCTTGCAGCCATCGCAATCGTCGCGCTGGTGACATCACAAGACGCGGAGAAACAAATGGAGCCGCAACGCTTGCGCTTGGCCATGAGCATAGCCGTAGTGGCCGGATTAGGAGCAGCGGCTGCCGGTTTAATCATCCATCTCATGCCGTGGCAAACCGTATTAGCTACCACATTTAGCGTCATCGCCTATCCCTTTATTGCCGTGTTTTCCCGCATTCACCTTTCAGCTCGGCCTACCACAAATCGCTCGCTCCGATCTGCTTTCGAGGCACACCACCTGCCCAGTAAGGTCGTCACCCATATCCCTGTTATTCTCACTAGCGCGCTGGTCGTTGGTGCTTTGATTGTGTTGACTCTTTCCCTTTATGCCGCGTACCGTTACTGGGCACGCAACGAGGACAATCTGGATCCTGTCGGCAGCGATCGCGGCATTGTGCGAGAAGATCTTTCCGATGAGGTACCCGACTTTTACCGCCCGCTGCGTCGGCGCTTAAAGCCGGTACGCACTCTCGTGGCCCGGCGGCTTCGCCAATCCCGCCATTTGCAAAAGGAACGCGCGCCATCCGAGACGCTGCGCGAATGGATGGCTCGCAGTCAACCTAACGTCGGCGATGAAGTGTCTAAAGTGTACGAAGACATCCGCTACGGCGACGCTGATGATACCATAGCCAAACGCGATCAGGTTCGGGCGCGTTGGCCCCATCCGTAGCTTTAATGCATCCCGCGCGCAAAGCCGATGATTACCAGAACAACCATCACCACAATGTACGCCCGAAGTCCCCAGAAGACGATTTGAATGCGGCGATTGGGCGTCACGCGGGTTAGCGTCACCGGCTCATCCGCAGGCTCCAGAACCTGCAAATTATCCTTGCTGCGGTGCATACCATCACCCCATTTCTCAAAAAATCCTCGGGAACACAACTGAAATGCCGTATAGTCCATTTAAGATGACTAACAATCCCACAATCGAGATGGCCGAAATGTTTTGCCACGACTTATTCACGTACTGTCCCATGATTTCCGTGTCGTTGAGCAATAGGAGCAAAAACAACAAGGCCGCCGGCATGAAAATCGAAGCCAAAACCTGTACCGTCAAGTTTAAGAACCCCAATGGGGCATGGGGAATCAGGACAATTGCTGCCGCCACCACGGCGCTGACCAGTCCCGGAACATAAAACCGCCACGCTTGGCGAACCGGTAAATTGATGCTCTTGGGCCAGCGAAAGGCCTCTCCGGTGGCCCATGAGGTGCTTGCTGTCAAAGCAATTGCAGCAATCGTTCCCGCTTCCACTAACCCCAACGCGAACAACGACTGCCCGATCGGTCCCAAACGCTGGCCAATCACGGCGATGATTTGCTGGATATCATAACTTTGCGCGCCCGGATGACCAAAAGCGAAGGTCCCTGTAACAACGATGATGGCAACCGCCACAAGCACCATGGCCAAAGAACCCAAGGCTGTATCAACCTGACCATGCCGCACATCTTCTACCGTCAATCCTTTGTCTACCACGGAGGACTGCTGAAAAAAGAGCATCCAGGGCGCAATGGTGGTACCAAAGTTGGCCAAGACAACGAACAAAAAGGCAGCCGAAAACCCTCCCGGTATCCACCAATGCTGAAAAGCCGCCACGACGTGTCCCCAGTCCGGATGTGCCATCAACGCTAAAGGCACGAACACCAGATTGCCGGCGGCAATCCACAAGGAGACGCGCTCCCAACTGCGATACCTCAACACTAGCAAGATTCCGGCGTCGACCACCAGTCCCAGCGCCGCGCTCAAGACCGGCGGTACTCCAAATACGGACATGCCCACCGTAATACCGATGAACTCCGTGATCAACGTCAACGTGTTGGCCAGCACTAGATCGATAAGCGAAAACCAACCCCAAAAGGAGCCATATCTCCCCCAAATCATCTCGGCATGGCCGCGATGCGTCACGGCGCCAAGTCGCACCGTCATTTCCTGCACCACAAACGCGATCACTCCACCCAACACCAACGCAGGAACAAAGAAACCGATACCGTACATGGACCCGGTTTGTGCATAGGTAATAACGCCACCGGCGTCATTGTCCGCAATCATGACCAAAATTCCCGGACCCAACAACGTCAAAAACAATAAAATCCGCTTGATCCAACTCGATGACTGCCGCAATGATGCAACCCGCGCCTGGTCCTCCGCTCGCAACCGAGCCTCTTCATGCCATGCGGTCGTTGCAACTTGTTGTGTTTGCATGGCCCTACCTCCTTGGTCTTTCCCAAGGAGGCCGGACTATTGTCTGGACGACACTCGGGAAAGCACAGAAATATTGTCTTGTCGAAATCCTCTCGCCCCGCTACTATCTCCAGGGTCTGTACTCACCCGGGTCCCCTCCTTTATCATCTAACGAAAAATCCTCCCGCTCACAGGAGGACATCGCATGTACCCTTTGTCCCCCCTGGTTGAGCTTCAGCACGATACCACGTGAGAATCTCTTGAACGAGATTCAGCCACTTCGGAAGAAGCCTTAATCCGGCAACCTCTGGTCTACGCCTTAGCGTCTTTCGACGGATCGGAGCAGTGGCCTGTATTGGTATCGACGCCTCGCCTAACGAGGACGCTATTCACTTGCCAGGTTTAGTATATGCAAGAGAATCCACGTCGTCAATCGTGCAGCGACGTAATCTCAAAAATATCTGTGTCCTGGAGCTAGGTTTGTCTGGTTTCGCCATTTTTGCGGCGCATCAGGCGATTCTCGCTTCAACTACGCGCTCCGCCCATCAGCCGCTTAGTGCCCGTTGCCACGAGGAGCGGATCTTTCTAATGTGACGACTTCGCAATACTCTGCACATAGGCCCGAGCTTGCGCAATTGTCAACGCTCCATTAAAGCGTTTGACCAATTGACCCTGTCGGTTAAGCACCATGATGGTCGGAAAATCCTGCAGGCTCCAGTACTTGATACCGCTCGGATCAACGAACACATGCACATTGGGCTCGGTTAAATGAAACTTCTTGACATATTTCTCCATAGTTTGACGCATGCCGACCGCACCAATGGCATGTCCTTGATTGTCATGGCCACTAAAAGGCGGAGTCTTGGGGCCCGGATCGCCAATTCCACTGATGGTTGACACATCGATCAAATTGACTTGAAGTCCCGGCGTATGGATCAAGGCCGGCCACACATAGCGATCTTCATAGGCGCAATATAAACACCACGATGCCATCAACATAACCACTGTCACACGCGAGCCGCGGGTCAGGTAGGCGGGCCGGCCCGTTTTAATTGAATAGGCCCGATAGTTCCAGGTAAAACCGTTCTTGGGCAGTTTCGGTTCGTGTAGTGCCGCGGCCGTGGAATCCGAAGACGCGGAGTGCCGCACACCTAGTCCACCATAGCCGACGATAAGTACCCCAATCGCCAAGACTCCCACGATAACCCATAGCCACCAATTGGAAGAGCGACTTTGGCTAAAGTTCCGCTTGCTCGTCTTTGCCATACTCCACACCCTTTGCTATTGGGCTTGGTGCAAGCCATACTAAATGTTAGTGTAACATACCTAGTCCGTGTGAGGTGGCTTCGATGGTGCCACGCGTAGCAATTATCGGAGGCGGCATTGCGGGTCTCACGCTAGCTAAGGCGCTTGATGCGCATAACCTCTCGGCCGTCGTTCTTGAAGCGCGCCGTCGTCATGACTTGCAAGGCGGTGCAGCCTTGGCCATGGCGCCCAACGCGATGTGGGTTTTTCGACGGTTGGGCCTCGCTGACCGAATTGTCGCCGCTGGATCCCGGATCGATCGATACCTATTTATTCGTGCGGATGGCCGCCCTTTGAAAACAGTGGATCTATCACGCATTTCCGGAAAGTGGAAGGAGTCCTCGTGGGCGGTACCGCGATCCCACATTTTGCAAACAGTCGCTGAGGCCGTTCCGAAAGACTGGATCCGGTGGAACCATTCCATTAATGCCCTGCATCGAACGGCCTCGGGCTACACCCTTTATCAGGAAAGTGGTCCCGCAATTTCTGCTCGGGTGGTTGTTGGTGCCGACGGTGCCCACTCCACTGTACGCCAGGCTCTATGGGATCTGCCCGATGCCCAGTATCAAGGATTTATTGCGCTGCGTGGTCTGGTAGTGTTTTGTTTACCAAAGACTCATCAACACACCGTCGTACAAGTTTGGGGAGGGGCGGGAGAATTTGGCTATAGCCCGGTCGGGGAAGAATTGGTGTATTGGTATGCCACGATGCGCTGGCCCCGGCCTCCCGCTGACCCCCCGGCAATGGACGATATTATTCGCCATTTTCAACGCTGGACCCCTCCCATTAGCAACCTGATCGAGGCCACCGATCCGTCCGAGCTCTTAATCCATCCCATTTTTGACCGGTTGCAACCCTTTGGAGTCCGGCCTGCCGTCACACTGATTGGGGATGCCGCGCACCTTATGACCCCCAACACCGGTCAAGGCGCCTGTCAAGCAATTGTGGACGCCTACGTGCTGGCGCGCGAGCTCTACGAACATCCAGAAGACGCGGAACGTGCCCTGCAGATCTATCGTCGGATCAGGCTCGGCTCTGCGTTGGCGGTGGGGTGGCGGTCGCGTCGGCTCGGGCAACTGATCCACTGGCAGAGACGAGGAGTGGGAACTCTGCAAACGCTTGTGCTACGTGCTGTCCCGACCAGTCTCGTAACCCAGGCCATGCGCCAAGTTGTGGGCCAGCCTGAGCGTTTGTCATGACATCGTTCGTTGCCATGACTGTCGTTACGACACGCGCCAAAACACAATCGGCCGATTCAGGTCGGGCTCAAGCCACATGCTGAGTGTCTCCACCAGCCCCGACGCGCCAGACGAAAATGTGATCAACGGCGACCAGGCCGGACCCATAAACTGCAGCCAGGTACTGTCATCAGGACGCATAGCAAACGTATCGTAGTGATAGTGGGCCGCATTAAATTGAAAGGCATGGTAATGAATCTTCAGCCCATGGCTCAACGGGGACACGTCCACCAGGCCGTACGCAGGGTGCTCATAAAGCCCGGCATAATCGCTTAGCGTGTGCGAGGGGTGTGTTCCCAAGACTCGCGCAAGATTCGGGCGGGTTGTTTTTGCCCGTGCACTGCGTCGTTCTTTTACGTATAAAGTCAGCAGGCTTTCAGCCCAATCCGGCGAATCCAATTTCAAAAACAGGTCGGCAATGAAGTTGCGCAATGCCTCCTTAAAATAACTGCCGGTATCGGCATTTGTTAGAATGGCAATGCCGACCCCCTGATCAGGCAAGAGAGCCACCGCGGCGGAAAAGCCATCAATGGCCCCATCGTGGTGGATCATGAGAGATCCGCGATAAGATTCAATAAACCACCCTAAGCCGTACGTGCACAGCGGTTGCTCCTTCAGACGAGGCCAGCCCGGCACAACCATGTGGGGGGTCATGAGGTTTGCAAGTTGTTCACGAGACACGATTACGCTACCGTCGTATGCTCCGCCGTTTAAATTGAGTAAAAGCCAGCGAGCGACGTCACGCGCGTTGGTGTTAATGGACCCATCGGCCACGGGTTCGGGGTCCCGGTAAAAGGGAATAGCACGAACGCACCCGTCTTCTTCCAAATGCGGAAACACATAATCACCGTGACGTTCTGATTCGTCAATGAAGAAATTGCTGGACTCCATCCGTAACGGCTCAAAAATGCGCTTACGAATAAATTCGTGCCAAGGTTGTCCAGCCTGCTCCGTCATAATGTGACCCATGGCCATATACATAAGATTTTGATATTGCCAGACACTGCGAAATGGATGGCTCAGCTCCAGATAACGAATGCGGCGGATTTGCTCGGCTTGTGAAAACGGCGACTTATACCAAATCAGGTCATGGCGCGGCAATCCGGTGCGATGGCATGCCATATCGCGCAAAGTCAACATTTGACTGGCTAGCGGATCAGACAATTGCAACTGAGGAAAATACTCTCGCACCGGTTGATCCCAGCTTAGGCGCCCTTCGTCGACTAATATTCCCACTGCGGTGGTGGTAAACGCCTTGGACGCCGACGCAATCGGAAAGAGGGTGTCTTCCGTCACAAGTCGGGATTCACCCACCCGCCGCACGCCAAAGCCACGGCACACCAACACCTGGCTTCCCTGCACGATGGCCACCGCCACGCCCGGAACCAAAAACGCCTCCATATACTGTTCGATGAATCGCGTCACCGCGGCTTCAATCTGCTTCGTTGTCACACGTCTGCCCCCAGCGACCACTTACCACTTCATTGTAGCGGCTGTGCAGGCAAAACTCCAACTGCCCTGTAAGTCCAGATCAAATAACCACGACGTCGATTAACGCTGCTGCCTAGCCGGTGGGTTCCAGGGCTCGACCAGAAGACTTGTGTTCCGGCCATCAATCTTGTCCAACTTTTAATCTATGCTATACTCATGGAGGATATTAACGTATGTTAGCCCATCGGCGATGGAATCCGCCGCGGACCATGATCCGAAACCACCCGCACCGGGTTGATGACTCCTGACACAATGTCAGGTCTCATTACCGGTGTTTTTGATTGCTATTTTGCGTCGGAGGTCAGAGCTCAATGAATTTATACTTGGCCCAAGCCATACAAGTGGGATTTGTATTGGCTTTTGCGCCGCTTCTGCGTGGAATCATGGAACGCTACCGCGCCCGCCTCGCAAGCCGCCACGGGCCACCGGTGTGGCAACCCTATCGCGACTTATGGAAGTGGTGGCACAAAGAAACAGTGCGCAGCGCCCATGCCAGCTGGATCTCGGAATGGGCTCCCATTATCTATTTTGTAGCGCCGTTATTGGTCGCTATGCTGATTCCGGTGACAACCGCGTTCCCGCTTCCGTTCGCCTGGATGGGCGACATGTTGGCTGGCGGCATGATTTTAGCGGCTGGCGGTCTCGCTCTTCTTTTTGCCGCCTTGGATAGCGGCAGTGTCTACCCAGTGCTCGGCGTCAGCCGAATTCGGTTAATCGCCACCTTTACCGAACCCCTCTCCCTGCTCTTGATATTCATTGCCGCCTCGGCTGCGGGCGCGACCATCCCGTTCATTGTCAATCAGGCCTTCGCGTCGTCTAAATGGCTCTTTAGCCCCGCGCACGGGTTGGTCGTCGTCGGCTGGTTTTTGCTGGTATTGGCTGAGGCGGGCCGCATCCCCATCGACAATCCTTCGACGTCGCAAGAATTGTCGATGATTGACCCGTCGCGCACCTTTGAATCGAGCGGACCCGATTTAGCCCTATACGAGTGGGGCGGATGGATGAAGTTAACCATACTCATACTGATCTTAACCAATGTCCTAACAACCCCGTGGGGTCTTGCCGCCACCGCCCATTGGGGCCCAATAGGGCTGGCCATGCTGGCGGTTATGCTCAAGGTCACCCTGGTCGGCCTCATCATCATCAGCATCGAAGCCGGTTTTGGCAAATTGCGGCTCTTGCGCAACGTGGATTTTTTGTTGGCAGCATTGCTGCTGGCAGCCCTGGGTGGTTTAGCCGCCAATCTTTGATCCCATGAGAGGAGTTGAGGAAATGTCGATATTGGGCGAGGCTGCGGCAGCCCTGCTGTGGCTGGCCACAGTCGGTATCATGGTTGTCAAAACACCCCGGTCTGTTACCACATTCTATCGCCTGCAGGCTCTAGCCGGCGCCGGGATCGCAGTCGTCCTGGCGGTTCACGGTCACCGGACCCTACTTTGGGTAACGGTGGGATTGACCGTCATTGTACGCATGGCTCTCATTCCTGAGATCGTCAGACGCGGTCTTATTACCTCGCGCGGGGTGTACAGTGCCAAAACCCCGATCGGTGCGGGGGGCCTTTTGATGTACGTCCTGGTGCTAAGCGCGGCGGGCATCCTGTTAGGGCGCATGGGCATGCCTAATCCAACCTTGGCCGGTCTCGTCTTTGCCGCAATGTTTGTCTCTTGTCTCCAGCTTTCGGCGCGCTACGAAGTCTGGAGCATGCTCTGGGCATTATTAAGTTTAGACACCATTGTGGACGTTGGCGTGGTCATGTTCGGAAGAGCTATCCCCGCGAGTGTCGATGTCGGATTTTATGCAGTGAGTGTCAGTCTGGCTCTGGTGCTCGCATTGGTCGCCCACCGTATTCAAGAGGTCCATTCGACGTTAGACGTCCGCAATTTGGAGGAACTGATTGGATGAGCGCTGCACTTTGGATCCTCCCTTTGGGACTAATAATATGCGCAGTCGCGAGTTTAGTGCTTCCCCATCGATCCAGCGTTGGGCTGCGGAGGTTCGCTATCGTCTTCTTGGCGGCTGCATTAACAACCCAAATCGCCCGCATCTGGCACGGCTTTGACCCGTTGTCCGGCTGGTACTTCGTGACGGTGGCGGTTTTGTCCATATTTGCCTTATGGTACTCGGGACCCTACATCGCACGCGAAGCGCAACAGCACCAATGGTCGACCCGGCGGTGTCAGTCCTATGACGCCTTGCTGTTTGTATTCATCGCCTCACTGTTGGCCATCGCCCTATGGACAAATCTCCTATGGCTCTGGGTTGCAATGGAGGCTGCGACGTTCTCGAGTGTGGTGTTAGCAGCCCTCCCCAACACCACCGCGTCCATTGAAGCGGCGTGGAAGTACGTTATCGTCACCGAAACGGGTGCCATGTTTGCGCTTCTCGGGACCGTCCTGGCCCTCACTGCCGTGGGAAGTCCACTGTTTGCCTGGCATGCCCTGCCGGCGCATCTTCTCCTAACAACAGCCCGCCAACATTGGGCTCTCATCGGTGCCTATTTCGCACTGGTTGGATACGGCGCTAAAGCAGGTCTGGCGCCGTTTCACACCTGGCTTCCGGACGCTCACAGCGAGGCGCCCGCGCCTGTTTCAGGACTCCTGTCTGCGATTAAACTCGCCGGTGCGGTCGTGATTGTGTATCGCTTGTTTCGCATCTTGACTCCGGTCGTTCCCGCGCTCTACCTGCAGGATGCACTCATCGGGCTCGGCCTTCTGTCGTTGCTGATTGCGGCAAGCTCTCTCGCCTTTCAACGTGACCTGAAGCGGTTTTGGGCCTACTCCAGCATCGAGCACATCGGCATCATTAGCCTCGGTGTTGGGTTTGGAGGCATTGCCCTGATTGGCGCAGCCTTGCATATCTGGACCCACGCTATTAGCAAAACTTTGTTGTTCCACAATGCTGGCACGGTGAGACTTTTGTATCATACCTCCGACAGCCAATATGGCGCCCGTGCAATCCTGCACCGGACCCCCTGGACCGGCGCCCTGCTCGCATTGGGGTCGGCAGCTATTGTCGGATTGCCTCCATTTGCGCCATTTTGGAGTGAATGGCTGGTGTTAGCGGGAGGGTTTCATCAGGTGGGGGATCGCGTGTTTGTCGCGATTGCGGCGGCCTTGCTCGTGGTTATTTTTGTCGCCATTGCGCGAAGGGTACCCACATGGCTCTTTTCTGCGGGTCCTGTCGGTATGCCGCCGTCCGCTCCCGCCATTTCTGAACCGGTTGCGTTGATTTTGCCCAGCGTCGCGTTAGCAGTGCTCGTCGTCATTGGAGGCATCGCCCTGCCCCTGGTTGCGCATCCCTTGTGGCAACACTTAGTCCACCAGCTGGGATCCGTCTATCTTTGAGCCATCGGATATTTCATCCCCAAGGAGGATTTCATGCCTAGTTCAACCACAACGGTCGACTCAAACCGTCAGCGCCTTTCCGACTACCCCCAGTGGCTTCAGGTCTGGCAACGTGCGCGGGAGGGTGAATATGAGACAGTTATTCTTAGCGCCTCGGACGATATGTTGAGCGTTGTTTTGATGCATCGCCAGACCGGTGCGGTTTACTCTCTGGATTGGAGCCGAAGCTTTCAGCAGAAGCCGCTCGGCCCACCGCCCTCGGCACTGGGCATCCTGGAGACGCTTTCAGCCGAACACGAGCTTGCGCGACAATGGCCCCGTTGGGGATGGCGCTCCGGACGCCGCCCACCCGTGCGCGGCAAGGGATTATTCATCTACCCTCTCGGCCCGGTGCGCGCCGATGTGGCGGAATCGCTTTTGTACCAACTCACCGTGATGGGCGACGATATCGTGCATGTCCAGCTCGAAAATGGATTTAAGCGCCGCCATATTCGCGAGTTGGCCGTGTCTCGCACCGTATCAAGTGCCTATTCGCTGGTATCCGTGTTTACCACGACATCCAACGTCCATCATAGCTTGGCCATGGCCCAAGCCGTCGAAGATGCTTGGGAGGTAGACATTGGGCCAGGGGCAGCCGTAACCCGCACCCTGGTCGCGGAATTGGAGCGTGCCGCAAGTCATCTAGGAGACTTAGCTGCTATCGCCGTGTCGACTGGTCTTACCGTTGCGCAGATGGAGTTTTTGCATCTCAAAGAAACGATCTTGCGTATCAACGACCAGTTGTTTGGACATCGTTATTCGCGACACACGGTCATCCCCGGGGGTATCAATACGGAACTTTGGCCCCGTCAGGCCGATCTCGTACAAATCCGTCAGATAGTTACTAATGTGTTGACGGAAGTGGCAACCATTGCCAGAGACCTAGAAAACACAACTTCATTTCTAGACCGCCTGCACGGAGCCGGTACCGTCCCTGCGCAAGCCGTGGCGGCAATCCGGCCGGTGGGGCCAGTCGGACGTGCGGCGGGATTGGCGATGGACGTGCGCCAAGTGCATCCGTATGCCGATTATCCCCACCACAACCTTCACATTCCGGTGTTGTCTAGCGGCGATTCCTACGCGCGCTTTCGCATCCGCGTCGCCGAACTGACTGTGAGCCTGAAACTAATCCACGAAATCCTACGGAACTGGGATCGCGACGCAATACGAGTCCAATCAGACAAATTGACGCGCTTTGATGAATCGCGGCCGCGCCGTCGTACCGGCATTGGGTTGGTGGAAGCCCCACGGGGGTTACTCGCCTATCAAATCCATTTTTCACCCGATACCGGTCGCATTGCACAATTACACGTGGCGACGCCGTCTCAGCGAAACTGGGCTGTATATCCTGTCACGATGGCTAACGGCAACATTCTTCAAGATTTCCCGATCGTTGATGCCAGCTTTTCGCTTTCGGTGGCCGGTTGGGATGGCTAATTTTTAGGAGGTATCAACGTTGTACTATTGGCATTGGGTTAAAAATGTCGTCCACCGGCCTAAAACCACAGGCTATCCGACCGCTTTAGACGACACGGTTCAACACATGTCACGCAGTGGCGCAATTGTTGTTGACGCGCCATTGGAGCAGCCCTTTTTCAAGCGGTCGGTGGCGCTTCGGCAGGTCGATGGAGGCTCGTGCAACGGCTGCGAATCGGAATTGAGTCTTTTATCGAGCCCTGATTATGACTTGAGCCGGTACGGATTTAGTTTTGTCCCATCGCCCAAACATGCGGACGTGTTAGTCGTTACCGGCGTGATTACGCGGGCGCTGGCACCGGTCATTCGCACTGTGTATGATCAAATGACGGCCCCTAAGCGCGTGGTGGCTGTTGGTGCATGTGCCATTGACGGATGGGTCTTCCAAGGCGCGCCCGACGTTCTCGGTCGTCTCGACGACATAGTCCCCGTGACCGTTCGCATTCACGGCTGTCCACCCACACCCGGAGACCTGCTGCGCGGCCTTTTGGCGGCAGTCGACGGAGCGGATCCAGCATCCTTGGCCCCAAGGGGGGTGCGGGCATGAACGGCTCACTTTGGGTGATGGGTTGGATCGGGTTTTCTCTCATCTCGCTGGCCGGAGCAGCCTTGCTGACAACGCTCAAGCCGCGCTGGACTCGCCATTGGCTCAGTTTTGTCATGACGGTTGGGTCGGTTGCGCTGGTTGTCATGTCCTTTAGCCTCTCTCCCGCTCACGCCAGCCGAATGGCGCTGCCCCACCCCTGGCCGACTCTGGTCATGGCGCCTTTGCCGCTCGCTGGCTTATGGGCGATTGTCGCGGGAATCTTGTTTTTGTCCGCAACGCTGCTGACAATGCGACGGACCGACAGCCATCGTGTCTTCTATGCCCTGTTGCCCTTAATGGCGGGGGTTGGCGTCTATGTCTGGAGCGGCGACGGGCTTATGCTGCTTTTAACCTGGGAATTCATTTCGGCGGTCACCTACTTGGGCTTGGTGACCACCCGGCGTTCACGCCCGGTTTGGAATGCCGGGTGGGCGCTCTTGGCGTTGTCGGAATTTGGTGGAATGTTGCTCTTGATCGCGTTAGCGTGGCTCATGCCTACCCACACGCAGTTTTTGTCGGACTCGCTGATCCGGTTGGCCCGCCTAGCGCCGACGCATTCACCAGCAGTCACGAACATCATCATGTTGATGGCATTGGTGGCCTTTGGCGTAAAGGCCGGATTGTTCCCGGTCATGATCTGGATGCCGATGGCAGAGCCCGAGGCCCCCGGCGTGGTGGCTGGCATATTTTCCGGCCTTTTGACCGCCTTGGCTGTCAGCGGGGTTCTGGCGATGACCGAGATTGCCGGAAGCGGTCTGTCTTGGGCGATTGTTATGTTGGTGCTGGGCGTGCTGGGCGCGTTAAGCGGTGCCTTGTACAGCGTGGTGTCCCGGCATGTCAAACGGGTGCTCGCCTATTCGACGCTGGAAATTCTTGGCCTAGTCTTTGCCGCGTTGGCTCTGTGGCGTATTCTCTCTTTGGTTGCCCCCCACAACGTGGGGTCCAGTTTAGCACTAGATAGCGCCATTGTCCTCTTGGTCATGCATGCGGGCGCCAAGTTTGTGCTCTTTGCCGCCAGCGACTACACCGGACAGTGGGGCCATACCTTAGACCGGTTGGGCGGACTCATTCACACATCAAGCGCGACGGCTCTATTATCTCTCCTCGGTATCCTGGCGCTCGGCGCTTTTCCGCCACTGGGAGGATTTGTCGGCGAATGGCTCTTGTTGGAGAGCATTTTAAAGCCCATCTCGACGTCCACCAGCGTGGCTTTAGTGCACCTCGCCTTGATGATCACGGCCGGCTTCATCGCGCTTACAGTGGCCATCGGCCTTGCCGCATATTTACGCTGGTTTGGATTTATATTCTTAGGCATTCATCGAAGCTCGGCCAAAGACATCGCCCCCCCGGCTCGAGAGTGGGTCTGGGCCTTAGCGCTGCCGTTGTTGCTGATGTTGGTGCCAGGACCCGGCGTTCCCTGGTTTTTGCCTTGGCTTAATCGCTCATTGCATTCGTTTTTGACGTCCAACAGTCCCGTGGTGGCACCGAGTTTTATTCACCCACAGACGGCTTTGCCTTTAATACCCATCGGTGCCAATCTGATCCCGGCCCCCGGCGCCCAAGGCACCGTGTTCTTCCCACAAAGCTTTAACGTGGGCGACCCCTATGTCTTGCTCTTTATGGCGCTCTTCTTAAGTGTCGTGGTCGGTCTGATCCGCCACTTCGTTCGACGAAAACCACTTCGTCGGGTCGCTCCCTGGAATGGGGGCGCCACCCCATTTTCTCCCCAAACCACCTGGTCCGCAGAAGGATTTACGCATCCCATTCGCCTGGCCTTTAGCCGGTTTTACGGATTGTCGCGCGAGCGAACCCAACGCCAACAAGCCCACTTCTACCGCCATACGGTTATCAATCGACTGGAAGAACAGCTGTACCGACCAATGATGCAGATGGGCACCTGGCTGGGTCGAAACATCCAACGCATCCAATCGGGACGTGTGACGCAATACGTGGCCTATGTGTGGATCTTCGCGCTAATCGGCATGATCATCGGAGCCATCCACTAGCCCATAGGGATCGCGGCCGGACGTGAACGATACCAGGATGGACCCGAACAAACCAAATCACGATGACTGGCCATTTATGGCGCGCAAAAGACCCCTGTCGCTCACGGCAATGGGACCCGTAGCACGCCAAAAGCACTAACCTAGGTGAGCCAATCACATCGGAGTTGGTGCTGACACGGACGCTCCAGCGCTATTCACACGGCGGTTTCAAGGGTGTGGACTTTCCAGTCTCAATGGGGCGACAGACACCGTCCTCCATTCGTTACACCACCTCCACCAGCCAATACTGTGCGTGTGGCGGAGTTTCCGTCTAGTCGGTTTTCATCTCAGTACAGTCCCGCACTTCCCCGAATGCTTGGCTCCAATTCGGCCCAGCCAGTCGCGTTGTCTCAACTGCAAATGAGAGATCACGATGGCGGCTTACTCGCGGTCAGCCTGAATCACCTACACCGCACCGAACTAGGGCAACATCGTGTGCAACATAGCCCAGACACCTTGATTTTCCTGGCCCAGAGCCCATAAGGCCACGCCGCCGAGCCCATATTGTCTCACCCAGCGGACCTTGAACGCTTCGCTATAGCTATCTTCAAACCAAACCACGTGTCGCACTCCATCGACGCTATACGTCACTTCCGGTTCCTGCACCGATCCCCCGTCCCAGTCGTAGCCGTAGCGGTCAACCAGATTGAGGGCTTGGGCGTCCGTCACCGTGGTGGATCCGGTAGAAGCCCAATTGTATCCATACCCCGCAAGCCCTACAAGTATTTTAGAATCCGGAATGGTAGCCCGAGCATATTGCACAATCGCGTCCGCCCAATTTAATCCAGCAACCGGTCCGGGCGCGCTGGTATTGTCGTGCTCGTCGTAAAGCATCAAATCCACATAGTTGGCCGATGCCCCCAAACTCTGGTAATTATAAACGTGGTAGCCGTTACTGTTGCTGGTTCTAGGCCCCACCGACACAATCAGTTTCTTGCCTTCCCGATGCAGTTCATGCGCCAGAGCCGCCACAAAGCGATCCAAAAGCCCTTCATCGTCATTGTTCAACGACTCAAAATCAAGATTGAGTCCTGCATATCCGGAAGTACGTGCCAATTTTACGAGAAACGCCAAGTCACGCGTGTAGTATGTGGGATTTTGCAGCGCATTCGTGTTCCCGTAACCGTTAATCACCATAGGGTAGACCGCAATGTGGTGGGCGACGCACCAACGGGTTAGACTCACACTCGAACCCAGGTCATGCAGGGTGCCGTTGACGCGCAAGGAATACCAAAACGGAGCAATGGCTGTGATTTGTTGGGCATGAGCCCTGAGATCAGCCAACGCCGCGACTCCCGGGACATAGTAGCCTAACACCATAGGCGTGGCCTTATCGGCTTTCTTAATCTGCCGTTGAGATTTTTTCGCAGCGTTCGCCGGATGTTTGGTGGACCGAGCGTGAACCGTGATTTCAGTGGATCTGACAGCCGTGTCCGTTGGTATCGCCGCCTTAACGATTATGCGCGACACTGAGTCGCTCCTGATTGATGTCATCGGCCCATTGTCTCGTGAAATGAGCGCTGAAGCCCGGTATGTAGGAATAAATCCGGCCTGTACCACCGCTGTCTGCCTAAACCAGCCGATGCCCAACGCCAGACCGGGCACCACGGTTAGCACAAACCATCGATTAGCACGGAGCAATCAAACCACCACACAATCTCTTTATATTAAAAATCCTCGGATTCAACGTCAGGGATGGACCGTTGACTGGAAGACGCATCCCTCATGTTAGCGAGATTAAGCGTATTTTGTCAGATTCGGTAAGGCCCAGTGGCCTATGGTCTACCGCACATGGCCCCACGATCCCCAAAAATCCTCCGTAACTGCCAAAGTTACGACAACTTGGAAGAATTTTCGATTCGATACCGGACGGATCTTGCAAAGACGACGGCCCTGTGACAGGTCGGACAACCCGCATAAGAATGTTGATGGAGTGAGAAGAAGGTGCCTTCGGTCAGCTCGAAACCGCTGCGGCCACCGCGAGTCACCCAGCCGACCGCCTCGTATCCAAGGAAGTGGTGGATTGGCTCATGCTTATTCACATTTTTCTCGGGACAATTCACCCAACGCGATCACGCTTTATATGGTGTTATTGCCCTTGGTTAACAAACGAAGTCGAGGCTCACATCCTCAGGGGGTTAACGCATGATTACTAGGCCCATAAATGAAGAAGAAAAACAGCGCACGCGCGATCGCGTGCAGGTTCTCAACGCGCACTACCAACATCGTCGATGGCGGCTGTTCTGGCTGTTGATTGGCCCTGGGTTACTCGTCATGCTAGGAGAAAACGATGCCCCGTCAATGCTGTCGTATTCTGCCACCGGATCACAGTTTGGCGTTGGTTTCTTCCTGCCGTTTGTGGTCTTCACGTTCGTACTTGCATTCGTCGCGCAGGAAATCACTGTACGCCTGGGCGCAGTCTCCAAAACTGGCCACGCCGACCTGATCTATCGACGCTTCGGCCGATTTTGGGGTAATTTCGCGATGATTGACCTATTAGCAACCAATGTGATGACGCTCGTCACAGAATTTATCGGCATCGTGGCAGGTGCCGGATTCTTTGGCATCCCTCCAGTCGTCGCCGTGGCGGGTGCATTACTCATCATTGCTGCCGCAGTATTGTCCAAGCGCTATTGGCGTTGGGAGCGCATGACCCTAGCGTTTGCGTTATTCAACCTGGTCTTCATTCCCGTGGCGATATTAGTGCACCCCGACTGGGCGCAAGTCGGGCGTGCCTTCGTGACCTGGGGACCCTTGCCGGGCGGCATGAATGACAATACGCTCATTATTCTGTTGGCCGATATTGGAGCCACCATTACCCCTTGGATGCTATTTTTCCAACAAGGTGCCGTCTCTGACAAAGGCCTTTCGGTCAAGGACATCCAACACGGGCGCCTCGACACTGCGATTGGAGCGTTCTTGGCGACAATCGCCGCCTGCGCCGCGATTATCGCCACCGCCCCACTCTTTCTTCACCACATGAATGCAAGCCAATATGGAGCCGCGCGATTTGCGCAAGCGTTAATTCCTTACGCGGGCCGTTTTGGCGCCACGCTCTTTGCCTTAGGCATTCTGGAAGCGGGGTTGGTAGCAGCCATTACCATCTCAACATCCTCGGCTTACGCGTTTGGCGAGGTCACGAAAGTGGCGCACAGTCTTAATCGCTCGTTTCGCCAGGCGAAAGGGTTTTATGTCATTTTGCTGGCAGTCGCCGCCGTCAGCGGTGCCGTGGTGTTGCTGCCTGGCTTTCCTTTGGAGCTGGTAGTTATCTTAGTCAATGTCATCGCGGTACTGACGATGCCTCCAGCCATTGGCTTCCTTCTCATTTTGGCGAATGACCGGACCATCATGGGAGTGCACCGCAACACGTGGTGGTTAAACATTCTTGGCGTCGGGGTCGGGGTCTTTGTGTCTGTAGCTGGCATCGTCTACGCGCTTACGGTCATTATTCCGGGACTGAAGTGATCACGCACCATGTTCGACCGTTCAAGAAAAGGAGTAGGATTCATGGCAGAAATGACCTTTGACAATGCGTCCGAAAATCGTTCAGACGACGATATCATGCTGGTGGCCGAAGCTTTGAACGAGTATCGCTCGTCACTGCACGCCGTCGAGCAATTGGACTTACTGAAAATGGGGCCTGGACTCAAAAGCCTGATTTGGGGGCTTCGAATCTATGTCCTCTTCATGGTGGGCGTGGTGGTCATTAATACGATTCAAACACTACATTAAAGGCCGCTTCACGACGCATGTGCCAATTATTAACTATCACGCTACGCGTATCGCGCTTTCAAGTTGATCTGCGGAAAACGGGTGGCCTGGTGTCCACCCTCACTTTGTCTGGTCTTGTCCGATTAGGGTCGTTGAATTGGTTCGCCGTGACATCCCCAACATGCGTGACGCCCCTGGGGATGTTGGCTGTGGTACACTTTGGCTATGGACATATGGCGCCTTTTGGTCGGCCGACCACTACGATCTAAAGATGCAGAGACTGAGGAAATCGGGACCTCAGAAGGATTAGCGGCCCTTTCTTTGGATGCATTGACATCCGTTGCATACGGTCCTGAGGCTATTGTGCTGGTGCTCATTGCCGTAGGCGCAGTCGGCCTTCGCTATCTTTTGCCAATTTCTCTGGCCATTACCGGTCTCTTGGCGATTCTTGTGCTGTCATACAGCCAGGTCATCGATGCTTACCCGCGCGGTGGCGGAGCTTATGCCGTTTCGAAGGAAAATCTAGGGGCACGGGCCAGCCTTTTAGCCGGAGCAGCTCTCACCGTCGACTACACACTCACCGTGGCCATCTCCATCTCGGCCGGAATCCAAGCGCTGACATCGGCTTTCCCTAGCCTGCTCGGCGCCACATTGCCACTGTGTCTACTCCTTCTGGCCATTATCACCTTTCTCAATTTGCGCGGTGTCGGCGAAAGCGCCAGGGCTTTCCTGCTGCCTACATTTTTGTTTATTGTCGGTCTGTTAGCGGTGTTGCTGGTGGGATTAGTCCACCCCGCCGTAACCAAACCATCGCCCATTGCGGCCGCTGCTGCACCGCATGTCAGCATCTTTTTCTTAATGAAGGCCTTTGCCGCAGGACTAACAGCACTCACCGGAGTTGAAGCCATCGCAAACGGGGTCCCGCTCTTTCGGCAACCGCGGCAACTTCGCGCCAAGCGCACCGAGTGGCTCTTAGGGGCGATTCTAGCATGCATGTTACTGGGTATTGCGTTGCTGACCGTTCGCTTCGGCGCGCTCCCGACCAATTCCCAATCTCTCTTAAGTCGGGTCATGACCGATGCTGTAGGCCGCAATTGGGCTTATTACTTTGTCTCCCTAACGATCATGGTGGTTTTGGGACTGGCCGCCAACACCTCCTTTGGCGGGTTACCTGTATTGTTCAGCTTGTTGGCGCACGACGGTTATGCGCCCCGCTCGTTTGCGGTCCGGGGTGATCGCTTAGTTTTTGAACGTGGCATCTTTTTTTTAGCTATTGCCGCTGCCGCGTTATTGGTTGCGGTCAATGGGAACACCCAGGCGTTAATCCCCATGTATGCCATTGGCGTGTTCACGGGATTCACGCTGTCGCAGGCCGGCATGGTCTTTCACTGGCGAAAAGTTCGGCCACCGGGGTGGAAAGTCCGCGCCGTACTCAATTCGGCCGGTGCCATCGCGACCGGAATTTCGACCATTTTGTTTGTGACGACCAAATTTACCGAAGGTGCGTGGGTCGTCGTGCTCGCCGTCCCCATCCTGATTATCGGATTCTTGCAGGTTCATCGCTACTATAAGCGGGTGGGGGTGGATCTCAAAATTGGACAAATCCCTGCCGCGTTAACGCCGCGTCCGCGTCCGATTGTGGTCGTGCCCATTACCCCCAACCTCACGGAGCTCACGCGTCGGGCCCTCGACCACGCGCTCTCTCTGAGCGACCAGGTGCTGGCAGTGGTCGTGGTGTTCGAAGGTGACGACTCTGACCAAGAGATGGCCACATTTCGCTCCTCCTGGGCGCAGTGGAACCCACCGGTGCGCTTGGTCGAATTGAAATCCCAGTACCACTCGGTGGTCCGCCCGCTCTTGCGTTTCATCCAGACCGTCGACCGTCGCTCCAAACAACGGGTGTTGGTTCTCATTCCAGAGATTGTTCCCGATACCTGGGGTCAAGAACTGTTACATAACCGTATGGGCCAAGCGATCGGGGCGGCGCTGCGACACCGGACCGACGTGATGATTGGCACGGTACCCATGCATTTAACTGAGCCGACGGATGATACGACCAAATCCCCAACACCCTAACTTCTCGACCACTGGAGGGATCGAATCGTTTTCCCCACTGCCGTGGTCATCGCTCCGTGTCCCCACACGATAGAATGCTTCGGCAATGTCAACAATAGGTTGCCGAGATGGGGCCCGACAGCGTCCTTTCGCCGTTTGAGTCCATTGCCAAACGATACGCCCTCGAGTTTACCCTGCGTGTTTCTATTGCCTAGTCGCAGCGGCAAGATGCCCGGATGCGAATTTGGCTGCCTAGACGCGATGCGAGTGCCTGTTTCATGCGGACTGCGCTTTTTTACTCGGCCAGCCCGGTTTTATTCATCGCTGCAACTGACGGGATACTCACGCATGGATAAAAAGACTATGGCCTCGCAACACTAATACGACGGCCGTTGTTATAGAAAAAGACTCTCGGAAAGGATTGCTCACGTGCCCATCGAATCCTTATCCCAAGACATAGAGCGTCTTCATGCGGTGCTCGTCGCATGGCATCATCACATCCAATCGCAAGTCGCCCAACAAGCACTCAATCTCACGGACATTCGCACCCTGGCCCGTCTTTTTCGAGAACACGCCACCCATGCTCCTGACCTCGTCGTCCAAGAAACCGGGTCGCGTCTAGTGGTTTGGATCGATGGTCTAGTGGACAGCCAGGAGCTGACCACATTTCTTAAGTCGGACTCCCCAGACACGCTGGACAACATTGGGCATTCGTCCCGCCCGGTGCAACTCTGGAGTCGTGTCATTTCGGGCGTATGGCGCGGTCAAACGGCGATTGTCACTGCCAAAAAACCCGGAGCCGTGTTGATAGACTTCGCAAAACCACCCCACCGCGACATCGAGTCGCCCGTCACCGAACAAACGATTCGCGGCCCCCAAGACGCCTTTGTGGAACTCGAGAATGTCAAGATCGCGCAGATTCGAGAGCGCCTGGCTACTCCCGACTTGGTAGTGGAACGGTTGTCGATTGGCCTGCGGTTCCCGACATGCTGCGATTTGATCTATTGCGAAAGTTTAGCTTCGCCAGAGGTGATTACCCGTGTGCGCGATCGCCTCCGCTCACTAACCCTCGATAGTGCGACCAATGCGACGCGTTTAGGCAGCCTTATCCGAGATCATCCGTGGGCACTTTTCCCCACCGTCCGCTATAGTGAACGTGTCGACTGGGTCGCTCTCCAACTCCAAAGTGGCAAGGTTGCGCTTTCGATACAAGGCGACCCTTTCGTCTTAACTGTGCCCGCCACCTTAAGTGATTTCTATCGTACGTCGGAAGACTATAACGCAGCCTGGTATGACGCCTCTTTTATCCGCATTATTCGCCTCTTAGCCTGGGCTTTTGGCGTCATGCTCCCCGGATGGTACATCGCCTTGACCGAAGTCAATCCCGACCTGATTTCCCCCACCTTGTTCAACATCATTGCAGGGAGTCATACAGGGCTGCCCTTTACTCCGTTCGTGGAGGTTGTCGTCATGATTTTAGTGATTGAAGTGTTGCGCGAGGCAGCCGTGCGTTTGCCGAAGGTGCTGGCCACCACGCTGGGAACCGTCGGAGCCATCGTCGTCGGCACAGCCGTCGTCAAAGCGGGATTCGTCAGCCCGCAAATCATCGTGCTGATGACCTTTACTGCTCTGAGCCTCTTTAGTGTTCCCACCTACGAGCTATTAGCCACCTGGCGTTTCATGAGCTGGGGCGTGCTGGTCGGAGCTTTTGTGCTCGGGATCTATGGCGTCATGCTGGTCACGCTCGCCATGTCTGTCGAACTGGTCAGTTTAACGTCCTTCGGCACGCCGTATTTGAGTCCACTGAGTCCATGGCGCCCCAAGGACTGGGAAAATTTCACGTGGCGCGTGCCATGGCGTGCGCTGCGTCGGCGATTAACCGAGGGCCGGGCTACTGACCTTAGGTGGACAGACGATGCGTAAGAAACGGGGCAAACTGCGTGCCATCGGACTCTGTCTTCTCGCCTTGAGTTTATCGGGATGCTGGGATCAACATCCCGTGGAAATGCGCGCAGCAGTGGCCGCGATTGGCATCGATCCAGCGCCAGGGGTTGGACAGGCCAACTATACGTTTACCTTTCCCAACGTGACGACCACCGCCGCCAGTTTGGCGACCACACCCCAAAGCCAAGAATTTTATGCCATCCACGTCACGGCGCCAAACCTTCTATCCGCATTACTCTCCGCGCAACGGCGCGAAAGCCGCACACTCTACCTCGGACAAGTCCGGATTGTCTGCCTGTCAAGTGCGCTGCCAACCCGCATCTGGCGCTCGACCTTGATGACGATGGCGGATTCGGGGCGATTCGTGCTGACCACCTGGATTGTCGGAGCTCCCAACGCTGCCGCCGTCGTGTCATTAATCCCTCCCGTCGAAGTTGTGCCAGAAGTGGGACTGTACAATGCCTTGACTTGTCGATGCCAGGGAATTCGTTGGCCCGGTCGCGGGTGGCGGGTCTGGTCCGAAATCGTTACCCCGGGCATCACGCCAAGCGTGGTTTGGGTTCATCCCCATCAGGGTCAGTTTACCTTAACGCGCCTGTTGGTGCTGCGTTCACCCTATCCCGTAAGCTGGTCGCCCGAAGCCACCATCGGCTGGTCCTACCTTACCGGTCGGCTCCTTCGGGATAACATTTCCGTCACGCTTGACCACACGCCGCTCGTCGTTGGATTAATTCGGGGGCGCAGCCACCTGGCCATCCACCACCGCCAATCCACGATCGCAGCATCGGTTCACTTGGACTATTCGGGCGTCATTCTCGGCAATGTGTCGGGGTCCGATGCGATTGGGCTCGACCGACAAGTCGAAAGGCAGGTCGCCAACCGCATTCAGTCTTATGTCCAGGCCGCTTGGCTAGAGGCTCAGCGAACGGACACCGATCCGATGGGATGGCATCGTTCCGCTATCTGGTCGGATGCCGCCTGGGCATCGGACCGCGGATGGTCCCATTGGTCTTTAACCTGCTGGGTTCATTTTACGCTCAGGGAAGAAGGAGTCTTGCGCTGAAAAGTCCCGGATTAACCCGAACCGCCCTATTGTGGATTACAACCGCCAGCGTCCTGGGTAGCGGCCTATTTGTCTGGCCGCTTCACGTCGTTCTGGTGGCTGGTCAAAATGCTGATATCGCTTTGGTCTTGGCGTTGGTGTGGACCGTGGTCTTGACGCTATTAATTCCTTCACCACAGCCGTCCGGAATATGGCACTCGGCCACGCGCATCCTCGACGGCGTGGCGCTGATTGTCACCGGAGCCATCGACGCCGTCATGCTGAACCAATTGGCCGCGATGTTGCAAACCTTTTTCTATTTTGACACACCGCGTGCTGCACTGATTTTACCCCTAACCGCTATCGTCGGGTTGGCCGTCAATCGCGCACCCCAAACCGCCTGGCGAATGGCCATGCTCTGGGTCCCCATTCTCATTTTCGGCACCGCCTTCATTCTATTGCTGGCGGTGGTCAACGTGACACATCTGCGCCCCCTTGCCCCCAACGACCAGATCCTGTTAATGCCCATTTTTCAAGGAGTCGGCATTTTAGCCTACATTGGTGTTCCTATTGGCACGACCATTCGACTGGTGGCCCGAAAATTAGCAAGCGAGCCCACCCCAGCCTGGCGGGTCACGGCGATTGTCATTCCTTGGGTGATGTTAGCCATGCTGTATGCCGCCGTCATGGGATCCTTAGGTCCACAAGCTCTGACGCACTTGCGCTGGCCCGTAGTGTTTGCTCTCGACCATGTCACGCTGGATAGCACGTTCTTCTTGTCACGCATTGGCATCGTCGTGGTCTTCAGTTGGACGCTTGGCGTTGCGCTGAGTTTGATGGTGCATATTCGTTTAGGGTTTACCTGGAGGCCGATGGGCCGCTTGACTCGGTTGGCCGTGACAACGCTGGTTGTCGGTATCTGGGCTATTGCCGCGCTCGTCATGTCCTCGCCGCAGACATCCACCCGCTTGCTGTTGCACATCATCGATCCGACCGCACGCTTTTATCTTATCGCTGAACTATGCGCCATGCTGGCGTTACGCGGCTTCTCAGCCGTTCAGCATCGCGCTCATCTTCCCGCTGCCAACAGATGAGCGAGCGATCTACGGTGCATCCGAACTCCCCCTCACTTGAAGTAGGCGTTGCGCCAAAACCCATTCCGTGATCGGTCCATCCAGACGCTGTCCTTCGATAAAGACCACCGGAACACGTTGAATTTGCAGGGCCCCCGTCAATGACGGTCTGGCATCAAGCATGATCGCCACACTGGTAATGGCTGGGCTAGCTAGTGCCATGGCGTGGGCCAGGCGCACGGCCTCGGCACAAAGCGGTCACCCCGGCGTCGTCAGCACCGCCACCGCAATGTGCGTTTTGCCCAATGGTGCCAATGTCGCCTCCGTAACTGGATGAAGCAATCGCCGCTTTCGGCCCACCGCCTCAACCACGACATCAAAGACACGGCGCTCCTGGCCTTGAGGATTTCCGGCAAACCACACCCGGGCCACCGGGCCCGGGGCAGGCGAGATGCCCCAATGGGGCAAGTCCTTAGGGTACCACGGCCACGGAGGACACCAGGAAAGCGCCCTTAATGGCTGCACCGACAACAACGGGTCAGCGGGAATCCAATCGGTGTGGAGACTGTTCACCAGGCTCAGGTACACAGGCCAAATGAGGTCAGGCACGCATGAAACTCCTTTCCGATGCAAAATCGCATATCGCCTTGATCAACACGATCCCTGGTCCGTAGCTCCATCCAGCGGATAACGCGGACCCTGGGATAGAACACGTGTTAGTCCCGCATACGATACGACTGCAGTCACCGTGAATGGCAACACCACAATCACCGGAAACCACACCCCGGGGTGCAGCAGTAACGGATACATGGCTAACGCCAAGGCTGGCGGGTGATAGATGCCCCAACGCGGCAATAACCACAGCAACACCAGGGCAAGCAGCGCGGCAACCAGTGGGCCGTGCGCGATGAACGCCACCAAGGTGCCTAAGGCGGATGCCAAGGTGCTTCCCACGACCACGGGAATCGGCTGTGCCACGGACTTTTCTGGAAGGTAGATAAGGAGGCTCAAGGTCGCCGCAAATGGCGGGACAAGAAAGATCAAACCCACATGCAGCCACTGATCCAAAGCCCCTAGCAGTCCTAACATTATCCCCGCCCAAAGCACTTTCGGCCAGGCCACCCGCATGGGATAGCGCTGCCACCATAGCGCATTGCGCATGCAACATCCCCACCTCTCTCATCCACCTCGATCGTATCACAGTCGGTGTGCCACGTTTCCATCGCTTCCCGCAGGCTAAAGTCTTCGCACATAGGTGCGAGACTCAGATTTGCGGGGGAATCTTTCGGTGCGGCAGAGGTTGCTTCATGTGACGGCCTGAAATCTTGCTCGCCCTCGGATCTCATCTCGCCGGGCGTCGACCGGGACAATAGCGTGGCGGTCCTTACCGGGCGAGTCACCCAGTTAACAACCTACGTTAATCTCTTTCGGCTTCGACATCCGATCGACCGAACGCGACACGTCGTCAGGTTTGTCGCTGAGGTAGCTGCGTTCTACCTCGTACGGCGAATGCACGGGTCGAGCAGTTTGGACGTGCACACCGAGCAACAGACGATTGCTCTTTCTAGAGTACACGGGGGCACTGCTTCTTAGGACGTTCCCGTCGCACGGTGGCGGCGTTTCGCCCGCTCACCAATTTTGACATGTGTCGTCTGTCTCGCACAGTAAATTGAGTAGAATCATGCCAGCGATTTCGCCCCAATGTTCGTCACTGGCATGAGCGTGTACCGACGAGGTATCCCCCCGGATTGAATTGTCTCAACTTAATCTGCTTCGATGCCAAATTCATTGCATGCGCCTCCTTCTCCTGATGCGCGATAGGCTAGAGGGAGCGGGAAGTTAGTACAGCCGGACCCACCGCGACCGATTTTTAGGTTCCAGGCTGCATAAGCCATCATGCCCCCTTTCATGCATCGAATCGATCAGCGCAGTCACATGGCACCTGGGCTTTGAGACAGGATTTGACGCAGTCGCTTAAAAAACCTCGGCAAGTCTGATACGGTAACAACGAAGGGAGCGACCAGCGATTGAGCCACCCCGGGACGGAAGACCTACCTTCTGCGCGATCGTTTTACTTTGCGGTTGGCGTGTCGTATGCTGCCGACAATTTCTTTCAAACCGCTCTACTATGGCAAGTATTGGCATTGACGCATTCACCTCTGTGGATGGCAGCAGCCTTAACGATGGAGTTCGTGCCCACGATTGTCGTCGGCACGACCGGTCCCGACTGGGGACACGGTGGTTCACTCGCGCAATGGACCATCATCGAGGCTTTCGTTATCCTGGTGCTCACCATTGCATCACCACGCCGCGCAATTGTTTGGATCGCGGCAGCAGGCCTGTTGGGATGGTACTCGGCCCGCATCATTCCGAAGGCGCAGTCACTCATGATGCAGTCGACGGCAACCAATCGTCGTCCTCTCGCGTCGGCTCGATTCGAAGTCGCATCACGCAGCGGTCGCATTGTAGGACCCCTTTTGGCAGGAGGCTTGTTAGCTCTTAGTGGACCATATGGCACGGTCGTCGCTCTGATGGCGTTACTCTTGGCCGCTAGCCTCTTGTGGTGGCGCGTTCCTCAACCTGTGTTTAACGATGCAGCAACGCGCCTTCAATGGCACGAAGCGTTATCGGCACTCACCCATCAAGACTTTCTCCGCACCGGCTTTATCGTGCGGATGCTGACTAATTTGGCCTGGCCCGCGTTCACCCTCGGCATCCCGCTGTTAGTGCTCGACCGGTGGCACACCCAATCCATCGGGTATGGCGTCTTTCGATCCGTCTGGGGCATTAGCGCCGTTCTTGGCACCCTCATCGTAATGCGAACTCGTCATTGGTCTCGGTATCTGCGGCCGTTCTATTTTCTGTCGTGGGCACTTACGGGCCTGGGCTTCATACTGATTGGGCTTAGCGGAAATTATGTAATGGCCTTGTTGATGACCATTCTCGCCAGTATTGGAAGCCCCTTGGTGCACGTGGCGCTCGACACAGAAATCGGCCAATCGATCCCCCCCGACCGCCAGGCCCACATCTTTGCTTTACAGCGCCTCCTGATGAACGGCATGAATCTCATAGGGCTAGCACTAATATCCATCCTTCTCACCCATTTAAAGGCGTCCTTTGTCTTAGTCACTTCCGGCATATTCATGGTAGGTTCCACCGTTTTTTGGGGAGCCTGGTACTATCGAAAAGATCACACGGATCCTAAAATCTTGCCCATCAACCAGTCGACAGGGCGGCACTAGTAGACCGATTCCTTAATTTGATACATTTGACGATACGTGGTCGCCAATAGTAGTAAGATTTTTAGGATCATGGTTCTATTCCGAATTTTGGAATGGCTATACTCGTGATCCTGGCCTACCATGTCAAACTCCTAGCAGGGCCGACTAGACTGCCTAATTGTTCCCCATGTCGTTGGAGATTTCGCTTCGCGCACGCATAATTTTCGAATACGGTGATACTCGGAGTTGTTACGCGCATCGCGGGCTGACCGCAAGCTAAAAATCACGAGATTGTGTTTCGGAGTGTGTGGGTCGCCTCGCTGATGACGCTTCCACTTCAATGGAAAACACTCGAATACCTTTGACAATTCGTTGCCATCACGAATCCTAATTTGCGCGCGCCAAAACATATAGAACCACCGTCCCGGTCACTTGAATGCTAGAGAACCTTTTCATAGCGCACAAATGGCTGCCCGTCAACCTCGACCCCCTCACCGCTCGGCACAAATTCGCACTTCTCAAATAGCCGCATGGCGGTGTATTGTACCGATAGACTTTGTGGGCCACGAGTTTGGTCCAACCGCTTCGTCGCGCCTCCTCAATCAAGAGACAGAGTACCTGCGTACCGACGCCGCGGTTGCGGTACTGCGGATCCCCAATGACGATCGGCATCAACTCGGGGCATAGTGCCACATCCCCTACGGCACGCCACCCCTCATCGAATACCTCGACAATGAAAACGCGTCCCTTATGCAAAAGCCACCGATACATTCGTTCGACGCGGGCCGCGTCAAACCGACCAGCATTGGCTCCCTCAGAAAAATACAGGACTTCGGGGTCGGCATACCAAGATAGTGCAAGGTTCACATCCTCAGCGACATTCAAAGGCCTTAACTTTACCAGCCACTCTCCGGACTCCATATCGGTCACCTCCCTTATGACCACCAACGCCACTGTGTGGAGTATCCATGCAACAGATGTCACATCGAACGTTACCATTTCGGTTTCCCGCTCGTATGTACTGCCGCCGCGCCGGCGTCTGAGTTTTGTGACCTCCGCATACTTCCGGATGCATGACAAATTTCTTTGCATGGTAACCTTTTACAACCCGACATCGTTTTATTATTAGTAAGCATAGTCAGCCCTTCATCGACACAGAGAAAGGAAGTGTATGGTGTATGACAAGAAGCCAGCGTAAGATTGACCTATCCCCATCCTCCACTGGGGTATCGTTAAAGACGGTACGGCATCGCTGTCATCGCTGTCAAGAACTCTTTGACTATCACTATGATGTCTTCTACGATCGCGCGCAGTTAGCACCAGTTGATTTTATTTGCCGCCATTGTTTCGCGGATTATGTTCTTCAAGAAGAGGCGCGCCGACTGCGCACGGCATAGTTCGTGGACTGTATTTACCGTGACGATAGTCTGCATAAAAAGTACTCATAAACGTGTCACCTCAGGTTCGACCGACGACCGGCGGATTGTTTTGCGTTAAACAATGGATTATGTCTATTGTATCGGCGACGAGACCAAATTCACGGCCGAACAAGGCCGGTATGCGTGTGATATGAGATCGAACCGTCAACGGAGTGGGTAGCCGGATGCGTCACCTTACTGTGAAGAGCTAGCCCACACCCGACTTAACATAGTGGGAGGCGTTGTGGGGATTTGGCTCAAACGTGCGCAGGGTTGGCGTCATCCCCGCTTGTAGGTTGCCAGGTATACGATCCGGCTTCATCCCAGTTGCTCAGTTCGAGATATTTCGGCGGGATCCCCTGCTCAATCTTTTCTCTCAGCTTCAAGACGCCAAAGAGCAAGGCTTCAGGCGTCGGCGGACAGCCGGGCACATAAACATCCACTGGCACGATATGATCAACGCCCTGAATAATGGCGTAGTTGTCAAAGACTCCCCCGGATGACGCACAGGCCCCCATCGATAATACCCACTTTGGCTCAGGCATTTGCTCCCAAATCGTGCGCAGGATGGGAGCCATTTTTTGACTTACCCGTCCCGCCACAATCATCAGATCCGCTTGGCGTGGCGATGCCCGAAACGCTTCGGAACCAAACCGGGCAATATCATACCGCGAGTCGGTCACGCTCATCATCTCAATCGCGCAACACGCCAGTCCAAAGGTTGCTGGCCAAACCGACGAGGATCGGGCCCAGTTCACCATATGGTCAACGGTCGTCAAAAGTATGCTGCGTGACGCGTGTTTTGGCGCGCTGTCCCCTGGCATTATTGCTTCCTCCCCATTTGTGGTCTTACACGCGGCTTTGTATCCGCCGTGCTGGTTTGATGCTTTATAGTGCCCCAATCGTTCTTACGCAAAACGTCCAACAATGCGAATGCGGGTTACGTCATTGACTGCCGACACAAGTTACGCAATGCGTTAGTGAACAAACGGCCCGCGCATTCCCCTGCGTAGGTCGCAGGCCAAGCGAAGGCCAAGGAGATCATTGGTTCAAAACGATCAGCGGTTCCACCGGGGCGCCTGTGTCGAACTGCGACGGCGCTTCATAGGTCCAGCGGGGATGCGGCGCTGAATAAGGCTGAGCCAGCAGACGCGATCGCCGGGGCTCATATGATCAGCGAACAGGCGATGCCGGACCAAAGCTTCGTCGATTCATCCTAAAAGGCCAACGGGGAGTTGAAATACACGGCTATTTTGGCATCGGCCCGTGGACATGAAGACATTTTTCCTTAAGAAATGCGACGCCTGTACAGGCCGTGGAGCTCAGTGATGTCCACAGTATCCTCATGGCGGGCGGGATCTTCAATCATCCACCGATGAGGATGGTTGTCCTGACATTTCCGCTAGGTCGTGCGGTCAACGCACCGGTGTCGCATGAAATCTTTTGGTATTTTGCCGGGGCGAGGGCGTCTAAGGCGGACAAATTTTTTCGGCATGTCGACATCCGCTAACATCATCAAAAATCCGCTATCTCATAGTTCATCACACGAACTATTGTCAGGATCACGTCTGGCTAGTCCTCATCTCGAAGACAGCGCTCGGTACAGCAACCGTGGCCGGTGTCGGCGCGATGGGCGCTGCAAGCTAAACTGTGCGAGCCCCCAAGACGGGCCAACCCCATCGGCGGTCGCCTGCGACGGGGCACACTATTTGTAGATGTCGCCTCGTGAGCCGATGGCGTCCACGAAGCTAACTTCCTGCTGGTGGTCGATGTGGAAGAGGAGGCGAAACGACCAAGCCGCAACCGATAAGTGCCGGTCTGTCCAGCCAGTGGCCGAATGTCTCCCGTCGGTGGGACTTCCGAAAGCGCTTTTAGGGCGGCCTCGAGACGCCGTCGGGTGGGCACATCTAATTTGTTGAGGTAATTGAGCACAGACCGCCTATGCGGGCCTCATACGCTATGGTGCTTGGATTCCGGATCCCAGGATACAAACTCGGGATCCAGCAACTGAGCGGCTTCCTCCGGGCTGAATGGTTAACAAGCGCCGCTGTTCTGCATCCGACAAGGAGTGCAATACATCAGGAATCGTGACGATTTGCCGCGGCCTAACATGCCCATCAATGTAAGGAGCCATGAGTGCGGAGTCAAACTCTTTGAACCGGATTAGCAACAAGGGCACACGGACTCCCAATTTTGAGCCGTCAGAGCCTGAGTGTTCATTTGTGCCAAAGACACGGCGAACTTCACGCTGCCACCGGACAGCGGAGGGAACGAGCTGCTCCCAATACACTGCGTGCAGGGCGTCCGACGTGAGTTCCTGGACATTGACCATGGCCACGTCGCGCGGATACTTCACCGCGGTCGATTCGAGGAGAGCTAGCGCGTGGGTCAGCCCTTCGTTGCAGCGCTCATTGAGGTATTCCTGACGCGGCACAACGCGAGTTGCTCGACGTGCCATGTTCCGATAGGTTTGTTCAAAGATCTCATCCTGACGACTGTGGCTTTCTATAGTCCTTCCACGCCTCGTCCGTCTTGTCCTGCATAGCCCACGTGGCGGCCGACCACCCCGCCGAGCCGAAACAGCAGCCTCGCATTCGGCGTTTTGGAGATCGGGGGCGGCTTGAAATACCAGGAATGCTTCATAATGCGAATGAGCGGGATTCGGGGGCGTAAACGCATCAACGTTACAGGAACGGGGTAGACTGCCGCCGTGATGTCGAACGACCCGGATGGACACCGACGACTAGATCTTGCGATAATGAAATTGATAAGAAGGGAGCGGTAGCCATGAGCTCGAAGGACGAATTGCGACGCTTAATTGACCACATGGACGACCGGTGGGTCGATGATGTGGTGGATTATGTCCGATGGCTCCAGCAAGACACGGACACGCTCACGCCCGACGAGTGGCAACGGGTCCAACACGGTGAGCGGCAGATTGCCCAGGGCGATCGTGTCAACCTCAAGGATTGGCGCCGCCAACACGATGTATGAAATCATCCTCTCGCGGCAAGCGGCACGGTATTTGGAACGTCTGGATCGGATGGCCCAGCAACGAATTATCGACCGGTTAGAACAACTGGCCAAAAATCCCCGTGATCTGTTCACAAAACCCCTCACGAATGCCGAAGGTCTGCGATCGAGCCGGGTGGGCACTTGGCGTATCGTCTATCGCATCGATGAGCCACTGCATGAGGTTCAGGTCAGCGACATTGCCCCACGCGGCGAGGTCTACCGTCGGCTTTAGCCCGAAGAAGCTTCGATCCCCTTTCTATTTCTTCAGGTTGCTAATCATGCACTCTTGGGGGCGAGTGTCCCGCAAGGACATGTTCAAGAAAGCCTCGAATATAACCAGAGATGAACAATGGAATGCCATGGCTAATGTAATGACGAAAGAAGGTCTCGGCCGTGAGAATCATGTATGCGCACAGGGCGGTTAGAATTCTTGTGCTGGCTGTGCTTATGGTATTCGGAAGTGTCTGGACATACCGATACTACCATTCTATATCATGGGGAACCTGCCGCGGGTGTGCTGGTGGTGGGTGGCGTGGTGGCGCATCGGTTTTCCGACCACGCCACCCCGATGCGGGCGCTGGCTACCGCCCACGACCCGATTCCAGGGGTCGTGGAGTCCGTGCCATTTGCCCAGGGCCGTCTCATTGTGTCCGAAGTCCCGGTAGGGCAAGGGGCTGGCTTTAATGGGTGGTATCTCACGCGCACTCTATGGGGATGGCACGTAAACGGCTATGGGAATGTGGAGACTAATCTCGGAGGGGCGCCGATCGATTGGTGGTCTCTGGCACATGACGGTGCCCTTTAGCATTGGTGTCATTTATGATCGCCAATGGTCGATGCAACTGCCAAACGGGAAGACCGTACCGATGTATTCCGACCCCTAGTAGGACTTTCGGGGCGAAAATGCATTTAGCGGTCTTAGTCGTTGACCAGATTTGAATCCTCTCGCGGGCGCTATGTCGTCCATGTTCGTCCGGAATCCTGGCTCGTGAGTTGGTGCGTTGTGCCGGATTGTAGCGTCACGGAAATGGTGAGCGTTCCGGTCGTCGTCCACGCAATTTGTGGCGTCTTTTGGGCGTTGGGCTGACTCGGCAACGCGACCTTTTGCAAGGCCCACGTCTGTCCGCCATTCCGTGTGTCATATATCCAAACGTCGTGTGACCATCCGGTCACTTCCGCAATGATGCCGTCGTCTGCGGACCAGAACAGCATATCCGGGCTTCCGGCCGCGTCGGGAAAAATGTGCTGAGGCGTTGACGTGTAGTTGATGAGGGACCAGTGCTTCCCTCCGTCCCTCGTCCGGAACAAATAGAACGGTTGTTGTGCGGTCGCGACAGCCCCGCCGACCAGCACCCAGTGGGTGTTCGCCGCCGCGGTATTGGCCAGCCATAGTTGGGCACCGATCGTCGCTCGACGCTCGATGAGGTTGACAGCCTGCGTCACGGTCGCCACGGGTGGCAAAGTCACGGTCCGGAGCGCTCGGCGTAAGGCATCCATGGCGGATTGGGGAACCTGCAGTTGAATGTTGTAGTAGTTCCCGGCGCCGCTGAGTTCGTCAATTTCGCCGTAAGCGGTGTGGCCTGCGGTTTCAATAGTCGCCGTAAAGTAGGGACTCTGATTGCGCGGGTCGTGCGTGAGCGCAACCGTATCTTTGGGCACTTGAGGTACGAGGAATCCGGCATTCAGGCCGGTTACACCGCTTTTGGACACGGTGACTTGTTGCCCCAAATGCCAGCTCTTGGGTACGCGGATGGAAATGCCGTCTGTCTTGAGAAGTGTGAACGCCACCTGTGAGGTGCGGTGTGCGGACAGGGCAATCACCGCCGTGTGATGTTCGGTGGCGAGGTAATTCGACGTTCCGCACCCCGCCGAGACCACGCCAGCCAACGCAACCACTCCCATGATGCCTGCAACGCGCGCGCTTTTCATATCCCCGACCTTCTTTCGCCGTATCGTTGTTAACAACGGCACAAGTTGAGCTCAGGTTATTAGGGGAATATTGTAGTGTCTTCGATGGCCCTCTTACCGACCTAACGGGGGCGAGAACGCATTAACGCCAAGGCATGAGTGATAGCGTGAACCCCCTCGAATCGTGTTACCCTGATATTAGGAGGTCTTCCTGTGAATAATTCCCTATCAATTCCCGATCGGGCGCACTTTCAGGGGTTCGCGTGGGTACGACCCTCCTTCGTTGGCCTCCCGCTATACGTCATCGGTGTCATGGGTGGCGCGGCTCTCATGGGCTGGGGGACGTTTCAATGGCCGACGGGCATTGTAGTGACGGGATGGGTTCTGTGGGGTGCCGCCGGGGCTATTTATCTGTATTTGGCGGCGGGTCCGGCCACGCGACGCCGAGGTCGTGGATCATGGGATCGCGCGGCTGGCGTAGTGCAATGGCGCGCCGATACCCAATTCTTCGACGGGGCGATCATTAAGATTAAACGCGGTTATCCAGGCAGCAAGCGGGCTGTTCGGTAATTCCTCCCGACCGCGATCGTCTTCGCGGCTCTAGAGGAGCTGGTTCATCACTCGGTTTCCACCGTCAGTCTGTGGACTCTGGGCAATGCGGTCATCGTGGGCGTCATGAATTGGATATCCCCCGTCTATCGGTGGGTCATCCATGTTCAGGGTCCTGAAGGCCGCGCCAGGCTCCATGTCGTACAGATGGACACGGATATACCGCTCTCTTCCTAGCCTCTCATGATGTCACCGAGTCATGTCTGCGCGTATCCCCTATGAACAACTCATCTCTGACTTCGATGGGAAGCGTGGACTCGTCAGGATCGGAGCCCACGGGGGCGGACGTCCACCCAGCTACCACAGTAGACCCTTGGAACAAAAAAAGGTCAACCAGTTTCCTGGCGACCTGATAATATACGATAGGGGGCGATAATGCATCAAGCGTCTGAGCACCATCGATTAGGCGGGATCGGATGGGCCTGGAGTAGATTAGGCCAAGGCTGCCCGAAATCGGGATTGGACTCGTGTCCAATCACTGGTAGGTAGAGGTCCGAGACACCGCAAGATGAGGATGTGGTCCAGTCCGAAGACTTTGGGGCATCGCACCACTGACGGGAACAACAGCCCGGCTTCCTTCCAGGCTAATAATTCGACATTCCAGAGGTCACGCGGGGCATGCGATGTAATCATGCAGGCGATGTAGAGTCCCGTGTCTACCGAAACCTGGTCGTTCGACAGGAGTACCACGGGCCGCTTTTTCTCACCCCGTTGGTCCGCATGGGAAACGGAGTCAGCACCACATCGCCGGCTCTATAAATTGTTGTAGGCGTCGTCACGGGGATTATCCCATTCCGCTTGCATGTGGCGTACCATGGTGCGGTACCAGCCCTCTTCGTCCAGACGTTCCAAGAATTCGCGTTTATCCGAATCCGGCAACTGGCGGAGCGCTTCTAACAGACGCTCGATGGGTTCGCTCATCGGAAGAGCCCTCCTATCCGCAAATCATTAATGGTCCTATTTTAGCATGGCCGGCCAAGTAGGGTATATGAGAGTGCTTCGCCAGCTCAGACCGCGACACGCGGGTTGCCGGATGGTTTATGGGGCGAATCATCTTGATTCGGGGGCGTTAGCAGATTATTAACGTCATTAATCAGCGGATAGGAGATGCTTTGTAGCCAACGCTAAACGCCGGGTTTCCCCCGGCGTCAGCTCAGAACTTTATTACAGACCTCAGAACTTTATTACAGAGCGCAGAACATTATTACCAAGCATCACGCCCTGTTTGAGGAAAACAATTATCTATTCTGACGCCCCAAAAACAGGCGATTTTTTGTTGTGTACGCGAGGGGCAGAGAAAAATAATTACTTGTCGTGGTCCGATTTTCCGTATCGTTCCCCTACGCCTGAGAACCACTAATTATCTAAACTGGGGAGCCTATCGTCAACAAAATAATGACTCCGTGTAACGGAGCCCCCATCACCACACGGCCGCCAGGCTGCAGTCATTCAGTTATCTTCATCTAGATTATCATGCCACAAATCGACGTGGTATGACTTGTCTCCTCTGGTAGCACAGATGAGCCGATAGTGATACAATGAGCGCGAGGTGATACGTCGATGACTATGTCGCGCGTTGGTCAAAAGGGCCAGGTAGTCCTGCCGAAGGAACTTCGCGATGTAATCGGGATTGGTCCAGGTGACCGGGTCGTATTTGACATTCAAGATGGAAAGGTAGTCCTGACTCCCGTGCCTGCCCGCACCACGTCCGATCTCCTTGGTATTCTTCGGATGCCCGAGCCGGTGAATGTAAAGGAGGCGCGTCAGGACTATCAGAACCACTTGGTCGACAAGCTAAAGGAAGGTCAACCTGATGCGTGAGGAGGCTCGCCGTGCTCATGTTGACGCTAATGTGATCCTGCGCCTTCTCTTAGGCGAACCGGAGGACCAGGCCCACTCTTCAAAGGCGATATTCGACCGGGCGTCGCGAGCAGAACTAACCGCGGTAATCCATCCGGTCGTATGCGCCGAGGTTATTTACGTTCTCACGTCGCCTAGGCTGGCAGCTTATCCACGGCGACAGGTCGCAGACGTCCTACGTGGGTTTTTTGCATTGGAGGGTGTAGAGGTTGTAGACCTCGACGTGGTACTTAAAGCGCTCCGACAATTTGAGGAAACAAATCTCGACTGGGTAGACTGTCTTCTGCTCGCATATTCGCCGGAAATCCCCGTCTACACCTTCGACCAAGCCATGGTGGCTGCAGGAGGAGTTCACCCTAATCACGCCGACTGACGTCGTCAGTTAGAGCGAAGATCCGATTCCAGGCAAGGAGATCACAACTTTCGTCGGCGGTCAAAGGATGCAGAGCAGTCATCCAGCAGCAAGAAATCGTAGCGGGTACTCCCTTAACACGACTGGCCAATTTTGGGGACGGAACATCTGGCACCAAAAGCCACGGATTATAATCGCCGCTTCGTCCGGCACCCCGTCCCTCTTTTATTCGCCGGTCTATGATGTCAGGGGTGTTTTCTCGTTGGCGTTTGGCCATAGAGTCTCCTCATTTCCCACAACACGAAGAGCTAACAAAAGCACAGTCGAAACGGTCGCGAACGTTTGTTTCAACTGTGCCATGTTTTTCCATTGCAGTCACGCTCATTTTTTCTCAGTCTAGATAATTATTTTCGAGTCCAGTGAATTTTTCACTCTCGACACCGCCCTCCCAGCCGCGAAGCCCGTTATTCAACCGTGACACTTTTGGCCAGATTGCGAGGTTGATCAACGTCTCGACCGCGATCGACCGCTGTCCAATACGCTAAGAGCTGCAAAGGCAGGGCTGCCAAAACCGGCGCAAGAAGCGGATCGGACACGGGCACGGGCAGTAGATGGTCCACCGGGAACTGATGGGCCATTTGTGCGTCGATAATTCCAAAGACCTCGGCGCCGCGCGCTTTGACTTCAAGAATGTTGGACAGCGTTTTGCGCGCGATCGTGCGTTCGGTGACCACGGCCACTACGGGTGTTCCTTCTTCAATCAACGCCAATGTGCCGTGTTTCATTTCCCCGGCTGCATACGCTTCCGCGTGGATATAGGCGATTTCTTTGATTTTCAGCTGTCCTTCCATCGCCAATGCATAGTCGAGTCCACGGCCAATGTAAAAGACGTCCCGGCTGCGCATCAGTTCTGCCGCCATCGCTCGGATATTGTTCAGGCCGTCTAACGTCTCTTGCCCCAACATGGGCACACGGCGCAATGCTCGCACCAAATCAGGTCGGGCTCGCCCGTTTCGCTCAGCCAACGCCAGCGCCAAGAGCGTCAGCACCAGGATTTGCGTGGTGTACGCTTTCGTGGATGCCACCGCAATTTCGGGTCCTGCATGCGTGTAAGCGACATAATCACTGTCGCGAGCCAAGGTTGATCCCACTGTGTTGACAACCGCATAGGTAGGAACCCCCTGCTCACGCGCCAGATAGACCGAGGCGAGCGTATCCGCCGTTTCGCCGGATTGCGAAATCGCCAACACCACTGTGCCGGGTTCGAGTACCGGATCTTGGTATCGAAACTCCGACGCCACCGAGACGTCAACAGGAACGCGGGCAAGTCGCTCAATCAACGCCTTGCCAACCAGGCCCGCATGATACGCGGTACCTGCCGCCACCACGTGAATACGACGGATCTCCCCCAGATGAGGCAGTGGCAGTCCTAGTTCCTCTACCAGCACCCGTTCATCCCGAATCCGCCCCAGGAGACAATCCCCCCACACATCCGGCTGCTCCATAATTTCTTTCAGCATAAAATGTGCATAGCCCCTGCGCTCCGCCTTGCGGATGTCCCAATCGATTGTCATTTCCGGACGGAGCATCGGCATACCGTGTACGTTGGAAATATTGACGGTCTCAGGTGTAATCACGGCCAGGTCCCCGTTTTCCAAAACTTGGGCTCGTCGCGTCATCGTCAAAAAGGCGCTGATATCGGACGCCACGTAGTTCACGCCTTCACCGATTCCGACCACTAAGGGACTAGAACGTCGCACTGCCACAATGATGTCTGGTTGGCGCGACGAAATGGCCAAAAACGCATATGCACCGCGCAAACGCTCTTCCGCCCGACGCACCGCGTTGACTAGATCGTCGGTGCCACCGTACGCTTCCAACAAGTGGGGAATCACTTCGCTGTCTGTCTCTGACGTGAAGTGATGGCCGTTTGCCAACAATTCTTCTCGTAATTCCTGGAAGTTCTCAATGATGCCATTATGCACGGTGGCAATGACTTTCTGGCAGTCGGTATGCGGATGGGCATTCGCATCCGTTGGCCGGCCATGGGTGGCCCAGCGGGTATGACCAATGCCACAGGGAACGCCTGACGGCAACAAGTCAAGGGATTCTTGCAGCACCGTAAGTTTTCCTTGGGATTTTTGTATAGCGATGGTGCCGCGATAGGCTAAAGCGATGCCGGCCGAATCATATCCTCGGTATTCCAACCGTTTTAAGCCATCAAACAAAAAGCTCCGCGCGTCGCCCTCTCGGCCGACGTATCCCACAATGCCGCACATATTGACTCGCCTCCATAACGAAGTTGAGTCGGTCTCAGCCGCACGGTTTTGTGTCGCCCTTACGAACGACCTTTGTCCGTGAGTTGACGGCTGCTGAGTAGCCGGAGGTCACCCGCCGAATAATTCGAGATCCCTCTCCTCGTCAACCCTAGCTCTAGGGTTCCGGCGCTCTATTGCCGCTGGGCCTCGGCCGACTCCAAGGCCTCGCGCACCACCGATTCCAGCCGGTGGGCCCACTGTTGTATCAGTTCCACATCCCTCCCCTCCAGCATGATGCGCAAAAGCGGCTCTGTCCCAGACGGCCTCACCAAGACTCGCCCTTCTTCTCCCAATGCCTCTTCGGCCTGCTCCACGGCCTCAGCCAATCCGACAATTCTGCGCCAATCCTCGACGGGCGTGTCGACAACAACATTTCGCAAAATCTGAGGATAACGCTCCACGGCCGACACCGCTTCTCCCAGATGCACATCGCGTGCGTGAATGGCAGCCAGCAGCGCCAATCCCGTTAAGAGTCCGTCGCCCGTTTCTGTCCACTTCTTCAAAATGACATGTCCCGACTGTTCGCCGCCTAACACAGCGCCTGAATCGCGCATGGTTTTGGCCACCCAACGATCCCCTACGGGCGTGCGCACCAACCGGATTCCCTGTTGCCGTAAAGCCCGCTCCAGCCCTAAATTCGACATCACGGTGGCCACCACTTCATGGTTGACGAGCTCGCCCTGTCGCTCCAGCTCCGTAGCCAATACGTAGAGGATCTCGTCGCCGTCGATGATCCGGCCCGACCCATCCACCGCAATGACGCGATCGGCATCTCCATCAAAAGCTAATCCTAGGCTTGCCTGTATCCGCAAAACCGCTTCACGCACTCGTTCGGGGTGCGTCGCGCCGCAATTTACGTTAATTAGTTCCCCTAACGGCTCTGCGTTGAGCACTGTCGTCTTTACACCCAATGCCTGAAATACGTCTGGCGCCGTAAATGCCGCGGCCCCATGGCCAACATCTAAGACAACCTGGTCTTCAGCAATTTGTCCGGCAAAGATCGACAACAGATGCCGACGATACATAAGCACTGCAGAATCTTCATAATGAAAAATGCGTCCCACTCTATCAGGACTCTTCTCGGGCCAGCGCCTTTGGCGAATCGCGCGTTCAACACGTGCCTCGGCGTCGCTCTCCCACTTTCGGCCCGCCCTATCCAGAAGTTTAATGCCATTGTATTGGGGCGGATTATGCGACGCCGAAATCATGACACCCACATCCGCGTGCATGGCCGGTATGAGATAGGCCAAGGCGGGCGTCGGCACCATGCCCACCAACATGACGTCCGCTCCAAATTCCGTAAATCCCGCAGCTAACGCAGCCTCCAACATCGGGCCAGAGACCCGGGTATCTCGGCCAATAACGACCCGCGCCGGCCGGTCCAGCTGCACCACCGCACCCCTGGCAATATCCAATGCCAAAGCCACGGTCAATGTGTCATTGGCTATTCCCCGCGCTCCGTCCGTGCCAAACAACGCCAACGGCATCCCATCCTCTTTTCTCAACCTACCTTATTACCCCACACCACTAATGGTGACAGTCACGGTTACGTCCCCCGAACTTATCAGGGTTAGCCCCTTGGGCAGGACAACCGGCACCAAAACGCTAAAGCTCTTACGAGCTCCCGAAACAACCACCGGTTCCGTATACAAATGGCTCAAGCTGCTCAAAAGCGATTTCGTGCCCGTCACCGTTACCGACGACGGATACACGGTAATTTGCGAGACCTGGTACCCAGCGACGGGCTTTCCGCTCAGTTTGCTAATAACCGGCAAGACTTTTTCGGGCGGTTTGGGCTGAATCATCGCCGTCACCCGTGTGGCCGGCGGATTAATCTCTACCTTACCCACAGTTTGCCCCTGTGCGTTAACCGGATGCAAAACCACGGAAGCACTAAAACTATCCGATCGATCAGTGATAGCCAGGGTCCCCTCAACCGCCGTTACCTGGCGCAGCGCGCCTGTTGGTCCAAAAATAGTCGCCTCTTTGTCACTCGTCTTATATCCCACCAATTGGTCGCCGGCCAGCGGTTGCCCAGCAATATGCACCACAACGGGCGCTTTCTTCTGTCCGATCTTAGCCACTGACACCACTACTCGGCTGGGCGTCACACTCACCACCCCAATGCCCGGCGGCACCGAGCCCGCGACCTTCATGGAATAGGTCCCTGGTCCCGTGATTTTAGCCAGATTAATCGACGCGGAAACCTCCGACGCCATGGCGCTCGATTCAACCGAACTGGGCGGTCCTTTAATTTGCACCATCACCGACGACGGCGTGATCGACAATACGCTCAGATGAGGGTTTAGTGAGGGGAAGCCTACAGCGACTGGGCCCACCGAACGGTTAATCGACTGGGTCGTCGACGCCCCGGCTTGGAACCAAATGAAAATCGCCACAATAACCGATAAAATTTTGAGAACCGTATTGTTTTCCAGTAAGCGATCCATCATGACTGCGCACCTCGATGCCAAAAACGACCTAACGTGACGTGTGGGCGAGCCGGCAAATACCGGACCAGCATCTCGCGCAACGCGCGATCTTCGAGGCGTCGGTACAAGCGGCCTTCAATCGCCACCGAGATCCAGCCGGTTTCCTCGGAGACGGTCACAGCGATGGCGTCAGACTGTTCACTAATGCCTAAAGCCGCCCGATGCCGACTTCCCAGTTCACTCCCGGGCTGCGCACTGTCCGTCAGTGGCAAAAATGCGGCTGCCGCCACGACGCGGTCGCCCCGGATAATTGCGGCACCATCGTGCAATGGCGTGTTGGGCACGAAAATGTTTTCCAAGAGCGCCGACGTCACCACCGCATCAATCGGCGTTCCCGTGGCAGCGTAATCCGCCAACCCGGTTTGTCGTTCAATCACCATCAAGGCTCCGGTTCGGCTGCGGGACAAGCGGTCGGCGGCTCGGGCCAACTCATCAATCATATGAGCCAAATCAACCTCTTCGTGATTTAACAGCGTCTCCGAGAAAAAACGCCCCTGCCCCAACTGTTCCAGTGCCCGGCGCAATTCTGGCTGAAAGACAATAGGGATCGCCACAATCAACATGGTTTGGATGTCCTTGAGCACCATGTGCGTGGCACTGAGCCTGAGCCAGTTAGACACGGGCACAGCCAGCAACAACAAAACGATCCCCTTAATGAGCTGAACCGCCCGGGTGCCGCGAATCAACAGAAACAACCGATACACGCCATACGACACAATGGCCACATCGACAACCGAAATGAGGCCTGAAACCGGCGTCATGTTTTGGATGAAGGCTAACAATGCTTGATCATCACCCGCTTATTATTGCCAGTCTTAGGTTACCACAGTTAGACGCGAACGCCATGTCCAGGCCATTATAAGCACTGAAACAGTTTTCTGGTATGCTAGACTATTTTTGGAGACTATTTGTTACCAACAGTCCATTAGACCAAGGGGGACGCCATGTCAGACCGACACGCCAAACCAGCGTCCGAAACATCCGCACTGTGGCGTACATACCGCATCATGTTTCTCTTCGTGTCCATCATGGTCGAACTTTTATGGTATGCCATTGTGCTAAGAAACCAGGCCCCGGATCTCTCGACACCTAAATATGAAGCGTTATATCAACGGCAGGCGCGCCGTTTTACCCGCTACGCAGAAGAAATGGGCGGCCTTTTGATTAAAGTCGGGCAGTTTCTCTCCAGCCGCGTCGACTTGTTGCCCAAAGCCTATCTCGTAGAGCTAGCCAAATTGCAAGACCGCGTGCAGGCAGCCCCTTGGGAAACGGTTCTCCCGATCTTGGAAACGGATTTGGGACCGTTTCCTGACCATTTCGTATGGTTTGCGCAAGAACCTCTGGCAGCCGCCTCCCTGGGGCAGGTCTATCAGGCCCGGCTCGTCAATGGGGACGAGGTGGCCGTCAAAGTCCAGCGTCCCGGAATTGACCATATTGTTCGCGCTGATCTCAAGGCTTTGAGTTGGGTCGTGCGAGTTCTAAGCCGTCTGACCGAATTCGGCAAGACATTTGACCTCAATATCGTGCTCAGAGAGTTTCGCCGCCTAGTCTTTGAAGAGTTGGACTATCGTCGCGAATTGCGCAACACCGAGTGGATTCGACAAGATCTCAATACCCAGCCGCATGTAATTGTACCCCGAACCTATGCCGAACTCTCGACCGAACGGGTGCTAGTCATGGAATTTTTTCGCGGCATTAAGATCGACCACGTGGATGAATTGCTCGCGGATGGCATCAGTCCGCAATTGGTGGCGGAACGTGTCATCCGGCTTTATTTGCATATGGTCCTAGAGTCGGGCGTCTACCACGCCGATCCCCATGCCGGCAACATTTTGGTCGGGCCTAGTGGAGAACTCATTCTCCTCGATTACGGCATGGTAGGGAGTCTCGACATTGCCGCCAAACGCAATATCCGCCGCCTCTTCGTGGCAGTCTCGGGACGCGATCCCGGCGGGCTCTTGCAGTCGATGACCGCATTGGGGATGATTCGGCCCGAGGCTGATCTAACGCGCCTACGGCGCCGCATCAACTATCTCTTGGATCGCTATTATGCGGAAACGCTCGACCAATTGGGCCACTTAGACATCCCTCAGCTTTTGCGCGACTTTGAGGCCATCTTGCGAGATAAAGCCATCCAAGTCCCCGGACAGTTCGCCTTTTTGGGGCGAGCCATCGCGATTTTAGTCGGTCTCGCCACCGCCATCTATCCCGACATCAATCTCGTCCAGTTGTTTGCGCCGTACGCGCACCGCTTCGTCACAGAAGAGGCCGGCGGCACCAGCGGCTACGTCTCGCGCCAAGCACAACGGTACGCCAGAACCTTAGCAGAATTGCCGCTCTTATCGGCTAAAGTTTTGCATAGTCTCGACCAGGGCGATCTGCAAACCCAAATCCAGTGGCCGTACGGCATGCAACAGTTAGAGCGGCTGAACGCGTCCGTGCGCCATCTGGCGTCCAGTGTCTACGCGGCGGGGTTTGTCATTGCAGGCGTTCTCTCTCTTTCCGCTCATCCTTGGCTGGGACGCAGCCTCATCGTGCTGGCTGCCCTGATTTTCGTCGTCAGTTGGTGGCGCGGCCGTTCTCACCACTAATCAGTGCCCTATCTCTGCCCGACAATACTCCCACCGGAGGTCGGAGCGCGGCTAAGATGACCCGCTGCGCTGGCTGGTCCCCACAAAATACGACAACGCTTGCATTTCCAAAGTTAAATCAATTTGCTGGACAAATACGGTGGGATCCGTCACCACCAACGCCTTTGGCGCAAAACTCAAAATCGCCCGCACTCCGACATTGACCAGCCTATCAAGCACAGCTTGTGCACCTTGTGGCGGCACTGCAATGATCCCCATGCCGATATCTCGCTCTCGCACCAACTCTTCCAACCGGTCTAGCGGCTCCACCGTTAAATGGTCCAACTGCCGGCCAATCACGGCCGGATTGATGTCCACCACCGCCGCAATCGCCACATCACGGGAACTTTCATCAGTGTGGCGCACCAGTGCGGTCCCCAAACGCCCCGCTCCAATTACCACGGCCCGGACTCCCAGATCCAACTGCAAAATATGGCGAATTTCCTTCGTCAACGAAAGTGCATCATATCCTACGCCGCGGGTTCCAAACGCGCCAAAATACGCTAAGTCCTTGCGCACCTGCTCCGGCGTATACCCCGCTAATTGGCCAAGCACCTCCGACGTCACCCGGTCATGGCCCGCGAGCGTCAGCGCCCGCAAATAGGCAGGAAGCCGACGAATCGTGGTGTCCGGAATTCGTCGGGTCCCCATGTCGTGTCGTTCCATCAATGATCCCTCACCCCGATAAAATCGGCCACCTCGTAAAGTTCGTCCCGTTCCGGTCCTGCCGGCACGTCAACCAACGCCTGACGTGCTGCCTCGAGATGCTCGTGTGCTCGTCTTTGGCAATAGTCGGTCGCGCCGCTACTGACCAAAATCCGGCGCACTTCGTCAATTGCCACCGTGTCTTGCAACAACAGCTGGCGCAATTCCTCTCGATTCTCTGATTCTTCCAGACTGTGAATGATCGGCAACGTATAGACGCCCGCTGCCAAGTCCTCACCAACCGCCTTCCCTAAAACCGCCGGATCGGCCAGCCAATCCAACAGATCGTCAATGACTTGGTAGGCGAGGCCAATGTGGTGACCATAACGCCCCAATGCATCTTGCACCTTCGCCGATGCATACGACGCGCGTGCCCCAAGACGGCAACAGGTTTCGAGGAAAAATCCGGTCTTGGCCTCAATTCGCCGCCAATACGCCTCCTCTGACGCAATGCGACCCTGATCCAAGTGCTGGCTAATTTCTCCTGTTGACATGACGTACACAACCTCGGCGGCTAAATCGACCAGCTCCGGCCGCCGCGTGGATGCCAGTATTTGGAACGCGCGCGCAAACAAAAAGTCCCCCGCCAAGACAGCTACCGGGTCCGAAAAGCGCGCCCGCACCGCCGGCAATCCTCGCCGCACCTCGGCCTTGTCAATGATGTCATCATGCACTAGCGTTGCCATGTGAATCATTTCCACTGCCGCCGCCACATCGACCAGGTCAAACGACAGATCCCGCTCTGTACCCACGCGACCCGCCAACAGCACCAAGGCTGGCCGAAGTCGCTTGCCGCTGGCCTGTTGCAGATAGTCGGAAACCTCGCGCACTACCGGATTATGCTGCTCGAGGGCTTCCTTCAGACGCTGATCCACCGCCGCCATGTGCTCAGCAATCAGCGAAAATAGTGGCAACCGCGCTTGTCTCCTTTGGTTCGAAAATTAGGCCATACCAACCCGAAAGATCGCGCCCACCGACCCTCCAACCTCGCCTCTTCATCTTACCACTCTCCCTCGGCCTCGTTACTTGAGCCAATAGAAAGCCGCAGAGTGGTTCACAATATGCACGACGGGACCAGGGTAGACGCCGAGGCCAATCGTCCCAGCCACGCAGACAATCAAAACAATCGCACCCGCAATCGGCCAGCGAATAGGCTCGATACTCTCCGATCCCGAAGGCTTGGCAAATGCACGTTGCAGGGGGCGCACATAGGCCGCCAATCCCACCATCGCGCCCACCACCAAACCAATCGCCAAGCCTGGTTGGCCCGCGTAGATAGCCGCCTGCAGCAAATAGAACTTGCCGACAAATCCCCCCGTCAGCGGTATCCCGGCCAACGACAACATCGCAATCGTCAAGAAGGCCGCCAGCCACGGCGAGCGATACACCAATCCGGTCAGATCATTCAATGACACGGAATCCCGTTCTCCGGCCACAAATGTCAAGATGGCAAAGGCCGCCAAAATGGCCAATCCGTAGACTAAGAGGTAAAACAACAGCGCCCTTGCGCCCGACATGTTGTGCGACGCAATGCCTACCAGCACATATCCCGCATTGGCAATCCCCGAGTAGGCCAGAAGCCGCTTCAGATCCTTTTGTGCCAACGCCAAAAGATTGCCGACAATCATGGTCAAGACCGCCAAATAGCCAATGGCAGGACCCCACCAATCCACCGACAACGAAAATCCAAAAAACAAGAACCTCAGCAAAATGGCCGCCGCCCCAACCTTGGTGCCAAAGGCCATGTACGTAGTTACCGGCATGGGCGAACCCTCATAGACATCAGGCACCCACATATGAAAGGGCACGATCCCGAGCTTGAAGACGAGGCCCACGACGGTCAACGCCAGCCCTGCGCCAGCCAGCGGCAAAATCATCGTCGCCGGATCCAACTGGGTAAACACCATGGTCCCAGACGAACCGTAGAGCAAGGCGAGGCCAAACAACAGAATGCCGGAGGAAAAGGCACCCAGCAACAGATATTTCAATCCCGCCTCGCCGCTAACCCCGGGACTGTGGCTTGCGGCCAAAATGTATAAAGGCAGGGACAACAATTCAATGCCGAGGAATAACACGATAAAGTTGTTGGCCATTCCCAGCACCATCATTCCCAACAAAGCCACGAGCAACAAGATGGGAAAATCGGTCCCGTAGCGGCGGTCGTTCCATCCAATCAAGAGCGCCCCAACCGCCGCCAACAGCACCAGCCCATCCACCACCAAACTAAATGCGTCCACGGTGACCCCTTGATGGAACAACGAAACCGGCAATACCCGTGACGACCAGTCCACGGTGGTTACTATAGCGGACGCCACCAGCGCTGCCAGCGCTAGCCAATAGCCGACAATCGTCCGTTCGCGCGACCCAATCATGATGGCCAGCATCGTCGCAAAAATCCCAAGCACAATCGTATATTCCGGCCAAAGTGCAAAGGCCATTAGCGCACGCCTCCTTTCGCTGCTGCAAAATGCATCGCCTGATAAAGCGAAGGCACGGCGTGAGAAGTAATCCCGGCTGGCCACACGCCAATCAAAATCACGAGCCCAGCCAATGGGACCAGCCAGGCCACTTGACCCGCCACCAGATCTTTGATACCTGTTGTGGGCGCTGGCCCTTGCATAACCGCTTGGAAGACGCGCAGCATGTACCATGCCGCCACCACCAGCACAAACCCGGCAATGACCGCAAACACGACATGAGAGGTCACCAGCCCTTGAATAATCATGTACTCGCCGGCAAAGCCAGGCAATCCCGGAAGCCCCAGCGCCCCCAGTACAAAGAAGAGAAAATAGGCCGCCAATCGCGGTGCGGAATGGTTAAGACCGGCCATATCGTCCAACGACCGCCTGCCGGTGCGATTTTCTAGCATGCCCAAGACCAAGAATAGCGCCCCAATCATTAAACCGTGCGCTACCATATAAAACGTGGTGCCTAAAAGTCCAACGGCCGTCAGTGAAAAAACACCCAGCGCCATCATCGACATATGTGAGAGGGACCCGTATGCAGTAACCATCTTCATGTCACGCTGGCGCAGAGCCGAGGCCGCACCGTAGATCAAACCAATAGCGGCAACGATGAGCAGCGGCATTTGGTATTCGCGAAATTGCGGCATAAAAATCGGAATCATGACGCGCAGCATTCCATAAATGCCTGCCTTAGACAAAACCCCGGAGATGACAGCCGTCACCGGCGCCGGCGACTCACCGTAAGCGTCCGGCATCCACCCGTGCAATGGCCACAGCGGCGCTTTGATGGCAAACGCCACAAGAAACGCGAAGAAGAGCCAACTGCCAACCGCCGGCCCCAGCACCATCCCGCTGAGCTTATTAATTTCAAACGTAAAGGCCCCGCCGTCTTGGTGATGAATGACGGCCAGCGCCACAATGCCCACCAACATAAAGAAGCTGCCCACCAGGTTCATCACCAGCCATTTCATGGCCGCCTTTTTTCCCTTCTCGCCCGACCAGCCGGTTAGGAGGAAAAAGACGGGAATGAGCAGCACCTCCCAGAACACGTAAAACACGAACAAGTCCACCGCGGAAAACAGTCCCACCACCGAGAACTCCAACAACAGCATCCAGAAATAATAAGACCGGCCCGCGCCTTGATCGGAGGCAAAGATCGCAGCCGCAAACATGACGGCCGCGAGGCCCAGTAAAAACAAGCTCAGTCCGTCGCCGACCAAGTGGAACCGAACGCCCCATGCCGGAATCCAAGACCAGTTGACCCCAGCTCGATCGATAAAGAGCAACCCGGCATACCCTATCAACCCAAGAATGCTGGTGATGGCTGCGATCCCTTTAGCCGCCGCATTGGGGGCAATCAGGGTCACGATGGCGCCAGCCAATGGCACCGCCAAAAGCCATACCAAAAACATGTTCAAGCCTCCTTAGCGTTATGAGATAAAACCGATGCGAATGAGGTAATAGGCCAACAGGGCTACCACGCCCACCATGATCGAAAGGGCATACCGTCTGACATAGCCGGTTTCGATTGGGGCTAAATCAGAAGCCCAGGCCTGCACACCATCGGCAATTCCCATGACACCTGCCAAAATCCCGCGTTCGACTGCCAGTACCCCAACCCCTAGCTGTTTGAGCGGGTTCACCACCACCGCCATCCAGGCGCTGTCCATGCCCCAAGCCTTGTACATCCAAATACCTGGAATTGAAGCGATGCCGGCGCGCGGTGCCGTCTGGCGCACCACGTAGAGCCAATATGCGACGCCAAAAGCCACGACTGCCAATCCCACCGCAATCACGGTGCCAAAAATCGGCCCCGACTCCAGTGCCGCATGGGAGGCCCCCGCATACTGGTGGAACACCGGGGCCAGCCAGCCGTTAAGCCATCCGCCGATGGCTCCTCCCACCACCGAAAGCACACCCAACGCGACCACCGGCACGGTCATCACCCACGGTGCCTCATGAGCATGCTCGTACAACTTCTCGTCGCGCGGCTTACCAAAGAACGTGAGGAAGAACAAGCGGAACATGTAAAAACTCGTCATCCCTGCGGTAAAGACGCCGATTCCCCATAAAATGTAATGTCCGCTATTGTACGTTTGACCCAGGATGGCTTCTTTCGAAAAATACCCAGAAAACGGCGGAATGCCCGAAATGGCCAAGGTGGCTGCTAAAAAGGCCGCCATGGTCCATGGCATCTTTCGCCACAGCCCTCCCATTTTGCTTAAATCCTGTTCGCCGTTGAGCGCGTGAATCACGCTGCCTGCCGCCAAGAAGAGCGCCGCCTTGAAAAATGCGTGCATCATAAAGTGGAAGACGCCCGCCGTATAAGCGCCCACGCCAACCGCCAACAACATATATCCCAACTGACTCAGCGTGGAATAGGCCAACACCTTTTTGATGTCCTGTTGATAAAATGCGACGCTCGCGGCGAAGATACAGGTGAATGCCGCAATGGCCGCCACCAATTCATGCGTTACCGGCGCAATCCGCAATAGAGGATACAAGCGGGTCATCAAATAAACACCAGCGGTCACCATGGTCGCTGCGTGAATAAGCGCCGACACCGGGGTAGGGCCCTCCATCGCATCGGCCAGCCACATATGTAACGGAAACTGCGCCGATTTCGCCATGGCCCCCAGGTACAATAAAAATGCGGTCCACTCAAAGAAGGCGGATCCGGGCGTCGCGTGACTGAAGATCGCAAACAAGTGTTGGTATCCCACACTATGATAGTGCAGGTACAACAACGCCAAACCTAACAAGATCCCCACATCGCCCAACGTATTCATCACAAATGCCTTCTTGGCGGCGGCAACCGCAGTGGGTCTTTGATACCAAAATCCAATCAGGAAGTACGACGCCAACCCCACCAGCGCCCAACCAATCAACAAGACCGCCAAATTACCCGCCAAGACCAGCAAAAGCATAGAAAACACGAAAAAGTTCAGATAGGCAAAGTAGCGAGGCTCGCCATCATCTCCATGCATATAACCAATCGAATACACGTGAATTAACGCGCCCACGCCCGTGATGATCAAGAGCCATACTCCAGCCAATGGATCGAGATACAACTGAAAGTGAATGGACGGGCCAAAACCTGTCACCCAATTCCAAATAGCGCCCGTCACCACCCGGTGCGAAGCCGACAGGTGCGACAGTCGCACGTCCGCGACAATGCTTAAGATAAAGCTGACGCCGACTAAAAAGCTCGCCCAAATACCAGCTAGGCGCTTGGGCATCAACCCTTTGAACGCAGTAATCGTCGCTGCCCCAATCAGCGGCAACACTAATATTTCTAATAGACCCTGCATTATGCAAACGCCCCTTCAAAGCGTACTGGCTTACTAGCCTCTGAGCTGCGAAACCTCATCAATGTCCAAACGGTGGCGGTGATGAAAGACCGATACAATGATCGCCAGTCCAATCCCGACCTCGGCCGCCGCCGTTCCAATGATGATGAATGCCATGACTTGACCGCTCATCGCGTGGAACGAGCGGGCGTACGCCACAAACACCAAAGCTGCGGCGTTCCACATCATTTCGGCCGCCATAAACATAATCAGAGGATTCTTGCGAATAAGCACGCCTACGGCTCCAATCGCAAACAAGGCCGCCGCCAGACCCACAATCCAATTTAGCGGGATCATGATTCACGCTCCTTTAATCGCGCTTCGGGATCGGCCTTTTTGCGAGGAGGGCGATTAAGCACCATGATGCCCACGGCTGCCGTCAACAACATCAGCGCTACAGCGGCCAGGTAGACAAAGTCGGGACCCCATAAAACGTCCCCCATCCCTCGCAAGTTGCCAAAGTTTTGGGGCAGACCCAACTGAATGCGCTGACTGGGGTACAAAACGCCCACCACCGCCAAGCCTCCGCCTGCCAGTATTGCTAAAACCCCTGCGGTGATGCGCTGGCCGGAAAGCTCCTCGCCAGCTTCTTCATCGTCCTTCCCCGCCGTCAAGAGGGTCACGACAAACAAAAACAACACCATAATCGCCCCGGCGTACACAATCACTTGCGCCGCAGCTAAAAACTCGGCCGACAAGATGATGTAGAAGATTGCCAGCGCTACAATGTTGACGATCAGAAACAATGCGCTATGCACCGGTTGGCGCGCGACAATGACGCCTATCCCGCCTATCAGCGCCACGATCGCCAAAATCCCAAACGCAATCACGACTCTCGGTCACCTCATTTCCGAATGGCTGGCCTCAATAACTCGTCCTTGTCCGCAATCATGGTTTCGCGGTCATACGCCGCTAACTCGTTAAAAGGTGTCAGACGCACCGCATTGGTCGGACACGCTTCCTCGCACATCCCACAGAAGATGCACCGGATTAAGTCCACCTCGTAATCGACCGAATAGCGATTGGTCCACGACACCGGCTTGTCGCCGGGGGCCTCGGCGGCGACCACGCGAATGGCATGGGCCGGACACACGGCTTCACACAGCCCACACCCCACGCATAGCTCGTGGCCCTCCTCGTCTTTGGCCAACATGTGCTTTCCCCGAAAGCGGGGCGAGTACTCGCGCCGCTTTTCGGGATACGGATAGGTGTCGCGCGGCTCTCCCAGCGCCTTGAATGTGGTCCCCATCCCCTTGGCAATCGCCTTAATTCCATCGAGCATCAAAATCCCTCCTTGAAAAGAAAAAGCCGTCGATATGCCAGCGACCAAGTTGCCTTCTTAGAGGACCCCGCTTACAAAGACGGCGGTACCCAGAAAATAAATTAAGGCAGCCGGCAGTAAAAACTTCCAGCCAAAATTCATCAGGCGATCGTAGCGAAATCGCGGCAGTGTCGCCCGAATCCAAATAAACACAAACAGGAAGATGGCTACCTTAATGAAAAACCAGATAATCGGCGGAAGCCACGGACCCAACCATCCGCCAAAAAATAGCGTGACCGCAATGCCGCTTACCGTAATCATGTTGATATATTCAGCAATATAGTAACTGGCAAAGCGCATGCCCGAGTATTCCGTGTGATATCCCGCCACCAGCTCCGATTCCGCTTCGGGTAAGTCGAACGGCGTGCGATTGGTCTCTGCAATGCCGGTGATGAAATAGATGATAAAGGCGCCAATTTGCGGCAGCCACAACCAACCGTGATGCTGCTGATAGAGAACAATTTTGTAGAGATTGGCGGTTCCCGTTGTCATGATAACCCCCATGACAGCCAAGCCCATCGCCAATTCATACGAGATAATCTGGGCCGAAGCGCGAATCCCGCCTAAGAGCGAGTATTTGTTCTGCGACGCCCAGCCGCCCAGCACCAATCCGTACACCCCTAGCGAACTAAAGGCAAACGCAATTAATAGTCCGATCGAGGGGTTGGCAATATCCAAGTATACGGTCAGGCCAAAAATATGGATGGCCGCGCCAAACGGAATCACCGCATCAACCGACAACGCGGTAAACAGAGCAATAACAGGAGCCAACCGATAAACAAAGCGATCGGCCCCATCAGGCATCAAGTCTTCTTTCAACACCATTTTCAATCCGTCTGCGATCGGTTGCAAAAACCCACCGGGTCCGACCCGATTGGGACCCAACCGCAACTGGAAAAATCCTAGAAGGCGCCGCTCTAACAACATGGTATAAGCAAACCCACCCATGAGGATGGCAATTAACAGCACGATCTTAATCACTAACAGCACCACTTGCAAAAGCATCATGCGCTGTGGACCTCCTCTAGCCGGGCTACTTCAACCACGCCCGTCCCAATCTTGTTCACCGGACAGGACGGTACTCCTAACGGAATATAAATGCGTCCCGGCGTCATCGCCTGATCCACGGTCACCGCCACCCGCAGTTCTTCGCCGTTTCTGGCAACGCGCACCATGCCCTGAGCCGATAGGCCGAGCCTCTGCGCATCGACCGGACTTAGTCGAGCCAGTGCTTGGGGCTTGCGCGACCGTAAAAGTTCCGAGGGAATCCCATTTTCCATCACCAGCACGCCTGTTGCCAACTCCATCTCGCCCGACGGCTGGCTCACTGGCGAGAGCGGCGCAATCGTTGCGGGAATGGCTTCGACGGGCAACAAATCTCCACTTTCATCGTCGAACGGATCCCAGTCATCCTCGGCTACGAACGACTTTTTCAAACTGTGGGCCCAAGCATTGAGGTACGAGCGCGTAGGACGTGCCTGCCCCGGCGGCTGCACCGACGGAGTCAAGGTCTGCACGCGCGCCTCCATGTTGATATAGGTACCTGCCATCTCGCCCGGACTGGCCTCAGGCAAAAATGCGCGCATCGATTCCGAGCCCAGTGGCAAGAACAGTCCCTCGCCAATGATGTAGGGCACCGTTTGGTAAACTTCTTGTACCAGCTGGGCATCGGGATACTCGCGCAGCAAGTCTGCACCCCACAACACCAGCATTTGCACCTTCCCATCCCGAGCATCTTTCAGGATTTGCGTCAGCGCTTCGAGCCGTGCCGGGAAACCTCCCCGTTCCAATCCCCGCCAATTGCTCGGTCCCCAAGTCGGCAACACCCGTGTGACTTTCGCACCCCGAACCGTGGCCAAGGCGATGAGAACCGACTCAACCTCAGGCTCGACTCCGTCCCACAGCAATGTCAGGTGCTCACTGTTCACTAACGCTTGGCCCAATTGCGCGAGTGTGGCGGCGTCGTCAAATCCACTATCGCCCTGGATGGCCAACTGCGCCACCGCCGGATGGTCGGGAACCACTCGCGCCAACGCCTGTGCCAACACGTGCGCCTCGTGACCGACATGGGTGATCAACGTGTCAACCGGCAGCGTTTCCCGCCCCAACGTTCTCGGAGCCACCCCGAACAGTTTCAGGTCGCGCTGTTGGCGCCACCTCTCGCGCAACTTCAAATGCACGACTGGAACCGCTTCGTAGGGATCCGTTCCCACCAACACCACCGCATCGGCGGCGGCAATATCCTCAAACGTGCCGTTAAGGCCTCGCGGCAAGTAACCCTGCACCTGGCGGCTCATAGCCAAACGCGATGTGCCGACGACCTCGGTGGCAAAGCGATAAAGTTGGTGCGCTTCCTCGCTCGTGTGCAATCCGCCAATCACGAAGGCAACACTGTCTGGACCATACTGACCCACTACTTGCTCCAACCATTGTCCCACTTGCCGTGTCGCACGCGCGGCCGCCTCGTCATGCCCTTGCAGGCGCGATACGGTCAGCCGGTCCGGACTCACGGCAAAATCAAAGCCAAAACGCCCCCGATCGCACAACCACCCCCAGTTGCGATCTAAGACCGGTCGTCCTTCAACCCGGACAATCCGTCCGTCGCGACCGGTATTCAATGTCGTACAGCCCACCGGACACAAGGGACATACCGACTCTTGCCGCTCAATGTTCCAAGGCCGGGCCTTGTGATGATACGGAGTCGCCAACAGCGCGCCGACCGGGCATAAGTCCACCACATTGCCCGCAAATTGGCTTTGGGCCGGCCGATGCTCCACGGTACTGACGACCGTTTCGACGCCGCGCCCTTCCAACAACAGCTGGGGTTCGCCCACATACTCTTCCATGAACCTTACACATCGCTGACACAGCACGCAACGTTCCTGGTCGATTAAAACAAACTCGTTAATCGGCCCATCTTTGACCTTTTGGATCTTGGGCTCTTCAAAGCGCCCGGCCGGGGGACCATACCGAAACGTATAGTCCTGCAAAAAGCATTCCCCGCCTTTGTCGCACACCGGACAATCCAGCGGATGATTGATGAGCAAAAACTCCAAAACACCCTTGCGGCCTTTATCCACCGCGGCACCTTGGGTATGGACAACCATGCCTTCGGCCACGGCAGTTGTGCACGCCGTCGCCAACTTAGGCATCTTTTCGACTTGCACTAGACACATGCGACAAGCGCCTAAGGGTCCAAGTGCCTCGTGATAGCAATACACAGGCACCTCAATGCCCAGTCGTGCCGCCGCGTCTGCAATCATCATGCCTTCCGGCACGCTAATTTCTTGACCGTCAATAGTTAGCCGTATCATAGACTTTTTCCCCCATTGGACAGCTGTGCTCCCGAACATGAGCCTCAAATTCGTCACGAAAGTGTCGAATGGCACTCACGAGAAACCCAATCGACGCATCGCCCAAAGGGCAAAAGCACTTGCCGTTAATGTTGTCGGCCACGTCCATCAATATGGCGAGGTCACCCTCATCGCCCATGCCTGCCTCTACCCGCTCCAGTACGTCCGCCATCCAATAGGTCCCCTCCCGACAGGGTGTACACTTGCCACAAGACTCCTCACGATAAAATTTGACGAGACGATGCGAGGCTTTGACAATGCAGACGGTGTCGTCGAGCACAATACAGCCACCCGACCCTAACATCGATCCTGCCTGCAGGACCGATTCATAGTCTAGCGGCGTGTCCAGTTGGTCGGGCATCAGCAAGGGAACGGAACTGCCACCGGGAATAACGCATTTAACCGACCGCCCCGGTTGCATGCCGCCCGCATAGTCGTCGATTAAAGCCCTCAGTGGCGTGGCTAAGGGGATCTCATAGTTTCCGGGACGATTGACCTTGCCGCTAACCGACATTATCTTGAGCCCCGGACTCTTTTCTGTACCCATCGAGGTATACCATTCCGCGCCCAGCGTCACGATGGGCGGGACGTTAGCAATTGTTTCCACATTGTTAACAATCGTGGGCATTCCGTACAGGCCGGCAACGGCCGGAAACGGGGGTTTGAGCCGAGGATTGCCGCGGCGCCCCTCCAGCGACTCCAAAAGCGCCGATTCTTCCCCGCAGATGTAGGCGCCCGCCCCCCGATAGACAAAGATGTCGAGGGCAAATCCGCTATCCAATATGTTGTCTCCAAGAAACCCGGCCGCATACGCCTCTTGCACGGCGCGGGACAATTGCTCATAGCCTCTCAGAAACTCTCCGCGGCAATAGATATAGGCTTGGCGTGCCTGGATGGCGAAACTAGAAATAATCATGCCTTCAATTAGCTGATGGGGGTTACGCTCAATAAGCTCGCGGTCCTTAAATGTTCCGGGCTCCGCTTCATCGGAATTCACGACCAAGTAGCGCGGTCGCCCATCCTTTGGCAAGAACCCCCACTTCACACCCGTAGGAAAACCGGCCCCGCCGCGGCCGCGCAAACCCGACCGTTTGACCAGATCCACCACGGCCTCGGGCTCGAACTCGGCTAATGCTTTTTTCAGCGCATCGTACCCGCCGTGCGCTCGATACACCTCGAACTGGTCAATGTCCTCAATCTCCTGGTTTCTTAACAAATATCGGGCTTGAGTCATGGGGACACCTCCTCGCGCAAGAGCGTGTCCGCCTTTTCTGGCGGCACAGGTCCATGGTAGCGCAAATTCACTTGCGCGACCGGCGCTAAATCGCACGCTGCCAGACATTCGCCTTCCAACAAGGTGTATTCGCCGTCCGCTGTTGTTTGCCCTTGCGAAACGCCAAGCTTCTCTTCCAGTTGATGCATCAGCTCATCCGACCCCGCCAGCATACAAGACAACCCCATGCAGACATGAACGACTTTCTTGCCCACGGGCTCCTTAAAGTACAAGGAATAGAAAGAGGCCACCGATTGGACATATTGCGGCGAAAGATCGAGTAATTCGGCAATATCGGCCAACGTTTCACCTGAAAGCCATCCTTCGGCACGCTGCACACGGTGTAAAAGCGGCAACAAAGCCGAATGAGCCTGCGGAAATTCCGTGCGTGCCTCCGCCGCCCATTCTCGCCATTCTGGCTTCATTTGTCGACATCTCCCAGCATAATATCAATACTTCCGATCGCTGTAATCACGTCAGCCACCAAACCTCCCTTGGCAATGATGGGCATTGTCTGCAGATTGTAATAGGACGGCGTGCGCGCCCGCCAGCGATAGGGTTTAGGACCACCGTCCGATACAATATAAAATCCCATCTCTCCGCGCGGGCCTTCCACGGCCTGATACACTTCGCCCGTCGGTACCGGGAATCCAGCCGTGACGAGTTTAAACTGGTGGATCAAGGCTTCCATGTTGCCATATATTTCATCGCGTGGCGGCAAGGCCACCTTCCGATCGGAGGTCGCAAATTCCCCTTGCGGGGTAATTTTGTCTAATGCCTGCTCCGCAATCTTGGCCGCCTCATACATTTCTTCAACCCGCACCCAAAAGCGTGCGTAGGCATCGCCTTCCGTTCGAGTCGGGACATTGAACTCAAATTGGTCGTACAAACAATAGGGCTCATCCTTGCGCAAATCCAAAGGCAACCCGGTGGCACGGATGTTCGGACCGGTTACCCCATATTGATAGCAGGTTTCGCGGTCCATCACCGAAATCCCCTTGAGGCGCTGATTAATCAGCGGATTACCGTCGACCAAATTCATGTAAGTCTTCATCCAACGCGGCCAGTCTTTAAGGAAATCCCGAACTTTTTCGTGAAACCCGAGGGGCAAATCGTAGGCGAGTCCCCCGACGCGGAAGTAACTCGGGTTCATCCGCACCCCGGCTGCGGCCTCAATCAGATCCAAAATCACTTCCCGCTCGCGCATGCAATAGAAAAACAAACTCATCGCACCTAAGTCCATCACGTGGGTGCCTAACCACACCAGGTGACTAGCCAAGCGCGTCAGTTCAGAAAAGAGGACCCGGATATACTGGGCCCGATTTGGCACCTCCAACTCCAGCATTTTTTCCACCGCCAACACATAAGCCAAATTATTCGTCATCGGCGACAAATAATCGAGGCGGTCGGTAATGGTATTGCACTGCTGATACGTGAGCGTTTCCGCGGTTTTCTCAAATCCCGTGTGCAGATAGCCGATGATGGGTTCAGCCTTTACCACGCGCTCCCCATCCAGTGTCAGGCGCACCCGCAAGACCCCATGCGTCGCGGGGTGCTGGGGGCCAATGTTAATCACCATGGTCTCGTCTGACAGCACCTCGGTATCTGCTGCCGGACGGACTTCCTCGGTTGCCATGCTTTCCCTCCTCAGTCGATCCGATTTCCGCCTGTCGGGTAATCCTTGCGCAGCGGGTGGCCTTCCCAGTCGTCCGGCAAATAAATTCGCGTCAGGTCGGGATGCCCGTCAAAGACAACGCCAAACAAATCAAAAGCCTCGCGCTCGGGCCAATTCGCCCCAGCCCACACGCCCGTCATAGTCGGCATAGACTCACTTTCATCGACAAAACTCTTAAAGCGAAACCGTTGGCGTGTCTCGGGTTGATAGACTTGATAGACCACTTCAAAGCGCGGGCGCGCCGGAAACCAGTCCACCACCAGCACGTCGTTAAACATCACGTACCCCTCAACGCTCTTTAGATGTTCGGCAAATGCTAAAAGCTGTCCACGCGGCACGATAACAGTCGGTTGGTCAATGCTGGTAACCGTCTCAAGTCCTTCGGCAAAGTGATTTTTCAGCCTCTCAATGATGCCGACATCATTCGTCATCAGGACGCGCCTCCCCGAGCCATCGCGACTTCCTGATACTTCGGAGGCAATCCCATCTGAATTTTTTCGCGCAACTTCAAAATCCCAAACATTAAAGCTTCGGGAGAAGGCGGGCAACCCGGTACGTACACATCGACCGGCACAACATGGTCAACACCCTGGATGATGGCATAGTTGTCAAAGACCCCACCGGAAGAGGCACAAGCGCCCATAGAAATAACCCACTTCGGTTCCGGCATCTGTTCCCAAATGGTACGCAGCACCGGCGCCATCTTTTGGCTGACACGCCCGGCTACAATCATCAGATCGGCTTGACGCGGCGACGCCCGAAATGCCTCCGAGCCGAACCGGGCCAGGTCATACCGTGATGATGTCACGCTCATCATCTCAATGGCGCAACAAGCCAACCCGAACGTTGCCGGCCAGACGGAGGACTTTTGTGCCCAATGGGACATCTTGTCGACCGTTGTCAACAAGATCCCACGCTCGACTTCTTTTTGAGCGGAATTCAATCCCACCGAAATCCCCCCCGTTTCCATACGTAAGCGAACGCAACGCCAACAATCAACAAAAACGCCAGCGCATGTAGCATACCCACCTGGCGTAAAGCTTTCAGACTCGTAGCCCAGGGATAAAGCGACATGACCGCCACGTCAAATATCATAAAAAACATAGCAACGCGATAAAACCGCACCGAAAAATACTTGACCGGCGCCTCAGGCACTATGCCCGACTCGTACGTGGTCCGCTTTAGACCACCTGGCGACTTAGGCCCCATGTGCTCTGAAGAAGAGCTGACTAAATAGGCGACGGCACAAGCTACCAGCACGTACAGCAACAATCCACCGTATTGGCTAATCATGGTTTTCCCTCGTTTCTAGCGCGCCTAGATTGTTACCTGATTCACATGGGATTCGTCAACCTTACCGTGTTCCCTCACCTATTGTAACAATCTTTCGAGGGTGATCAACTTCACTGGCGAAATTGATCAACGATTTTCGAGTTCGTTTTGCAACGTCAGGCGAATGCGGCGCAAGCGATGGTTGACTGCGGATTTGGAAATAGGCGGATGCACATGTCGACCCAATTCGTCAAAACTCCACTCCGGGTGCTTAATCCGCAAGATCCCAACCTCCTGTACCGCTGGCGGCAAGCGCTCCCAACGACCCGACGCCATCACGCGCGCGATGATGTGGGCGTCCCGAACAGCCGAATCCACCATGCGCTTCATATTAGCGGTTTCGGAGTTGACCAGCCGATTAACTTGATTTTTCATCGAGCGGACAACTCCCTGGCTTTCCATTGTCAAAACCGACTGATATGCCCCCATACGTCCCAGCACGTACGTCACTTGTGCCCGATCTTTGAGATACAAAAGAGGCTGGCCACGACGGGCCGAAACGTGGATATTCACGCCCAGTGCCTGCATCGCTCCGACCAGATAGTGGCTCACCGCCGCATTGGGAGGCGCAATTTCCCAATGCATGGGCCGGTCAACTTCCGACACGTAGCCCCGCGCCAAAAACGCACCGCGCACAAAGTCCTGAGGGCAGTCGTAAACACTTTGTTCCACATCTGGCGCGGGCACGTCACATCCCCAGACCGAAAATTCAATGTGACCGGCATAGGGTTTTAACCGAATCTGCGGCTCTAATTGCAAACGCTTCATGATGCGATAAGCCCGCCGCACAACAAACGCTATTCCGCCTCGAACCCACGGTTGCTGCAGGTCAAACGGATCCTCGACCTGACCTGACAACCCCCATAGTTCCGCCCAACAGCAGGGTAGCGCACCAATCGGGGTCTGCGCCAGTTCTGCCTTGAGCTGGCGCGTATAGGACCAGGTCATGGCTTGACCCGCCTTTCCCTAAGCCGCGATTCCAACCAAAATCCGTCAAGTACCCGGCCTTCTGCCCACCTTGGTCGAAATCTCACCAAAATCCGCAAAAGAGCGCGGGCCAATCGGTCCGGGTCGTGGCGAATCACTCCGTCCACCGCTATCAGGGGTTCGGCTACAATTTCAGGCCAAGTGCGCACGCCCACTTTTGGGAGGACCGGCTCTGCACCCTCGTCAAGATATTTTTGCAAGGCGCTGTGCTCAATCGCCTGGTTGTTGACTAAGACCACGTCAATCAGACCCTTGCCCACCTGTTGCTCGATCGCCTGCAAATGATCGTCGACCGAATAGTGTGTCGTCTCTCCCGGCTGTGTCATGACGTTGGCCACGTACACACGGACCGCGTGAGTCGAGCGCACCGCCTCTTGAATCGGTTTGACTAAAAGATTGGGGATGACCGAGGTGTATAGACTGCCCGGCCCCAATACGACCATGTCGGCTTCACAGATGGCGTTGATGGCTTCTGCCAAGGGCGTGGCGTCTGGCGGATTCAGTCCGATTTTGGCAATCTTGGCGGGACTTTTGCCGATATTGCTTTCGCCGTCGATATGCTCCCCGGTCACCAATTCTGCCCACAGCGTGACCGGATCCAAGGTAGCCGGCAAAACAGTGCCGCGCACTGCCAGGACACGGCTCGATTCGCGCAAAGCGGTCACGAAATCCCCGGCCGTACGCTCCATGGCGGCCAAGAAGATATTCCCAAAACTGTGTCCTTTCAGTTCTCCCGTTTCAAAACGATGTTGAAATAATTCCTCCATCAGAGGCTCCGTATCGGCCAGCGCCACCAAACAATTGCGAATATCGCCTGGAGGTAAAATGCCGAGATCGCCCCGCAAGCGTCCGGAACTGCCGCCGTCGTCAGCGACCGTCACAACCGCCGTCAAATTAGAACTAAACTGCTTGAGCCCACGCAACACCACCGGCAACCCGGTACCGCCTCCAAGCGCCACGACTTTCGGGCCCCGTGCCAGTTGCCGACGCGAATAAATGACGCCTGCCCATTTGTCCGACCCGAGCAGCTCGGTCATGGTCCGGGTCAAGCCCCAGGCCCCCAGAAATGCTAATGCCAATCCGCCTGCCAACAGTGTCACCAGTATGCTCAGCGACATCGGGTGGGGCAAAAACCACTGGGCCACCGCTCCTCCGATGGCGGCGAAGCCAATGGCCACAACCACCATAAAGCGCTTGACTTTCAGTCCCGGCAACCATAGTCTCCACATCTACGGTTCGCCACCCGCCATCCGATCGATATCACGATGTTCAACCCAGGCAGTCTCGCCTTTCTCCTGAAAATGCCGGGATAACTGATTAGCAAATACCACCGAGCGATGTTGCCCGCCGGTGCAACCGACCGCAACGGTCACTACCGGTTTGCCTTCATTTTTAAACTGTGGGACGAGATAATCCAATAAAGCTTCCAGACGCACGAGCGTTTCGCGCGATTGCGGAAATCCCATCACGTATTCCTCCACCGCTGGGTCAGCGCCCGTTCGTGCACTCAGGTCCGCCACATAGTGCGGATTGGGTAAAAACCTCACATCAAAGACAAGATCGGCATCTTTTGGTAACCCGTGCTTAAATCCAAACGATACCAACCGCACTTGAAAAGGCACCGTCTCGACCAGGCGAAACGCATCGTTCAAACGCTGGCGCAACTGTAAAGGCGTCAGCCCCGAGGTATCGATCACCAAGTCCGCTCGTCCCCTGAGCTCCTCCAAAGCGGCACGCTCACGTCGGATCGCATCAACTAAGCGAGACCCCGACTCCAAAGGATGGCGCCGGCGCGATAACTTGTAGCGATGAATCAGCGTTTCTTCGTCTGCTTCCAAATACAACAGTTGGTAAGGTATCCCCGCTGCCCGAAATTCGTCGAGCATCAACTCCAGTTCCGGAAAAAAACTGCCGCCGCGAATATCCATGCCAAGCGCCGCACCATGAATATCAGGGCTGCGCTGAACCAATTCCGCAAATTTAGGCGCCAAGGACGGCGGCAGATTATCAACGCAAAAATAGCCCAAGTCCTCAAAAGCCCGAATGGCCTCGCTGCGTCCCGCACCCGACTGCCCTGTGATAATAATGAATCGAAGAGCCATGTTCGCCATCCCCATCCGGGTTGCTTCTTCCTTTGGCTGTGACGCGTTCCCGTGCCCAAAAACGCAGAACATCACGGTCCAACGCGAAAGTCGAATGGTTGAGTGCTAAGCCCGCCCTAAATTTTTCTGCCCCGCAGTGCTGTCGCAACTCCGGCATGCGATCAAGAATTATTGACAGTTGCGCCACAATAGTGTCGAATTGTAACCAATATCCGATTGTCGTGTAGAGGAGGAACCCTCGTGGCCGCATCCCAGCCACCCCATAATAATGTACCGACCCGGCGCCAACGTCCTCGCCTTCCTGCAGTTCCGACCGCCCCCGACGCGCTCGATAGCCGCTCCGAACGCAATCGCCGTCGGCGTGAGCGTTCCCTAGAGCGCCAATTTACGTGGCTTTTCATTATCGCCGTAACCCTAACCACGCTCTATCTCATCAGCCGCACATCCGTCGGACTGTTCTTATTGAGTCGGCATGTGTAGCACCCACCGCTCTAGTGCCAGTGCTGCTCCATCTTCGTCGACACTGCCGGTCACGGCGTCGCATGAGGTCTTTACCGCGTCAGGCGCTTGGCCCATTGCCACACCAAACCCTGCCCACTCTAACATGTCCAGATCGTTCTCCGCATCCCCAATCGCCACGACCCGTTCGCGCGGAATTTCTAGCAGGGCCGCTGCCGCCTCGAGTCCGACAGATTTTCCGACACGATCACTGACGACTTCCAAGTAGTCCGCCTGTGATTTAAAAATACGTACGGGATACGATCGCATCAACTCTTGTAGGTCATCCCGCAAGCGATCTAAGACGGCCTCCTGATCTTGCAGCAACAATTTAATCGGTGGCTCAGGCCAGTCGACAATTTCTTGCGGCGATCGCACCAGGGCCGGAATATGATTGGCGTCAATGTACCGGCGTGCGCGCGCATCCTCCCGGGATACCCACAACTCCCGGCCGACATACACTTGAGTCAGCAATCCATGGCGAAGAGCCCAGTCGACCGCAGTGCGCGCGGCATCGTCCGGCAACGCCACTCGCGACACAATCTCGCCATCGGGCACCCACATCACCAACGCCCCCTGGTAGGCGATGAGCGGTCCGCGCGACAAGTCTAGCTCCTGCCAATAACGCAGTGCCGATTGCGGCATCCGCCCGGTAGCCAGGATCACCCGAATGTTGCGCTTGTGGCACTCGCGAATCGCGCGTTTGAGGCGCTCTGACACCGTTCCGTCAGTCCTCACCGCGGTCCCGTCCAAGTCCAACGCCACTAACGCGTATGACGTCGCATCACCCAATTAACCACCCCCGACACCAATGCTAGAATAATTGCAGCCCATAGCGCCGGCAAAAATCCACTGAGCCGGAACCCCGGCACCACAAAAGACACCAGCCACAACATGAGGGCATTGATAACCCACCCAAACAGGCCCAAGGTCAACAATGTCAATGGCAATGCCAATAAGCGCACAATCGGCCGAACAATCAGATTGACCAATCCCAGCACCAAGCTCGCGACGACGGCAGTGTCCAACGTGGCCACCGCAATTCCCATATGGGCATGAGCCAGCCCAAACAACGTCAACGCCGTGGTAGCCCATAGTATCAGCCGTCTCATGCCTCATCCCCCTTCACGGTGCTTTGGGTCAAATAACGATGAACAGACTCGGCCGCCGTGGTCGACATTCCGGGGAGGTTGCGCAAATCTTCAACGCTGGCCTTAGCGATCGCCGCCAAATCCGGGTACGACCGCAACAATACCTTTTTGCGTTTCGGACCGATACCAGGCACATCGTCCAAGACCGACTTCAAATTGCGGCGTGTCCGCAACTGCCGGTGAAACGTAATGGCAAAGCGGTGAGCTTCGTCCCGTACCTGCTGCAACAACTTCAGCGCCTCCGAGTCGCGATCGAGAACAATCGGATTCGGGCTATCCGGCTCAAACAGCCACTCATGCTGCTTCGCCAGTCCAAACACCGGAATGTCGGCAACCCCTGCTTCCTGCATAGCGCGCGCCGCATAGCCCAATTGTCCGCGGCCTCCATCGATAACGACTAAGTCCGGCTTTAGCGCAAAACGTTTCAGTGCAGGATTGACCTGCGCCACCTCCCGATGTTTAAAACGTCGCGTGATCACCTCGGCCATCGACTCAAAATCATTAGGCCCCTGCACGGTCCGAATCTTAAATCGCCGATATTGCGATTTGTCGGGACGACCGTCCGTGAACACCACCATCGACGCCACCGATTCGGTACCTTGGGTGTTAGAAATATCATAACACTCGATACGGCGCGGACGCGTCGCTAGACCTAACGCGTGCTGCAGCCCTAAGAGACCGGCCTCAATGCGGTCCGCCTCGCTTTGCGTGCGGCGCATGCTTTCATCGCGCGCCATTTCTGCATTTTTTTGCACAAGCTGCAATAACTTTAGATTATCCCCGCGTTGCGGCATCTTGAGAGCTACTCGGGTTTGCCTAAGCGAACGCAGCCACACCATCGTGCTGTCCAGATCTTCGGGCAGCGCCTGAATTAAAATTTCGGGCGGAATTTCCTGTGCATCGCGGTAGTATTGAGTAACAAATGCTTGTGCAATGGATGCCGAGGACGATCCCTCGACACCCGTTAGGGTAAATCCTTCGCGTCCCGTCAAGCTACCCTTGCGAACCCGAAAAATCTGCACATGCGCTTCATCTCTGCTGACAGCCCAAGCAATGGCATCCAACTCCCGTTCGGTGCCGCGCATCACGCGCTGTGGTTCACGCACGGCACGAATTGCCTGGATTTGGTTCCGCAGTTCGGCCGCCTTTTCAAACTGCAGCTCTTCGGCGGCTTGGCGCATCCGATCCATCAAATCTTTTTCGACGTCGTCGGCTCGACCTTCCAAAAATTGCTCAACCTGGTGCATCATCTGCCGGTAATCCGACTCGGAAACTAATTTTTGGCATGGCGCTTGACAATGGCCAATGTGGTACTCCAAACAGGGCCGCGCCGCATTTTGGAACTTCTGATTGGTGCAGTTGCGGATCGGAAAAATTTTTCGCAAAAGTCGAATCGTATCGCGCACCGCTTGGGCCCGCGGGTAGGGCCCAAAATAGCGGCTGCCATCCTGCGCGGATTTGCGCGCGATCAGAAGGCGAGGAAATTCTTCGTTCCAGGTAAGCCGCAGATAGGGATACGCCTTATCATCTTTGAGCCGGATATTATAATGGGGCTTCATCTGCTTGACGAGTGTCGCTTCCAGAATGAGCGCTTCGACTTCAGTACTCGTGACAATGTACTCGACGTCGGCCACATGACGCATCATCGCCCGAACCTTCGGCGCCAATTTGTCCGCCGTCTGGAAGTACGACCGCACGCGGTTTTTCAGCACCACAGCTTTCCCCACATACAGCACTTGACCATCGCTTGCCTTAAACAGGTAGACCCCCGGTACGCTCGGTACGGTCTTAACCTTATCCGCTAACGCCAAAGAATTATCCATATCCACCAAGTGCCATCCCCGCTTTGCTAACGAGCCTGTGACAACATCTTTCTCCGCTCCACGTAATGTCGCAAGTATCGTCCCGTATACGAGCGCTCCTCCTGCATCACCTGTTCCGGCGGTCCTGTCGCCACCACTTCGCCGCCTAGTTCGCCGCCCTCGGGTCCCAGATCAATAATCCAATCGGCTCGCTTAATCACATCCAAGTTATGTTCGATAATGAGAACCGTGTCACCTTGCGCCACCAGTCGTTCCAACACCTCCAGCAAATGCCGGATGTCCTCGGCATGCAGCCCTGTGGTCGGCTCATCCAATAAATACAAGGTGCGTCCATCTGAGCGGCGCGATAGCTCCGTCGCTAATTTCACGCGTTGCGCCTCTCCGCCTGAAAGCGTCGTGGCCGACTGGCCTAAATGAATATAGCCTAATCCGACCGCATGCAAAGTCTCTAATTTGCGCTTAAGGCGCAGGTGATGTTGAAAAAATGATACCGCTTCATCGACTGTCATATCCAGCACATCAGCAATGTTTTTACCCCGATAGGTGACCTCTAGCGTTTCCCGATTATAGCGGGTCCCCTTGCAGACCTCGCAGGGCACGTATACATCCGGTAAAAAATGCATTTCGATGCGCAAAATTCCATCGCCCCGGCACGCCTCGCAACGCCCCCCGCGCACATTAAACGAGAACCGGCCCGCCCGATACCCGCGGATCTGCGCTTCCGTCGTCCCCGCAAATACTTCCCGCACCATGTCGAACGCCCCGGTATAGGTTGCCGGATTCGACCGCGGGGTCCGGCCAATCGGACTTTGGTCAATGGCGATCACCTTATCCAAATGCTCTAAGCCTAAAATACGGTCATGACGCCCTACCCGTCGGCTACGCGCTCCATTCAACTCCAACTCCAGCTTGCGCCGCACGATATCGTTCACCAGGGTCGATTTTCCGGAACCCGACACACCGGTCACCGCCACCATCAGCCCCAGCGGCACCCGCACTTGAAGGTTCTTTAAATTGTGTTCGTTTGCGCCTTCAACCACCAACCACCGCTCCCCCGGTGTTCGGCGCACCTCGGGCCAGGGGATTTCCCGGGTACCCGCCAAATACTGCCCGGTCAAGCTCTGGGGATTAGTCATGACGGCCGCAGGCGTTCCTGAGGCGACCACATGTCCCCCATAGACGCCAGGTCCGGGACCAATATCAATCAAATAGTCTGCCGCCAGCATCGTCTCTTCGTCATGCTCGACCACCAATACTGTGTTTCCCAAATCGCGCAGCCGTTTCAAGGTGCTGATTAAGCGGTCATTGTCCCGCTGGTGCAGACCGATGGATGGCTCGTCCAAGATATAAAGCACACCCATTAAAGATGAGCCAATTTGAGTGGCCAGGCGAATCCGCTGTGCCTCCCCCCCTGACAGGGTGCCGGCAGTGCGCGACAGGGTGAGATATCCTAGTCCGACATCATCTAGAAAGCCTAAACGTTCCAGAACTTCTTTTAAAATAGGAGTGGCGATCTTCTCTTGTCGTCCTTCCAAGACCAGGTCACGCAGGAACTGGCGCGCCTGTTGAATCGACAAATCGGTCAGCGCCGCAATCGACAATCCCCCTATCGTGACCGCCAACACTTCCGGCTTGAGTCGCCGACCGCCACAGGTTTGGCAGGGGCGCGACGACATGTAGGCTTCGATTTCCTCCTTTTGCAAGTCCGAGGTCGACTCCCGATAGCGCCTTTCTAAAATGGGTACCAGTCCCTGCCAAATGATGGTCTCACGGCGCTGTTGCCCAAAAATACTTTCGTAGGCAAACGGAATCGGTTCCGAATACCCGTAGAGCAAGATCTTTTGCTGGGCTTGGTCCAAAGCCGCGAAAGGCACGTCGTCGGGAATGCCAGTAGCGCGCGCCAGGGCCAAAACCAGATCGGGATAAAATCGACTGGTGCCGCGATAGAGAGGAAACAAAGCGCCTTGAGCCAAGGTGCGATTGAAGTCAACGGCCAGTTCCGGGTCGATTTCCTGCTTGAATCCCAGTCCCGTGCAGTCGGGACAGGCGCCGAACGGCGCATTAAAGGAAAACAATCGCGGCGTCAGTTCCTCCAGCGACATCCCGCATTGGGCACAGGCCAAATCACGTGCGTACAGCGCAGCCTGACCGTCGGGCGGACCAATTTCCACCAGGCCGGCGGCAATTTCAAACGCGTGTTCAATGCCTTCCGCCAAGCGCGCCGCGACACCTGGCCGCAACACAATTCGATCCATAATGGCGGCAATGGTATGTTTGTGCGTTTTGTTCAGAGGTTGTGCGCTTTCCAGTTCCACCAACTCTCCATCAATGCGGGCCCGAGCATACCCTAAACGCCGCAAATCCTCAAGCACCTTCTCGTGCGTTCCCTTGCGGCCGCGCACCACCGGAGCTCGGACTTCCAGACGCGTGCCTTCTGGTTCGGATAACACGCGGTCCACAATTTGTTGGACAGTCTGAGGATGAATCGGTTGGCCGCAACGTGGACAATGCGGCTGGCCCGCACGGGCATAGAGCACCCGCAAATAATCGTAGATCTCGGTAACCGTGCCGACAGTGCTGCGCGGATTATGGCTTGTCGTCTTTTGATCGATGGAAATGGCCGGCGACAGACCTTCAATCGTGTCCACGTCGGGTTTGTCCATCTGCCCCAAAAATTGCCGGGCATAACTCGACAGGGATTCGACATAGCGCCTTTGCCCTTCCGCATAGATCGTGTCAAACGCCAGCGAGGATTTTCCCGATCCCGATACGCCAGTAATGACCACCAACTGATCGCGCGGAATTTCGACCGTAATATTTTTCAGATTATGCTGGCGCGCACCGACCACTCGAATGACACCACTAGCCACCTCTTAGGCTCCCTCCCACGCTGTGCACCGGTCGTTTGGCCTCAAGTTCCATCAGCATATCCCGCAGCACCGCCGCCCGTTCAAATTCCCAATTGCGGCTTGCCTCCTTCATCTCCTTACGAATTTGATTCGCCATCTTGATGCGCTCGCGCGCCGACATGGTGTTGGCAGAGGCTTTCTCCGAGGTGGCATCCCCGTCAACAGGGCGCACGGCTGAAATCACCTCGCGCACGTCCTTAGTAATGCCGACGGGCGTAATATGGTTCGCCTCGTTATACTGCTGTTGAATCTGTCGGCGTCTTTGGGTTTCGGAGATGGCTCGCTCCATCGACTCGGTCACCACATCCGCATACATAATCACGGCACCCTCTAAATTGCGCGCCGCCCGTCCAATGGTCTGCACCAATGACGTTGTGGACCGCAGGTACCCTTCTTTATCGGCATCCAAGATCGCTACTAGGCCAACCTCCGGCAGGTCCAGACCCTCGCGCAAAAGATTAATGCCCACCAGCACGTCAAACTCGCCCAGCCGCAAATCCCGCAAAATCGCCATGCGCTCCATGGTGTCAATATCCGAATGCAAATAGCGGACTTTTACCCCCGACTCCCGCAAATAGTCGGTCAAGTCCTCCGCCATGCGTTTGGTGAGCGTTGTGACCAAGACCCGCAATCGCTTCTCCACGCGCAGGCGGATTTCCCCTAATAAGTCATCAATTTGCCCTTTGGTTGGCCGCACCGTAATGTTGGGATCGACCAACCCGGTAGGCCGCACAATTTGTTCCACCACTTTTTCAGCATGCTCCAACTCATAGGGGCCCGGCGTGGCCGACACGTACATCACTTGATAAAGGTGTTGGCGAAATTCATCAAACGTTAAAGGACGGTTGTCAAAAGCCGAGGGCAATCGAAATCCGTATTCCACCAGGCTTTCCTTGCGAGACCGGTCACCGGCGTACATCCCGCGAATTTGTGGGACGCTGACGTGCGACTCATCAATAATCGTCAGAAATCGTTCGGGAAAATAGTCTAACAATGTGTAGGGCGCCTCGCCCGGCGCCAATCCGGTAAAGTGGCGCGAATAATTCTCAATACCCGAACAAAATCCTACCTCTTGCAGCATCTCTAAGTCATAGCGGGTCCGCTGTTCCAGTCGCTGCGCTTCCAGCTCCTTGCCTAGATCCTTCAACACCCGCAAGCGTTCTTCTAACTCGCGTTCGATACTGTCGATGGCCGGATCTCGGCGAGACTGGCCCATGACATAGTGCGAGGCCGGATAAATCGCGACATGATCCCGATCGCCCAAAATCTCCCCGGTCAACACATCGAATTCGCGAATGCGTTCAATTTCGTCACCAAAAAGCTCGACCCGAATGGCCTGTTCACTGCGGTTGGCCGGAAAGACTTCAACAACATCGCCCCGCGCCCGAAATTTTCCACGAACAAAGTTGACGTCATTGCGGTCATATTGAATCTCCACCAACTTGCGCAAAATGCTGTCGCGCGAACGCTCTTGACCCACCCGCAAAGACAGCACGAGTTCGCGATAGTCCTTAGGAGACCCTAACCCATAGATGCAGGACACCGATGCCACTACAATGACGTCTGAACGCTCCAGCAAGGATGATGTGGCGGAATGCCTGAGCTTGTCAATCTCATCATTGACCTGGGCATCTTTTTCAATATATAAATCGGTGCTGGCAATATAGGCCTCCGGCTGATAGTAATCGTAATAGGAGACAAAATATTCAACGGCATTATCCGGGAAAAACGCTTTCAACTCGCCGGCCAATTGTGCCGCCAACGTTTTGTTAGGCGCTACCACCAGGGTCGGCAAGCCAACCTCTTGAATCACGTTGGCCATGGTAAAGGTTTTCCCTGATCCGGTCACCCCCAACAGCACTTGTTGGCGGAATCCTTCAGAAAATCCGCGAACTAATGAGGAAATAGCTTGGGGCTGATCGCCCGCTGCGCTATAGGGGCTAGTCAACTGAAATTTTCCCACAATGCTCCTCCTATCGCCCCGTGCTTTGAGGCATCATCCGCTCCAACACGCCAATCGCCGCCTTTAGTTGTGGGTCTAACGCCGGATCGTCTGAAGGGCTCACCCCGGGCGGCTCAGCCACGAACACGTCCGGCTTCAATCCGACATGTTCGATGTAGTGGCCATCAGGCGTATAATAACGGGCAACCGTCAATTTCAGGGACGTCCCGTCCGACAGCGGCACCACCTGCTGAACAATGCCTTTTCCATAGCTGCGCGTACCGACCAGTTTGCCACCCTGGCGCTCCGCAATCGCGGCAGCCAATATCTCCGCCGCCGATGCGGTCTGGTGATTGATCAGAACAACAACGGGCAAGCGAGTCCCCGGACCCGCTGAATTATAAGTAATGTCATGGTGAGCATTCTTGTATTTCAACGTCACGACCGGCCCCTTGGGCACAAACAACCGGGCGACAGCCACGGCCTGCGTGACTTCCCCTCCAGGATTGTCGCGCAGGTCTAGCACCATGCCACGCGGATGCTGTCGCATGAGTCGGTGAAATTGCGCCATCGCCTCGGCTCTGGTATTTTGGCCAAATACCTGAATATCCAAATACGCCACATGGTCGGCAAGCATCCGACTATGAACGGTCGGCAGGAATATCCGGCGGCGCGTGAGAGTCACCTGGCGCTCAGTCGACCCGGCCTTCACCGTCACCGTGACCGTTGATCCGATCGTTTTGCCCCGTAACATCTGTAATGCTGCGTTAGGATTCATCGCCGCGGTGCGGTGCCCATTGACCCGGACAATCACCTCATTCACCTTCAATCCCGCTTGTTGGGCTGGCGTCCCGGCAAAAACCTGGTCTATAACCAATGGCCGCGTCATCGTCACGCTAACACCAACTCCAACGTAGGACGGCGCAAGTTCGTCTTCCAAGTTACGGGTCTCGGTGCGAGTAAGATAGTTCGTGAATGGGTCATGCAGTGTACTCACCATGCCGTCCGTCGCTCCCGCCAGCAACTGCTGGGGGGTATTGTGCCAAATCGATCGCGAACGGATAAGCTGGTAAGTGGACACTAAGCGCTGGAATTGCGCGTTATCCACCATGCTAACCGGGATCCCAGCGACAGCCGACCGTGTCGCTTGTCTGGCAAACCACCAGGTCGCGCCGCTAGACGCCGCCATCAGTAATACGGTGAGCGCCATCCATGCGCCGAGCCGCCGTACTCCCATGAGAGTCCTCCTAGACCGTATCCCCCATTATAGCATGCAACAGCGCTCGATATTAGACGCGTAAAAACCGCCGCAAGGCAATCACACTGGCAATGGTGCCAACGGCCAGCCCTCCTAGTCCGGTAAACAGCGTGGTGCGTACCATGATCGTATGCAGGTTCACCATCGGCCAAAACGGCAAGGCAATAGCAGCGCGAGCTAGAACCCAGCGATACCCTAACCCAACCACCAATTCCGACAAGAAGGTCCCCAGCAGGCCAATAACCAGTCCCTCCAGAATGAACGGCCAACGGATAAACCAATTCGTTGCCCCGACCAACCGCATCACTTGAATTTCACGGCGACGGGCAAAAACTGCCAAACGAATCGTGTTAATAATAATCAAGAGCGTCGCGGCTGCCAGCAGCGCCTCTACGATCCATCCCGACCATTTCACAATGCGCCCCAGTCCGGTAAGCCGTTTAATAATGGTTCCCTGATAGATTACGTTGTGGACAATCCGCTCCCGCGCAAAGCGGTGCGCGACCGCAGGTATTTGATCAGGGGTATGGGTAAAGACATCATATCCATCAAGCAGGGGATTAGAATGTGCAATCACCTGAAACAACGCCTGTTGATCCGGAAACTCGCGCCGCAGCTGCGCGGCCGCCTGAACTTTCGTAAAAAACTCCACGCGCCTTACATCGGGCCAGACGCGTACCTGCTTTAACAAAGCCATTTCTTGCGCGCGGTTGGTCTTGGGTTTGATAAAGACTTTAAGTTCCACCTGATTTTGCAAAAGCGTGGTAACGTGCGTGACGTTCGTACTAACCACGACAAACACCGCAAGCACAAACAACGAAATGGCTACCGTAGATACCGAAGCGACCGTCATCCACAAATTGCGCCGCAAGCTGCGCCCCGTCTCCCGCAGCAAATACCCGATGCTGCTAAGCGTCATAACCGTATGCTCCTCGGGCTTCATCGCGGACAATGCGCCCATCTTCAATCGCAATCACGCGTTTTTGCAGATGATTCACTAATTCACGCGCATGGGTGGCCATTAAAACCGTCGCTCCACGGCGGTTAATTTCCGTAAACAGACGCATGATATCAGCTGCGGTGTCTGGGTCCAAATTCCCCGTGGGCTCATCCGCCAGCACATATGTAGGCTGGTTGACCAACGCCCGGGCAATGCCAACGCGTTGCTGTTCGCCGCCCGACAATTGATCGGGATAGTGATCCCGCCGCCGACGCAATCCCACCAGCTCTAATACTTGGGGCACGCGGCGCATAATATCTTTCTTGGAGGCCCCGACGACTTCCATCGCAAAAGCGACATTTTGAAACACGGTACGCGTCGGCAACAGCTTGCCATCTTGAAACACAATGCCCAACTTGCGCCGAAGACGCGGCAATTGACGCAAACTCATACTTCCCAGGCGAAATTGGTCAATCATTACATCCCCTTGAGTGGCACGGTCCTCTCCATAGAGCAGGCGAATCAAGGTGGACTTGCCCGCCCCGGACGGGCCGACCAAGAAGACGAACTCGCCCCGGTGAATAGTCAATGACACGTCTACCAGCCCATGATGCCCATTAGGATAGCGCTTCGTCACTCCCTCTAGCCGTATCACGAAGTACCCCCTTCAAGCCAAAACGCATCTTGCATCGCCACAATCCAGCCTAATACACACTGCTTCGACAAATGCACAGGAATTCCTCTAAACGATTTTTGTCTAGCCGTGCGGTTGGCCCACACCGTCGATCAACTCGGAGCGGGAGCCGAATACGGGACAACGCTGAGGACAAGTTTCGGGGGCGTCTATAGCGGATATCAAAATCTTGAAGGTAAAGACTTCTTGTCATACGCTTCTAACCACTGAATCACGGCCCGCGTCACCTGGCTAGGAGTACTCGATCCCGCCGTTACCGCAACCCGCGACACCGCGACAAACCATGCGGGATCTAAATCTTCCACCCGTTCCACCCGCACCGCCGGCTTTTTCGCCACTTTTTCGACAACCTCCACCAGGCGATTGGAGTTGTTACTGCGTCGATCGCCTACCACGACCACCAGGTCAACATCTTTTGCAGCGGCCACCGCGGCTTCTTGCCTTAGTTGAGTGGCCAAGCAAATTTCGTTGTAGACCTCTGCCTTAGGATAGCGTTGTTTCACTGCATCAATCACCTCTTGGGTATCCCATTGGCTAAGGGTTGTCTGGGTCACAACGGCCAACCGCATACCCTCATCAAAGGACAGAAAGGCAACATCTTCGGGGATTGTCACCAACGCCACCCGGTCTTTGGGTGCTTCGCCCATGGCACCCTCCGGTTCCGGGTGACCTTTACTGCCGATGTAAATAATGGAATATCCGTCATGAATCTTGTCTCGGATCAAAGTATGGGTTTTCGTCACATCGGGGCAGGTTGCATCAAAAAATTGAAGATGCCGTTGCTGCGCACGCTTTTTCACGTCAGGAGAAATCCCGTGGGCGGTAAAAATTACGGTGGCTCCATCCGGCACTTGTTCCAACAGCTCTGCGCGTTGCCCGCCATCTAACGTCATAATCCCTAATCGGTCCAGATCCTCGACCGCATGCCGGTTGTGCACAATCTGACCAAGAACATAAATAGGGCGCGGGACGGCGGGGTCACGTGCCACCTGTTTTGCCATGGTCATGGCGTCGACCACCCCATAGCAATAGCCACGAGGCGTAATTTTCACGACCTCCATCTCCACACCTCCTATCGATATTGTACACGGATAGCCACAAATCAGCAGATGCGAAAAATAATTATCTCAAGTTTCGCAGTTTGACCGATCCCCGAAAACCTGGCCCCGCCTAGAATTTCCGAGTTTTATGCGACCTTAAATGACGGTAAAACACCCCCTGCACTGATATGCTGGAAGTAGCACACAACCACATATCGTCAAAGGGGTGTCTTTGCACTGATGATACCAGAAGATGCACCGATTTCCGAAACCCTGGGCCACTTTTTTCGCCGGTTTCACGTTGGCCGCTTGCTGAAGCA
>PXYV01000049.1 GCA_003023745.1 Sulfobacillus acidophilus | reverse complement strand
GTCCGCGGGCGTCTTCTAACATCCGCATCAAAGGTTCATCCGGGATGATCTCCACCACTAACTGCAAGTGCTCCAAATCCCCCAGGGGTTGCATCTCTTCCCATGAAAAGAACTTGAGTTGTGGTATAATCGCCATGACGGGCACGCTCCTTCGAAATGGTTTTGGTGATCACCTCCATTTTACCAGGGCACGCCCGTTTTTTGACGTCGTGATGCCATTTTCTCCAAATAGGCCCCGCTGGGGTCAAATTCCCCCATCCAAGCCCGGCCATGCCTTGCAAGGCGCACGATTCCATCCAAGATTGGGGTAAAGTTTTTTCAGCCTAAGCGTCAATCCCAATCAGAATGCGGTCTCTAACACAGCGCAAAAAGCTTCGGATATTTACCAGACCTTGCGCCGTGCAAGTGCCAAACGGGTTGCATGACTGTGGCTCACGGGACAAATAACGACTTAGGGTTGAGCAAGCTCACCTGGTTCCGCCTAATCTCGGGTACGACGGTAATACGGCAGAAAAGATTGGGTCTGGCGCTCCGACCATTAGGCAGCGGTTGTTGAAGGATCTTGAGGGCGGCTCAGTTCGAGCGACGACTGCGTCCTTATTCTTTGGGGTGCTGTCTTTCCTGGCGTTGCCGCCTAGACTCGTCCAGGATCACGATCCGACTGGTTTTTTCAATTCTTTTGGTGAACGTCGCAAACGCCGCCATTTGACGCTGTTGTAACAAATTAGACGCCAACGCCGAAGCGACCGCGCTAAACTTCTCTAACTGGGGCGGCCGGGTGGCCTGCACCTCAATCACATGGTACCCGTATTGCGAATCCGCGATCCCGTACTGACCGGGCTTGAGCTTGTCCATTTCTTGGTAAAACGGCGCAACAAATCCCGATGCGGCTCCGGTGTCGACCCAACCATATTCGCCCCCCACGTTTTTACTGGCCGGATCCAAGGAATAGCGGGCCGCCAACACCTTCCAACTTGCGCCTCTTTGCAGCTTTTTCATCAATGTTTGTGCGAAATCGTGATTCTTCACCAAAATCATGCGCATCTTGTCCTGACGCGGTCTCGTGAACAGCGACCGGTGAGCCCGGTAGTAACTTCGCAGCTGCGCCTGAGACGGGGATTTAACGCCTACGGCAGCATGTGCAAATGCCGCATCTAGCTCCATTTGCCGCACCAAAAAGGTCGTGAAGCTCTCGACCGTAAGATGTTTCTCTTTGAGTGCGTTCGCCAATTTGGTTTTGTTACCAAAGGCATTTATGACATTTTCGCTCAAGAATTCAGACGCTTCCTGCTGCGCCTTGCTCACCGTCACCCAATGATGCTTTAGAGCGTATTGCTCAACCACTATTTCGCCTGTTAGTTGCTGAACCTCACGTCGTCGTGCCGCTGGCGTGGTAGAGAGTGTGAACTGCCGCAATACATCCGTCGCATGCACCGCGGCCAGCCATTGGGACTGAGATATGGGCTGTCCATTGACCACGGCCAGAAGATGATCAGAGGGCGAACCTGCGCTGGGCTGGACGCGGCCACATGCCGCCGTTGTGATAGGTAATAGGCTCAAGAGCGCAATGAGTCCGAGCCGACGAGTAACGTGGCCCACGTTCATGACCTCCTTGCTTTGTTCGGGTCTGTCCTTGATGATAACAAATCCCGCACCAGGTTCATCTGGCCAATAGTTGGTGGGCCGCGCAACATTTGCCACTACCGATCAGCTTGTTCCAGGAGCCGAGTCTAACGGTTGACCAAGGGGACATATATTAGCATCACGAATGGGAGTGCTCATGCCAAAGGGTATAAGCCGCGTGCCCCGCCGTCCGCACCAGTTCACTCCGTCGCGCATGCCTTCAATCCCGGCTGAAATCTTTCTCGCGTTCACAGGCCATATCGCACACCGTCTATTTTGCTTCTTGCGCCGATGGGTTAGAGCTATTACGGTAATAGTGGGAGTGGAGCGCACGAACGTAGAGTGGAAAGGAAGTGCCCGCATGCGGGAAGAAAATATTCAGTTTACTAGTCAAGGTCGTACGTTAGACGCCTACTTGGCCCGTCCCGATGTCCCCGGCCAACGCCCAGCGGTTATTGTCATTTCCGAAATCTGGGGACTCGATGACCATATTCGTGATGTTGCGCAGCGCTTTGCCCGCGAGGGTTATGTGGCTTTGGCCCCGAATTTGTACACTGGGCCGCCGTGGGAGGAGGCAATGAAGCCAGACAACATCATGGCCGGCATGATGTTTCTGCGCCAAGCACCCCCGGACATACAACGCGATCCGGCTAAAATGGCCGATGCGCTCGCGAGCCGGTCACCCGAGGAACAAGCCGCTCTCAAAACCCTGATGCGCGTGATGTCGCCCGAGCAGCGAGCAACTTTCGCCCGTGAACTCACAGGAGCCTTTAGCTATCTGCGCGATTGCGCCGACGTGGATCCTGCCCGGATCGCGAGTTTGGGCTTTTGCATGGGCGGCGGGCTGGCGATATATCTCGCAACGTTGGTGCCGGAACTCTGGAAAACGGTGATCTTTTATGGGGAAAATCCGCCGCTAGACCAAGTATCCCGCATTAAGGCCCAAGTTCTGGGGTTGTATGCCGGGCGCGACCGGCGCATTACCGATCTAGTGCCGGAGTTTCAACGCGCCATGGAAGACGCTGAAAAATCCTTTACGTATAAAGTGTATGCTGGCGCGCAACACGCATTCTTTAACAACACGCGACCAATGTATCATGAAGCCGCAGCACATGATGCCTGGGGAGAAGTGCTGCGTTTTTTGAAGTAGTCTCTCCAAGGGAGCCGCTCATTTGTAGAAATAAGCTGTGTGTGCACAGACAACATACGGTCAGGGCCTTGTCGGGGAACCAAGGCTCGTCTCGCCAAGATTGTCAGGATAAGGGTGACAGTGGCCGCCCTTATTCTCAGCACTGGACCTATGATCCTCAAAGATGAAGGCATTGGCGAATAGCGAGAGGATGCCCGCATGAAAACAGCATGGATGGGTGGCGAGAGTCACAAGGATTACGGCTTAGTCGGCCGCAGGCTACTCTCAAGCCTCGACTTGGTCCGGGTGCAAACAAACGCGGCGTTTTCACGCGAGCGTACCCAGATCGTGCGCGGCGGCATAGGTCAACATCTTGCGCATGCCGAGCACGCCGCTTGGTTCCGACTACAAGCGCCACACCCGGGGCTGCATCCGGTGTTCGTGCCTCGACCCAATAGAATCCATGTTGTGAAGCATTTTCCCCATGCGTTTTTGGATACAAACCGGTACGATCGGCTACAACGGCTTAATGGCCGCGAGATAGCAAGGTTGGGGATGATGACGCCTATGTGCAGCGATGCAATCTGGCGCGCCGCATTCGATTCCAACCATCAGGAAGCTTTGTTGCATGATGCAACAGGCCCGAGCGACCGATCGTTCGCCAACGGCGTAACGTCCATCCAAACCGAGTTCTCACGTCCTTTTACCTCGTTGTCGAAGTGTCGAGCATCGCCAAACCGAGCGGCTAATGTGGACCGTTTGGCCCGTTCGCACAACGGACCTTTAGTACTAAGTTAAAGGAATTTGACCGGCGGTGACGAATTCTCCTGTGTAGCCGCTACGCGTGAAGGAGTTAAGCGATGTCCATTCGGCCCTACCGTCTTTTGGTGCTGTGTATCGGCGCGATAAGCCTCCTATTGATGTCTTCTGTCACCGATGCAGCCCCGACTCCAGCTGTGATGTATCAGCCCGGGCGCTTCCTTCTACCATCTACTCCCGCATATCGAAGCGATGCCGTAACGCACGATCTCCAGGTGATCACGTCCAGTCACCGCGCCCATACCGTCGATGTTGTGGTCGATAGTCGCCGCCGTATAGAGGCGCTCACTGCATACGCCAACGCTACTGCGAATCGAATGAGTCCGCTATTCCACCGGTTCCTATCGCCAAGGGAATTGGATCAACGCTTTGGCCCCACACCGACGATGCTCTCGCAGGCCGAATCGCGCATGAAAGCGGCGGGCTGGCGGGTGCTCTCTCATGACGGAATGGTGGTCACAGCGCGGGTACCAGCCGCTTCGGCTCGCCCAGGGCTTCCCGTGTCGCCGGACATCTGGTCCATGACAGGGTTTCAGCCCCATGGCCTCATTCGCAACGCCTCATCGATCGCTCCGATGCCGGTGGTGGTGCATCAAGACGCCCGGTTGGCACAAACCCTGGTCTCGGTCAGAACATCCGCGGCGAGTCTGAGCGGTGAGGATTTCAACCAGCCGCCAGTCGTCGTCCAGCAAACCACTGAAGCGAACGGCGATGTTGTCAGCATCATGAGTTGGAACTCCTTGGTCCGATCCAGTGTGCCGACCGGACTGCCAATCAACCTCTTTGTGACGGTGCAAGATTCCGATGGCAACTTTCTTCCCATTGAGAACGTCGACAATTTGGACGACAGCAATGGCTCGCTCGTATCGTATGGAACCGCCGCCATGCCCGACAGCTCTAACACTTTGTGGCAAGTACCTATTGCGGCATGGCAAGACATCGCCCCGGGGGACCTTTTTACACTGCAAGTGGTTCTGACGGGCGGAGTTAAGCTTAACGCAGGATTTCCTTTGCCAGCCTTCACCGGACCCGCCACGGTGCTGACACCGCTAGACGCCCAACAATTGAATGAGCTGTCAGGGTTGCCCCAAATGCCGCGAAATCCCGGTGGCATTGCATTATTTGCCATTGGATCGCCTCCCAGTGTTAAAAATCTGCAATTGTATTTGGCTCAAAACAGTCCTGCCACACCGGTTCCAAAAGTAGACTTCGAATATGAAAATGGAGCCACCGCCAGCGAGTATGGTGCTACAGGCGACTCGCAAGAGTCGCAACTAGACCTCGAAGCAGCGGCTGGGGCAGCACCAGGTGCAACCATTTACGACTATATCTATCCGGAAAACGACAGTAATGACCCCCTTATCGCATTTTTAACGGACTTAAGTCAGCAGAATACGGCTAAAATCGCCAGTTTAAGCTACGGTTTTTTCGGCGAAAACCTGACGACGCTTAGTACCCTAATGAGTGCGCTTACGGCCGAAGGGATTACCGTGTTAGAAGCGAGCGGCGACCAAGGAGCCTGGAATGCAGGCAGCGATCCCGGACCAGTCGGCCTATCCAGCCTCGAGCAAATTCCTTCGGTGTTGAGTGTCGGAGGAGTAAATCTGGCGGCTCCCGCCAAAACCAGCACCAGCGGTAATACGGTCAGTATCGATGGCCCGGTCATCGCCGATGCCTGGGGTGGAGATTTTCTCAACGGGATTCCCGTCGCCGTGGCTCAAGCCTATACCAACCAAAACGCGGCGAGTTCTGGGGGGTATAGCAACACCATTCCCATTCCCTCGTGGCAAACTGCATTTTTGCCTGCGGGTGCGCCCGGTTTTGGGGTGCCAATCATCGCCTCTCTGGCCGGTTATCCGGGAATGAGCGGCTATTTGCAGGGACAAAATGTCATTTTTGGCGGGACCAGTTTAGCAGCACCATTGACAGCGGGGTGGCTGGACGACGTCGAGGCTAACCTCAACCTGACGCATTACGGTCTGGGCGATATCAACCCATTAATTTTTCACGCAGCCACCAGCGTCCCCAATTTATTCAATCAAGTCCTTTGGGGACAAGATGGCGTCTACTCGGTGACCAACACGCAACCAGGCTCTTGGAATCCCTTAGTGGGGTTGGGACTCATCGACTGGGGTCAATTTCTTCTGGATTACGATGGCTTGGTGCCAAACGCCAGTACTGCCGTCTCTCTCACGGTGAATCCCCGGGTGATGGTCGGACATAGCGAGTCGATCACCGCATACGTGCGGGGAATCGAAAATCCGCTGTTTCGCTTCTTGTACCGAAGTCCGCAAACGGGCGCATGGACGGTCAGCGGACCGTTTGCGACACCGCAGTCGTACAGTTTTGTCCCCGTCGTTCCGGGGGTATACGATGTGCTGGTGCAGGTCCGCGCTGCAGACGGACGGATTTTCACTGCCCGTCAATCGTTCCTGGTCTGGACCTCTGCGCCCATGGTTTCCGCCTTAACGGTAAAAACGTCGGCACCTACGCACGTGCTTAGGGCTGGCGATTCGTGGACCATCGTCGCGCATGCTCTTGACAGCGGAACCCATCCGGAGTATCAGTTCCGCCTGGCTGGAACCGGAATCAGCGCGCATATCATTCAAGGTTGGACCACCAAACCGGTTCTGGTACTCAAGCACCTGCGCGTGGGGACCTACGCCGTGACGGTCGATGCTCTGGATCGCGTGGAAGTTGAGCACCATGATTGGGCGGCCATGTTCCGAGAAACAGTCCGCGCCACGGTTCGACCGTAGGATGGCGGCAAACGCGGACCAGGCGCGATCACGAAGGTCGGTCGTCTTTTTTCACTGGTGCATGGTCCGGCTTAGATCGCCCAAGCGTCACTTTTCCTGACAGGGAGACCGATTGCGACAGCGTTTGGAACACCGTGCTATTGCGCTCGGCCAGTTGCAGGAGTCGCTCAGCCCTCTCCTGCGACACGTCCGTTTGCAAAAAAAGTTCGTACGAGGCACGGATCAGGCGAGGCGGCCTATCTTGACGCGTAGCGCTCACCCTTATTGCGACCTCGGTCATGGTAATATGGGACAATTCCGCCACCATGGCCAGCGACGTTAAAAGACACGCTCCTAACGACGATAGCAGTGTTTCCACAGGATTCATTCCCGCCGTTTCGTCCGCGCGTTTGCCACCTAACACCACACTAAACGATCGTGCGGATGCCTGCACTGTTGCCGCATCCAGACGTCTGATACATACCTCATATGTTTGCATCGGTTCCTCCCCCACAGCATCTATCCAATGAGCACCGACCATCCCCAAAGAGCCACCAGTGTCACCACCAGCACCGGGATGGTGAGCGTCAGGCCCACACGCACATAATATCCCCATGTAATGCGGACGCCACGCCGGTCTAAAACGTGTAACCAGAGCAATGTCGCCAACGACCCAATGGGCGTCAGTTTAGGTCCCAAATCACAACCCACCACGTTAGCATATGCCAGGGTCGTTGCGATCGCAGGACGTACCGCAGCATCGTGAATCGCCAATGCGTTGATCAGCACCGTGGGCATGTTATTCATAATCGACGAGAGCACGGCGCCCACCACGCCTGTTCCAATAATGCCGATAAGTGATCCGTGTTGCGCCAACGCATGCAAAACCAGTCCCAAGAGATGGGTCAGGCCGACATTGCGCAGGCCGAATACGACCACATACATGCCGACCGAAAAGACAACAATTTTCCACGGAGCGTTTTTCACAATGCTCAGGGTATTGACGGATGGACTGGAGCGCGCGGCAGCTAACAGCGCCAGTGCCGCAGAACCGGCAAAAAGCGCGACGGGCCAGTGCAGAAACTGGCTGGCAATATACCCAGCCAACAGCAACCCTAAAATAACCCACGCCACACGAAAAACGCGGTGATCTTTTATCGCGCTCGACGGCAGCGCGACGGCCGACGTGCGGACGTCAATCGGCAAGCCCCGTCGGTAAAATAAGTAAAGGACGGCGAGACTCGCCGCCAGAGCTACCAGATCCACCGGCACCATGCGGATCGCGTACGAACCAAATCCTAAATGAAAATATCCGGCCGACACGATATTTACCAAATTTGACACCACTAGAGGAAGCGAAGTGGTATCCGCAATAAAGCCGCTGGTCATGATGAGGGCTAACGTCGCTTTGGCAGGCAAATCTAGAGCTTTGGCTTGCGCATACACGATCGGCGTCAAAATGAGCGCGGCCCCGTCATTGGCAAAAAACATCGCTACCAGCGCGCCTAAAATCCCAATCAATAGGAATAAGAGTCGGCCGCGACCGTGAGCTAGACGGACCATGTGTAGCGCCGACCACTCGAAGAAACCGACCGCGTCTAATATCAACGAAATTAAAATAACGGCCACAAACGTCAGCGTGGCGTCCCAGACAATGCCAACCACCGTGGCCACATTGTTCCAACTCACGATCCCCAACATCAACGCAACGACTGCGCCGCCAACCGCCGTCCACCCAATTGACAAACCGCGTGGCTGTGTGACAATCAACACCAAGACAACAATGAACAAACCTACGGCCAGGCCGACTGCCATGCCGAGCTCGCCTCCGCATCCCCAGGTTGTAAGACATGTTGTTCCAAGCCATGGTCCGTCACAGGTTGCTCGTACCCCGCAAGCTGGCACTGTAAAGCTTTTCCGCCGTCCTACAGTGGTCCGCAACCCGATGGTGCAAGAGCCAGTCCCGGTCGTCATCCAGCACCGGTAGTTCCTCCAGCAAGTCCAGGATGGCTCGCGGAATATCTGACCGCAATCCATAAAAAATCCATGACTTTTCTCGGTAGTCATGCACCAGACCGGCATATTTCAGTTTTCGCAAATGCTGAGATACCGCAGACTGGCTGACCGGCAGCAGTTCCACTAATTCGCACACGCAGGCGTCGCGCACGCTCAAAATACGGAGAATGTGAAGTCGGGTTGCGTCACCTAATACCCGCCACTGCTCCGCCCATGATTCATACACGCCTCATCCCCCCTTCCTGTTATTACTCTATCAAGATATCGTGATAGGAACCAAAAAATTTGTGCCAGGCGCCGACTTCCCCTCGATATTTCTTAAGAAAAATCGACCCTACCCGCAGGAAAATCGTAGTCATTCGACTAATAGTTACTAAAATACCGGATTAGTGTCGCATGGTGGTAGGAGGGTTTGAATGCCTGGGATATCCACAAGCAAACTGTTGGCAACGCTGATGTCCACACTTTGTATCTTGTTCTTTTCAGGGTTGGCTTTCGCGCAGTCAACCCCCATTATCAGCCGCTACACAATCGGAACCAATCAAACCACTTTAACCCTTGTGGGCACGAACTTTGGCACGACAGCCGGAACCGTCTCCTTGGACGGATCGTCCGCGACGATTGTGAGTTGGGCCAACACAACGATTACGATTGACCTTTCCGCGCTGGCCGGTCCGGGTACATTGGCGGTTGTCGCTTCCGATGGCACCGAGGCCTCAATGGCGTTCACCGGCGTTGAACGCGGATATTATACCCTAACCAGCAATGGTGTGGTTACAGCCCATGGTGCCATTCCCACGTATGGAGATCTTCAAACCTTACCTAATCCGCCAGCTTCGGCTGCGGTGGAGCTCGTACCGACGTTAGACAATAAGGGTTATTGGATCTTGACCCAAAGTGGCAGCGTTTATGGATTTGGCGATGCGGCCTCATTCGGTGCGGTGAATGCAAGTATCACCGCGGTGGCGATGGCGCCCACTCCTTCAGGCAGCGGCGTGTATGTTTTAAGCAGCACCGGCACGGTGTACACGTTGGGCCAGGCAACTAATTATGGAAGCGTCTCATCGCCCATTCAAGCTTCTGCTATGGCCGTGACACCAAGCGGCACTGGATATTGGGTTCTCGCCAGCAACGGCACTGTATATGCCTTTGGAGACGCTCAAAACTTCGGGTCCGCCAACGTTTCGGAGGCTGCAACCGCCCCCGTCTATCCTAACGGATCACTGGTTGAAGTACCGTCAAGCCCATCAGTGTTTTTAGTCGAGCATGGAACCGTGTACAGTGTGCCCAACATCGCGGTGCTAAAGGGCATGGGCTACACCATGGCAGATGTCAAACGGGTCCCCAGCCTAGCCGGTTATACGCTTGGCCCGCCTCTGGTGGTCCCATATGCTGATGGAACCGTGCTGGCCGTCGCCAACAGTACCAATCTCTACTGGGTTCAAGACGGTCTGATACATCCATTTGCCTCCCCAACCATTTTCAAGGCGTCCCATATTCCCACCACGCAAGTCCAAACCGTCTCCTCACTACGCCCGAATTGGCCCGTGGGGTCAACGATTTCCGCGCCACTGTCGTACGTGCCCAACGGATCCCTCTATCGTGTCCAAGGGCATTCCACGGTCTACGTGCTCGACAATGGAACATTGGACGCGATCGCGACCGGGGCCGTGTTCCGCTCTATGGGATTACAATGGAATGCCGTTAATACCGTATCAGCGCTCCCCGCCTACCCGCTCGGATCCCCCATCACCACCCCGACCCTATTGTTGGCGGACGGTACGTTGTGGCGCCTAAGCAGCACCGGTCAGGTCTACGTCGATGAGAATGGCCAGCTTTGTCACATTGCCAGCGCACGCCTTTTCAACGCCATAGGATTTCAATGGAAACATATTCACAACGTCTCGTCACTAGGCAAGGCGCCGATCGGCCCGGCTATTGGCTCGGCTGCAATTCCTCCGGCCGTGGGCGACCCGACAACCTCCGCCATTTCGTTAGTGCCGACCACAACGGGTCAAGGATATTGGATCCTTTTGCAAAATGGTGTCGTTGTCACGCAAGGCAATGCCCAATCCTTTGGTCAGTTAAGCGCTGCGCAGTTAGGCGCGGGAAAAGCGGTAAGTTTGGCCGTCACCCCCGACCAAGCAGGATACAGTGTCCTAACGTCCACGGGACAAATCTATAGCTTCGGCGATGCCCTTGCCGGGGCCACGGCGCCCGGTGCGGTATCGCTCGCGATGAGCGCACAGCCCGCCCAAACAGTCACCCCATCGGCCGGTGGATTTTTCTCGATGGCGTACGGCAGCTTCATGCCCAACTACGATGGTTCGTTTACCACGTTGCTAGACAACGCCGCCGGCCTCTCGGCCATTGTGCCTACCTGGTACTATGAGCAGCAAAATCCGACGACCCTTCAATGGAGTCCGGGTTCGCCGCCCAGCGGCTTTGCCGGGGTGGTGTCGCAAGCCCACAGCGAAGGGGTGCAGGTGTGGCCAATGATCGGGGCTACCTCGGTGGGACCATTTCAAAATGCCAGCAACATTGCCCTCACCGTCAGACAGCTGGTGTCCGATGCGGTTCAGAACGACTACGATGGGATTACCATCGATTTTGAGCCTAGCCAGTTTAACGGCCTGTCCATGGCCCAGGCCGCTCAGCAATTTACAAATTTTTTGGCGCAATTGGGTCCGGCTTTGCATTCTGCCGGAAAAGGTCTCATGGTCGACACCTATGCTGCCTTCTACCCCCATAGCCCCTACAATCTGACGGCTATCGCGCCCTACGTCAATTACATTAACATCATGACTTACGGCAAATCCGACGATGTGACAGAGGCAGGCCCCGATGCAAGTTTGGCGTGGATGTCGGGTGTGTACCAGACCGCCATTAGCGATGGCGTCAATCCCGCGCAAATCATCATGGGGTTTGGGCCTTATGGGGACTACTGGTCCTTTAATAATAGCGGTCTCGACCAAGGCGCCCCGTTGGGCAGCGATTCGTACGTCAGTGATGCCCAAGTACAACAACTATTAAAGGCCAACCCCTCGATCGTACCAGTCTGGGATCCTGCCGACCAGTCGGAAATATTCATGACGGACGAATATGTGAACGCCAACGGCGACTGGACCGTGAACCCGAATGGCGAGGCGGTCGCCCCAACTGACGTGTTATCAACGGCGGACGAAGCCACCTTCATGCCCCAAGTCCAAAATTTACAAGGATTGCTGAACTATATTCTGGTGCGTTATGCTGTAGACAATCAAGAGACGGTGCCGAGCTTTCTCAATTTGGCCCAAGATGGGCATTATGGCCCGTTAACAGCCGAGGCCGTCACGCAGTTCCAACAAGATTTCGACGTGAAGGGTGCCACTCCGGGCGTTTACGATGCCGCCACCCAGGCCGCGTTACAAAAGGTGATCCAACAATGGGGGTTAGGAGAGTATCAATATTGGCTGGATACCACGCAGTCGATGCAAACTCTGGTGGAGCAAGTGGCGGTGGCAGACAATTTGGGCGGAATGGCGGTTTGGCGTTTACCGTTTGAAACGAGTGACTTCTGGCAGACGTTGGAAAGCACTGTGTCGATTGCGCACGGACAACAAGGGGGGAATTAGCGATGAAGCAGCGGTCGATGGCATGGCGGCTTTTGGCAGTGTCACTTCCGATGATGCTAATAGCGGTGGGATGCGGCCAACAGCTCACCCCCCAGGCATTGGCCCATCACCATCAAAAGACACATCATAAGAGCACGGTCACCACCAGTTCTTCCCCATCCCCATCCGCATCCGCATCTCCGTCTCCATCGGTCTCGCCCTCAACGAGTACAACGACGGTTGCCCCAACCTCCACCAGTTCGGTGCCCGTACAGTCGCCGAGCACACCGGCATCACCGGTCCTCACGTCGGTGCCGCCAGCGGGCGGTGTCGCCAGTGCCAATCAAGTGCAGGCCACCGTCAATACGGTGCAACTAGACGGCACTGCCGCCGTGAACAGCCAAACCGACTATGTGTACTTGATTAATGTTACGCTGCGAAACCCCACGACCGCCATGATTTTGTTTCCCTTGGCCGACCTGGTCGTGACTCCCAGCACGAGTGCGGCGTCTTCGTCCTTAAACGATTTTGACATGACGGGAATCACCCCCAGCAACTCGCTGTTCCCCTATCCAATTGTGCCTACACATCCGCAAGCCGTGGTGGTGAGAGTCCCGTCAGGCGCGTCCGTATCGGGCGACTTCACAGTGGAAGTGGCGCCAAGCTCTCAATATGACGTCCACATTGCAGGCATCAATGGCGCCATTGCTACCTTTTCGGTCTAATGGAAACGGATACTCCGGGTCGACCGCGTTGATCAAGGCAACACCCTAAGTGACGTCCGGAGCACCGACCGTTGGCGTCAGCACAAGGCAAAACATCAAGGAGAGGTGAGGATGATTGGAGCAATTTCAACCTCAAATCGGCTTAATCGGCACGGCGCATTGGACTGTTGGTACGCAGCATCTTGCAGAAGCGCTCGGCAATCCCGGCGTGCGCGTGCTGGCGACGCCCATGCTGTTGGACTTGATGGAAGTAGCCGCTCACAATGCCCTCATCGAGGTTTTGCCCAACGACTGGGTCAGCCTTGGCATGTCGGCAACCCTTCAGCACTTGCGCCCCACTCCAGTCGGCTTTCATGTCTGGGCCCAAGCCACGGTGGTGGGTGTTGACCGGCAAAAAGTGGATTTTGAGGTGACGGTCTACGACGATCAGGAACTGGTGGGTTTAGCTCAACATAGCCGTTTTTGCCTGCCCAGGGTCGAGCTGGAGCGCCGAATTGCAGCGAAACAAGCTGCCCGACGCTAACTCGACGTCATCAGATAGGGTTCAAACGCGGTGCGCATTTCCACAGGAATCGGGCAGGGCCGACGCGAGGCGGAATCTAGCACGACTATCGTCACGGCGGCGCTCATGGTGCTTTGCTGAGTGGTCAGATTGATCACATCAACGTGCAGCGCATACGACGTATTGCCCAAATGTCCAATTTGGACGTCAAACCGCATGTTATCGCCAAAGCGCAACGGCGACACGTAATCCACCTCAAGATGCACCCGTGGGAAAAGATATTGCGTTAAAAACCAGTGACGCGGGTCAAGGTGTAGATGTTCCATAAATTGAAACTCGGCCCGCTCCAAAAAATGAACTTGATGGGCAAAATGGCCAATGCCCGAGGCGTCAACGTCGCCAAACATGACGGTGTCATATCCGTGAAATATCATGTGTACGGGCTTTGCTCAAATGCTTCGCAGGCAGTGCAACAAAACGATTCATCGCCGTACCACACCGCCGCATCAAAACCCGTGCCCTCCCTTCCTGCCTGTGATCACAGTCATACAAGTCATTATACTGGCCGCGCGGCACATCGCCTACCTTTAATCCGAAAGGCCCAAATACGTACCCTGGCCTGCCGAAAAGTGTTGGAATTCTTTTGATGGTAACAGGTTGGTAACATTTCCATGATTTACTGCAACTAGAGTTTATCTTAGGGGTGATTTAGGATGATATTGCGCACTCTTTCGTTGTCCTTGCCCATCTTTCTCATGGCGGGCTTGGGATTTGCCCAAACCGGTGCCGCAAGCGCCACACCAGCGGTCACGGCCAGTACATACGTAGCACGCATACCAGTCGCCGTCCGCCGCTCCAGCACCTCGTCCACGACATCTCTCGACCAAATATCCGAAAATTGGGCGGGTTTGGTGCAAGAAGGGAAACCGGAGACGTCTGTCTCGGCCAGTTGGACCGTGCCGACAAGTTTTGCGAGCACTCCGTCTGCGCAAAGTGCCGTAGCCGAGTGGGTGGGATTGGGCGGCGTGAACACGAGTTCTCTTTTACAGGTGGGGACGATCACGACACCCAATCAACAAGGGGACCCGGTCACGACGGTGTTTTGGGAAAAACTCCCCAGCGCTGCAGTTGAAGGTGCAACGGTGGCTGCCGGGAAAACCGTCACCGCGAGCATCACGCCGGTCAGTGGCACCACCGATAAATGGACTGTGGCGCTGGTGGAAAGCGGCAGCTCTACGCCACTCATCAGCCATACCGTGACGTTGTCTGCCACCCAATCCCAAGCCATCGAGACCTCGGCGGACTGGATTACGGAAGCGCCAAGCACCAATAACAGTCGGATTGTGCCGTTGGCGCCAGTAGAGTCCACAACGATGACCAACCTCATGGCTGATGGTCAAGCGCTGGCCGCCATGCCTGCCTCGAGCTTGGTCACGATTGGCTTACAACAGGGTCCAACTCTGGTCGCGGCACCGACAGTAAACATTTCGGCTGACACGCTGACCGTCAACACCATTTATGGCACGCTCGCACCGAGTCCCGGATCAGGGGACGGCCCGGGTAGCGGATTTCCGGGCAGCGGCTTCCCCGGCATCGGTTTGGGTTTTCCCGGCGGCTTCCCCGGCATCGGTTTGGGTAACGGCTTTCCCGGCGGCTTCCCCGGCATCGGTTTGGGTAACGGCTTTCCCGGCGGCTTCCCCGGACTTGGGTTTGGTCCGTGGGGCTGGACATTTGGTCTTCATGGTGCCTTCGGCGGATACGTTTACTAAGAGTCGGACGCTGCCTAGGCGACGCCGAGCCTATCGGGATAGACGGGTTCGGCGTCTGACCTGAGCCCATTGTTTGTTTGCGAAATTTGACAAAAAATGCAGGAACCTCAGACACCCTTGGCTAATCACTCTAATGTCTTGCAAAACACAACATGATGTTCGGAATTGATATAGGAGAGTTCGGATGTGCCGTTTCCTTCCCCCGATGGTTCAGCGTGCGCTTATCGCGATCAGTGTGGCCCTCCGCCTGGTGGTGGCCTTCCCGCAGTTGATCCAGGCGCAGGCGCTTCCTATTATTACCAGTTATAGCGCCGGCGCCAATCAAACCACGCTCATCATCCACGGTGTCAATTTAGGATCAGCGCCCGGTGCGGTACAGCTGGATAATGCTCGCATGAAAGTGGTCAGTTGGAACAACAGCGGCGTCACGGTCACACTTCCACCCCAGGCAGGGCCCGGCCCCCTGACGATTGCAACCACGGCCGGTCTTCAAGCGAACACAACCTTCGCGGGAATCGAGCGAGGCTATTACGCCCTATCGTCCAACGGTGCCGTCACCACCTCAGGCAGTGCCACGAACTATGGAGGGCTTCGTGCACAGACGCAACAAGCCACTGCCGCCGCGGTGGCATTGGTGCCTACGGCCAATGATCGCGGCTATTGGATTTTGACCCGTACCGGCAAAGTGTACAACTTTGGCGACGCCACTTCGTTTGGTCCCATCAAATCTGCTAAACCGATTACGGCCGTCGCCTTGGCGGTGTTGCCCTCGGGCACCGGAGCCTATGTCCTGGCACAAGATGGAACGGTTTATCCGCTGGGACAAGCCCAAAATTACGGATCACCCGCCTCTCCAATTACGGCTACTTCCATGGCGGTGACAGCCAACGGTCAAGGGTATTGGATTTTAGGGGCGCATGGCTTCGTCTATGCATACGGAAATGCCAAGCGCGCCAATAAGACCTTCGGCGTCGGGGCAACGAGTCATACCCCACTCTTGTTGCCTGAACTTCGATTTCGTCCCGGTAAGGTCCAGTCGGAGACTGGAAGTCAATCTGGGGTGGCCCATCGCGTTAGTAAGGCGACCAATGCCACCGTCGAGCCCTCGACCAACACAGCGGTCAGTTTGGTGCCGACCAACTCCGGTCAGGGCTATTGGATCCTCTGGCAAAACGGCGCGATTCAAACCTACGGCAACGCCGCATCATTTGGCCAGCCGACACGCACGCAGATGAAGGGCGCATCCGCGCTTGGGCTTACACTAACACCCGATCAAAGCGGCTACAACGTCGTGCTGAGCACCGGTCAAGTGCTCGCGTTCGGAGATGCCCAAGCGGTTTCTATGATACCAGGCATAACCGCTCTGGCGATGGCAGCAGGACCCTCGAACGCGCCGTCGCTCTTGTCATTGGTCTATGGAAATTTTCTCTCTCCAACCTCCCCCTCCTATCAAACGCTCGTGAGCGAGTCTAAGACCATATCGGCCATTATTCCTACCTGGTATTATCTCAGTCAAGATGCCAAGACATTATCCTGGTCTATCGGCAACACGCCTATGGACGCCCGTCAGGTGGTCGAGCTTGCACACCAAAAAAAAGTACAGGTGTGGCCCATGTTTGGCACTGCCTCAGTAGGCCCGTTTCAAACGCCAGCACGCATTACGTCGACCGTAAACCAGATTCTGAGTGTTGTCAGGGCGAATCATTACGATGGCGTAACCATCGACTTTGAACCCGCGTCTGACGACGGCCTCAGCCGGGTGCAAGTTTCACAGCAGTACACGGACTTTGTCGCGCAATTGGGGCCAGCCTTGCATGCGATGGGTAAAATTTTGATGGTCGACGTCTACGCAAACTTTACCCTTCGCAGTCCTTTTCGATTGACGGCAATTGCGCCCTACGTCAATTATGTCAATATTATGTCGTACGGCGAGTTTGATAGTTTTACGGATGCGGGGCCCACCCAAGGCCTCACCTGGGATTTGATGACATATCAAAGCGCATTGACTCATGGCTTAACGCCGCAACAAATTGTCATGGGGCTAGGTCCGTATGGCGACTACTGGTGTTTTAACAATCACGGCATCAATCAGGACGCGGTTCTCGGCAGTGACGGATATGTCACCGATACCCAAGTGGCGGAACTTTTGCATGATTATCCCGGTATCGTGCCCATATGGGATCCGGTGCTAGGATCGGAGGTCTTCATGACCAACGCTTACGTAAATAGTCGCGGGCAATGGGCAATCAATCGGTACGGCCAAGCGGTGGCTCCAACGCAACAACTTAGTGTCCGCAATGGCCAAGTCTTTAACCCGCAGGTCCAAAACTTGCAGGGGCTATTGAACTATATTTTGTTGCGCTATGCGGTCGACCATCATGAACCCATTCCCGCCTATCTGAACCTGGTCCAAAATGGTTTGTACGACACCGCCACGGCTCAAGCCGTCGCACAATTTCAAAAAGATTTTGCTGTGGTTGCCGCCCCAGGCGTTTACGGCTATAGTACGCAGGTAGCCCTGCAACAGCTGATCGACCGCTGGCGCATTGGTCAATACCAGTACTGGGTCGGAAACACGCGGGCCTTGCAAAACCGGGTGACCAATGTGGCGCTGGCAGACCGCCTGGCCGGGGTCGCGATTTGGCGCGCGCCGTTTGAAACCAAAAACTATTGGGCCATGTTGCAGGCTACGGCCGCCATAGCCCGGCTCGGGTCGAACTCATTCTAACACTGCATCGAAGCCGTGCCACGCGACCCAGCCGATTTACCCGATCCAGGCACGGCGCGCCCATTTCATCGCATAACGGCGCAATTGCAGTGCTTCAGGCACGTGAAACCACAATAGCAAGGTACTGTACGCAGTCAATGCGGTCAGAGTCGTGAATGCCACCTCGGAACTAATGGCGAAGACGCCAAAGACCTGGCTCATACGCAGGATCGCGGATAAAGCCACAAGAATTCCTACCATGGCTACTCCCGCAACGATCAGCGCCAGGACAAACTGCCATTGATCCACGATATGCCGGCGAATCCGAAAAGGCCAGGCCAGCAATGCGGCTGTGGTCCAGTTGGCGATAGTTGTGGCTAACACCAGGCCATACACCCCTAAAAATCACGTGAGCACCAAATTGCCCGCAATATTGACCACGCCAATCATGCTTTACTGCGCCGGACGCCGGGTATTCTTCGTGGCAAACGACATCTGTTGCAAGTAACTGCTTAACGAATTGGCAGGCAGTGCTAAGATCGCGTACACGAACAGGTGTGAGGTGAGCGTCAAGGACTGCGCGTTAAAGTGGCCGCGTTCGTAGACTGTCCGCAGAATTGGCACATTCAGAATAAAGAGGACCAAACTCAGCGGGAGCGCGAGTAGCAATACCCATCGCAAGCCGCGCATCGATAAGGATCTAAAACGGTCGCGATTGCCGAATGAATGGCGGAGGGCTAATCGGGTAAAAATGGGCGTGATGATGGGCGCAATAATCAACCCCAGAGGGGCGGCGCTGAACGTAAAAGCAAAGTTCATAGCTGATATACTGCTAATAGCCATTGAGAAAGCCGACATGCGATCTGTAATCAGTTCCATGTTGCCGGCGCTGCTAAGCAAAAAGTAGGGACCCATGAGCCGGAGCATGACGCGTAGGCGGGGATGATGAAAATACCAGGTGAAACGCAGGCGTAGACCCCAATAGTGCAACAGCGGCCACAATAAGGCTAATTGTGCAGCAATTGCTGCGGTAAATCCCCATGCGACTCCATAAATACTAAAGTAGTGACCTAAAATAATAATGCCGCCAATCTGTACCAAGTTGACGACGAGAGGCGATAGGGTCAGCCCAAAGAAATTCTCCCCCGATTGCAAAATGTCCGTCAAAAAACCGCTAGACGTTCAAGACACAATCGACGGGATCATGATGCGCATCCTAGCAATGGTCATTCGGAGTTCGGAACCATGAAACCCGCGTGCCAAAAAATGCCCCATGTCAGGAGCCCACCGCTCTCCCAGAACCACCATGAACACTGCGGCAATGATAAGAAGGCTCCATACATGGTTTACAAACTGCTGCATCGCGCCCGACGACTCATGGGCGCGCGCACCAGTCATGGCGGGTACGGTCGCAACGCTGACCGCCTGATTCACCGACCCAAACAATAGGCTAGGCATCGGTCTTTGCCGACGTACCAAAGTACGCTGCTAATATCGTGGTGCGAAAAAATCCGCTGATGCGGCTTAATAACGTTAAAATAAAAATCCAAGTGGTCGACCGCGTAAGGCGGGGCCGCCCATCACGGCACCTTAGAAGCTGCGTTAGAATCGGGCGGCTGCAAAAGCCCGCGCATTTTATGCGTGATGCGCAATAGCGTTTGTTGCTCGTCGGGTGACAGCGTGCGCAATAGCGTGCGCAAAACGCGTTGCCGTTCCATACTAACTAATAGCCATAATGCGTGACCACGCTCGGTCAACTGCACTAAGACCTGACGTTGATTTTGGTTGGGACGTCTTCGCGTCACCCACCCCGCCGATTCCATCCGTCGGGCTGCGATGGAAATAGCCGATGGCGTCACACCGCGCAGTTTAGCCAACCCGGATATGCTCATCTCGGTCTCCCGCTCGAGCGTTCGCAAGATCCAATATTGCTCAGGACTTAACTTTTCCGGCATATTCGAACGCTCGCTCCACAATCGCCATAAGTGCCATAAATTTTCGGCCAATACCTCAACCGATTCATCACTATTCATGAAACTAGTTTATAGTTAATGGTTTCAATTATCAATGGGTTTATGTAATAATACCTCTGACGGCAATCCAGACAATCCACCGGTCGGCCCTACCTCACTCGCTCTCACGCACCGGCGAGACGCTCCTGAACGCCACCGGCCACCGTGGTGATGGACCATGCAATCGACTACACTGTGTACAGTACGTTCAGATTTCTTAAGCTTGAACTAGCGTGACTGGGGGCCATTCGTTACGAATAGGAAATACTTGGTGAGAGGACTGCTCAAGCGTCTTCACAGCCCGGGATCACGAAGTTTTTCGACGATCATTCTGATCATCGGCAGTGTCATCTCGAAGATATTCGGCATTATCCGCGAGTTTTCCATGGCCGCCATTTTCGGTACGTCGCTTGAAACGGACAGTTGGCTGATGGCAAGCATCGTGCCCAATTTATTTTATGGGCTGCTGACCAACACCATCACCAATGTTGTGATCCCGGTACTCAGCGGTCATGTGCAGGTCGTCGACAATGATGTCGCCGCGGATGTGTATTTAGATGAAGCATTCACCTGGACGTTAATCATCGGATTGGGCATGGTGGCACTAGGTGAAGTGTTGTCGAGTCATCTTATTCATTGGGTCGCGCCCGGATTTTACGGTGAGCGCTACCGCTTGGCGGTCGTCATGGTGCGCATCATGTTGCCGGCCATGCCGTTCATGGCGCTCGGATCGCTAATTAACGGAATTTTACAGTCCCGCCAGATTTTTGCTCCATCGACTGTGACGCCCATCATTATCAACGTGTTTCGCCTGGTTGGAATTGTGGCGTTGGGACTATGGATTGGTATCATCGGAGTGGCAATCGGGTTCTTACTGGCGCAGATGATCCAACTCGCTTATTTACTACCAACATTAGCCGCACAAAAGGTGCGGCTACGGCTGCGATTTTCGGCGTCGCATCCTTGGACCCGGCAGAGTGTGCGGCTTGCGGCCCCGTTTCTGGCATCGCACGGCGCAAACGTCGCAGGGACGATTGTGGATCGAATTTTTGCGTCGACGCTGGCTATTGGCCGAATTTCGGCCTTGAATTTCTCTAATGTTCTGAGCGGCCTGCCGCTCACATTGCTCATCAATCCGTTGGTGGCTCCACTTTACACGCAACTGTCGCAGGCCTTTAACCATCACAATCGCGCGCAATTCCAACAAAAACTGCAAGAAGGGTTTGAATTGGTAACGGTCATTATCTTGCCACTGGCGTTTGGATTTGCCCTCTTACGCGTGCCCATTATTCGAATACTTTATCAGCATGGCCACTTTAATGTGCAATCAACGGCGATAACGTCGCATCTCCTCGTGTTTTGGGCGATTGGGCTCCCCGCCCAAGCTTTAGGCACCTTGTTCTCACGCGGTCTCTTTGCGCAGCGGGTGACGCGCGTGACCGCGCAAATGGGCATGGTAGCGATTGCCACAAACATTGCTGGCGACTTTTTCCTCATACACCCACTCGGCGCAGCAGGTCTCGCTCTCGCCACATCGCTGGCCGCCTGGTGTCGTACCTTGGGCCTAGCGGCTTGGCTTTTTTCTCGCGGCGCAGCCCCGGTGCGCGCGCGGCCCCGGTTCATTGCCATGGCCGGTCTGGCCTTAGCCGTCTATGTCGCGGTTTTGCTGGCAGGCGACACGCTTTTGCGACTGAACCAGCACGCGTTTGGTGCCGTATTGGTCCTCGGAACTTTATTCACTGTTAGTCTGGCCCTGGCGCTGTATTTAGGGATTTTGCAACGAAGTGGGGTGGTTCCTCTATTGACTCAACGCCATAGCTTGCGCAGCGGTGGGGGAGCATGAAGGCCTCGCATCTCTTGTAGTGATCTAGAGAACTTCGGCGACTTTCGCGTCAGACGTCCCGGGATTTGGCGAAATTCAGTATAATGGAACGAGAAGGAGGAATTGGGTGACTGTTAAAAAGGCCTTGCGCGTTATCGTGGTGGAGGACGAGCCGCTTTTGCGCGATCTTCTGGTAGTGTCTTTGGAAAACATTCCATCTTTGAGTGTCGTCGCCTCATATGGCGACGGCCCGTCTGCAGTCGCGCGTGTCACCCACGACAATCCCGATGTAGCGCTCCTTGACATCAATTTAGGTACCGGCGGAAACGGCATTGAAACGGGACTACAGTTGCGCAAGAGTCAGCCCTTGCTGGGCATTGTCTTATTATCCAACTATGCGAGGCCTGACCTTTTGTCCGAGTTGCCTCGCACCTCACTGCCGGGCTGGTCTTATTTGTTAAAAAAGTCGGTACGCGACTTGGCCACTCTAACCCGCGCCATCGAAGGGTCAGCGTCGAATTTAGTCGTGCTGGACCCCGAGCTGGTCCGTCAATCCCAAACCCGGCGGGATAGTCCGCTCAACCATCTAACACCGCGGCAGTCTCAGATCCTGGCGTTAGTCGCCCAAGGCTACACCAACGCGGCCATAGCCAAAACTCTATTTTTGTCCGAGAAGTCCGTCGAAAATTATCTCACTACGATTTATTCCACCCTCCATATTGAGAGTTCGAGCCCCGACCAGCACGCACGGGTTAAAGCGACTTTATGCTTCCTATCCCAAAAAGATGAACTGCCCTAATCTTCCCTAGCGGCCGCCCCTGTGGCCACCAACATTCGCAGGGGCACTAAAAGTTGCACATGCCCGCCGGTATGCGGCAACACGGCAATCCTGCCGCCCACCCGCTGCGCCCAACGCGTCATGAGACGTAGGCCAAACCCCGCCGTGACCGTGGGACTGAACCCGGAGCCATCATCTACAATATCAATCTGTAGTGTCTGGTCTTGCAAGGCATCAAGGGTCACGCGCATATGGTGCGCTTGCCCATGGCGAATTGCATTATTCACCGCCTCTTCGACGATGCGATAGATCGCTACGCGGGTCAACTCAGGAATCTGGTTGTCGATGGGGGCATCAATCTCCAAAAACGCTGGCGAGCAGCTTACCTCGACTGGGATTAACCGGTCAAAATCCTGTCGAAGGCCTCGCAGGGCGGCCCCGAGGCTCACCTGGATGAGGTCCGGATACAGCCGATGGCTTAAACGGCGAATGTCATCCTCGCGCAAATGCTCCAACCCTGTTTCGACCTCGATCAACGCGCGCACCAACGGCTCTAAGTCGCCCCCACGCCACTGTTCCCGAATGTCGTGAACCTGCTTTTCTAAAATGAGCAGTTTGGTTTGCACCGGTCCATGCAAAACGCTGGCAATTTCCTGCCGTGCCCGTTCTTCGCCTTGCCACGCGCGCGGCCAATCAGTCCACGGGGTTTTCACTGGCGCCTTTAACCATCGCCCTTGCGCCTGAAGAACCAATTTGGCGATCTCGCCCAAAGCGGACACACGCTGCGCCTGCCAAGCGTCAAGCGGGCGTTCTGCCTGGTAACAGCATAACAGGTAAAGAAAGGGAGAATCGCTAAAGATGGGCAATCCCCACACAAACCCGGATCGACCGGTCTCACTCAACAAATCAAGTGCCACAGAGAACGGCTCCTGATCGCTTGGCAAATAGTCGCACCACCGAGAGCACGGCACAGATCGACCGTCTTTACCAGTTCCCGGTGAAACAGCCAATCGCTGACACACATGTCGCACCCGATCGATCCGCCAAATTGAGACGGCTCCCACGCCACTACATTGCTCGGCAGCTACGGCTAAACTATGCAATATGCGGCTCGTCAATCGACTTACCCTCCCACAAAACATTCGAGTATTTAATATAAGAGGGCTAACGCCAACTATCCGTCATGGATTGACGGTGCAATGGCGCCAGTCCCGCCCAAATGTGTCCTCACCTCCCGAAATTTGGTATCCGCACCGCCTGTCTGACTAATTCGCGGTTACTCTGGGAAGTCCTGCACTAATTTTTCAGAATTGATCGACACCGTAGCGGGTTGATCGACACAATCTGACACTGTGTGACCCTAACTTGCCGAGTTTCTTATGCCGACGGCACATTTTGTCGAATGTTTCTCATCAATGGCCGTGGTGCGCTACCACACGCCATGTTGGATGGGTGTTGCAACCCAAGAGACGGTATTCCTCTGGCGGCCAGGCCAACACAGGGGTTGAGCGACGCTCAGCAATGTGCCCCAGTTCATCGCGGGTGATGATGCCGAAACCCGGACCAGGAGCTTAACCGAGCACCCACCAGACGTAGGTGAATCGTCCGATCTTTCAGTCACTCATAGAGGCACCAGGCCGATGGTGAGTCCTCGCCCTTATGCCATAATAGGGGAGACAAGTCTCTATTGGGGAGGCTAGCTGTGCTGCACGCAGGCAAGGCCCTCATCATAGACACGGACCGCGACTTTTCACATTTTCTGTGTGAACAGCTTGCCGTTCTTGAATTTGAGCCACACATTCTCGATCTGATTCCTGCCGCGCCGACACGACGCACCGTACGGACCATGCTCTTGGATACGATCTGGCTTTTCATCGATGTACAGATTGCTTGGTGGAAGCGAGCCTCGTTGGTCAACCCTTCTCTCCCACACCTTGTCGTGATGGGATGGGATGCCGAAATCATGGATACATTGAAGCTGTACGCTTCATCCACTTTATACCTGAACAAGGCGTGCGCCAAAAGCCTGCCCCAGTTGGCGCAGGCGCTAAACGTTCAAACCCACGAACGGTGATTGTTCGCCTATCGCATCATATAGCGGACTTTGCGCTGTCCGTAACAGCAACGGCTGCGGTTACATACAAGCCTACGCAGTCGGTTTAACAGCTTCTTCCTGCACCGCACGCTCATAAAAGAACAGGACCTTTGGCTCCCGCACCCGGCTACTTCACGCACTGTTTCGACATCACTTAACGCCCGGCATAAACTTGACATCAAACGCGATAGGGACTATCGAGTTAGCCCCGTGCTTCTGAGGAGAATTACCCCCATAGTCGCCAGAAACTTCCCACGGTACTGTGAAAATGTCTAGACGTCAGGGAATTTTAAGGGCGTCGCACCTGTCAGGGACGCACAATAAACATTGTAGGAGGCCGATTGTGAAACGCTTTCAACTACCCTCGCCCATTACCGTTGTAGTTCGTACCAACGCCAATGCCGGCTATCTCCCGCAATGTTTGGAGAGCCTTTTGGAGCAATCTCAGGCCCCGCAGCAGATCGTGCTCCTAGGGCCGTTACGCTCCAATCTGCCCAGCGCCGTACTCCCCTTTTTACGTTACGTCACGTGCGTTGACGAGCAGGCTTTTGATGCTTGGACACAAGTTTCCGACCAGATACGAACCCCCTATCTTATGCCCTTGACAGCTCACGACGAACTGTCCCCGACTGCGCTGGAAGCATTAGAACTCGTGCTTGACGTGCGAAAAGGAACCGGCCTAGTACGGGCCCAGTTCTTCGGGCACACCGCGACGCCGAAGATCAACAATCGGGTTGCGACCGTGGAAACCCCCCTTAGTTTGCTCCGGCGCGCAGCCATGCGCGATTCTGCTTCATTACAGCAGGTATTCAGATGTTGGGCCAATCGCCAGGAGAGCGCTTTGTTGCAATCGCCCTGGTCTATCTTTACCGTGCCGCACACCCTGGCATGGCGCCACCTGCGCTCAGACCAGCCCGGCAGGATGGCGATGACGGCTAGCCTTGACCGCTAATGTCTTGGCCCCGCGCTGCCTGCACGGTCAAAACGCAATAAAGGGAAGCTCGGTGTCTCCCCCCTTCCCTCTATTGCGCCGTTCATCGTAGTCTCCGATCTATTGAAAAAATGCCGAGGCATCCTCATAAACGAGATCCTGGGCTTGGGCGACCGCCTGATACGTGACGGAACCCTGGTACACATTGAGGCCGCGGGCCAGGGCCGGATCGTCCCGTAGTGCGCCAGCCAGCCCTAACTGGGACAATTTGCGCACATAGGGTAGTGTCACGTTGGTTAAGGCCAAAGTAGAGGTCCGCGGCACCGCCCCCGGCATGTTGGCGACCGCGTAATGCACCACTCCAAATTTTTCGTAGGTAGGATGCGAATGCGTCGTCGTGCGGTCAATGGTGGCGATGGAGCCGCCTTGATCAATCGCCACATCAACGATCACAGAACCCTTGGGCATGGTTTTGACCATCGCTTCGCTCACCAAGTGCGGCGCCCGGGACCCCGGAACGAGCACCGCACCGACCAAGAGGTCCGTCTTGGGCAAGATCTGCGCTATGCTATATTCGCTCGACATCAAAGTGCGTAAGCGACCTTGAAACTGGTCGTCGAGTTGCCGCAGCCGATCGGCATTGACGTCGACCACAGTCACTTCGGCACCCAGGCCCAGCGCAATGCGAGCGGCATTGCTACCCACAACCCCGCCTCCGATCACCAGCACGTGACCAGGCTCCACGCCGGGCACGCCCCCGAGCAAAATCCCGCGGCCGCCGTGGCGCTTTTCTAAAAACTGAGCGCCAATTTGCGCTGCCATGCGGCCTGCGACTTCGCTCATGGGTGTTAAAAGCGGTAAGGATCCGTCCGCCAGTTGCACCGTTTCATAGGCGATACCGGTGATTTTGGAGCGGAGCAAGGCTTGCGTCAGGTCAGGAGCGGGTGCCAAATGAAGGTACGTGAACAAAATCAAGTCCGAACGAAAGAAGGGGTATTCCTCCTCCAAAGGTTCTTTTACTTTCACTATCATTTGTGCATCCGCCCACACCTGTTCGCGATCGGCTAAGAGGACACCGCCCGCTGCCGCATACTCATCGTCAGTAAATCCACTCCCCATTCCACAACCTTGCTCAATCAGAACCCGATGGCCGTCTCGCACTAAGCTGGAGACACCCGCCGGAGTCAACGCGACGCGATTTTCGTCTGTCTTGATCTCGCGGACTACCCCAATTACCACATCTGGTCATCCTCTCTGTCCGTAATTACCACCGTTCAGTCACAACCCGGCGCTCTGTATAAAACATAAAAGCATCAAAGCCGGTGGCGTGCAAATCGCCGTAAAAAGAATTCTTCCAACCCGCGAACGGAAACCAGGCGATAGGTGCAGGTACACCGATATTAATGCCCACCATACCCGCTTCAATGTGGTCGCGGAAATACCGCGCGGAACGGCCAGACTGTGTGTAAATTGTGGCGGTGTTGCCAAAACGGGAGCGATTCGCCGTTTCGACAGCGGCCTCGAGCGATGGCCGGCGAATAACACTTAGCACAGGCCCAAAGATTTCCTCGCGCGCTATTGTCATGTCGGACTCTACCTGGTCAAACAAGGTCGGACCCAAAAAGAACCCTTGCTCAGGCAGCGCATGTCGGCGCCCGTCATACACTAATGCGGCGCCTTCCGACACGCCCTGAGCGATGTATCCGCTGACGCGATCGCGATGCTGCGCCCGAATCAACGGGCCCATTTCGGACTGAGCGTTGCGTCCGTCACCGACCACCAGACGTTGCGCTCGCGCGTGCATCAACTCTACCAACTGGTCGCCGGCCTCCCCCACTGCTACGGCCACCGACCCGGCCAAGCAACGCTCCCCTGCCGACCCATAGGCCGAACTAGTGAGCGCCTCAATCGTGCGATCCCAGTCCGCATCCGGCATCACCACGTGAAAGTTCTTGGCGCCGCCTAATGCCTGCACCCGCTTATCATGCGCCGCCGCGGTTCGATAGACATGCTCAGCCACCGGCTGCGATCCCACAAAGGAGACGGCGCGGATGCCGGCATGCGTCAAGATGCCATCGACCACGGTCCGCCCGCCATGCACGATATTCACAACCCCCGGTGGCAATCCTGCCTCATGGAGAAGCTCCAACAACCGCAGTGACGTCAGCGGGGTTCTTTCCGATGGTTTGAGAATAAATGTATTTCCGGACACAATCGCTGGAGGAATCATCCACAGCGGAATCATCGCGGGAAAATTAAATGGCGTAATCCCTGCCACGACTCCAAGTGGCACCCGCTGGAGCGAAACATCCACACCGTGCGCAACTTCAGTCAGCAATTCTCCCTTTAAAATCGTTGGAGCACCACATGCCAACTCCACCACTTCAATGCCTCGACCTACCTCGTTGGTCGCATCGACCAGCACTTTGCCATGTTCGCGAGTCACCAACTCCGCCAGTTCCGCCTGGTGACGAACCAATAAATCGCGGTACCGAAACATCACGCGCGTACGCTCTAAAATGGGTGTGGCCGACCAAGCGGGAAAAGTCTGAGCGGCTTTCTCTACCGCCATCTGAAGCGCTCGCCCATCGTCTAACGGCACTTCGGCAATAACCGTGCCGGTGGCTGGCTCGTATACCGATTCCCAGGCGGTCGCTTGACCCGCGACCTTTTCATTCCCTATCACGTGGGTTAATTTTTCTGCCATCGCTGTCCCTCCTCGGTCCTATGATTCTTGATAGTGCAGTCGCGTCGGCTTCACGTCGTGCACTTCCGGGTGTTCCTGGTATAGAGCGGCCAACGCGTCCCCCATGGCGCGAAGGCTCTCTACCACCTCCCCTTCCACAACGGTCATCGGTGGCGCAATGCGAATGACATTGCCAAATAGCCCTCCCTTGCCCACCAGCAGCGACCGTTCGCGGGTCCGTTCCAAAAACTCCGCGGCCAAATCTGGAGCCGGCGCCTTATCGTGTCGCACCAGTTCCAAGGCTTGCATGAGGCCCTTGCCGCGTACATCGCCGAGAATCGGATAGCGATCCGCCAGCTCTTCGAGACCGTCGCGCAAAATCCGGCCCATCGTTTGTGCGCGCTCAGTCAGATTTTCCGCCTCCATGACGTCTAGGGTAGCCAAGGCTGCCCGCATCGAAATGGGATTCCCGCCGAAAGTGGAAATGGTAGGTCCGCGATAGTGCGACGCCACCGTAGCAGTGGCCACGGTCGCTCCGATCGGAAAGCCATTGGCCAATCCTTTGGCAAATGTCATAATGTCCGGCTCTACTCCATAATGATTGATTCCAAACGGCCGACCGGTGCGTCCAAATCCTGTCTGCACCTCGTCGTCGATAAAAAGCGCGCCGTAACGTCGAGCGATGGCGACGGTTTCCTGGAAAAATTCTGGCGGCGGCGTGATAAATCCTCCCACCCCTTGTATCGGTTCCGCCAGGAATGCTGCGATGCGGCCGGAGGTGCTGGTGCGAATGAAGTCGTCCATGTCCCGAGCGCATTCCAGTCCACAACTGTCAGGTGTCTTGCCAAACGGACAACGATAGCAATAGGCGTTCATGGCATGTCGAATTGGCAGACTCATGCCAGCGCCACCCAGTTTCCAAGCCGACTGGCCCGTTAGCCCCATGCCTACTTGCGAGCGACCCGAATAACTATGTCTTAACGCGACCACCTCTTGGTTCCCTGTGGCCAGCTGGGCCATAGTAATCGCGGTTTCGTTGGCTTCGGTGCCACTCGTGGTGAAAAAGCTCTGCGTAATGTCGCCAGGTGTCATGTGTGCTAAGCGCTCAGCCAAATCGACCATTGGTTCAGTCAGGTAGAGCGTTGACGTGTGCACTAAGCGGGCCGCTTGTTCCGCCACCGCCGCCGTCACCGCCGGATGCGCATGCCCAATTGATACGGTCAGAATCCCTCCAAAGAAATCGAGATAGCGATGCCCACTCGCATCTTGAACATACCGACCTTCCCCTTGCGTTAAGACCAAAGGCTCTTTGTAGTTTGTGCCAATGCCGGGTACTAGATATTTTTTTTGTCGCTCCCAAACACTCTCCATCATATTTCCCCTTTCGCATCACCATACCGGCAACATATCTGCGCGTATGTGTGGGAACCCTGTCACCATTGTAGAGATCTATTACTTCTCATTTTAGTTGCCACTGTGTACAATTTTCCACATAGGATAGGACACAATGTCAGGGAGGCCTTATGATTACCGTCCGCGATGTCTTGTCGCGACCAGTGTTTCGCACGGCCGTCATTGCCGGTGGCCTGGATGGGCTCGACCGTCCAGTCCATTGGGTTCACGTCGGCGAAATTCCTAATTTGGGGCAGTATCTCAAGGGATATGAGCTTGTGCTTACCACCGGCGTGGGATTAACCAGCCTTACCGCACGTTATCGATTTATACGCGGATTAATAACTGCCGGGGCATCGGGGTTAGTGATCGAATTGGGCCAATATCTGCCGCAAGTGCCGCCCGATCTGATTGACCTGGCCAACGTCGAACACTTTCCCATCATTGCCTTCCACAATCCCGTTCGCTTTTTGGAGCTGTCGCAGGACATCAACGCCTTGCTGATTAGCCAGCATCATCGCATTTTAGATGACTTGGAAGCTCTTTCACAGGGCATTCGGCAAGCTATGCTCAATACTGAAGGGGCTGTCCGCTTGGTCCAGTTGTTGTTCGAAAGTATTGCGCGCCCGGTGTTGTACCGTCCTCGCGATCCTGCGGACACTCCGATTGTTTTCGGCGAGTGGGTCGAACAACCGGCCCTTCCGTCGGACGTGGCCCTGCATCCGGTGCAGGAGTCAACCCCACATCACCGCATCCGCCAAAGTGTCATGGTGTTTGGCGAACCGATTGGGGATGTGTTTGTCGCAAATCCTGGCAACCCTATCGATGAGCGCGTCTATCTGGCGCTGGACAGCACCGTGGCCGCTCTAGCACAAGACTTCATCCGTGTGGAAAGTTTGGACCGGTTGCGACGCCGTGAAGAAGGGGCGTTGCTCGAGCACCTGCTCTTTGAGGAGAACCCCGAACCCTATCTGTGCCAGCGATTTCGGGGCCGCTATCGCCTTACCCCAGGCTACGCCTATCGTGTGCTGGCCATCGCCACCACGACACCTTTAGCGCCGCAAATGGTTCGCCAGCTGCTGCCCGCTAATATGATCTGCGCCGTCTACAATCAGACCGACCAGACAATTTTCGTCGTCATCGGCTCGGCCCACGCCATTGAGGAATTGCCTCACCTGCTGCCATCCCCGGGCATGACGCCAGGTGAGCAACCGCTACTGGGCATCTCAAGCCAATACAACGATCCGGCCGACATGCATCAGGCCCTCTCTGAGGCCAACGACGCTGCCGCCATCGCCCGCTACTGTGGTCGGGGTCAAGTCAGCTACGACAAGATGGGAATATGGCGCTGGATTCTGTTCACTCCCCACCACCATCTTCAACGCTTACTGATTGAGCCCGAGCTTGGGCCCCTTTTGCAACGTCGTGATCGCGCACGCCTTTTGGAGACGTTGGACGCCTTGTTGACCCATTTAGATTCCAAGCAAGCGGCTAGCCACATGCTCGGCATTCACCGCCAGACGTTGTACGCGCGCATCAGGGTCTTAGAAGAGACGTTGGGCCCGGATTTCATGGCACCCGCACGCCGAACCGCGATAGAAGCGGCTTTAATGGCTCATCGATATCTGACCGGCACTCCGGCCCCAAAACGGCAGGGCTAAGCCGCATGTGGAAACATCGTCCCCCGGACGGACAAGCAGCCGATGTATTTGGACGCTGTCCGTCCCAAAAAGGGTCCAACGCGCTATAAGAACAGGGAGCGGTACTGTCCATAGCCTTCCTGCTCGAGATTGTCCACCGGGATAAAACGCAGGGCCGCCGAATTAATACAATAGCGCAATCCCCCCGTTTCGCGGGGACCATCGGGAAATACATGACCTAGGTGTGAATCGGCGCCTGCACTACGAACCTCGACGCGGCGCATGCCATGACTCAAGTCAACGTTCTCAACAATTGGCCCAATCGCCTTCGTAAAGCTCGGCCATCCGCATCCCGCATCATATTGATCGCGCGACGAAAAGAGCGGTTCGCCTGACACGATATCGACATAAAGCCCAATCTGGGTATTGTTCCAGTATTCATTATGAAACGGTGGCTCGGTTGCGTTCAGTTGCGTGACCTGGTATTGCATCGGCGTCAGCTTTTCTAACGACGGTGTTTTCTTGTCCATGGCATACCTCCTTCTCCAATGATATCGCATTGCCCCGTTATGAGCGTCAATACCCTCCCGAAGACACCGGTTCGACCCACCCCACCCACGTAGACAGCGCGCCGCACCGCCACGCGGATCGCGATCTGCCACGCGGATCGCGATCTGCCGCGCGCCTGCTATTCTTGGATGGATAAAGCAGTTCGTGGTCACCGCCGGTAGACCTCCGATCGTACCATGTCGCGATTGCAAACGTCACCCATCCCGCCAAATCTCTAACGCGGCCCAAGACAGCAGGTGCGCTTGTTCAGGCATAGGCCATACTGAGGCCATTCGCCGGCCGCGCGTAGTTCATGGTGGCCAGTAGGGGTCCCCCGACTGCTTGCTCGTCAATCCTGCGCGAGATGATCCAAGCCAATCGCTTGAGCGACCAACTTGGCGGTCTTTCCATCACAAATGACTCGGTCACATCACGTCATTGACAAGGAAACTGCGTTAGTTTTGTCGAACCCATGTCAGAATCGATGCGCGGGAGGGGTTCGCTATTTATCAATATGAGCGCATTGTCGCGGACATTAAACAGGCAATTGACCAAAATCACTGGCCCAACGGGGCTCACCTCCCGTCAGAGCGCCAGTTGTCTCAACACTATAAAGTGAGCCGCTCTACGATACGACGTGCCTGGCGCGAGCTGGAAAGCATGGGCTATATCAGCTGGGCTGACCAAGACACGCCCACGGTCATTGGACGCCCCCAGTGGCCCGTGCGAGTGCAACGCTCCACCGTGGGCCGGCTGACCTCGGAATTGCGGCCGAGTTTCCTCGGAGACCTGATGCAGGCCGCGGTCAGTGCCGCACGCTATAATTTTGAAGTGGGCATGCCTGATCCCGATCTATTACCCGTCCAAGAATTTCAACAAATTTTACGCGAACTCTTTTCCTATCCCTCTCGCGAAGTATTTGGCTACTCGCCCACGCTTGGCCTAGAGCGGGTTCGGCAAGCCATCCGCGACGTCTATTTAGCACGACGGGGTCTAGAACCGAAATTGGAGGAGGTACTTGTCACAGCCGGATCCCTGCAAGGATTAAACTTGTTGACGCGGCTTTGGGTTCGCCCAGGTGATGTGGTGGTGGTTGAGTCGCCCACCTTTGCGGGAGCCCTGCACATCTTCCGCGCGCACGAAGCAACCATTGTCGACGTACCCATGGATCAGTTCGGAATGCGCACGGACCTATTGCCGCACCTTTTATCCGGCAAACCCACCCCAAGATTTCTCTATATACAACCTGTCGGCCAAAATCCAACCGGCATCACCCTGAGTCCTGAGCGTCGACAGCGCTTGGTCACCTGGGCCCAAGCATCGGGTGTCCCCATTGTGGAAGATGACGCATACGGATTTTTGTCGGACGATTTGCCGCTGGCCGCGCAAAATCCAAGTCTTCCGCTCGTCTATTTGAATACTTTTTCCAAAATCCTGTCTCCGGGTATCCGGGTGGGCTGTGTTGTGGCACCGGCCGACTTAATTCGCCAGTTGGTGTCCCTGAAGCAACTAAGTGATCTACATACCGGAACCTTGAGTCAATTAGTCGTCGAAGGCTGGCTGCGCCTCGGCAATGTCGACACCCATGTCGCTCGCTGCCGTTCGGTGTATAGCGCCCGCCTCAAGACCGCCGAAAGGACGATTGCTCGATTCCCTCGTCTGACGCTTTACGCTAGACCGAACCACGGCTTCTATCTCTTCGTCCGATTGCCCTCAGGACTAAAGGCCGCTGATTTGCAAAATGAGGCGGCGAAGCAGGAACTGCTCTTCGCCATTGGCGACCCTTTCGGGACAGACCAAAAATTTAGCCAGTGGATGCGCTTGGCCGTGGGCGCGCAACCCGTCCCCCAAATCGAGACGGGATTGTGGCGGTTGGCGCGCCTCGTGGACCGCTATGCGGCCCGTGGTTCGTCTGGTCCCTCCTGACAAACCTGTTGCTGAGACGCGGCACTTGTGGTGATTCTATTGACGCGATAGCGTGAGATGACACAAGTACGTGGCTAAGGAGGGCTATATAATGAAACTGTCCACGAGATTGATTCACAATAGCGCCGCACTTGATGCGACCACTGGTGCAGCGAGTACTCCCGTGTATCGTGCGTCCACGTTTCACCAACCAGCGCAGGAGTCTCACCCCCCTGCATTTGTCTACAGTCGGACGAAAAACCCAACCAGGAGTCTTCTGGAGGAAACGGTTGCCGACTTAGAAGGCGGTGTGCAAGGCTTCGCCTTTGCGTCGGGCATGGCCGCCATCGCGGCCGTTCTCACCCTTTTTTCATCGGGCGATCATATCATTGTGCCGCATGACTTGTATGGAGGCACATACCAAATTTTGTCCGACCTTACTCGTCGTATGGGACTAGAGGTCAGCTATGCAGACATGACCCAAACCGCCTCGCTTGGCAATTGCATTCGCCCCAATACCAAGGCGATTTACGTTGAGACGCCATCCAACCCCACCCTTCAAATTACCGACCTCAAAGCGGTCGCCCATCTCGGTCAGCAACACCACTTAGTCACCATCGCGGACAATACTTTTATGTCCCCCTATTTGCAGCGTCCGTTAATGGAGGGTTTCGATATCGTTCTGCATAGTGCCACGAAATTTCTAGGCGGACATAGTGACGTGATTGCGGGTCTCGTGGTAGCCCGTACGTCAGAATTGGCCAAGCTGATAGGCCAATCGCAAGTGGTCTATGGGGGCATTCTAAGTCCCGACGACAGTTGGCTTGTCCTGCGCGGCATCAAAACGTTAGGCGTCCGCCTCGACCGAGCTCAAGAGAACGCCTTGGCTCTGGCACAAGCGCTCAAACAGCATGACGGCGTCAACCGGGTCTATTTCCCTGGACTACCTGAGCATCCCGGATACGCCTTGCACAAGGCCCAAGCAGACGGGCCTGGCGCCGTCTTGTCATTCGAGCTTAAACCTCATCTTACTGTCCGCGAGGTCGTATCGCGTTTGCGCTATGCCATTTATGCCGTCAGTTTAGGTGGGGTCGAAACCATTGTCAGTCATCCGGCTACCATGTCACATGCGGGACTTGACGCCAAAACGCGGCAGTCTATGGGTGTCACGGATCAGCTTTTGCGGGTGTCCGTGGGCATCGAAGCCATCGATGACCTGTTAGATGACTTTCATCAGGCGCTGAGTGCCACGCCGTTGCTCACTGCCCGCATTGGGAGCACCGTTCTTAAGGACTGAGGGGGAAGGTCGGCCCCCTGCCAGCCCAACCGCCTTAACACCCCCATGGCCTGTTTTCGAGTGACAACCCCGCACTTCTTCGCATCTCGCGTGATTGTCATCGCCGCATGCCGTGGCACTCTTCTTTCTGGTCGAATACTGTCCCACAGAGGTGGTCAACCGGAATTGCTGAGCCTCTTTGCTGTCCCCAACCACGGCGGACTCTCCACTACCAGACGGCCACGTATCCATCGGCGCGCGGCTCGGTTCCTCCGGCCAACACCCCGTCCTCACTGCGCCAAATGATTTCTCCCCGACCAAACAGGCCTAGCTCAGGCTCGATTTCAATCTCGTGGCCCCGTCGTCTGAGATCGTCAATGACAGCCTCGGGCATAGTCGGCTCTACGGCCACCTGCCGCCCTTCCCTCCAGTAAAAGCGCGGCGCATCCAACGCGGCTTGGGGATTGTAGCCTTCATCGAGCGTACGGGCTAGGACCTGCACATGCCCTTGCGGCTGCATAAATCCCCCCATCACCCCAAACGGCCCCACAGCCCGTCCCGCACGGGTCACAAACCCGGGAATAATGGTATGGTAGGGCCGCTTGCCCGGCTCTAACCGATTCGGGTGACCATCCTCTAATGAAAACAACTCGCCACGATCTTGCAGGGCGATGCCCGTGCCCGGCACCACCAGGCCCGAACCGAATCCGCGATAATTGCTTTGTATGTACGACACCATATTGCCCTGGGCGTCTGCAGTCGCCAGATACACAGTACCACTGGGCACGGGATGACCGGCTGCCGGGATCCTTGCCGATGATCCGATCAAGCCGCGGCGGGCTGCGCCATACGATGAACGCAAAAAAGCCTCAGGGGGATAGGGCATGTCGCGCGGGTCAGCCAAGTACGCGGCGGCATCGGCAAAGGCCAGCTTCAAGGCTTCTATTTGAAAATGCACCCGCTCCGCTTCATCCTGAGCATCTAGTCCGTCCAGCATCTGCAACGCCATTAGCGCGACCAAACCTTGCCCGTTGGGGGGTAGTTCCCATACGTCATGGCCCCGATAGCGGGTCGACAACGGTTGGACCCATTCCGGTCGATACTCGGCTAAGTCCTCCTCCGTCAGCACCCCGCCCGTTTCTTGTGAAAAACGGATCAGGCGTTGCGCCAAATCCCCCCGGTAAAACGCCTCCGCCTCAGTCTGAGCAATGCGCTCCAATGTATCGGCGTGATCAGGCATATGCCAGATTTCCCCCGGCTCGGGACCACGCCCGTTTGGCGCAAACACACGATACCATTCCGCATATTCCGGGGCCTTTAGTAGCGTCGACAACCGCTCCACACCCCGCTGCCAATAAAACGCCACGGTCGGAGCCACGGGATGGCCATCCCGCGCCAATCCGATGACGGGCTCAAACGATCGCAGCAAGGGCAAGCGGCCAAAGCGCCGAGCGAGAGCCGCCCAGGCTGCCGGCGCCCCGGGCACGGTAACCGCCGGCCAACCAAATGCCGGCATCGTCTCATAACCTTGCGCCTTGACCCATTCTACGGTGAGTCCCTGAGGAGCTGGCCCGCTTGAATTCAAGCCGTATAAACGACCTTCGTGCCAAATGATGGCAAACGCATCACCGCCAATGCCATTGGATGTGGGTTCCACCACCGTTAGACACGCGGCTGCGGCCACCGCCGCATCAATCGCGTTGCCGCCCTGGCGCATAATCTCAAGCCCGGCCTGCGCTGCCAAAGGGTGGGCTGTCGCCACCATCCCACGCCGGCCATAAACGACGCGGCGCTGTGATAAATACGGATACGTCATGGCTTTCTGTCTTCCCATTCCTGACAATTGCCTCGTTCCTTCCCCGCTATTAGAGTCGCTTCCATGATAGCACGCACCGGGATCAATGGTTGGGGTCAAAGACATCGCGCAGGCCATCGCCTAACGTGTTAAAACCCAAGACCGCCAAAAAAATCGCCGCCCCCGGAAAAATTGACATCCACGGAGCGTTCGTCAGATATTCCGAACCGGTCTGCAACATCGCGCCCCAGTTTGGCGCTGGCGGCGGTGGACCCAAACCCAAAAACGACAGGCTGGCCACACTAAGCAGCGCTCCTCCGATGTTCAGGGTTGCGACAACGATAATGGGCGTCGCCGCGTTCATGAGAATATGCCGAAACATAATGCGGCCTGGTGAGGCGCCCAAACATTGAGCTGCCTCGACAAACTGACGGTTGCGAACCTCCAATACCTGACCGCGCGTCACGCGGGCAAATTGCGGAATCGTGACCACACCGATGGCCAAAATTGCGTGAAAAAGCGACGGGCCTAACACCCATGCCACCGCCATCGCCAGCACCAGTCCAGGAAAAGCGAGTCCCGCATCCGTCAAACGCATGATCACGTCATCCACAAGTCCTCCGTAATAGCCGGAAATTAGCCCGAGCGGCACGCCCACTACTAACCCGATGAGGACAATTGAGACAGCCGCAATCAAGCTGCCCCGTGCCCCGTAGATAATACGCGACAATACATCGCGGCCCAGATCATCCGTACCCAGCCAATGCCGCGCCGAAGGTGCCTGAAATGCAATCGCAAAATTGGTGGCGTCGGGGCGATAGGGTGCAATGAGCGGAGCAGCCACAGCCATGACGGTGAAACCCACGATAATTATCAATCCCACCACGGCCAGTCGGTTGCGTAAAAACCGCCTCCAGGCTCGATGGCGGTTGTTGACTTGGCCAACACGTTGATCGTGGATGGGGTCCGTGACCGATATCGCCATGATGCTTCCCCCTTAGTTGTAGCGAATGCGCGGATCCAGCCAGGCATAACAGAGATCCACGATCAAATTAGCCAAGAGAACCGCCATCGCCATAAACAACACGGATCCCTGCAATACCATATAGTCCCGATCAAAGATCGCGTCGACCACCAGTTGGCCCATTCCCGGCAAGGAAAAGATGGATTCGGTAATCACCACACCGCCAAGCAATAGACCTACCTGCATGCCCACCACGGTGACCACCGGAATCAACGCGTTTTTGAATCCATGGCGCAGCACGACGGTCCGTTCCTGCAATCCTTTGGCCCGCGCTACTTGGATGTACAACAAGTGTAAAACCTCAATCAACGTTCCCCGCAATACGCGTGACGTCGTCGCGATGAGCGGCAGGGCCAAGACGACGACAGGCAAGATCAAATGCTCGAGATTCTGCCCGACGCCCTGGTTGAGTGGAACCCACCCCAACGAGGGCAACCACCGCAGAGAAACCGCGAACACGTACACTAACAACAGGGCCAGCCAGAAGTTGGGCACAGCGGCTCCGATTAACGCCAGCACCCGCGACAGACTGTCAACCCATGTATTGGCGTGATATGCAGCTAGCACGCCAATGGGCAAGGCCACTGCCAAAGACAATGCGATGGCCAAGACCGACAGTTCTAAAGTCACTGGCAGTCGCGTCACAATCAGTGACGCGACTGGCTCGTTATCCAACAGGGATCGGCCCAAATTGCCATGGATGACCTGATTGAGATACGTTAGAAACTGCACCACCAACGGACGATTCAGCCCCATCTTACGGTCCAGCAGCTGGACCGCCGATTTCGACGCCTGATCGCCTAAAATCGTATACGCCGGGTTTCCCGGCGCAATGTGAATCAGACTAAAGGTGACCAACAATACCACAAAGGCCACCGGGATGAGGTTTAAAACTCGCCGGATGATGAAGCCAGCCACAAGATCCTCCTATTTGAGCCAGACGTTAGCCAACCGCATCAGATCATCCGGATATTCCCGGTAGCCCTCGACCTTGCTCGACCAGGCCTGAATCACTGGAGTATAGGCGATAAAAATATATGGTGCCTGTTGCAGAATGATTTTCGCGGCGTCATTGTAGAGAATTTTCCGTTGGGCTTCGGTTGGCGCCTCCCGAGCTTGTAACAGGAACTTGTTGACCTCGGGGTTCGAATACTTGGGAAAGTTGAAGCTGCCCCCGGTCGTATCAAACGCGTAGGAGTTCTGATCCGGATCAGGCCGTCCACTCCAACCGAGAATATTAAACTCGTAGTTCCCGTCCACCGCATTAGTCAGCAGCGTAGTAAAGTCAAGCGGCTCAAGTTTCACGGTAATGCCGACCTTAGCCAATTCGCTGGCAATGGCCTCGCCCATCTGCTCATCCGTCGTATCGTTTTCCATCTGCAAAGTCACGGTAAATCCATGCGGGTCGCCTGCCAGCTTCAATTGCTTTTTGGCATCGGCAATGGAATAGGGAATCTTCAAGTTGGGATTGTACGCCCACGAGGAGGGCGGGTACTGACTGTACGCAGGTTTGGTATGTCCAAAGAAAATGAGGTCAATCAACGCTTTGCGGTTAATCGCATAGTTTATCGCAGAGCGGTTGTGATAATTCTTGAGGGGACCGTAGGTCGTATTAAGCTCCAAAGACGTCGTGCCCAACCCGTTCATGACCTCCGAATGGATGCCTGGTTGCGACTTGATGCTATTCACATCTTGATATGGCACGCTATCGATGAGATCTTCCTGGCCGGTCAACAACGCGTCGTATTCCTGCGTGGGCTCAACAATCGGCGTGTAGACTACCTTGTTTAAGTAGGGCTTTCCCTTTTGCCAATAGTAAGGATTCTTCTTCAACACGAGATTGCCCTCAGGATTCCAGGACACCACTTCGAAAGGTCCGGTACCGACCGGATGGTCGGGATAGTTCTTTCCCTCTTTTTTCATGGCGGTCGGCGACGAAATCATTCCTGTGCGCCCCGCCAGAACCGATAGAAAGGGCGTATAGGGTGCACTTAGATTGACCACCACCTCGTAAGGGTTGGGAGTCGACAAGCTCTTCACCAGCGTGAGATCGCTGATGCGGGGAGAGGCATTTTTGGGATTCATCTCCCATTTCCAATTGTATACTACCGCCTGCGCATTAAACGGCGTACCGTCTTGAAATTTCACGCCGTGACGCAAATATAGCGCATAAGTTTTACCACCATTGCTGATGGTCCAGTGCGTCACCAAATTGGGCTCGACTTGCATCGTAGGTGAAAGCTTGAGCAACGGGTCAAAGATATTGATCAGGGCCTGCCTGTCAATCAAGGCTGATGATAGCGCCGGATCTAAGGTGACAAAGTCGGAATCCACTCCCACATTGAGTGTCCCGCCATATCTCGGCCCGCTATGAGATGTGCCTGCAGGTCTCACGTGGGCGGCAAAAACTCCCTGACTACTTAGCGCGGCCAACAACAGTGCCGACGAAGCAATGGTGACCGCCTTACTTACCGCCATAGAATGTCCCTCCATATTTATCCGTGTTGATTCTAAAGACCATTTTCCGCCCGCGAGTGGGTGCCGGCGTGACCTTGCAACCGGTTCAAGAGGCCCTCGCGTGTAGTGCGTACATGGCGCTGCGCCTCTTCTTCAGCAATCGTTGGATTGCGCATCTCGATCGCTTCGAAAATGCGCCGATGCTCGGGAACAGAAACGTGAACACGGCTCTTAGCCACCCAATCCAACGACACCATGCGTGTGCGAAAACCCTGCAAGTCGGCTAAGGCTTTGATGAGATATGGATTGTCCGACATCTCAGCTATGGTGTCGTGAAAACATGAGTGGGCTTCGTCGAACTCCTGCGCCGTGCAGCGACCATGTTCCATGACGCGTAAGGCATCTTGCAACCGGCGCAGCAGATCCGGACGTTGATGCTGAGCCGCTAAGCGCGCCGCCAATCCTTCCAGGGATTCGCGCAACACATACGCATGCTCGATATTCTCTAGCGAGATGCGTGCCACAACCAGGCCCCGAACTCCGTCAGATACCACCAAGCCCTCGGCCACCAACTGATGTAATGCATCTCGGACCGGTGTGCGGGAGACGTGCATGTGGCGAGCTAACGCCGTTTCCACAAGATGTTCCCCAGGAGCAAGGTCCCCGTCCACAATCGCCTGTCGTAGCCTCCGATATACTTCTTCACCGAGGCTTGTCACGCTCACCGCCTCAAAGATGCCGCCTTTATCATTGTTTTGCATAATTCACCCCCGGGTCTTGTTGATTATTCGACGCCCGACCGACTTCTCCTTCTACAATCGGTAAAAAATTCGCTCGGCGTATTCCGTCGACGGTATACCGTATGAGATTATTTCTAATAACGCGTTAATTCTGGCGAAAGATAAACGAGCAGCGACGCATTCGTTCTAGAGCATTGGGCAAGCTTTGCTCGAAAAGTCCGGTTTCGTGATCTGGACGACTTCCTGTTCCGCAGCCATTGGTCCGCCAACCGGACGAGCGAAAAATCCACGCGAAGTCCGTCAGGCGTCCCCGAGATCCTGAGTGGGTCGCCTCTGACCGGAAGCCCATGGGGGCTGGCTCAACGTCGCTCCAATATTGCCCCGCTTGGTCGCCATTGGCTTATAAAAAGAAAACACTGTGGTTGCGACTTTTGAGGATAATTCATGCACTTGCGCCCGCACGGCCATTGTTCAGGGAATTGCGGTTGTTCACTCGGTCATGGCATCGAGCGGTTTGTGGCAGTCTTGTAGACAACCGAGTGGGTCTTCAGTTTTCGACGCTGAAAGTCGGCGATGGGATGGCTTGCTGGTAAACTGGCACTAGCATGGCATAATCCGTCACTATGGGTGCTACACTTGAACCATCCCAATGGGGGATCCGCGAAATATCGTGGCTGACCAGCGCACCGCGTAAGCTCTGAAACGCATCGACCCCACCCGCCGCAGCAATGGTAGCTATGCGGTGTTGTGGCCATCGACACGGCGCCTAGCGGTAAAACCTCTTCCTCTGTCGTCTACTACATTGGTCTTTTCGGCGGTGTTCACCGCGTACGCAGGTGGCAGATGTGTGCTGCACGCGCCCTATTGGTCGCTCACCGCACTTTGGTCGGTGCATACCGATGCACAGTCCGCCTATCCATCTTTGAGGCATTTCTCACGAGCTCAATCAACGGCCCTAATGGCCAACACTTTCAGGACAGAATCACATGGTGGTGAGCGACCTGGGGATTGTGGATTCGGGATTGGGTAGTATCGGTGGCATTCTCCACTCGATCTGTCCGGTCATCCCCCAACCGCTCGCGCAATCGTCCCGCATTCGGCAATAGTCAGGATCTGGGAACAGACATCGTCCCGGCCACAGCGCCCAACGCATGCACTATTTCATACCATTCGCAGGTGCGCCGACTGTCTCCCTCAGACGAGTGTTTAAGCCGGGCGTCGCTAACCTCCGTGCCGTCTCGGGCATCGGCATCCACCCTCACCGACGCGCGGCCCATCTACATCGTGCTAATCATCGCTCTGTCAACGCCTGCACGCCGAGTGGGCCACCAAATCTGCTAACCATACAAAGACTAGAAATACACGCTTGGTTGGGGATCCAGCCGCCGCTCGCTACAGAGCCATCGAGCGGTCCTTCCGCGTACGGCAGCCCTCCGTCACGACATGACACAGGCCCCACATGAAATCAGTCAACGACCCCGCCCTAAAGGGGGCGGAGCTTGCAGGTGCCTGCTCGGCAGCAGGTCCTGCGTCTGGCCGGTTGACGGCGGCCCTACGGGCAATGTTGCCCGCAGCGATCGTATCGGCGGGGCCAGCGAACCCGCAGCCGATACACCGAAAATGCGCTTGATCGGGACGATTCCGCTTGTCGATCAGTCCGCAGCGCGGGCACGTGCGGGAGGTGTTCCGGGGATTGACG